>JAGAJN010000031.1 GCA_017828975.1 Oscillospiraceae bacterium | reverse complement strand
TCCATATTGCCCTCCTGCTAATTTACTCCATTAGATCTTTTTAGTGTCTCATTTACTCCATTGGAGTTGGTTAGATGCTTAAGGTTATTTTAGCATTTGGACGATGATTCATTCAAGGCGGGGTGGGGTTTGACGGTTACGTTTGGTTCGATAGTCATCAGCCGTTCTTCCGTGATATTGAAGGCTTTATCTTTCAATACTGTACTTTCAAAAAACAGACGGATATAAGAATAACCTCTCCAATGACACATTAAAGCCATTTGAGAGGTTATTTCATCTGGTCGGAGTGACGGGACTTGAACCCACGGCCTCTACCACCCCAAGGTAGCGCGCTACCAATCTGCGCCACACCCCGACATTTGGTATTTTTGTTTGTCGTTCCTGACGACTATTATATCTTACCACATTTAAATCCATTTGTCAAGTGTTTTTTCAAAAAAATTTTCTCTTTTTTTGAAAAAAGCCCGCAAACCGCCATTTTACGAGGTTTTTCATCAAAAAATTTTTTTAAAGCAGAACAGTATACTACATGAAAAGAGTGGAAACCGGTTCCGAATATATGAAAAGCTGCTTGAAAATTGATCGAAGCGGTAAAAAACAGAGAAATAACTTTCGGAAAGTCCGGAGCAAAAATTACAGCACCTGTTAGAAGTGCTGTGATATAAGCCCTGCAAATCGAAATTTACAATATAAAATTTACTATCCCATATATCAAATGACAAATAGTAAAACAGGTGGCAAAAACAACTGCTATAATGTTTTTTCTATCCAACGCAAAAAGGATAAATGCAAGACAAGGCGGAAATGTCAAAGATAATATCACAAGTGAATTAGTTATGCCATTATAGTATAAAACCCACCCAATAAAATATATAGCAATACAAATAATTGAAAAAATAATCAATGAAGAAAAGTGTAGTTTGTTTCTTTCTTTATTTATCAAAATGCAAAGAGAAGCAATAAATAATACTTGAAAAATTGAGCCTATCATATCAACGATAGCAGTTACCGACTCGTTTCTCAAGATATCGTTTGGTGCAGTAACAGAGAACCAAACGAAATTTGGAATCATTACAATCAAAAAAATTACTAAGCCTGAAATATCAAAACCAAATCTATACTTTTTCAGCAATATTATTCCCCTCTGTAAATTCCGATTTATCAACCAATTACATCCAATATAACCTTGAATGCATTATACCATACTCCCCCGCAAAAATCAATTGCAAATCAAATAAAAAACTGTGCTTCCGAAAGAAAAATCTCCCGAAAGCACAGCCGAAATCCTCATTTTAGGAAAAATTAACCAAAGTATCTCTTGAGCAGACCTTCAAATGCACAGCCGTGACGAGCTTCGTCCTTAGCCATCTCGTGAACTGTATCGTGGATAGCGTCAAGATTCTGCTGCTTAGCCATTGTAGCCAGCTTCTTCTTGCCCTCGCAGGCACCGTTCTCAGCCATAACTCTCAGCTCAAGGTTCTTCTTTGTGGAAGAAGTAACGACCTCGCCCAGCAGCTCAGCGAACTTAGCAGCGTGCTCAGCCTCCTCGTATGCAGCCTTCTCGTAGTACATGCCAACCTCGGGATAGCCCTCTCTGAAAGCAACTCTTGCCATTGCAAGATACATACCAACCTCGGAGCATTCGCCGTTGAAGTTTTCTCTCAGACCCTGGAGAATTTCGGGATCAACGTCCTTTGCAACGCCTACAACGTGCTGGTCAGCCCAAGCCAGACCGCCCTCGGAAGATACCTCGTTGAACTTGCTTGCAGGAGCCTTGCACTGAGGACATTTCTCGGGAGCAGCATCGCCCTCGAACACATAACCGCATACTGAGCATACAAATTTCTTCATATCAATTACCTCCAAAATTTACATTTATGCCAAACCCACATAAGAATTCGGCATGATTTCTGTGAATAATGTAATTTACAACATTATTATAACATAGAGGCAATTGACATTCATCAACAAATGGTGAATTAAATATAAATAATAATAATCATTACTGATTAGGATTTGCTATTAAGAAGCTGCTCCGTTTTAAAAATGAATTTGCCCTCTTCCAGACAAAGCACTGCCTTATCCCCCTTGCGGATAGTCCCGCCGATTATGCCCGAGGACAGCAGATTTTCCACCGAACCCGCAATGCTCTTCCTCAGCCTGCGCGCGCCGTCCGACGCACCTTCGCAGTCGGACAATGCCGCCACCGATTCGGGAGTGAATTCCAAAGCGATCTCCAATGCGGCAGCCCTGTTTTTCAGCTCGTCTAACAGCTTTTCGGCAATTCGTTTCATCTCCGCAGCGCCCAAAGAGTGAAAAACAACTATCTCATCAATTCTTCCGAGAAATTCGGGGCGAAAATGCAGCTTCAGCTCATCAAGCACGGGCTTCTCGTCCTCTTCACCCTCTGCTCCGCCAAAGCCGATGGACGAACGCCGTTTCAGCTTATCCGCACCGATATTGGACGTCATAACGATTATTGAACTGCGGAAGCTGACCGTCCGTCCATGACTGTCCGTAAGAATTCCGTCATCGAGAATTTGCAGCAGCAGATTGAAAATATCGGGGTGTGCCTTTTCAATTTCGTCAAAAAGCACCACCGAATAAGGATTTCTGCGGATTTTTTCCGTAAGCTGTCCCCCGTCCTCAAAGCCTATATAGCCCGGCGGCGAACCGATAAGCTTTGAAACGCTGTGCTTCTCCATATATTCCGACATATCAAGCCGAATAAGCGACTCCTCGCTGTCAAAAAGCGCCGCCGCCAATGCCTTGGAAAGCTCGGTTTTTCCCACACCCGTAGGTCCCGCAAAGACAAATGAACCTATGGGACGGCGAGGGTCACGCAGTCCCACACGGCTTCTTCGGATAGCCGCAGCCACCGCAGATGCCGCCTCGTCCTGCCCCACTACCCTGTTTTTCAGCTCCGTTTCGAGAGCCGCCAGACGCTCGCTTTCGCCGCAGGTAAGCCGTCCCACGGGAATTCCCGTCCGCTGGCAGACTATCTCGGCGATATTCTCCGCTGTAATGGGGATAATTTTCCGCTCGCTGTCGGAATACCAGCTGGGCAGGTCAGATTTGGGATATTTCGCAGTTTTTTTGCCGACCAGCCGATTGAGTTCATCGGACAGTTCCTTGATAGTTTCGGGCTTCTCTCCTGCTTTAAGACGTGCCCTTGAAGCCGCCTCGTCAATAAGGTCGATCGCCTTATCGGGCAGAAAACGGTCGTTTATATACCGCTTTGACATTGTAACAGCCGCCTCCACCGCTTCATCGGTTATCTTGACGCCGTGAAATTCCTCGTAGCGTTCCCGCAGACCGCCCAGAATTCCGACCGCCTCTTCCTCGGACGGTTCATCTATCATCACCTGCTGAAAACGCCGTTCCAGGGCGCTGTCCTTTTCGATATATCTGCGGTATTCGTCAAGAGTAGTCGCACCGATTATCTGAACAGTTCCCCTGGCAAGGGCGGGTTTCAGAATATTGGCAGCGTCAATTGCGCCCTCAGCCGCCCCCGCTCCCACAATGGTATGCAGTTCATCAATAAACAGGATAATGTTGCCGTTTTCCGTCACTTCCTCGATACATTGGCGTATCCTTTCCTCGAAATCTCCCCTGTATTTCGCACCGGAAAGCATAGCCGTCAGATCTAGGGACAGAATACGCTTATCCCGAAGAGCAACGGGAGCCTTTCCGCTTGCTATCATCTCTGCAATGCCCTCTGCGACGGCTGTTTTTCCAACACCCGCCTCTCCCGTCAGACAGGGATTGTTCTTAGTACGACGAGTCAGTATCTGCAGAACCTGTTCGATCTCCCTGTCACGGCAGAACACAGGGTCACACTGATTTTCCGAAGCAAGCATAGTCAGGTCGGTGGTGTATTTTGACAGTGCCATTGACTTGGAGATTGGCTCGTAAATGCGAGTTCCCGAAGTGTCAATCCCACGGCAGGCGTCACGGATTTTTGCAAGACTGCCCCCCGTTTCGCTGATGACCACCGCCAGTGAACAGTTTTCCTTGGACGCCGCCGCCATCAGCAGATGCTCCGTCCCTGCCAGCCGTGCCCCCGCCGTGACCGCCAGCTTTATCGCACCATCAATAATGCTCCTCATAATGGGCGTAAAATCCGTTTCATCGGGCGCAGTAATGTCCCCCGCACCGATAATATCTATTATCCTTTTCCTGATCTTGTCGGACTTTATGCCGCAGGAACGCAGAACGCCGTAAGCCGCCGTCCCCTGTTCTTCAAGCATGGCAAGCAACAGATGCTCACTGCCCACATACGTGTGTCCCAGCCTGCCCGACTGCAGGAACGCCTTGTTCAGGATAAGGTTTGCCTTCTTGGTTAGCCTTTCGTTTGAATACATTTTAATCGCTCCTTTTATCCGACAGTCCGAAAACTGATTTTTCCTGTTTATGGCTGCCGATATGGGATTATTATTGCACAAAAAATCCGCATTATTTGTCAGAACGTATGATTATCAAAAAATATCTATAAGCTTACAAAACAAGTGACAATCTCCCCTATATCTCATTTGCGGAATGTTTTTTATTGACAACATCGAGATTAATATGATAAAATAAAGGAAAATTTGGACAATAAAGAGGGATCGTATATGAGAGTAATTAACGAAAATGAGTACAATTCTATTTGGGACAAAATAAACGAAAATTATTGTTTCGACCCATTAAGTAAGAATTGGCTGAATTTACCATTAGCAAATAAGAAATATCATTTAAATACAATTTGGTCCGATGAACAGGAAAAGCTTGTCAACAGTATTTTTCAAAGCGTAAATCCAACGGAAATGTACGCTTTAGATTGGCAGCATGACTGCTTTGTTTTTGCTCCACAGGAAAATATACCCTTGGAGCATTGCTATTATGACAAAGCTAGGGACTGCAATGTCTGTTTCCCAAGCTATTATCCAAACGGAGATTTTTACTTCTTTGTTTCTTTGGACTGGAGTATGGGGTTATTCGGTCATCCATGGAGAAACGAGATATATGTAATGGGAGAAAAGCTTATCACAACATTTGACAGTATGAAAAAAGAGCTTGCAATAACGAACTGACATCATATCGACACCGAACTTGTTTATCCGCAATTTCAAAAAGCAGTAACACTTTTCCGCCGCCGCCATATAATGCAGTATGAAACATCGACGGAAACACTGTCCGAGGGGTTTCAAATACATTATAAAAGGAGCGTTCGTATATGAACAATTGCGGATTTGGATTTGGCGGAGGTAACTGCTGTTGGATCATCATCCTCATTATCCTGTTCTGCTACTGCGGCAACGGCAGCTGGGGCAACAACGGCTGTGGATGCGGCTGCAACAACAACGACTGTGGCTGCGGGTGCTGATTTTTTCCCGATAAGCGATAGCCTGCCCGTCCGTCGGCGGTTTACAGACGGATAAAATAAAGCGGCTGACTTTGCAGAAATATCTGCGGAGGCAGCCGCTCATTTGTCGGGATAATACTCATAATTATAAATATATTAGAATTTTTTGCTCATATTAATGAGTAGTTTCGATTATATATGCCTCTTGTCAGAAAACAAGATGATTTTTTAATTTAACACATATTACGTCCAATGTCAAGATTTTTCAATTCCAAAAATATCGAAAAATCCCGAATTCAAAAACCTTGCCATATATGCCATACAGTGCTAGAATGAGCATAGGAAAAATATGCCGTCAAAATGCAGGACAAGCCGATGGCATAAATTTAAAGGCGGTGTTATTATGAAAGTATTTTTAGCGGTGATAACGGTTCTTGTGTCGTTTCTACTGGGCGTAAGCGGGGTGTGTTTCATTGAAAAAAGGCGGAACGACAAGCAGCTCACTGTTCCTCAAGAGCCTTGACACGGGCTATCTCCTCTGCAACGTTCTTTTCAAAATCGCACAGCACCTTGTAGCGGGCGAACTCGGGGACGCTTTTGTAAAGATTTACCAGCCGCTGACAATCGGTGGTCAGGTCGGCACGGAACTCGCCTGTTATCAGATAGTCCACCGACGTGCCGAGATAATCGGCGATCTTGATAAGTATCTCGCCGCCGGGGAGCTTTCCCCGCTTCCAGTTTCCGGTACTGCCCGTGCTGAGGTTGAGGTCGCTAAGCATTGCAGATATTGTCGTGCCCTTTGCTTTGCAGAGTGCTTTGAGTCTGTCATAAAACATACAAATCTCCTGCCTTTCTTTTGTGGGATTTGTCGAAATCTCATTATTTTGAGAGATATTATCATAATTTATCGAATTTTCGCTTGACATTTTATACAAATATTGATATAATTATATTGTAATGAGTTATGTAACTCGCTTAAAGTTTTAACTTTTATTATAACATATTTTGTGGGGAATATCAAGCATTAACGTCATACAGAATTTATGTATAAAGGAGTCCGGCTATGTCCACAAGTTTCGATGAACTAAAAGCCTATAAAGAATTAGAAGATATCAACGTTACTATGTGTTCTCTAAAATTTACAGTTGACAAGAATATTCTATTCTATGAACAATTCGAGAGCTATTTTGATAAATATTCCAGAAATATATGCAAAACATATCCGATAATCCACCGCAATTTCTCAAATGCTCCGGATTTTTCAGACGGTTTCTGGACAATTTTCGATAGACTTATCAATGACGCAGTCAATGACACAGCCAAATATCTATTTGAAAAAACAGATTACCCTGATGCTAATCCCTCAACAATAAACAAATTAATTGCTAAAACAAAAAGTTATCAGTATATATGTACTTTATACATCAAAATTGCCGAGCATTATTTGCAAATATGCCGAAATCATAGTGCTGAAGTATTAGTTCGAGAGATAAAGAAGAATTGCCGAGGACGTTTTATTGGCGGTGGCTATGGCATAGAAGGTGCTATCAAAGGAGCAGCCCTAGCAGGAACTTTGAATGCAGCATATGGAGCTGCTTATTCAGCTTTTAATTTTGTAGGAAACATTTCATCGGAGATGAATAGGATTAGTTCCGAAAGAGGATTGATTCAAGATCAATTTGTTGTTGATGTGTTTACCAGCTGTATGATCAGCATTATTCAATGTATGCCCAGAATCATATATAAAGCAGTCGTAGGAGGTAACATACCCTCTGCCGGTCCAAGTAAAGAACTATTTGAAAAAATGCTACATGAAAAGCCTGATGGGGCAGAGAGGCTTCAAATGTACAAGCAAATGTTTTCCATAAATCCTTATGACTATGCTTTTTATGCTCAATTCTTTATAGATTATGGTAATAATTACGGTAATAAAGGAGGATATGTATCCGGTGCTGCAAAGTACTTCGGGTGTTATGAGGATTTTAAATCAATACTATGTTCTACGTACGTAAAAGAGTGTAACAAAATTAATAAACTAGGCAAGTCCAGTGAACAGCTATTGTTAGAAATGACTCAAGTTTTAAAGAGACTTCACCTGGATGAAGATGATGAAATCTATGAAAGTATTTACACAATGAAAATCGAATCATTGGATAACCTTTCTTTAGGCAAAGCCATGGATGATTATAGAACAATAGCCGGTGTACGATACGCAACACTTGAAGAAGCAACTAACGTAAGAAACAACATGGTTTATGCTTCTACGTTAGTTCAAAAAGCTGATCCAAAAGATATAGAAAGCGTAAATGCTTGCATTGCCAAGATTTCATCTCTCAATATTCCAACAAAGGATATTTTTATCAATCAAATTAAGGAATTATACGAGAACGAGCAAAAGAAAGCTATTGAAAGAAAAGAAGCTGAAGCGAAATTAGCCGAGTATAATGAATATTTTAAAACTCATTGCAATAATTTGCCATTTGATGACTATTCAAAAGACAGCTATAACACAATCAAATCTGTTCTTGATGATATTACTGCTAAATATGAAGATATTGCTGATAAGGAATTTACTGACAAGTGTAAAAAGTATACGGAAAAGTATGAAGGAATTCAAAACACGCCTATTGGCATAGTAGCATGCATTATATTGGGAGTTATATGCTTTATATTTACAAAGAAAGTTTGGTTTGCTAGATTAATATGGAAGGTATTATTTTTACCAATCCTGTTAGTTTTGGATTTTGGTATTGCTTTTTCATTTGTTTCGGCAATTTTTGAATTAATAAAATTTTTAATAAAAACACGCAGCACAAATAAATCTGGAAAAGGCAAGGGATCAAGCCAAACGTCCAACGGTTTATCTTTTGAACTACAAGAAGAAAAGTCACAAGAGATAAGCGAAAACAATAAAAACAGCAGTAACAATCAATAGAAACACTAATCCAAACTAACAAGCCCTTTTAGGAGTATAAGGAGAAGCAAAATCAAAATGAAAAATCATAAAAAACATATGCTATGTGCAGTTCTGATATCCGCAGCTACGCTATTTAACGCTTGTTCCTCCGAACAAGCAGCCACAATTGCTGAAAACATTGGCAGTGCCGCAGAATCAGTAATAAGTCAAAAAGCTGAGGAAGTAGCCGACCTCACATATTTAGGAACCAACGAGGAATTACGCAGCTTGTCAATTTCTATGCTTTCGCCATCAGTTGACAGTTCAATAAAGAAAAGTCAGCTGTACGACGTTCTCACAGAAATAATCAGCAGTGACGGATATAGTTGCTTTGTGTCGGTAATAAATTGCGCAACCTTTGTATCGGGTACTAAAACGCTGACTATGTATGACGATATAATGCTCCTTCAATCACCGGAAAGCACAGTCTATTACTTCTCTACTTACAAAAAATTCTATTCCGTCGGTTTATTAGATAAATATTACAGAAAAAGGGAAAAATTAGCTCTGCTTGAAACTATGGGAGATGTCATTACCAATTTTAAAGTTAAGAACAGCGGGCATACAGATTACAATGGAAATGATTATTATTACGAAGTAATACGTTCAAAAGAAACCGATGAAGAACTAACGGTTATTTATGCAGGAAAAGGCATTATAATAAATGGATTTGACGGTTATTCTTCATTAACAAGCATTAATTTAGAACCATTCTCTAATGATCTTGTGTCTATTGTGGATGCTGCAAAAGAAGATGGATACGAAGAAATGACTTACAAAGAATTTGAAGAAATGCTGAAACTCTACCCCGAATATTTTCAAAATTGACTCAATAAAAACCACCGGCGGACTCCCCAAAAGCGAGGACTCCGCCGGTTTTTCATACCCCTATCACTGCTTATTAACCTGCTTAACCGCCTGCCTAGTCTTTTTCAGGTCGGTAAGATTAGCCGCAAGAACCTGCTCCGCCTGGTTGAGAACATTTTCGATGTACTCATTGGTGGCGTTTCGGATCTCCTTGGACTTTCCCTGAGCCTGAGTGATTATCTCAGCGGCTCTCTGCTTTGCCTGAATAGTTATCTCGTTGTTTGAGATGATCTGCTTAGCCCTCTCCTCCGCCTGACGGATAATTCTCTCCTCTTCCTTTTTCGCCTCGGCAATGATGGACTTTCTGTCCTGAACGATAAGCTTTGCCTGCTTTACCTCCTGAGGAATGGACATTCTGATAGCATTCAGACAATCCCTAACCTGGTCAATATCCACAATACCCTTTTTCACCGAGAACGGAACACTCTGGGCGTGTTCTATAATATCATCGAGCATTTCGATATTTTCATCTATTGTCATGACAAAATCTTCCTTTCTTATCTTTTAACAAGTCTTTTCCGTATATCCTCAAGGATATTTTCGGGGACAAAATGGCTTATATCTCCCCCGAAGCTTGCAATCTGCTTTACAACACTTGAACTGAGATACATATTCTCGGTCGTAGTCGTCAGGAACACAGTCTCCGCTCCGTCATACAGCTTTCTGTTAGCTAGAGCCATCTGAAACTCATATTCAAAGTCGGACACGGCACGAAGTCCCTTGACAATTGCCGCAGCGCCGACTTTTTTTACATAATCCACAAGCAGTCCGTCATCTGTGTCAACGGTAACATTCGGGAACTCCGTCGTTACCGCCCTCAGCATAGCCACACGCTCCTCCGTAGTGAAGCTTGGGTGCTTGATTGCATTTACCGAAACAAGAACAATGACCTCATCAAAAAGCCTTGAAGCCCTTGCGATAATATCCTTATGCCCGTTGGTAACGGGATCGAAGCTTCCGGGATAAACAGCCAGCTTCATCAAACCGCCTCCTCGTCGGGGACGATATACAGCGTAACCTCGACCTTACCGTATTTATAATGCCTTGCCTTTTCAAGCCTACCGATCTTTTCGGGGAGAATAAGCTTCTCCTCATGCTCGCAAATGACCTTTCCGCCAGCCTTTATCTTACTTTCCAGCCCTTCCAGAGCGGGAACGATAAGCCCCTTTCCGTAAGGCGGGTCAAGGAGTGCAATTGAAAAGCTCCGTGTGGTCGTTTTTGCAAACTGCACACTATCGCTGTTGAAGATAAACGCCTTATCCTCAAAGCCCGTACTTCTGACATTTTCCGAAGTGACGTCGATAGAACTGCGGCTCTTGTCAACAAAGCAACAGCTTTCCGCCCCTCTGCTGAGTGCCTCGATGCCCAGCTGACCGGATCCCGAAAACAGATCCAGCACCGCCGCACCCGGCACATCGAACTGTATAACAGAGAATATGGCCTCCTTCACCTTGTCGGTGGTGGGGCGAACGTCCATACCCTCCAATGTTTTTAACTTTCTGCCTCTTGCAGAACCAGTAATAACTCGCATTCTAAAATCCTAACTGCCAAAGGGCATTTTTTATCCCCAAAAATGAGATACATATATATTATAACCCAAACAAACCGATTTGTCTACACTTTACAGCTGATTTTGTATAAATTCATAAACCTGACGGGCAAGCTCGGCATTAATTCCCGCAGTTTGGGCAATTTCTTCGGGAGATGCCGCCCGCAGAGCATCCTTTGTCTTGAATTTGAGGTACAGCTTCTGGGCTTTTTTCTCGCCGATACCCTTGATTTTCGTGATTTCCATAGCAAAAGTATTCTTGCTGTGCCTGCTTCGCTGGTAGGTTATGGCAAATCTGTGCACCTCGTCCTGAATTCGTGTGACAAGCATAAACGCAGGACTGTTCGGCGGAACGGAAATTTCCCCTCCCGACGATGTGACCGCCCTAGTCCGATGCCGACTGTCCTTGACCATACCGAAAACGGGGACATTTATCCCCATCTCCCGAAGAAGCGGCTCAACTGCATTTATCTGTCCCTGACCGCCGTCCAGAAGAATAAGGTCGGGCAGACGTGCAAAGCCCTCGTCCTGCTCGTTTTCATCAAGATAATGGTCAAATCTGCGCCGCAAAACCTCCTGCATACATCCCACATCGTTCTGAATTACATTTTCCTTGATGGAAAACCGCTTGTACGCCTTTTTCTGCGGTCTGCCGTTTTCAAAAACTATCATTCCCGCAACCATGGACGTTGAAGCAAGGTTTGAAATATCGTAGGACTCGATGTAAAGCGGAGTTTTTCCCAGACCGAGAAGCTTTGCCAGCTCTTCAAGCGCAGCTATCTCCTTGCCCGTCCTGCCAACCTTTACCGATAAAAACTCCTCGGAATTGGACTTTGCAAGCGCCGTCAGACGGGAAAGCCGTCCCCTCTGAGGCGTTGCAAGCTCCACCGCATGACCGCACCGTTCCCTGAGTATGGAATGGATAAGCTCGCTGTCCGTCAACACATTTTCAACTAAGATCATTCTGGGAATTTCACGCTCACCGCTGTAATACTGCAAAATGAAATCCGCACACATTTCCTCCTCGCTGTCGCTGTCCCCGAGGAAATACTGATAACGGTCAAAAAGCCGTCCCCCACGATAGGTCAGCACGGAAACACAGGCGTCCGCACCGTTCTGCGCAAAGGCGATAACGTCCGTATCGGGCAGAGAGCTGTCCATAATTTTCTGCGTATCTGCTGCTTTTGAAACGGCTCTTATGCGGTCACGGAGCTTTGCCGCAAGCTCAAAATCCAGTTCCTCCGCAGCCTTGTTCATCTGCTCTGTCATCTTTTCAACGCTGCTGCGGCTGCCGCTTCTGATGTAATCCTCAGCGTCCTTGATTATCTCCGCATACTCATTTTCGGAGATTTTGCCCATACAAACGCCCATGCACTGCCCGATGTGATGATTAAGGCAGGGACGGTATTTTCCGAAATCCTGCGGGAATTTTCTTCGGCAGACAGGCAGCATAAACACCTTGTTGACCTCGTTGACGGTCTGTGTGGTAACAAATCCGCCCGTGTACGGTCCCAGATATTTTCCCCCGCCGCTTTTCTGCTTTTCCGCCGTTATTCTCGGATATGTGTCATCGGAAATTCTTATATAGTGATAGCCCTTGTCGTCCTTCAAAAGGATATTATACTTGGGCGAAAACTGCTTTATCATTGAACATTCCAGCACCAACGCCTCATATTCCGTATCCGTAACGATAAAATCATAATCGTAAACGTGCGAAACCATTTTTGCCACCTTGGGCGTGTGGTCGGGATTTTCCCTGAAATAGCTGGTCACCCTGTTTTTAAGATTTTTCGCCTTGCCTACATATATAATATTACCCGTTTTGTCCCGCATACGGTAAACGCCCGGCTTCGTGGTAAGCTTACCTGTTTTTTCCCTGAGATATGGCAAACGCTCGTTCAATTTATCACACTCCCGAAGCAAAAATCATACTACAATAATTATAGCATAAAATCTGCACATATCAAGCGTTTCGGGGAACAATATTTTGTGAAATTTTTTCCTGTGAAAAATGTGTGATTTCTATTGCAAAATGTAAATCTATGTGGTAAAATATTTATATGTGCCGACAGCGCACTATTTTTCGGCGGGGTATCTTTTCTTATATCCGACAGACAGCTTAACGCTCTATCTGCCCGCTTTTATTATAACCGTTTCATTCATAAAAGGAGTTAAAATACATTGATTTTCGCAGATCTTATATTCATATTCATATTTCTGCCGCTTTTTCTGATATGCTATTTTGCGGCAACGAAAAAAACGCTGAAAAACCTCGTTCTGGCGATTTTTTCCCTGTTTTTCTATGCCTGGGGCGAACCCGTATGGGTGCTTCTGCTCATAGGCAGCGCACTTGTTGACTACTGCAACGGCTTGTTTATCGGCAAATTCCGAGGACGTAAGATAGCCGTTCTGGGCGTTATAAGCTCACTTGTCATAAATCTCGGAGTGCTTGCCGCCTTCAAATACAGCGGATTTATCGTGGAAAATATCAATCTGCTGTTCAAGACGAACTTTGATGTACCGAATTTCAGACTTCCCATCGGCATTTCATTCTACACATTCCAGACGATCTCCTACACCATCGACGTTTACCGTGACAACGTAAAGCCGCAGAAAAACTTCATCAGCTTCCTGATGTACGTTTCAATGTTCTTCCAGCTGGTGGCAGGTCCTATCGTGCGATACAGCGACGTTGCCAAGGAGATCGACCGCAGAAGCTTGACGCTTTCCGACTTCAACACCGGTCTGGTGCGGTTTATCTACGGTCTGGGAAAGAAAGTGCTTATCGCAAATGCCGTGGGCGAGCTGGCAGACAAGTACCTTATCTTTGACATCACGCCGAACTCCACCGCAGCCGCATGGTTTGGTCTGATAATGTTTACACTTCAGATATACTACGACTTTTCGGGATATTCCGATATGGCTATCGGTCTGGGACTTATGTGCGGCTTCCACTTCCCCGAAAACTTCAATTACCCCTACGTTTCCCGCTCGGCAACGGAATTTTGGCGTAGATGGCACATTTCCCTCGGCAGCTTCTTCCGTGATTACCTCTACATACCCATGGGCGGCAACAGGAAGCATCAGCTGTTAAACCTCGCTGTTGTGTGGTTTCTGACAGGTTTATGGCACGGAGCAAGCTGGAATTTTATCCTCTGGGGCTGCTACTTCGGCGTTCTGGTAATTCTCGAAAAATTCTGCTACGGCAAGCTGCTGGAAAAGCTGCCGAAGTTTATTTCCCACATTTATATGTTCTTCGTGACCGTTATCGGCTGGGGACTTTTCTACTTCACAGACCTTACGAAATTCGGCAAATGCGTTTCGGCAATGTTCGGATTCGGTGACATTCCCCTCACCGATGAACTGTCCAAGGCAGATCTTACCGCAAACATTTTCCTTATCGCCGCAGCTGTTATCCTCTGCTTCCCCCTGTTCAGATTCATCAGGGAAAAGGCGCTGGCAGCGGAGGAAAAGTCGGGTGCTGCTGTCGCCTTGTTCAAATCGGTGCAGACTATCCTGCTGATAGCGATACTCGGTTGCTCGGCTGTTATGCTGGCTTCCGGCACAAGCAATCCATTCCTGTATTTTAACTTCTGATTTTTCGGCAAGATAACCGTTTAAAAATCAGAAAGGATAATAATCTATGAAAAGAAAAAACAAGAGAAACCGCTATTCCGCCGAGGAAATGCGTAAGAAAAGAAAACTGAAAAAGCAAAAATCGCTTGCCGACAGAATAAATATCATAGTGCTGCTGAGTACAATATTTTTCGGCACTCTCTGCCTTGTTTTCCTGAAACGTCCCACCCATTCGGAGCTTGAAAACAGAAAGCTTGCAGATTTCCCGAAATTCAGCTGGGAACGCTATTTTTCGGGCGAATATACCGCAGAGCTTTCGGAATATTTCAACGACACCGTTCCCTACCGTGACGACATTCACGAGCTGGGTGCATATCTGAAAAAAGCTCAGGGTATCAAGAGCGATGACACCTACATTTTCCACGGCGATGTGGCAGTCGTTGCGGACGACGACGGAAATGTTCTGGAAACAGAGGAGCAGGTCACCGAAACACAAAAGCCGATAGTTACCGAAAGCACCGAAGAGCCCGACGAAACCTCCCCAGCTTCTCCCGTTGAGACCGCTCCCCCCGAAACCACCGTTTCCGAAACGGAGACCGAACCCGAGGAAGAGCAGAATCTTTCCGAGTTTTCCCATAACGGCATCGTCCAGATAACACTTGATAACAAGCCCGCAGGAATCATGCTTTTCGGTGGAAGTGAGAAACAGGGCATTCGCTACGCTGAAACCATCAACGCATATAAAGAAGCACTGGGCGATGATGTGAATGTCTACAATATGATAGTCCCCACCTCCGTTGAGTTCTATCTGCCCGATAAGCTGAGAAAATATTCCGCATCGGAAAAGGACAATATCGAGAAGATATACTCCCACCTTTCCGAGGACGTTATCCACGTTGACGCATACTCAAAGCTTCAGGAACACAGCAACGAATACGTCTACTTCCGAACCGACCACCATTGGACACCGCTGGGCGCATATTACGCATACACTGCATTTTCCGAAGCACTCGGAAACACTCCCCTGCCCATCTCCGAGTATGAAGCAAAGACCAAGGAAGGCTTTGTAGGCTCACTTTACGGATATTCAAACCTTATCGACCTGAAAAATAACCCCGACACATTCACCTACTATATCCCGCCCGTCAACTGGACGACCTCCTATTACGACTATAAAACGCTGGCATTCAAGTACAACGGCGTTCTGTTCCACGAATATGTTGAGGGCGAAAACTGCTATGGAATGTTCCTGGGCGCAGACGCTATCCACACAAAGATCGTCACCGAGAACAAAAACGGCAGAAAAATAGTCGTTTTCAAGGAGTCCTACGGAAACGCATTCGTACCCTTCCTTGTTTCGGATTTCGAGGAAATTTACGTTATCGACATAAGATTTTTCGAGAAAAATGCAGTTGATTACATCAAGCAGATAGGGGCAACAGATGTGCTGTTTTTAAACAACGCATTTGCCGCAAACACCTCATCGCTTATCAGCGGCATAGAAAATCTTCTGTATTCGCCATTCGGCACAGCGGGAGGCGGCATTTCCGCAGAAACAACTGCCGCATCGGAAACCGCAGAAACCTCCGTCCTGCCTCAGGAAACAGCCGCTCCTCCCAAAACAGCTGCGGCAGCACAATAAAAACAAAAGGGTTGTCACTTAGTTAAAGCGGCAGCCCTATTTTTATTGCAATTATCTGTGATTTTTAATGAAAATTTCACAAATATCGGTTTTGAACGTGCTATAATATTGTAAAGAATATTAAAGAACCGATAATTTGACTGAATTTCTAATTTTCTGTTGACTGAGTGACCTATCCCGATAGGAAGGACGGTGCAAGCTTGTTTAAATTTATACATAATTTCAAGATCAGAAGCAAGATGATGTTCATCTACATTGTTGTTATCGTTCCCATCTTCCTTGCGGGAATTTTCAATATCCTGAATATGGTCAACATTCTGGAGGAAAGTATCATCAACACCTCCTTCAACAACGCCGACCGTCTTAAAACACGTCTTAGCGATATGATAGCCACGGTGGACGGCATTGCACAGCAGATATATGTTAATGAGGATATATGCGAATTCCTCTCGGGCGGATACGACACCGCCGAGGAATGTAAGGATTTTTACTTCTCCAACTCATTTTTCGGCAACTATATAAATGCGTATAATCAGGTCAAAAAAATGCGGATATACGTTGAACGTCCCCTGCCCCTCTATAATGACGAGTTTTACCGCACGACCATCTCCATTCGTGAAAGCAAGTGGTATAACGAAGCCATTGCCAACAAGGGCGTTACCAAGGTCACCGTTTTTCAGGACAAGACCGACAGCAATGTTTATCTTCATCTCATAAAGGCTATTTTTTCCGAGGATAAATGCGTAGGCGTGCTGGACATTACCATAAATCCCGATTGGATAGACAACCTGA
The DNA here is from genome assembly GCA_017828975.1 of Oscillospiraceae bacterium. Taxonomy (GTDB): domain Bacteria; phylum Bacillota; class Clostridia; order Oscillospirales; family Ruminococcaceae; genus UMGS1889. The sequence continues at coordinate 207,419 of JAGAJN010000031.1, read as the reverse complement.
TGGCAAATGAAACGGACGATGTTGTGTTCTCCACCGAAAGGGGCAAGGTTTTTTACAGCAATATCGAAAATTTCAAGATAGGCAGCGTTATCGGCGCACCCGACCATGACCTGCTTGAACCAAATCTCAGGACGCTGACCGACATTGCCTTTGACAGGGGCGACACCTATAATGTCCTCGAAACCTTTGAGTATGATAACACAAAAAACATCTTCCAGATCTTCCTCATAACCCCCGCAAACACGATCAATGCACAGACAAGCTCCGCCTATAACCTCTATATGTGGTATATGATGCTCTGCTTTTTCCTGTCATTTCTGATAATCATACTCTTTACAAGTATGTTCTCAAACCGTATCGACCAGCTGAAGCATCAGATGCACAGCGTTGCTACGGGCGATTTTTCCATGAGCTGCGAGATCGAAGGAAATGACGAGATCACGGAGCTTAACGAGGACCTCCGCCGAATGGTCAGCAGCATGCAGATACTTATCAAGGAGGCATATAACGCAAAGCTGCAGGCAGAGCAATTGAAGCTGTCCCAGACCGAGGCTGAATTCAAGGCGCTTGCCAGTCAGATAAATCCGCATTTTCTGTACAATTCCCTTGAAACTATCCGCATGAAGGCGTTTTGCAGCGGCGACAAGGAAACCGCCGTTCTGGTCAAGAAGCTGGGAAAAATTCTCCGCCGCTGCCTTGAAGTCAAGGATACAACAGTTACCCTCGGCTCCGAGCTGGAATTTACGGAAAATTACCTTGAACTCCAGAAGGCTCGTTTCGGCGACAGGATAACCTATAATATTATCTGCGAGGTGGAAAAGGATTATCTTATTCTCCCGCTGATAATCCAGCCAGTTGTTGAAAACGCATTTGTTCATGGTGTCGAGAGCAGCACTGTTGACGGAAGGATCGACATTAAGATAACACGTAAGGGCAGCGATGTTGTCATTACAGTTATAGACAACGGCTGCGGAATGTCGCCCGAGCGTCTGGCGGAAATTGAGCAGAAGCTTATTGACAATGACACATCTTCGGGAAAGAGCATCGGTCTTACCAATGTTAATTCCAGAATAAAAATGGCACACGGCTCCGAATACGGACTGAACATATCCAGCGTGGAGGGCAAGGGCACCAAGGTCACTATCACCCTCCCCGCATACAGCGAACGCAAAACATCAACAGACAAGGAGGACACTCTGAATGCTTAAAGTGCTTTTAGTTGACGACGAGCCCAATATCAGGGCAGGCATAAAAATGATAATCCCCTGGGACGAGCTGGGCTTTGAGGTCTGCGGCGAGGGCGAAAACGGTGAGGACGGTCTGAAAAAGATTTTCGAGCTAAAGCCCGACCTTGTCCTTGCAGATGTTAGAATGCCCGGAATGACAGGAATACAGCTTATTGAGGCAGCAAAAAATCAGGGTGCTGACTGCCGTTTTATGATAGTTTCGGGCTACTCCGACTTCACCTATGCAAAGGAAGCTATCTCCCTGGGCGTTGAGGGATTTATCCTAAAGCCCATTGACGAGGACGAGCTTACGGAAAACCTGAAAACCGTCAGGGACAAAATACTTGCGGACAAGGAACGCACTATCCGCGAAAATGAAAGCGGTGAGTATCTCAGAGAGCAGAAGCTGCGCAGTATTCTTATGGGCGAGTCAAACGGCGAAAATATTCTGAGCGGCTGCACTTCATTTGATATAGCTCTTATCGAAGCCGTCCACCCCGACTATTCAAGCGGACAGCGAAATATCGTCAACGAGATAAAGGATTTCCTCGGAAATACGGAGGACTGCGACATTGTTTCCGCCCACCTGCTGACATCTATCGCAGTTATTTTCCGCAATAAGCCGGACGGTGAAGCGGCAGATATTCTCAGACGGTTCAAGCAGCTTCACGGCGGCGATGTATTCATCACTATGGGCGAAAGAACAGCCGATCCGTCGCAGATAAGGAATTCCTATCTCTCAGCCGAAGCGCTTATGCGTGACCGCTTCCTCTACTCCGACTGCGAGCTGCTGACACCCGAAATGCGTACCGATACCCGTGAGGAAGCAGACCTTGACAGCTATGCCGATACGATCTATGCTTTCATCGAAATAAATGACACCGCAAAGCTGAAAAAATGTATGGACGACTTCTGCAATTCTCTCAGAAAATGCGGATATTCCGCAGAACGCTGCAAGGTTGCGTGCATTACGCTTGTTATGGACATCAACACAAAGATGATAAAAAATATCGGCGAAAAGAAAACCGAGCAGATCTTTAACTGTGACCTGCTCAGAGATAAGATCGGCAGCTGCGGCGGACTTTTCGACATTATCGAGCTGATGCAGCAGACCTTTACCGAGATTTCCAACGTGCATTTCGGAAAGACCACCAAGAGCACCATGGAACGTGTCGTTCGGTACATTCAGGCAAACTATAATCAGGAGCTTCGTCTGGAAATGCTGGCGGGAATTTTTGGCTACAACAGCGCATATCTCGGAAAGGTATTCCACCAATATACAGGAGAAAACTTCAACAACTATCTCGATAAAATACGAATTACCGAGGCTAAGCGGCTTCTTTCCATGGAGGAATACAAGGTCTACAAGGTTGCGGAAATGGTCGGATATACCAATATCAACTATTTCCACAATAAGTTCAAAAAATATGTAGGCGTCAGTCCGCTGAGCTACAAAAAAAGCTGCGGAAAAGGCGGCTCCGAATCGGACAGCGAAAGTGAGGAAAATGACGAGTAAGGAGGACATTTATGGAAGAAAAATTAAAGGAGCTTTTGCCCGATGATACTCTGAAAATGTGGTATGCCCTGACCGCCGAAACGGACAGATTATATGACGTTGACAGAACATGGAATAAAGGCTTCGGCAGCTGGGAGATAGAGTATAAGTATCGCAGAGGGGGAAAAACACTTTGCACCTTTTATGCCAAAAAAGATACCGCAAATCTGCTTATCACATACGGCAAAACGGAAAGAGAAAAGTTTGAAGAAATAAGAAGTTCCGTTTCCGAGTCCATACAAGCTATCTATGACGAAACCACAACGTATCACGACGGAAAATGGCTTTGGATTCCCATAGACGAACGGCTGAAAATTTCGGATATTATGAATATGCTGAAAATCAAAAGAAGACCGAACAGAAAATAAAAAAACAGCGTCACAGTGCTCAAAAAGAACTGTGACGCTGATATTTTTATTCCTCAGATTTTTTGGAAAGACGACCGGGAAGTTCGGTAAGAAAAGGAAGTGCAACACCGATAATAAGTGTGATTATGGAAGCAATTCCCCTTCCGTTCAGAGCAAAGCTTTCTCCCTCGGTAAATGCGTAAGAGTAAATTGCATACACAGAGCCGACCATCAGTCCCGCAATAACGCAGTATGTTCCCTGACGGAATTTTTTCAGCAGAATGGAAATTATCTTCGCCGCCGCAAAAACGCCCACAACAATGCCAATTCCCGCAGGTATCAGCGGCAGACAGGCTGTAATGCGCTCGCTCATGCTTATGCCGGAAGAGGTTATAGTGTCTATCGACGCTATTATCGTATCATATGCACCGAAAACCTTCAGTACCATTGAGCCGCTGAGCCCGGGGAGTATCATAGCGACCATTGCCGCAAATCCCACAACAGCGAGGTAAATTGCATACCCGACCGTCAGCGTGTCCGAACCGCCCGCAATAGGCGTACCGGAGGTCAGCAGCGTAAAGCCTACCATCGCCGCAGCACCGCAGATAAACGGGATAACATTCACGCCTTTGAGCTTTGACTCCTTAACGCTTTCCTTGTAGATCATCGGCAAACTTCCAAGCACTATTCCGATGAAGAAAAACTGCGTTGGCTGATTGTAGCGTTCAAACAGCACGGTAAGCACCTTTGCCGTAAGTATGATACCGATGCCCATTCCCAGCACAACGGAAACCAGAAAGCCGAAATTCTCCTTGATCTTCTTTATATTCAGGTCGATGGCGTCCATAAGCTTGTCATAGAGCTTGAGAACGACTGCAAGCGTTCCTCCGCTGACACCGGGGACAGCGTTTGCAATGCCTATGGCGGTACCCTTTAAAGTGTTGATAACAAATTCCTTGATGTTCATCTTTTCCTCCGATAGCCTTATTGTTTATACTAAACACCATCTAAATCACGTAGAAGAAATCGGCGTAAAAAGCTTGCGTTTATGGGTTTTTATGCCGAGAGATTCCCGTGATTAATGAGTGTTTAGTATTCATACAGTAATATTATCCCACAATCCTGCCCAAAATGCAAGAGTTATGCACAAATTTATATTTATTGAATTTTAATAAATTTATCTCTTGATTTTTTCTCTGATTTGTGATATTATATAAATATAAACATATCGGTATATCCGATATTCGGAAAGGATTGATCACACCTATGAAATCTGTTATTACTATCGGCCGTCAGTATGGAAGCGGAGGACGCGAGATCGGAAGGCTCCTTGCGGAAAAGTACGATATTCCTTTCTATGACAATGAGCTTTTAAAGGCAGCCTCGGAGCACAGCGGAATTGCCGAGGAGTTCTTTATCGAAAATGATGAAAAGCCCGTAAACAGCCTGCTTTATATGCTTTCCACCACCTATTCGCAGGATACTCTCCCCTTCAATCATCAGCTGTTTCTTGCGCAGTTTGAAGCTATCAGACGCATCGCAAATCAGGGTCCCTGCGTTATCGTCGGAAGATGTGCCGACTACGCCTTGAAGGACAAGAAAAATGTGGTAAACGTATTCATCCACGCATCAATGGACGCAAGGCTGGACAGAGCTATAAAGGTCTACAACATTCCCGCAAAAAAGGCAGAAGAATACATTCTGCGCAAGGATAAGCAGCGTGCTGCATACTACAACTTCTACGCCTGCCGCAAGTGGGGCGCAGTTGACAACTATCATATGACTATTGACAGCAGCTATATTCCTTACGAAGAATGTGCGGAAATGATAGCAAAGCTGGTCGAGCTTCGTGAAAGCTGCGGCTGCTGATACGTCCTATGAAAAAGTACCTTTCGGATTATATAGCCTTCATCGAAAAGGCTCTTGCGGACAATTCCCTCAGCCGTGAGGAGATGGAAAGGATATTCGACGAAATGCCGCTGCAGATAGGCTTTATGCAGCATGAACGGCTTATACATCTTATCGTGACCGTGCTGTTTGCGCTGCTGCTGTTTATTGCAATGACAGCAGCGGCAGCGCTTAAAATACCTGCGTTTTTTCTGCTTTCCCTGCTGCTGCTGGCTCTGCTTATCCCCTACATATCTCACTACTATTTCTTAGAAAATAACGTGCAGAAGCTTTACTCACTTTATAACGCTCTGAATGATAAAATCAAAAAATCCCATAATCCATAGCTAGGAGTTTTGCCCCTATGAATATTACAAATGATATGGTCGCTTCGGTGATCGAAAACGGTGACATCTACGTTGACTTCCAGCCCATATTCAGCCTTAACACAAAAAAAGTCATAGGAATGGAGGCTCTCAGCCGAGGTGTCTACGACGGCGAGATAGTGTCCCCCTACTTTATGTTTACATACGCCAGAGAAAACGGTGCAGTCCTCAAGCTTGACAGACTCTGCCGTGAAAAAGCAATGAAAGCCTTCAGCAGCCAGAGCAGCGAGGCGATGCTTTTCATAAACTTTGAGACCTCAGTCCTGAACGAAGTAATTTCGGGCACGGGCGAGATACTGCGCACCGCCGAGGAAAACAGGCTTTCCAGCCGAAATATCGTTATCGAGCTGAACGAATCCTTGGTAAAGGACAATTTCAATCTGATGAAATTTGTGGATTTTTACCGCAGCCGAGGCTTTCTGATAGCCCTTGATAACGTAGGTACGGGCTTTGACACCTTAAACCGTATCCGCCTGGTAAACCCCGATATTATCAAGATAGACAAAATGATCGTCACGGGCATAGAAGCCAACAATTATAATCAGGAGGTTTTCAAGTCTATAATCAACACCGCAAGACAGTGCGGCGCAATGACCGTTGCCGAGGGCGTTGAAACGGTGGACGAAGTGATCACCTGTATGCTTATGGGAGTTGACTATTTCCAGGGCTTCTACTTCTCCCGCCCCGACAAGTTCAACACACTTTTCTCCAACGACACAAGAATTCGCCTTGAAGCGGCGGCACAGAAGCTCAACATCAGCATAAAAAAGAACCCCACCGTTGTCACAATGCAGGTGGAAACCTATAAGCGTATCATCTACGATCTGGTAAACCGCCTTAGCTGCTCCGACGGCACCAACTATGACCATGAGCTGGAGGAGTATATGGCTGAGCATGACGAGCTGGAGGCTGCCTTCCTTATTGACAAAAACGGCGTCCAGATAACGCAGACAGTTATGCACCCCGACCAGGAGATAATGAGCGGCTTCTCCCCCGCCGTCCCCGGAGATAATCACGACATAAAGAATTACTTCTATGCCGTCAGCGAGCAGATAGAGGACCCGTTCATTTCCGGTTGGTACATTTCTGCTGCAACGGGTATGTCCTGCAAGACCATTTCATCGAAATTTTATAGTAAAACAGGCGAAATAATCGTTGCCTGTGTTGACTTAAAGAAATGCTGACCGGCTTTTTCGACAATGCAAAACCGCCGTTTCCGAGAAAAATTCGGAAACGGCGGTTATTTTTACGGTTCTTCTTCCTTATTGTCTAGGACAAAATCTATTACCCTGCGATAGAATTCAACAGGGTCGGCAAAGATCTTGTCCTTCATAAACTCCGCCTGCTCACGGTCGGGAGCGTATATGCTCATTTTCAGCAGATCAAAACCGCTGTCCTTTATGACGGTGTTGAGATAGCAGCCGTTGGGAGCGTCGGTGATAGTGTTGTCAACGATGGCATTCCTGCGCTTCAATGACATATGCCGCAGCGCAGCCGTCATAAGACGCTTTCTGAATATCCCCGGGACATTATCGGAGAAAAACTCGGCACTCATTTTGCCCTTTTCACCGAGGGTATAGACCTGCTTACCGTCCTTTTCGCTGACAATGACCGCACCTGTTTCTTCAAGGACGGCAATAGCGTCGGAAAAATAGAAATAGTTGATGATCTCGCTTTCCATAATGATCTCCACAAGCTCGTCATGTGTTATGGGGACATTGAGCTTGTTTAGCAGATAGCAAAGCAAGACCTTGACCGAATGAAGCGAATTCACTTCAATATGTGAAATATCTCCGTCCATTTTACCCTCCCGGACCGTTGTAAACTCTATCAGAAATTAGGATAATCCAGCATATGGGAAAGAATTGCAATGTTCGCAGCCGCCTCAACGCAGGGAACTGCTCTGGGCACAACGCAGGGGTCGTGTCTGCCCTTGACGGTGATAACGTCGTTTGTCATGGTAGAGTAGTCAATAGTGTTCTGCTCCCTGGCAATTGACGGAGTGGGCTTGAAGGCTGTGCGGAACACGATAGGCATTCCCGAGGAAATACCGCCCAGAATGCCGCCGTGATTGTTTGTTTTCGTGAGAACATGTCCCTGCTCGTTCACATAGAACTCGTCATTATTCTGACTTCCCGTGAGATTTACCACATTGAAGCCCGCACCGAACTCGATTCCCTTAACAGCGGGAATTCCGAAAACAAGCCGTGAAATGCTGTTTTCCAGGCCCTCGAACATAGGCGAGCCGACGCCTGCGGGAACGTTGATAACAGCACATTCGATAATACCGCCCAGACTGTCCAGCGAGGTTCTTGCCGCTTCAATGTCGGCAACCATCGCCTCACCCTTTTTATCGTTGATAACGGGGAATTTCTTGTGCCTGAGAGCGATAGCCTGTTCTCTGGTGATATTTGTGGGGTCAAAGGAAGCGTCCTTTATCTTGTGAATCTGCTTGATATGAGTTGCGGTGTAAATGCCCCGTCTTTCAAGTATCTGACCGCAGATAGCACCCGCAAAAACCAGCGGAGCAGTCAGACGTCCGGAGAAATGTCCGCCGCCTCTTACGTCATTGAAGCCCTTGTAACGAAGCGCACCTGTGTAGTCTGCGTGACCGGGACGGGCAAGCTTTGCCACGTTTCCGTAGTCCTGAGAATGCTGGTCTGTGTTGTTGATGAAAACAGCAAGCGGAGTGCCTGTGGTCCTGCCGTTGTAAACGCCCGACATAATGTTCGGCATATCGCTTTCTCTGCGCTGTGTGGAGGTTTTGTCCTTTTTGGGCGCTCTTCTTTCCATGAATGAAAGAAGCTCCTCCATATCAATGGCTTCCCCGGGAGGAAGATTGTCGATAACTGCACCAATGGCAGGCCCGTGTGATTCTCCGAATATAGATATTGTAATGTTGTGGTTCCAGAAAGATGACAAGAAGCTTCAGCCCTTTCTAATAATTATCCTGTGATTTCAATTTTTCCGCCAAGACGTGCAAAATCATCAAAGAAGGTGGGGTAGGATTTGTTCACCGCCTCTGCGCCCAGAATTGTAACGGGAGCATCAGCCCTGAGAGCCGCAATTGCTGCGGACATTACTATTCTGTGATCGTTGCAGCCGTCAACAGTACCGCCCTTGAAGCCTTTAACGGGAATTATCTCCAACCTGTCCTCAAAAGCTCTGACATTGCCGCCGATAGCATTCAGCGCATTTGCAATAGCCGTCAGACGGTCACTTTCCTTGATTTTAAGCCGCTTTGCGCCGACAATTTCCGACTTTTCAGACGTAAAAGAAGCAAGCACCGTAAGTATCGGCACCAAGTCGGGAATATCTGTGGCGTCCGCAGTAAAACTGCCCAGAACGCCGCTATTCTTATTATAACCTATTTCATCTAAAATTTCAAGGATTTTCTTGTCACCCTGTACAGAATTTTTATTAAGATTTTTTACATCGACCGATGAACCCAGCGCATTTGCAGTAAAAAAGAATGCCGCCTGCGAAAAATCTCCCTCAACGGCGCAGTTTTTCGCCTTATAACGCTGATTTCCTCTTATAAGATAGCAAAGCTGTCCGTCAATATTTGCTTCTCTCACGGAAATTCCGAAATCCCTAAGAACGGAAACCGTCATATCCGCATAAGGCTTTGATTCCAGACGGGAGGTCAGCTTTATGACGGAATCTCCCGCACAAAGTGGCAGCGCAAACAGCAGTCCCGTAATAAACTGGGAAGAAATGTCCCCCTCAAGGAGATATTCACCGGGGCACAGCTTTCCGCTGACGGAAAAGGGCATAGTGTTCTCATAATCAAAAGCAACGCCCTTTTTGCTCATTTCCCTGATATATGGGGTGATAGGTCTTTCGGGCAGCTTTCCCCTTCCCCGAAATTCAGCGGAAATTCCCAAAGCAGACGCTACGGGAATAAGAAAACGCAGTGTCGAACCGCTTTCGCAGCAGTCAATTACAGCGGACTCTTTCGGGGACGCTATCCCCTTGACCGTGTACTCGCTGCCGTTTACGGAAATTTCAGCGCCCATTGCCGTCATAGCGGAAACAGTCGCCGCAATGTCCACGGAATTTGTAACATTGGACACAACCGACACTCCGTCGGAAAGTGCGGCAGCTATCAAACAGCGGTGAGAGAAGCTTTTCGAGGACGGGATATCCACGCTTCCCGAAAGCTTGCCGGGATAAACGGTAACGTTCATATCATCATCCTTTCAGCATCTCTAAAAACTCGGGAACGGGCATTTTCTTGATAAACGACTTTCCCGCGTCCTCGCAGATAATTATGTTTATGGAGCCGCCCATTCTCTTCTTGTCGTTGAGTGCGGCTTCGCCCAGCTCATAGGGCTTTGGTTCAACGGAAATATTCAGCTTGTATCGGTCAAGACAGGCTGTCAGCTCGTCCGTAAGACCTTTGCGGCAAAGTCCGTTATCCTCCGCAAGACGAGTCATCATCATCATTCCCACAGAAACCGCCTTGCCGTGGGAAATTCCCGTGTAATTGTAATACTGCTCAATGGAATGTGCCAGCGTGTGACCGAAGTTGAGAAGCATTCTCTCCCCCGTGTCGAACTCGTCGTTCTCCACCACGTCACGCTTAATGGAAACACATTCGGCAATGACATCTTCAAGTATCTCACCGATATTTCCCAAATTGTGACGGGACAGCTTGTCAAAAAGTCCTGCGGATTTGATCATTCCGTACTTGACTACCTCGCCCATTCCGTCAATGAAAAATTCCTCGGGAAGTGTGGAAAGAGCGTCAATATCGCAGATAACAAGCTTAGGCTGCTTGAATGCGCCGACGAGATTTTTCCCTGCCTTGATGTCAACAGCAGTTTTTCCGCCGACCGAGGAATCCACCTGTGCCAGCAGAGTTGTGGGTATCTGAACAAAATCTATTCCCCGGAGATATGATGCAGACGCAAATCCCGCCATATCTCCCGTAACGCCGCCGCCCAGGGCAACTATCACGTCCGAACGGGTAATATGATTTTCCGCAAGAAAATCGAAAATTTCCGAAAGAACAGCAATGCTCTTTGAAGCCTCGCCGTGAGGGAATGTGAAGCTTACGACCTCAAATCCCGCAGCTTTCAGGGACTTTTCAACCCGCTCGCCGTATAAGCCGTAAACCGTGTCATCGGAAACTATCGCCGCCTTTGCAGCCTTGCTGACCTGCGTTATCCTCTCGCCGCAGCTGTCCAGCAGATTATGTCCGATAACAACATCATAGCTCTGAGAAGCATTCACTCTGATAGTCTGCATGATCTTATCTCCTATTCAAATCAGACAATGGAACGTCCCATAAAACCTGCGGCAGCCTTGATCTTCTCCATAACCTCCGCAAAGCGTGCGGGAGTCAGCTGCTGACCGCCGTCGGACAGTGCGCTTCTGGGGTCGTTGTGAACTTCGATCTCAAGAGCATCTGCGCCCGCAACGATAGCTGCCAGAGAAAGGGGTTCGATAAGAGATGTCAGACCGCCTGCGTGAGAGGGGTCTGCGCATACGGGCAGATGGGATTTCTGCTTAATAAGGGGGATAGCGGAAACATCGAAGGTATTTCTTGTCATTGTTTCAAAGGTCCTGATACCTCTTTCGCAAAGAATGACCTGCTGATTTCCCTCGGACATTATGTACTCGGCGGACATAAGCAGCTCCTCAATGGTGTTTGCAAGACCTCTCTTCAGAAGAACAGGCTTGTTCACACGTCCGAGAGCCTTCAGAAGCTCAAAATTCTGCATATTTCTTGCGCCTACCTGGATAACATCAATATCGGCGAAAAGGTCGATGTCCGCAGCACTCATTATCTCGGTAACGATGGGCAGACCCGTGATGCTTCTTGCCTTAATAAGCAGCTCAATGCCCTTTTCACGGAGTCCCTGGAAGGAGTAGGGAGATGTTCTGGGCTTGAATGCGCCGCCTCTGAGCATAGTTGCACCTGCCTCCTTAACGGCAACGGCAGTGGTGATTATCTGCTCCTCGGACTCAACAGAACAGGGGCCCGCAATTATCTGGAGCGAACCATTTCCGATCTTCACGTTTCCGCAGTCGATAACGGTGTCCTCGGGGTGGAACTTTCTGTTGGCGTTCTTGTAAGGCTCCTGTACACGCTGAACATTTTCAACGCAGTCCTGAGCCATGAGGGACTCAATGTCGATGTGAGATGTGTCGCCGACCAGACCCATAATGTTCTTGTGGGCACCTGTGATCTCGTTGATCTTGACGTCATGCTTATCGAGGACAGAGCGAAGTCTGTCAATGCTTTCCTGTGCAGCATTCTGCTTTAAAATAATGATCATCTGAAAATTCCTCCTAAAATAAAAAAGCTGCGAACTACACAAATAGCCGCAGTTAAGATACAATATTTATCGGGCATACGCCTAAAATACTACCTGTTGCAGCAATTCTTATTTTTTGCATGAGAAAATCGTCCGAAGCTATAAAAGCCCAGACCGGCAAAAAATATAAAATTAGCCGCAGCAAAAAGGTTCATCATAGCGAATTTCTCCCAATAATTTTTACTTTTACATTATAAACCCAAATTTTCCTGCTGTCAAGTACTATTTGAAGATATTAATCCTTTGTACATAAAATCGTTAAATCGCTCTCTGTCAAATCCTGTCAAGCTGCATAAAATGTAATGAGGTGACCGACTATGATATGCGGAGAATCCGTCGCTGCGGGGATAACCGCCCTTGCCGCCGCCATTGCCCAAAATCGTTCCGCCGAGGAAATAGGTGTCCTAGGAGTACTTTTCACGCAGCTGGGCGACACGCTTGAATCAATTTCCGTTTTTCGGGCAAAACAGGAGCAATGCGCAAAAACCGCCGATGAATGATCTGTCGGCGGTTTTTTGACAAATTTATCTCATAACAATGTAGACCATATACGCAGCATAAAGTGACGCAAGAATGATACCCTCAACTCTGGAAACCTTCCGCTGCGTAATACAGAAAATGTAAACCAACAGCATAACAAAAATCAGGATAATCAGGTCAATGATGTTTTCCATGCTGATATTAAGCGGGTGGATAGCCGACGATGAAGCCAGCACAAAGAACACGTTGAAGATGTTGGAACCGACAACGTTGCCGACAGCCATATCGCTTTCGCCCTTTTTCGCCGCAACAACGCTTGTCACCAGTTCGGGCAGGGACGTTCCCACCGCAACTATCGTCAGGGCAACCAACGCCTCGCTGATACCGAAAGCGTATGCTATCTCGGTTGCGGAATTTACCACCAGCTGACCGCCGCCGATTATTCCCGCAAGCCCGAGAATCGAGAAGATAACCGCTTTGCCTATTGTGTATTTCGGCTGAACATTTTCCTCGGGCGGGGAATTTTTTATGGAATCCAGCGCCGTTGACAGTACCGAATAGAGGAACACGCCGAAGAACATCAGCAGGACAATACCATCCGAGCGTGACAGCACATTTGCTTTGCCCTCACCGAGATAAAGATCTCCCGAAAGCACTATCAGCGCAAACACCGCCAGCATTGAGAATGGATATTCCCTGGCAATTATCGACTTTTCGATATTTATGGGACGAATAGCGGCGCAGATACCGATGACCGCCAAAAGATTGAACAGGTTTGAACCGATGACATTTCCCATTGCAATGTCGTTCTGCCCATTGACACCTGCAATAATGCTGACAGCTGCTTCCGGCGCACTTGTACCGAACGCAACAATGGTCAGACCGATTATCAGCGACGGCACCTTCAGCTTCACGGCGATCGACGAGCTTCCGTCAACAAAAAAATCTGCACCTTTGACCAGCAGGACAAGCCCCGCAGCCAACAGTAAAATTTGTATAATTATCATTTTTTGCTCCAAATCATTCAGCGGTGCAGCTTGTGAGAGTGAGCAGCACCGAAAGAATATTTTCCTTACCTTTCAGAAATTCCTTGCTTACATTCAGTCCCGCAAAGTCCGAGGACACGGCGTTTTTCTCGTCAGCACATTGCTTCTCGTAATATCCGCCGATATTTTCCTGTGTGGCTATTATGTCCATCAGCCGCTTAACAATATTATCCGAATTATTGCACTTATCCTCCCAAAGAGGCATAGGAAGTGCATCGGGATTATCCTCGTCAAATGCAATAACAGATGTCCCAGATGAAACCGAATCCACTGTTCCGCCGCAGTTGAAGTTGAAAAGCCTTGCGTCCGTTTCGCTGATGACGTTCATGGAAACAAGCTCATTCATAAAGGCTTTTTCCTGCTCCGAACCCATAGGCATATTTTCAAGGTCGTATTTCTCGGACAGTTGTTTGAGCTGCTCACTATTTAGCGAGTAGCTGGGCTCTGCCACGGGATATTCCTCCGTTTTGCCGCCATTTTCGGAGATCTCCTCAATTCTGTCCGTTGATGGAGAAATAACAAACTTTGTTGAAGATTTTCCGATTTTCGGATAAAAAGTACCGATACTGCGAGAATTATCAACTCCGCTTATCATTATTACCACCCTTTCAAAAAGTATTCCGCACAGCAATACCGCACGGAATACCACAGTACCAACGCCATTCGGCATCGGCTATTATCAATAAAGCATGGAAAGAAGCTTTTCCTTCTCGGTCTTGAACTCCTTTGCGGAGATAAGGTCATTGTCCCTCATGCTCTTAAGCTTCTTTACAGCGACCTCGAATTCCTCCAATGTCATATCGGGAAGAACCTCCTGAGCACCTGCCATTTCGGAAACCTTTGGAGCAGCCTCAGCCTGAGCAGATTCCATTATCTCGGCAAATGCCTGTTCAGCAGCATTCTGACGCTCACCTTCCATAATAAGGCCATACTTCTTTTCGGGGAAATAGGTCTGGAAGAAGCTGTAAGATTCGGGAGAAAGCTCCAGCTCAATGTATCTCTTATGCTGCTGGGACATAAATCTCAGCACAACATTATCCTCTGCAACAGTATATCTGTAAGCGTCCACCTGTATCTCGCTGGGATATTTTTCGATGGTATTGTCGCCGTCACCTGCGGGAGTGATACCCATAGGACCGAACATTGCGCCCTTGATAACGTCGGAGATTATCGAACGTGAGCGGATAAGGAAGGTACCGCCGAAGGAGCTGGACAGAGCATGAGCCTCATAGCCCAAGGTCTGACATTTTTCGTAATAATTGATGTCGTCATAAGCGATGACACCGTGAGCATACTTCTTCCCATCCCCGTCGATAACAAGGAAGTTCAGGCTGTTGTCCTCGCCCGCATAGATGTATGCGCCGCCGTTGTCGCTCTTCTGAAGCTCTGCAACAGGACGTTCGGTGCTGCCGATAAATCTTGCGTAGATCTCATCGGCATATGTATCGTTGACTGCGGGAGCTTCCTGAACAGGCTCTGCTGCGGGAGCGGGAGCTGTCGGTTCTGCCGGCGAAGGTGCGGGCGCAGCCTGTGCGGGCTCTGCTGCGGGGACCGATTCAGCAGGTGCAGCGGAGGAATTTATCTGAGCCGCCTCAGCAGCAAGCTTCTCCTCGATACGCTTTCTGCGAAGCTCCTCTTCCTTCTTGGCACGCTTCTCAACAAGCTCGTCATATTCAGCCTTAACGTCATAGATCTTCTTGATAACGTTATCAATAGCATCAAGACAAGGGAGAATGATACGTTTTCTGTTCATATAACCCTTGGACGTATCCTCAAGCTGGATATAAAGGGGGCTGGCCTTCTTGTTTTCATTTACATAGATTTTCGTAATCTGATCAAGTGAACAATTGAATCTGCAATACTCGGGGTCGGTTTCCTGAGTGCCCTTCTGCTCGCAGACAAAGCCCTGACCGTAAATATGAGCCGAAGTAATTGTCAGGTTGATCTCCTGCGGCTTGGCAAGCACTGATGGTCTGTAAAGAGATTCATAGTACGCAAGCTTTTCTTCGTTGTACATATTTGCCTGATTACTCATTTTTCAACACTACTTTCCGCAATAATATTAAAATGCCCTCAAAGAAGGACGGTTTAAACCCTCAGGACACAATATCCCGCTTAGAGATATTGTGAACTGAAGGTAATATTTTTTCATCTACAATAAGTATATCATAGATAAACAATAAAGTCAACCCATTTTATTCATTTAGCATTAATAAAATTTTCTGCGAGCTAATATTTGACAAAATAAACAAAAATCAACTCAAAGATTTGACAGCTTCAACAGCTTTTTCAAGCCAATTTCCGTTAAAGCCCTCGATTGTACCGCTGTCACAAGCCGCTGTGATCTCGGGAGCCACGGGAATCCTGCCCAGCAGCGGAACGCCGTACTCCTTTGCCGTTTCCTCGATATGGCTTTCGCCGTAGATCATAATTTTCTTACCGCAGTCGGGACATTCCACATAGCTCATATTCTCCACAAATCCGAGGATAGGTATCTCCATAACTCTCGCCATAGTGACAGCCTTTGCGACCACCATAGAAACCAGATCCTGCGGAGAAGTAACGATAATAACGCCGTCCAGCGGGATAGACTGGAACACCGTCAGCGGTACATCGCCCGTTCCCGGAGGCATATCAACGAACATATAATCAACCTCATCCCAGATAACGTCCGTCCAGAACTGCTTGACAACTCCCGCAATAACGGGACCTCTCCAGATAACGGGATCGGTGGGATTTTCCAGCAGGAGATTGATGGACATAACGCCGATTCCACCCGCAGTTTTTACAGGCAGTATACCGTCCTCAACGGAAATTGCCCGCTCGTTCAAACCGAACATTTTCGGGATAGAAGGGCCTGTTATATCGGCGTCCATTATCGCCGTTTTCTTGCCCTCTCTTGACATAAGAACGGACATCATACCCGTAACAAGGGACTTTCCTACGCCGCCCTTGCCGCTGATAACGCCGATGACCTTTTTAATTTTGCTCTTTGCGTGGGGCTGCTCGATAAAGCTCTGCTTTTCCGTTCTTTCGGAGCAGTTTGAGGAGCAGCTGCCGCAATCGTGTGTACACTCGCTCATATTTTTATTTCCTTTCATTCAGCCGTTTTTCGGCTATAAATATAGTATACCATATCGGTTTGATATTGTCAATAGTTTATGAAATTTCTCTCGTATAATGTATACGGTTGTATAAAATCAACAAACCTTTTTACCGATAAAAATATTGAAAAAAGTCCGATTATGTGATACAATTATTCAAATGATTGGAGTTGATAAACCGTGAAATATTACGTTGCAGACGCATTTACCGACGAGATTTTCAAGGGAAATCCCGCAGGAATATGCGTTTTGGAGGACATTATCCCCGATGAAACCATGCAGAAGATAGCCTTTGAAAACAATCTTTCGGAAACCGCCTTTCTCCGCAAAACGGGCGAAGCCTATTCCCTGAGATGGTTTACCCCCACCTTTGAGATCGACCTGTGCGGACACGCCACCCTTGCCTCCGCATTTATCGTTATGACCTATCTTGAACCGACCGTAAACACCGTCACATTCGACACCATGAGCGGCGCAATTACCGTTAAAAGGAAGGGAGAAGCCTTGGAAATGTCCCTCCCTGTCAGAATTCCCAAGAAAATTCCAGTTACCGACGAGATCTCCGAAGCCTTGGGCTTTGTCCCGAAGGAGGTATACTCCGAACGTGACCTGTACATTTTAACGGACAGTCAAGCCGACGTTGAAGGCTATATCCCCGACTATGACAAACTGAAAAAGCTTGACAAATGGCTCGGTATTGTCATCACCTCAAAGGGAAACGACTGCGACTTTGTATCGAGATTTTTCTGCCCCGAATTAAAGCTTGAGGACCCCGTAACAGGCTCATCTCACATCACACTTGTCCCCCTATGGAGCGAAAAGCTTGGTAAGTCGGAAATGACCGCCAGGCAGCTTTCCAAAAGAAGCGGCACTCTTTACTGCGAGTTATGCCCCGGCTGCGTTAAGCTTTCGGGAAAGGCGGCTCTCTATCTGTCAGGCGAAATTTTTATATGAAAAATCCCCCGACTTGCGTATTTTTCCGCAAATCGGGGGAAATCATTTTAAAAATTATTCCTTAACGGTATCATCGGAAACAGCCTCATCAAAAAGCTCCTGAACCTCGGTATCGGGGGCTTTGTCTATGAGAGAAACAACGACTGTAACTATGCAGGAAAGCGCAAATCCGGGGACGATGGAGTAAAGAACTCCGTCCAGATGGAGAATATTCGACCAGAGCAGAACCATTCCGCCGCCTGCGATAATTCCCGAAACAGTACCCTTAAGAGTAACTCTCTTCCAGTACAGGGAGAACAGAATTGCGGGACCGAACGCCGCACCGAAGCCCGCCCAGGCGTTGGAAACGATGCCCATAATGGAATCATTGGGGTTCAGAGCAAGAATACAAGCAATTACGGAAATGACGATAACCGCAATTCTGCTGACCCACATAAGCTGCTTGTCGGTAGCCTTCTTGTTAATAACGACCGAATAGAAGTCATTTGCAACAGCCGAAGCGGTAACCAGCAGCTGAGAATCCGCCGTACTCATAATGGAAGCCAGCACCGCCGACAGGAAAATACCCGCCAGCACGCCGGGGAACAGATCCTTAACGACCTTGATAAAGATAAGCTCCTGCTCACCCGCAGAAAGAGTAACGCCGATGCTGTCCAGATAAACACGACCGAGAATACCGATAAGAACGGCAGCTGTCAGGGAAATGATTACCCATACAACAGCGATGATTCCCGATTTCTTCACCATCTTGCTGTCCTTGATAGCCATAAATCTTACGAGGATATGAGGCATACCAAAGTAGCCCAGTGCCCAAGCAAGGTCGCTGATAATAGCGTTTGCGCTTCGTCCCTCAAACATGGAAGCATAGCCTGCTGTCGATGCACCCTCAGCAGCGATCTTCTGAGTAGCGGTAATCATCTCGGGAGAGAAATTGCTGATGGAATTTACCAGAGCGATAGGCAGCGCAACGATTGCCATTATCATCAGCATACCCTGAATAAAGTCCGTCCACGCAACAGCATAGAATCCGCCGAGGAATGTGTAGGAAATGATGATGACCGCCGAAATTATAACAGCCGCCTTAACATAAGTTTCATTAGTCGAGTCAATGTTGAAAACTATCTGGAACAGCTTTCCGCCCGAAACGAACGCCGAAGTCGTGTACACTAAGAAGAACACGAAAATTACCGCCGCACAAACAACTCTTACCACGGGGCTGTCCGTCTTGAAACGGTTCTGGAAATACTGCGGGATAGTGATGGAATCCCCCGCGACCTCGGTGAACCGCCTGAGCCTTTTTGCCACGAACACCCAGTTGAGCAGCGTTCCTATGGCAAGACCGATGGCTATCCAGTAGTTGCCCATACCGCTTGCATATGCGGCACCGGGAAGTCCCATAAGCAGCCAGCCGCTCATATCCGAAGCCTGAGCGGACATAGCCGTTACCCAGCTGTTGAGCTGTCTGCCCGCAAGGAAATACTCGCTCATTTTCTTTGAACGCTTTGTAAAATACAAGCCTATGCCTATCATCATAAGAAGATAGACCGCAAACGTGACAAGTACGTCAACATCTGCATTTTTGAAAAAATCCATTGCTTTCACCCATTTCTAAATTTTACGCCGAAATACCGACTATATTATTTTAGCACATTATCAGGTCTTATATATGGATATTTTCTGAATTTTGGAAAATTTCTGCAAAAAAGTCCCGCCAAAGCTCCGAAAAGCCTTGACGGGACATAATTACTCGTATCTGAGTGCCTCGATCGGGTCGTACTTTGCCGCCTTGTTTGCGGGATAATATCCGAAGAAAACGCCGATCGCCATTGAGAATGTGACCGCAATGACGATAGCACCCACCGATGCGGGAGCGGTGATACCTATTACCATACCCACGATATTTCCCAAAAGCAGACCAAGCAAAATTCCGATAATACCGCCGATAAGACAGATTATCATAGACTCGGTGATAAACTGCATTCTGATAGAACCGTTTGTGGCACCAAGCGCCTTTCTGACACCGATCTCACGGGTACGCTCAGTAACGGAAACCAGCATAATGTTCATAACTCCGATACCGCCTACCAGCAGGGAAATTCCCGCAATAATGGTGATGACCATGGAAACGATGCCTATCATATTTGAGAACATGGAAAGCTCCTGCTCGGCAGTATAGCTCATTACCTCAACGGCATCATTGTCGCGGTAATAACGGGTGTTGAAGAACTCAACAGCGTCCGCCGCCAGCTCGGAAACGGATTCATCTGCGTTACCCATAAAGGTGAAATAGTAGAAATATCCTACGCTGGTCATATCTCCGTAGTACATCATAAGCTGTGCAGTAGTTACGGGAATATAGATAGTAGTGTCCCAGTCCTGACCTGTCATATCTACCATTGCGCTCATAAGCTTTGACATTGAGGACTTATACACGCCTACGACCGTGAAATCATATGAGAGATTATTGTATGTGAATGTAAATATCTTTCCGATAGGATTTTCATCGCCGTAAAGCTTAGCCGCCTGTTTTTCGGAAATTATGCAGACCTGACGGTATGCCTTCATATCCTTTTCAGTGACATAGCGTCCTTTGACAAGCTCGGTCATACTTCCGTTGATAGACCCGGGACTGACACCGGCTATATCAACAGACAGATTTTCTCTGTTTACTCTGACAGTGCCGCTTCCCACACTGTCAGACATAGAAACGCTCGTTACCCTGCCCTCAAACTTCTTTTCAAACTCCTCGATCATCTCGGAGCTTATAAAATCACTGAATTCAAAATAATCCCTGTCGGCGTCCGGTTTGGTGTGAAGACCTATCTGAACAAGAGTCGTACCCAGCGCATCGTAGGTATCGGTAACGCTCTTTTCCATAATTCCGCCGAGAGTGGTAATGGTAATAACGGAGCTGATACCGATGATGATCCCCAGCATTGTGAGGAAAGCCCTCATTTTGTTTGCTTTCAGGCTGGCAAACGCCAACGCTATGTTTTCCCAAAGATTCACTTTCCTTCACCGCCCTTTTTCATATCTGCGGGATCTCTGCCCGTCATACGGTAAATATCGTCCATTGTACGCTTGGGATTTATTTTCTGGGAAATGATATTTCCGTCCTTCATGGTAAGTATCCTGTCTGTTTCCTCCGCAAGCTCATTGTTGTGGGTGATAAGCACGATGGTTTTCCCCTGCTCCTTGTTAAGCTTGTGGAAAATGTCCATAACAAGTCGTCCCGTGTAGCTGTCCAGCGCACCCGTAGGCTCGTCGGCAAGGATAATCGACGGGTCATTCGCCATTGCCCTTGCGATAGCTATTCTCTGCTTCTGACCGCCCGAAAGCTCGTTGGGAAGATGATTTGTTCTGTCCTCCATCTCCACCATTTTCAGAAGCTGCTTTGCCCGTTCGTCACGCTGCTTCTTGGGCATTCCGCCGTAAAGCATAGGCAGTTCAACATTTTTCAGGGCATTTGTACGGGAAATAAGATTGAAATTCTGGAAAACAAAGCCTATCTTCTTGTTTCTGATTCCCGAAAGCTCCTTGTCGGCGATCTTTGATATGTCAACGCCGTCCAGATAATATTCACCCGCCGACGGTCTGTCGAGAACGCCGATAATATTCATCAGCGTGGATTTACCCGAACCGGACGCTCCCACGACGGAAATAAACTCACCCTCGAAAACCGCAAGGCTTATTCCGTGGAGTATCTCCAGCTGATTGGGCGTACCGATGTAAAACGCCTTGAAGATCCCTCTCATATCAATGACGGGACGGCGTATCGGCTGACCTGCTGCGGGTTTATTCTTGATTTCGTCCAACTTTATCAGCCCTCGCTTTCGGAACCGCTGTCCTGACCTCTGAGCTTAACGGTCATACCGTCGGAAACCTTGTTTGTATTTTCGATGATAAGCATACCCTCGGTAAGACCTTCGCCTGAGATCTCAACCATAGAGTCGGTTTCCATTCCCAGCGTTACGGGAATAGTCTTGACTGTGTATTCCTCGCCGTTTTTCTCGGCAGCGTAAATGATGTCGTTTCCGTCCTCGTCCTCGGCAAGCATATCATACCTTACGGAGAAAACGTCCTCCCTCTCCTCGGTGATAATGGACAGCTTTGCGCTCATACCGATAAGCAGCTGTGTATCCTCATCGGAAACGGAAACCTCAACGCCGTAGCTGCCGTTTTCAACAGTCGAACCGTCGGGACCCTTCTGAGTCACGGGAGAAACCTTTGTAACAACACCGTCATACTCAATGTCGCTGCCCAGTGCGCCCGACTTGATGATAACGTCCTGCCCCTCCTCGATGCCGATAATGTCAAATTCCTTTACGGCAGAGGTGACCTTCAGCTTGTTCATATCCTCGATGACGAACAGCAAACCGTTCGCATAGGAGCCTTCGACCGCATACACCGCCGTAACAACGCCGTCTGCGGGGGCTTCGACAAGAGCCTCGTCCAGCTTCTTTTTCAGCTGGTCCATACGGAACTCATAGCCGCTGTTGCCCGAAAGCACTCTTGCCTTTTCCGCATTGATACGCAGAGTTTCCAGCTGATTTTCAACGCTCTTTACCGTGTAATTATAAGTATTTTCCGCAATTTCAAGATTTTTCTTTGCAGCCGTTACAGCGTCCTCATATTCGGAAAGCTGCAGCTCATTTCCGCTCTTTACGTCGGAAACGCTGTTTTCCGCATTCTTCACGCTCTTTTTGCAAAGGGTAACATTCTTTTCCGCAAGAGAAACAGCGTCCTCAAGCGTCTTAATAAGCTTTTCCTTGGCATCATCATACTTTTTCTGTGCCTCGTCAAGCTTTTTCTTTGCTTCCGTAATGGAAATGGCAGTATCCACCTGACTGTCGCCGTCAATTTCCTCATAACCGTATCTGTTGACCTTTACAGCATTGTCGTAAACCTTCTCCGCTGCCTTGACAGCCTCGTCCAGCATTTCCAGAGAGGAGAGGTCGGGGGTTTCGAGATTTGCCTTTGCATCTGCCAGATTTTTCTCCGCATATTCCAGATCCAGCTTAGCGGTCTCCAGCGCAGATTCAGCCGAACGCAGCTGGGAATCCTTGTCGCTGTTCTTGATATTCAGCGCATCGTCATATTTTTCCTGTGCCTTTGCCAGAGCTTCCTTTGCGCTGTCAAGATTGTTCTTGGCGTTGATGATCTCACGGTTTTCGCCGTCGTTGTATTCCTTTAATGCTTTGGAATAGGCTTCTTCTGCTTCGGTAATGGAATATCCCGCAGAAACGCCGTTTCTGTCTATTTCGTCCTGAAGCTGGAGGATCTGTTCGTTGACGGATTCGGTGTTGAGCGACGCAAGAATGTCACCCTTTTTAACGGTGTCGCCAACTTCAACATTGACAGTTTCTATTTTCAGCTCGGAGGCGGAATATACCTTAGATGTATTCTTGCTCTCAACCAGTCCCGATGTGGCTATGGAGGACCTCAAAGTGTCCTTGGAAAGTTCCGTAACATCAACATAAACCGACTTTTCCCCGCCTGAGCAGCCCGCAAGCAGCACAGCTGCCGAGAAAATCGAAACCGCAGTTAAAGCCTTTTTCTTTTTCATATGAATTACTCCTTTATATAGTCTGGATTTTTGTGTTTTTGAAATCGTCCATATTATATCATCTATAATATCTTTTGTCAATCAGCATTTTGCATAATATTTGCCATCTGTTTTAACTGTACTATGTGACATAATACAGATATTATGACAATTGTCTTTTTTTATGCAGAATATTCATTATGATAATCATTATAGGGACTTATCCTAAGAAAATCCTTTAAAAAGTCTAAGAAAAACATAAAGATTTGCTTCAATATTTTCTTATACAATATTAATTCTCACCATAACGCAAGTATAGTTTACCATATATTGCGATAAATGTCAATAGTATTTACTCATTATTTAATAAAATCTGCCCAATACAGGGCAGACAGTTTTTCATCAGCATTTTGTTTTCAGAATATCGCAAAATGACCTCTGCTCGGCGGACAATTCCCGTCCCCTACGGTAAACTATCATATCACAGAAGCTGCTCCGGGAATCTGCCATAGGACGGCATATCAGACCGCTGCCTTCAAGCAGGCTGTCCCCAACGGGAGCTGTAACAAAAAATCCGTTTTTCACAGTACGCAAGAGCGAAACCGCCTGACCGCCCGGCACGGAAATTGTCGGTCGGCTGAAATCTATCCCCGACTGCGTCCCGCCGTTCCATGACGGTGAAGCTATCTCCGTACAGCCGCAGAGGGAGGCTATTGAAACGGTTTCCGAATGTGCAAGAGCATTTTCGCCGCTCAGCATAACACAGGGACGGAAAATTCCCACCAATTCCCGGGACAATCCCAGCTCGTCTATCTCCCTCGGATAGCTGTCTGCGTCATTCTCATCGGCGGCAAATCGGACGATACCGATGTCGGCATATCCCTCCGACACGTTTTTCAGCGTGCTGTGCAGGTCGGCTTCTGAAAATTCGCAGCTGCAGTCCGACGCATAAACCGCAAATCTCCCGATAGCCTTGGAAATATATCCGCTGTAAACCCCCGACACAGACAGACGCTTAGCTGCCGTTTCCGCAGACCTGTAAGCCCCCTCCAGCTCGCAGAACTGCGCCAGCACCGACTTTGCCTTTTCTATGAACTCCCGCCCTTCCGACGTTGGCTCAACGCCCTTGGTGGTTCGTCGGAAGATCTTTATCCCCAGCTCGTTTTCCAGCTCACGGACTGCCTTGCTGAGATTTGGCTGTCCCATAAACAGATTGGCTGCCGCCTTGGTGATCGAACCCGTTTTCTCAATTTCCGCAATATATTTGATATGTGAAATGTTCATTCTATCTCACGACCTTATATAATAGTATAGCGATGCTATTCCCAAAAAGAATATCCCATATATAAATTATACATTACACAAAACCGTTTGTAAATGGTAAAATTATAGTAACTGAAAATTCGACGTTTTAAACAAAGATTTTCTTTATGGTTGGAGTTTTTTGGCTGTAATTTTCGGTGTAATCCTTCCGCTGATCTTTTGCGGATATTAAGTAAAGGACTGAAAATATGTATAAGATTGTAAGAAAAAAAGAGCTTAATCCCACTGTTACTTTGATGGAGATCGAAGCTCCCAAGGTTGCTAAGAAAGCAGAGCCGGGGCAGTTTATCATTCTCAGGGTAGATGAAAACGGTGAAAGAATTCCCCTGACCGTTGCGGATTTTGACCGTGAAAAGGGCACTGTCACCATCATCTTCCAGATAGTAGGTGCAACCACCGAAAAGCTGAACCACAAGAACGAGGGCGAGTTCATTCAGGACTTTGTTGGTCCTCTGGGCGTTCCCTCTCACGTTGACGGACTGAAAAAGGTCGCTGTTGTGGGCGGCGGCGTTGGCTGTGCTATTGCATATCCTATCGCAAAGAAGCTCCATTCTTTGGGCTGTGAGGTACATTCTATCGTCGGATTCAGAAACAAGGATCTCGTTATCCTTGAGGACGAATTCAAGGCTTCCAGCGACATTCTCAAGATGATGACCGACGACGGTTCCTACGGCGAAAAGGGTCTTGTTACCAACGCTTTGAAGGAGCTTATCGAAGCGGGAAATCAGTATGACGAGGTCATCGCTATCGGTCCCCTTATCATGATGAAATTCGTATGCGCCCTCACTAAGGAGTACGGCGTAAAGACCGTTGTTTCTATGAACCCCATTATGATCGACGGCACGGGAATGTGCGGCGGCTGCCGTCTTACCGTTGGCGGCGAAACAAAGTTTGCCTGTGTTGACGGCCCCGATTTTGACGGACATCTTGTTGACTTTGACGAAGCTATGGCTCGTTCCACTATGTACAAGCCCTTTGAACGTCAGCGTCACGAGGAAACCTGCAATCTGTTCAAGAACGCATAATTTACTGTAAAGGAAGATCAGAAAATGGCTAATATGTCACTTAAAAAGAATGAAATGCCCTCTCAGGCACCCGATGTCCGCAATAAAAACTTCAAGGAAGTTACTCTCGGCTATACACCCGAGCAGGCAGTTGACGAAGCAAACAGATGCCTTAACTGCAAGAACAAGCCTTGCGTAGGCGGCTGTCCCGTTGCTATCGACATTCCCGAATTTATCTCAAAGGTAAAGGAGTCGGATTTCGAGGGCGCATATCAGATAATCGCGAAGTCCAGCTCTCTCCCCGCTGTCTGCGGACGTGTTTGCCCTCAGGAAACACAGTGCGAGTCCAAGTGCGTAAGAGGAATCAAGGGCGAGCCTGTCGCTATCGGCAGACTGGAAAGATTTGTTTCCGACTGGCACAATGCAAATGTAAACGCTTCTCCCGAGGTCCCCACTTCCAACGGACACAGGGTCGCAGTTGTAGGCGCAGGCCCCGCAGGTCTTACCTGTGCAGGCGACCTGGCTAAGATGGGCTACAAGGTAACTGTTTTCGAGGCTCTTCATCTTGCAGGCGGCGTTCTCGTATACGGTATCCCCGAGTTCAGACTGCCTAAGGCTATCGTTCAGAAGGAAGTTGACAGCCTGAAGGCAATGGGCGTTGAGATTGAAACTAACATGGTAATCGGAAAGGTAGAAACCGTTGACGAGCTGTTTGAGGAAGGCTTTGAGGCTGTATTTATCGGCTCGGGCGCAGGTCTGCCCAGATTTATGGGTATCCCCGGCGAGTCCCTTAAGGGCGTTTACTCCGCTAACGAGTTCCTCACCCGTGTAAACCTGATGAAGGCTTACAGGGAAGGCTCCGATACTCCTATCAAGAAGAATACAAACGTTGCAGTAGTAGGCGGCGGTAACGTTGCTATGGATGCTGCAAGAAGTGCTCTCCGTCTTGGTGCGGAAAAGGTATACATCGTTTACAGAAGAGGTATGGAGGAGCTTCCTGCCCGTAAGGAAGAGATCGAGCATGCAGAGGAAGAGGGCGTTATCTTCAAGACTCTCACCAATCCCGTTGAAGTTCTCGGAGATGAAAACGGCTTTGTTAAGGGCATCAAGTGCGTTGAAATGGAGCTTGGCGAACCCGATGATTCCGGCAGACGCCGTCCCGTTGTTAAGCCCGATTCCGAGTTCGTTATTGATGTTGACTGCATGATAATGTCCATCGGTACTTCTCCCAATCCCCTTATCAAGTCCACCACCGAGGGACTTGACACCAACCGTCACGGCTGTATCGTTGCCGATGAAGCAACAGGTGCGACCTCCAGAGAGGGCGTATTCGCAGGCGGCGACGCTGTAACGGGCGCAGCTACCGTTATCCTCGCTATGGGCGCAGGCAAGGACGCTGCAAAGGCTATCGACGAGTACATCAAGTCTAAGAACTGATATTTTTTCCATAAAACATTTCACCGCAGATCTCACATTCACTGAAATCTGCGGTGTTCTTTTAAGGAGATGACAATATGAGCGAAAAACTTACTTCCGAAACAAAGCAGATAATGGACGAACGCTTCGGCAAGGATTCGCTGATAGCGGTTGCGACCGTCAGCGGCGGCGTTCCCTATGTCCGTTCGGTCAATGCGTACTATGAGGACGGCTGTTTCTACTGCGTGACCTATGCCCTGTCCAACAAAATGCAGCATATTGCGGAAAACCCCACCGTTGCAATATGCGGCGAATGGTTCACCGCTCACGGCAAGGGCGAAAATATCGGAGCAGTATCCGATGCAATGAACGCCCCCATCATGCAAAAGCTGCGTGCCGCCTTTTCGGAATGGTACAGCAACGGTCATGTCAATGAGGACGACCCCAACACCTGTATTCTCAAAATAAAGCTGACCGATGGAATTCTGATGTCCCACGGCAGACGATTTGAGATAGATTTTACATAAAAAACACCGCCGTATGTTCGTTCATACGGCGGTTTTGTTATTGCCATGTGGCAGTTGAATATGTAGGAATAACGTTGATAAGGTCAATAACATTGTACGCAAACAGAAGAAGTATCAGCACAAGAGTCGCTATACAAATTTTTCGCTCGGAAACTCCATGCATTGAATACAAAACCTTACTCAGCAGCAAATTTAATACAGGCAGCGCATTTCCCACAATAGCCAGCACATTTCCAATAAAAATATTTTCTACCGAAATATAATACGGCGAACCCCAGATGCTCATAGGTGCACGGGCGATGGCTCCGATTGTCATTATGACCGCCGAAAGCACCGCAAGAATAAGGAATATCACAATACTGACGACCTTCACGATCATATCCTCACGCCGAAGCTCCCGCAGCCTTTCATTAACGTCTTTTTCGTCCATCATATGTCCCCCATCAAATAAACAGATCACCTAAAAGAATATTCCCATCATCAACGATTTTTGCAAAAAATTCTTCGAGATTTTCCGCACAAACATTTACCTCTTCAAACTCTGGCTCCCAACCCTCCACAATGCGTCCCGTGGAAAGCTCGATAGCATAGTAGCAGTAATCCCCGCCCACGCAAAATGCAATAGGAAAATGATCGTCCCACCAAGCGGAAATCTCTGCTCTTTCCTCCTCGTCCCCGCAGGCTTCTAAGGACATTTTCTGGAATGTGTCCCAGGCAAAAATGTCGGGGTCGGACTGGGTCAGATCTTCATTGAGAATAAACCAGCAGTTCTCCTCGAAATTGGAAATCCTTGCATATTCCCTAATGATACGCTTGTAATCCTCGGGGATATTTTTATACTGCGACGGCAGATGTAATTCGCCGTTTCCCTTTTCGATTATCCAGCCGCATTTTTCCGCAGCTTTTATGAATTTTTCAAATGCTTCCATAATGTCAGCTCCTTATATTGACGGCATGACCCGACCGCCCGCCACGGGAATGAATGCACCCGTTGTAAACGCCGCTAAATCGGAGGAAAGAAACGCCGCCATATTCGCAATATCGGTGTCCGTCCCACGGTGACGGAGAGGGACGCTTTCGCAGTATTCGGGAGCGGGATTCACGCCCCATTCACGCTCCTTGTCGGTAATGGTCCAGCCCGGGGCTATCTGATTTACGGTAATATTGTGGGGACCAACTTCCTTTGCAAGCACACGCACAATTCCGTCCAGACCCCTTTTTGCGGCAACATAAGCGGAAAATGTCGGCTCGGCGGCAATGGAACATTCGGTGTTCATAACCACCATTCGCCCGTAATTCTGATTGATAAGGTGCGGCACAAACGCCTTTGACATATACACCATCTGCATTACGCAGCTTTCAAACTGACTGTAATACGCCTTGATGTCCTGCTCCAGAAGCGGCTTTCTGTCGTACTGAATGACCGCATTTACAATGACAATATCGGGCATTCCGAAGCTTTCCTGAATATCGTCCCGCATTTTGTAAACGCTGCCTTCATCGGTAATATCCGCCTGAAAAGCCTCGCATTTTCTGCCCATATTTCTGAGCTCATCAACCAGAATATCCGCACTTTTCTTGTCGGAATTGTAATGCACCGCAACGTCCGCACCGCACTCGGCAAGCGTCCTGACTATTGTTCGTCCAAGTCCGCCGCTGCCGCCGGTGACAATAGCCCTTTTCCCCGTTAAATCTATCTTCATCATAAATCCAGCTCCTCACAAAGCATTATCCATTCATCGGAATATTCGGCGGACAGATTTTTCAGCCGCTCAAATTCCGCACATTTCTCATTCATCAGCTGATAATCGGCGCAAACCTCGGGAGATGCCATTTCCTCCTGCAAAGCGGACATTTCCCCCTCCATACGCTCAATTTCGGCTTCAAGCTCCTTAATGCGGCGACGCTTTTCCGCATCTCTGGCACGCTGCTCCTTGGTGCGGTACGCCTTCACGCCCTTTTCCGCAGCCGCCTGACGCTGCTTTTCCTCCTTGGCAGCGTCCTCGGCTTTCTGCTGAGCCGCCTGACGCTCCTGCTTAATGGAAATGTAATTATCGAAATCTCCCTTGAAATATTCCGCACCGTTTTCGGTTATTTCCAGAATTCCCGTGGCAATTTTGTTGAGTAAATAACGGTCGTGGGACACGAAAATTATCGTTCCGTCGAATGCGTCCAGAGCCTCCTCAAGAACTTCCTTTGTGGCAAGGTCAAGATGGTTTGTAGGCTCGTCAAGGATAAGCACATTTCCCCGCTCCAGCATCATTATGGCAAAGCAAAGCTTAGCCCTCTCGCCGCCGCTGATAACGCCTACCTGCTTGAACACATTCTCTCCCGTCATTCTCACACAGCCGAGAAGCGAACGTATCTGCAATTCGGTCATTGTCCGCCATCTGTCGTGAATTTCGTCAATGACGGTTTTCTGTGGGTGCAGCTGAGAATTTTCCTGATCGAAGTAGGAAATTTTAACGTTTTTCGTCCATTCCACAGTACCGTGTGCGTGGGGAATATCCTTACGTATCACCTTTAACAGGGAGGATTTTCCTATGCCGTTTGCACCGATAATTGCAAGCTTATCTCCCCTTTTCACCTCAAAGGACAGATTATCCGCAAGAGTTTTCCTGTCCGAACCTGTGCCAACGGTCACGTCAATATTTTTCACAGTCAGCAGGTCGATAGGCGGCACTATGTCATATTCAAACCGAATTTTCGCCTGTTTTTCGTAGGTTATGGGCTTTTCAATGAGATTTTCCTCAATGCGTTCTATCATTTTGATACGGCTTTTCGCCATATTGGACGTGGTGGCACGGACAAGATTTCTGTCCACAAAATCCTGAAGCTTTGCTATCTCCGCCTGCTGAGCCTCATATTCCTTCATCTGACGGACAACATTTGCTTCCTTCTGTACGGTAAACGCCGAATAATTTCCCTTATACCTCGTAAGCCGTCCCCGCTCTATCTCGCAGATGGACGTACACAGCTTGTCCAGAAAATATCTGTCGTGAGATACGATAAACAAAGCACCCTTATACTCGGAAAGATAATCCTCCAGCCACATGACCGTCTGAAAATCAAGATGGTTTGTCGGCTCGTCAAGGATAAGCAGCTTGGGATTTTCCAGAAGCAGCTTTGCCAGCGCAAGACGTGTCTTTTCACCGCCGCTGAGTGTGCTGATTATCTGGTCATAGGTTTCACGGGGAAAGCCCATACCGTTTAACACCTTGTTGATGTTCACGTCAATAAGATAGCCCTCGTTGGACTCAAAATATGCGGAAAGCTTCGCATATTCCCCCGAAAGCTCCTCGAAATGCTTTTCGTCCTTATGGGCATTTTCGGCGGACATTTCCGTTTCAAGCTGACGCATTCTGTCCTGCACCTCATAAAGCTTTGCGAAAACCGAACGCATCTCCTCAATAATGGAATTTGAACGGTCAAGCCCTGCATTCTGCCGCAGGAAGCCCACGGAAAGTCCGCTGCATTTGGAAATTCTCGCCTCATTGGGGTTGGGCTGAGTTTCCGGTTCCTCATCGCCCACGATAATTTTCAGAAGGGTGGATTTTCCGCAGCCGTTTATTCCCACAAGACCTATGCGGTCGCTGTCCTCTATGGTCATTGCAACGTTATTCAGTACCGTATTTCCGCCGAACATTTTGCTTATATTTTCGATTGAAAGTATCATAAATTTCGTTCCTTTAGCATTAATATACTACTTTATTATATAACATCAGTCTGTGATTTGTCAAGAAATCTTGCGGAAAACATTGACTTATTCCGCAGAATATGATAAAATATCATTATTATGGGTATGAAAAGGATGATATAAATGCAGTCTGTTACAAAAACTCTGACCGCTGTTGTTTCCGAGGCATTCGGCAAGTGCGGATATGACGAAAAGCTGGGCGTTGTTACCCCCTCCGACCGTCTTGACCTTTGCCAGTTTCAGTGCAACGGCGCATTTTCGGGAGCAAAGCTTTACAAAAAGGCTCCCTTTATGATCGCAGATGACGTTGCCGCTATCCTCAAAACCGAGGATATTTTCTCCAAGGTGGACGTTGTAAAGCCCGGTTTTCTGAACCTCACTCTAAGCGATGACTATATGCTGAAAATCGTCAAGGAGATTGAGTCGGACAAATTCTGCGGGATCCCACAGGCGGAAACTCCTCAGAAGATAGTTATCGACTACGGCGGACCAAACGTTGCAAAGCCCCTGCATATCGGACATCTGCGCTCCGCTATTATCGGCGAGGCTCTGAAACGTCTTGCCCGTGTCTGCGGAAATACGGTTTACGGAGATGTGCATCTGGGAGACTGGGGCTTGCAGATAGGTCTTGTTATCGCAGAGCTGAACGAGCGTTATCCCGACTGGAAATGCTTCTCCGAGGATTTCGATGCATCGTCAGATACCGTTCCCGAGCTGAATCCCGACCTGCTTTGCGAGGTATATCCCTTCGCAAGCAAAAAGAGTAAAACCGACGAGGATTTCAAGGCAAAGGCTCACACTGCGACCTTTGAGCTGCAAAACGGACGTCCGGGATATATTGCCCTCTGGAAGGAAATTCTGCGTGTTTCCATCGCCGACCTAAAGGGCAACTATGAAAAGCTGGGCGTTGATTTCGACTATTGGTACGGCGAAAGCGACGCCGATAAATATATCCCCGAGCTGATGAAAATTCTCGAGGACAAGAAGCTTTCCTACGAGAGCGACGGTGCGCTTGTTGTCGATGTTGAACTGGAAAGCGACAAGGCTCCCATGCCCCCCGTTATCGTAAGAAAATCCGATAATTCAAGCATTTACGCAACAACCGACCTTGCAACCATCATTCAGAGAAACAAGGACTTTTCTCCCGATAAGATATGGTATGTGGTGGACAAGCGTCAGGAGCTGCACTTTACTCAGGTTTTCCGCTGCGCAAGACGTGCGGAGCTTGTCCCCGAAAGCACCGAGCTGGAATTTCTCGGCTTCGGCACAATGAACGGCGCTGACGGCAAGCCCTACAAGACCCGTGACGGCGGAGTTATGCGCCTTTCCGACCTTATCGAAACGGTAACGAACGCTTCTCTTGAACGTCTTACCAATTCCACTTTCGTTTCCGAGGAGGACCGTGAGGACTACGCAAGAAAGCTGGGAATGGCTGCCATCAAGTTTGGTGACCTCATAAATCACCGCTCCAAGGACTATATCTTCGACCTTGACAAATTTATGTCCGCCGAAGGAAAAACGGGCATTTACCTGCTCTACACCGTTTCCCGAATCAACTCCATTATGAAAAAAGCGGGAGATTTCAAGGCAGAGCTAAACGGCATTTACACCGAATCCGAGCGTGAGCTTATGCTTAAGCTGATAATGTCGGGCGACGTTTGGGGCAGCGCAATGTCCGAAAAAGCACCCAATTATATCTGCGAAAACGCCTATCAGCTGGCTGTTTCCTTCTCCCATTTCTATCACGAAAACCACATTATGGATGAACCCGACGAAAAGAAAAAGGCAAGTTGGTTGGCTCTTGCACAGCTGACAAGAACTATGATAGTCAAGCACCTTGACGTTTTGGGTATCGAAACGGTGGAAAATATGTAAAAAATGGGCTTCCAATGAGTATTTCACTTTGGAAGCCTTGTTTTATTTTTGAATTTTCCGTTCCTCGTCAAGCATATGAGCAAGCAGCTCGGCAACGGTGAATTTCACGTTATACTGTGTGACCACCGCCTTGAAACGGACGGACAGCTTGTCCTCCCTGAGTGCCGCAAGTGCCGTGTCAAGACGTTTTGAGGACAGTCCCGAGAATATTATCAGCTCGCCAATTTCGGGAAATTCGGTGCTGCCCTTCCCCTCCGCATCGGGTGACAGCTTTGTCAGACAACCCACAGTTTTTCCGTACTCCGAACGCTCGGGGACAAGCACTCTCAGTCCTGCATTTTCAAGTGTTTTTGATACTGCCGCAGTTCTGTCCTCGTCAAAAAACAGCAGCACTGCCGTTTCGGGATACACGTTTCTTATTCTCGATTTCATTTAATTCCCTCCGTTTTTGATTTTACGAATCCATTATATCACATATTATACGGCAAATCAACAAAATCCTGTAAAAGCCTTGATTTACATCAAAAAATGTGGTATAATCAAGATAATAAAGGGGTGTTTATTTATGTCTATCAGCAAAACCGCCGCAGTTATCAAAAAAATGACTGCCGTTTTCCTCGCAGCAATAATCTGCATTTTCCTTATGCCAACCGCCGAAGCAGCAGGCTCAACACTGTCCTGCAGTGCCTATAATGCAACCATCAACGTGGGCAAATCGGGTGCGCTTCTTATCACCGCAACAGGCGACAGAAGCCTTACCGCAAGTGTCAGCGACGCCAATGTCCTGTCCTATAAATGGGACACAAAATGGTCCTCCGACACTACTGTAAAGCTTTATATCACAGGCAAAAAAGCAGGTACCTCCAAGGTATACATCAAAAACGGAAAATCGGAAACCATCACCGTAAATGTTACCGTAAAGGCAAATACTGCTCCTACAAGCTACGGTTCGACCTCAAAGCTTATCAAGTCCGATAAATACAGCGTTTCCGTTAAAAAGGGCGGTCAGTCGTCTGTAAAGATAACATCAAGCAATCACAGCCTTGCTTACAAGGTAGGCGACAGCTCTATTGCCGCCGTAACTCCCGGAAAATGGAGCGGCAACACTATAAAGTTCACCATAAAGGGCAAGAAAGCGGGAACTACCTATCTTACCGTTTACCGCAAGAACGACAAGAGCATTGCCGCAAACATCAAGATAACCGTTGGCGAACAGAACACAGCACAGACTTCAACCGTTTCCAAACCGTCAACGCAGAATTCCTCTCAGAGCACGGGCAGCAGCAATCAAGTTGTCGCTTATTGGGATCCCGCAATGGGTGCATATGTTGTTTCGTTCTCAGGCTCATGGGGTCCCGAAACAGGAGAATCCACAGGCGGCAGCAATACCGGAAATAACACCAACACCGAAAAGCCCGAAACCTCCACAGGTAATTACGCCGAACATATGCTTGCTCTCGTAAATCAGGCAAGAGCAGAACACGGCGCATCTTCCCTGTCACTTGACAGCAAGCTTTGCGACGCCGCAAACAAACGAGCACAGGAAATAGCCACCAAATTCTCCCACACCCGTCCCGACGGAAGAGATTGCTTCACCGTTCTCGATGAATATGGCATAAGCTATTACGGCTGCGGAGAAAACATCGCAGCGGGCAGCTCCGACGCAAATTCCATTTTCAATATGTGGATGAATTCTTCGGGACACCGAGCCAATATCCTCAACAGCAGCTACCGTTACATTGGCATAGGCAAATACGGTAACTATTGGGTGCAGCTGTTTATTATGTAAGCTTGAAATGCCTTTAGCAAATCGCTCTGCCGTAAGAAAACACGGTGGGGCGATTTTTTGATAATTGACGGAACTTACACAAACATACTTGAAATAAGCTTTGAAATGTTGTATAATAAAAATGTATTGTATTTTTGAATGACAATGCAGATTGGAATGATCAAACTATGATAACAAAAACTGCCAAGGTTGCGGCAATACATGACCTGTCGGGCGTCGGGAGATGCTCTCTGGGAGTTATCCTGCCCACAATGTCGGTAATGGGAATACAGGTCTGTCCCGTGCCGACCGCCGTGCTGTCCACCCATACAGGCGGCTTCGGAGATATGGCTCTGCGTGACCTGTCCGATTATATTATCCCCGCACTTGAGCATTACAAACGGCTGAATTACAGCTTTGACTGCATTTACAGCGGATTTCTCGCATCTAAGGAACAGATAGACCACTGCCTTGAATTTCTGTCAAGCTATCCCAATGCGCTTAAAGTCGTTGACCCCGTAATGGGCGACTGCGGAAAGCCTTACAAGACCTATACCCCCGAAATGTGCAGCCGAATGTCCGAGCTGGTTGCCGCTGCGGATATTATCACGCCAAACCCTACGGAAGCGTCCATGCTGCTGGGCGAGCCTATGAGCTTCTGCTCCGACGACCTGTCCGCACAAACCGCAAAAAGTATTCTGGCAAGACTGGCGGAGCTTGGTCCCGAGATAGTTGTGGTAACAAGTGCGACTGTCGGCGGAAAATGCTGTAATATCGGCTTTGAAAAGAAAACAAGCAGCTTCTGGAAGGTGCCCTTTGTACATGTCCCCGCACAGTATTCGGGAACGGGTGACATATTCGCAGCCGTTCTGACAGGCTCCGTCCTTAAAGGGGACAGTCTGCCTATCGCCATGAACAGGGCGACGGCGTTCCTTGAACTGCTTATCAAGACCACATACAGCTACGGTACCGACCAACGTGAGGGCGTTATGCTGGAGCAGTGTCTGGGATTTCTGTCCTCCTATCAGACGCTCTGCGCATACGAAAAGCTGTGAGGTATCCGCTATGAGCAATTTGAACATAGTTTTAGTAGAGCCGCAGATACCGCAGAATACGGGAAATATCTCCCGAACCTGCGCAGTTACGGGCGCAAGGCTGCATCTTGTCAAGCCTATGGGATTTGAAGTCACCGACAAGCAGCTGAAACGTGCAGGGCTTGATTATTGGGACAAGCTGGACATCACCTATTACGATGGTCTTGATGATTTTTTCGATAAGAACAAGGACGGCGAATTCTTCTATTTCACCACAAAGGGGCAGAACGTTCACTCGGACGCTCACTATCCCGACAACGCCTATCTTGTTTTCGGACGGGAGGACAAAGGTCTGCCCGAACAGCTTCTCTACCGCAATAAGGAACGCTGTCTGCGAATCCCCATGCGTCCCGAGCTGAGAAGCCTTAACCTGTCAAACTCGGTGGCAATAGCCGTTTATGAGGTGCTTCGTCAGTGGGATTATCCCGACCTGGCTTCGGAAGGAAAGCTGACACAATACGTTTGGTAAAGAAAGGATTTTTACAATGGAAAAGATAAAAATTATGACCGACTCCGCCTGCGACATTTCCCCCGAGCAGGAAAAGGAGCATGACATCAAAATAATGTGCTTCCCTATCACCCTCGGCGACAAAGGATTTATGGAGCGTATCGACCTGACAAACGAGCAGTTTTACGAGATGATAGAAGCCTCCGAGGAGCTTCCGAAAACCGCACAGGTAACCGTACCCCGTTTCGAGGAAGCATACAAGGAGGTCATGGACGAGGGCTACACCGACCTTATTTACGTTTCCATCGCATCTAAGGGTTCAAACACAAATGCGTCCGCACATATGGCTAGGGACAATTTCTACGAGGAATATCCCGAAGCAAAGGACAAATTCCGTATTCACATCGTTGACTCAAAGAACTACACGGGAGTTTACGGCTATCCTGTAATTCAAGCGGCTATCAAGGTTTCAAAGGGTGCGTCCGTTGCTGATATTCTGGCATATTATGAGGATTGGTTTTCCTGCGCCGAGGTGCATTTCGGCTGTTATACGCTGAAATATGTCAAGCGTTCGGGACGTGTAAGCTGCGCCGCCGCATTTGTGGGCGAGCTGATGGGGCTTCGTCCCGTTATCAAAATTGCAGACGCCGTTTCCGTGACCGAAGCAAAGGTCAGGGGCGACAAGGCAGTTATCCCGAAGCTGGCTGAAATTGCCGCAGACAGAATTATCCCCCAGACACCCTATGTTATCATTCAGGGCGGCAGCAAGGAACGTGCCGACGAAATGGCAGCTGTCCTCACCAAGCAGTTCGGCTATCCTCCCGAAGGTTATTTCCAGATAGGTGCTGCGGTGGCTTCAAATGTTGGTCCCAATATTGTGGGATATGTTATCAAGGCGCATAAGTGATCGTTGCTCATATGTGAACAAGTCACCGCTCTCCCCTGTCGGAAAAGCGGTGACTTTATTTTGTACGAACAAGTAAGCTAAGTTTTTCCGCAGCCTAGCAGATCTCGATCTTTGATGAATATTGCCTGCTGTCAAGAAACTGCTCGTATTTTTTCGGCGTTATGCCTGCAAACTGCTTGAATTCTTTTACAAAATGGGGCTGGTCGAAATAGCCCAGAGCGGACGCTATCTCAGAAAGTGACTTCCTTTCCTCGGCATGGAGCATATCCAGCGCCGACTGAAATCTGATTATCTTTATAAAATTCTTGGGACTCATAGCTATCTCCCGCCGAAAGCATTGATTTATGTATCTGGGAGTGTAGCCCGTTTCCTCGGCAAGCTGTTCGACGGTGACATTTCCCGTTCGGCTGAAAATCATATTGATTGAGTGACGGACGATAAGATTGCTTTTGTCCATCGGGCGTATCCGCTCAAAAATGCTCATATATGACCGTGTAAATGCCTTTATCTGCTTATCAAAGCTATCCTCGGAAAAAATATTCCGAAGCATTTTTTCATCGGAAATAAGCTCACGAAATCCAATCCGGTTATTGATGAGCCTGCCCATTGCATTTTCCCCGAGAATGGGGTTATATCCCGGAATAAACCGAACGCCGAAGTAAAGTCTGTTCGGCAGAAAAGGTATCTCCTCCGCTTTCAGGACTGTTCCGTGCACAAAGGCAAAAGGCTCGTCCCCGCAGCAGAATACCATATCAACGCTGCCGTCGGGAACTGCCGTCATTCTTTCGGCTGATGTGGTAAACTGAAAAAAATGGACTATCCCATATTTATTTACGGTAAATTTCTTGTAGCTGTCGGACAGCGCAGCAAAAAACGGCTGCCTTACGGGAATATATTTTAGATCTTCCATTATGTTCTCCTTTGGCATTCTCATTTCTTTCATTATATCATCTGCCTAAGAATATTTCTACATATAAAAATGAACTCTGCCTAAAGGGGCCGCCCCTCGACAGAGTTCATTTATTTGGGAGAGAAATATGCGGATTATTCGACAGTTACAGCCTCATTGACAGCTGCTTCCGCTGCCCTCTTATGAGCCTCCAGATAAAGGTCATTTTCCATTGCCATAACCTCTTTTACGGGATAGGGCTTGAAGAGAGGACGCTTCATTTTCAGCTTTGTCCAGATAACGGCGTAAATCGAAAGCAGAGCAAATACGATAACAAAGATGGTGTAGATCTTAAACTTGACCTCGGTGTTCGGGTCAATATTCCATATCATAAATGCGTTTCCGATAACTCCAATAATGGGGATAACGGGTCCCAGCGGAAGCTTGAAGGTTCTGGGTGCCTTGGGCATTCTCTTTCTCATTACCATTACATCAAGATGGAGAATGATATAGGAGAATATCCAGAAGGTACAGCCCGTCAGGATAAGGAATGTCAGCTGGTCGCTGGTGGAAAGTCCCGTTGCGTTGATGATGATCATTGCAGCGGATACAAGGAGAAGTCCCACATAGGGTGTACCTCTCTTGTTCTTCTTTAAGAAAACAGCAGGCAGAAGATTGATCTTTGCCATACCGCAGCATATCTGGGAAATGGAGAACATCGCTGTGTTTACCGTTGAGATAACTGCCAGCAGAGAAACGATAGTCATCCAGACCGTGCCGACCTTTCCGCAAAGCATTGTGCCGTACAGGATATGGGGAACAGTGCTGCTTCCAAGCTCTTCCCAAGGTGTATAATGTGAGAAGCCGATGGTCACGAATATCTGCATCACAAGAATTGCAATCAGGCTGATGACCATTCCGAGAGGAACATTTCTCCGTGCATTTCTGACCTGGGTTGAAATGGGAACGACAAATTCCGCACCGATAAACAGGAAAAATGCAAGACCCAGCAGCGAGAACATATCGGCAGGATTGCTTGACAGAACAGCCGGCTGCTCAACTATCTCACCTGTACCGATTTTCATCGTTCCCATAATGCCCATTATGGTAAGAGAGCCGATAAGTCCGTAGGCAACGATATTCTGTATCTTTGCAAACATATCAACGCCGAACAGATTTAAGACCGTCAAAATAGCTATCAGCATTATCGAATAGACCGTTCCCGAAATGGGGACATTTTCAAAAACGCTGCTCATAGTGTTTCCGAACATTGCGACCTCGGAGCTGCCCATTATCGTCTGACAGGTGAGATACCCGCCGACATTTACAACGATAGATACGAACGGTCCGAAGCTTGCAAGAGTGTACTGCGCCATACCGCCCGAAAGATTCGGCATCAGCGCATTCAGTTCGCAGATGGAAAGTGCCGTCAGAATGTTGAACAGACAGGCAACCACCATCGTGATTATAAAGGTGTTTCCAAGTGCCGCCGCGCCCTGTCCGATAGACAGAAGGCAGCTGGTTGCGATTATCAGACCGACGCCCGTTGCTACGGCACTTGCAAGTCCCAATTTTTTATCCATACAGAATCCCGCCTTTTACAATTCACCTTCAACTACGGCTTCAACGCCCTCCTCGCCTGTGCGGACACGAATTGCGTTTACTATCTCGGAAACGAAGATCTTTCCGTCACCGATATGTCCCGTATAAAGCTCCTTCTTTACAAATTCAAGGAGTGCGTCAAGCTCGTCCTCGGGGACAACCATCATAACAAGCTCCTTTGGCAAAAGACTTATCTCACGTCTTTTGCTCTCCGCTTCATATTCGGGAGTACCGTACTGAACGCCGCAGCCAAGCACCTGGCTGACGGTCATTCCGCTGATGTGAAATTTGCCGAGAGCCTCCTTTAACGGCTCTACCTTTGACATACTTGTGATGATTTCAACTCTTAATAATTTCATATGGACAACTCCTTCCTTATTTTGCGGCAAATCTGTCGTATCTCAGCGCCGACAGATCGACTGCCGTTTCCTCGTCACAAGCAAGCTGCGAAAGCACCAGACCGACTGCGGGAGAAATTCCGAAGCCGTGTCCCGTGAAACCGCAGGCAAGGATTAGTCCCGGGCATTCGTCAACCTTGCTTATTACGGGAACATGGTCTGCACAGGAATCCATCCAGCCCGCCCATGTTCTTACCACCTTAATGCCCTCAAGGGACGGGAAATAGTGCATGATACCTCTGCACGCCGCCGAAGCTGCAATGCTTGACGAAACGGGCTTTCCCGG
This sequence comes from Oscillospiraceae bacterium, assembly GCA_017828975.1. Taxonomy (GTDB): domain Bacteria; phylum Bacillota; class Clostridia; order Oscillospirales; family Ruminococcaceae; genus UMGS1889. Next base: position 167,329 of record JAGAJN010000031.1, on the reverse strand, counting down.
CTTTGCGTAAGGCTCAAGACCCGAATTCAGTCCGAAAACAAAGGAGCCGTGATCTGTCTGATGACCGTAGAAATCAGCGTCCGCAGTACCCAGCATCTGCCAGAACATCGGCGAAACCGCTTCCGTTACCAGCGTTTCCAGAAGAACGGGCTGCATGGGAACATCAACACCAACGGTGTTTGCGATTACTCTGCTTTCAAAGCCTGCCGCAAGGATTATCCTATCGGCTTCGTAAACATTTCCCGAAGCGGCAACAGCCTGTCTGACAGCGCCCTTGTGCTTTCTCAGCTCAACAATCTTTTCATCGGAAATAAAGTGTGCACCGAGGCGGCGAGCCATTTTGTAATAGCCCATTGTGGCGGTAAGAGGATTAGCATGGCCGTCCGTTGGACACCAGCTTGCGCAGGTAACGGCATCGGACAGATAGGGGTTTATCTCCCTTGCTTCCTTTCCGTCGATCATTCTCACATCAAGCCCGCATTTAACGGCACGTTCGGTCAGACCGTCAAGTATCTGCTTATGCCTTTCGCTGCTGCCAAGACGTAGATTTCCCTGCTGATGATATTCAACATTTGTATCCAGCATTTCCGAAAGATTTGGCCAGATATTTTTGATAGCATACATTACAAGGGGCAGCTCTCTGGGGTCACGTCCCGACTGACGGACACCGCCGCCGTTTCTCACAGAACCGCCGTTTCCGATATTTGAGCTTGCTTCGATAACAGTGACCTTAACGCCTTTTTTTGCCAGATTGTAAGCGGCTGCGCAGCCAATGATGCCGCTTCCTATAATAAGTACATCAGAGTTCATTACGCATCCTCCTTATCATTTGCAAGAATTTTCATTTCAATGGGGCGCATAGGTGCACGTCCCGTAGCAGGCTCAAGCTCATTCGGTCTGACGCCCAATTCTCTCGACACGATAGCCTTCACAAGCTTTGTGCAGGTCTGTCCCTGACAAAGTCCCATTCCTGTACGCAGGTATCTTCTTATTTCTGTAAGGGTGAACATTCCGTCGTGAACGGCACGTCTTATTTCGCCCTTTGTAATTTCCTCACAGCGGCAGACGATCATATCATCATCGGGCTGGGGAACAAATTCGCCTATATCTCTGCTTCTGTCGTTCATGACTTAACTGCCTCCTTAAAAAATCTTGCCTTCATTGCGTATTCCTTAGGCACCTTCATTGTGAGCAGATGGGTGTGGTCAAACGCCTTTGCGCTTCTCACATTTACCACTTCCGCCTCGCAGACAGCCTCGCCGCTTCTGCTAAGCGCCGTACCCTTTGCACCCTTTTCGGGGAGCGGGAGAAATTCGTAAGGCAGCGTTATCTCCGCTGTGCCGTCGCCGCAGTCCTCATTTACAAGGAATATTGCCTGTCCCGAACAGCTTGCTACACACATTCCGCAGCCTGTACATTTCTGTTCGGGGTCAATGGCAGGCAGCGCTGTAATGTTGCTTCCTATTTTTATGCAGTGCTTCGGGCAAGCGTCCTGACAAGGATTGCAGGGGATATTCTGTGTACATTCGATAACAGGGTGAACACCTGTGTTATGTGTAACTCCGGGAAAACGCTCAATTTCATCGTCCGAAACAAATCCCTTTTTCAGGAGATTTTGCGAGATCTCTACGCCTTCCTCGGTTTCGGTTATCATCTTTCCTCTCATGCCCGGGGCGAACATTCCCTGACGCAGACCGTTAAGTGCAGACTCCTGCTTTTCCACCTCGGCTTCACATTCCTCCTCGGAAATGAAGCCAAGCTTTGCGGCAGCGGCAATTCCCGCAATACGTCCTTCAATCATTGCGCTGGACGCTTCTTCTATTCCCGAAACATCTCCCGCAGCGTAAATTCCGGGAATGGAAGTTTCGCCGTACTTGTCTACCGTGGGAACAAATCCTGCCTTTGCGGGATTATCCTCCATTGCACAGCCCGCCATATCCGCAAGCTTTGACATAGGCGAAAGTCCTACCGCCAGACAGATAGTATCAACATCAAAATGCTTTTCCGTACCGGGAATGACCTGCCAGTTCTTGTCTACCTCACCGATGGTAACGCCTGTAACATACTCATCTCCGTCAGCCTTTACTATTGTGTGGGACAGATAGAACGGAACACCGCAGCGAGCGACCTTTGCAGCATGAACGCCGTAACCGCCGACTCTTGGTGCAGCGTCTGCAAGAGCGACTACCTCACAGCCCGCCTGCATAAGCTGAAAGCTTACGACCAGACCGACATTTCCCGAACCGAGCATCAGCACTTTTTTCCCGGGGAGAGTTCCATGAAGATTCATCATAGTCTGAGCAGCACCCGCTCCGATAACTCCGGGCAGCGTCCAGCCGGGGAATGTTACCATATTTTCGCTTGCACCCGTCGCAATAAGAATTGTATCTCCCTTGACGTGCTCAACGTGGTCATCAATCTTTACGGTGACCTCTTTTTCGGGGAAAAGTCCGATAACAATGGCATTCAGAACCACCTCAACGCCAAGAGAATTTGCCTCTGCAAGCAGCTCCTCACCGATGTGAAAGCCCCTTATTTTAGCCTTGTGCTCCTTAGAGCCGAAGAACTTATGTATCTGCTTGAAAAGCTGTCCGCCGGGCTTTGCGTTTTCGTCATAAACAACGACCTTCATTCCCCTTTTTGCAGCTTCGATAGCAGCGGACAAGCCTGCGGGACCTGCACCCACGATTATCATATCATATCTTTTCATTGCTGAGCACCCCCTTCCGCTTTTTCACCGACGCCATACTGCGTCCTGACTTCCATGCCCTCTTCAAGGGGTGTTATGCAGGTACGCACATTAGGCTTACCGTTTACTATCATTACGCAGTCTGTGCAGCGTCCGATAGCACAGAATATTCCACGGGGCTTGTGCTCCTTTTTGGTGTAGCGGTGGACCATTACTCCCGCATTTTTCAGGGCGATGGCAATAGGCTCACCCTCACAGCCCTGAAGCTCTTTTCCGTCAAAGGTGAAGGAAACCGTTCTTCCCTTTTCGTAGGTTCCCAGTATTGGATGTTCGTCGATTCTCATTTTACTTCTCCCTCCAATAATATATCAGATCATCTGCGGCGTTTTCCAAAGATTAAGCTTTGTGCCGATGCCCTTTGCAAGGGCGTTTCTGTAAACTACCGTACCCCATGCCACATCTTCAACAGGCATACCGCCGATGGAATAGATGATTATCTCATTTTCATCACGGTGAACGGGGATAGTTCCCATAAGAATATCACCAAGATCGTCTACCCTGTCCTTGCTCATTTTTCCCTCTGCAATAAGGTCCATTACTCTTACTGCGGGAATAGGAACTGTGTTGTAAGCATTGGGCTTCATTTCTTCTTCCCATGCTTCGTAAAGCATAATGTTGTCTGTGACTGTTCTTGCTCTGTTGATAACAAAGTCATCGTCAAATCTGAGAGCCGCCGTGGAGCTGATAAGAGCACCGGGCTTTATCCATTCTTCCTTTATGTAGGGATATTCGGCGGGGTCGCCTGTGGGCGTCGATGTGCTTGCGGATACAATGTCCGAATCCCGTACAGCTTCTTCAATGGTATCAACTGCGTAAACATTCTTAACACTTGGATATTCTGTCTTGACGTGTTCGATAAACGCATCAAGAGAAGCCTTTCCTCTGCCCTTTACCTTGATGGTTTCAATCTCGGGACGAACTGCCATTATCGCCGCAAGAGCCGTCTTGCTCATAACGCCCGGTCCGATGATTCCGACCACCTTTGAATCCTTCTTTGACAGATGCTTGTATCCGACTCCGGGAACTGCACCCGTTCTGTATGCGGAAAGGATATTTGCGGACATATACGCAAGCGGTGCGCCTGTGTCCTTGTCATTCAGCGTAAGCATCAGTATCGAACGGGGCAAACCCTTTTCCTTGTTGGCAACGTTGGAACCGTACCATTTCATTCCCGCCATATCGAACTTGCCGCCCAGATATGCAGGCATTGCCATAAACCGTCTGTCGGGACCGTCAACGGGCATTTCGGGGAAGGGCGATGTGGGCGGGAACATTACCATACAACCGTGAGAGTTTCCGTTTGCGCCGCCCATTCTGTAATTGCCGACCTTCATCAGCTTGAACATTTCTTCCATTGTTTCAATGCAGCCTGCCATATCCTTTACGCCTGCTGCAATCATGTCTTCCTCATTCAGATAAAGAAAATCAACACTTGGATAACTCATAACAATACTTCCTTTCAGCTTGCATGCGGGAAACGACGCCGCTTCTGTTTGACGTTATTTCCTTTGATGTCATTCATTATATCACCGCTATTTGCAGAAATATTGTAATTATCGGAACTGAAATGCAACTTTATTATTAATACTTGCATATATTCCGTTTTTTACAATAAATAAACATCAAAGTAAGCTATAATACAAACATAGTAAAAAAGAAAGGAAGTATTCATATGGTTGAATCCGACAAGCCCTTTTACAGCGGCAGTCCCGTCAGAGAAAGCAAAGTCCCCGACAGCATTAAGGTACACAGCAAAGGCGAACTGAAAATATTCCCCGGAAAAAATGAAGCTCCCGTCATTCCCGACGGCACAGAGCCGTACACGGAATTCGAGGAGCGCAGGGAAACAAAAATAGTGCCGCCGAAGCAAAACTGAACCGTCAGCGATTCTTTAACAAAAAAATTATAATATCCTCTTGAAAAAAGAAGAAAAATCTGATAGAATAAAGCTTAGTGCAAATTTATTCTATGTGGAGGAAATAGCTATGAATTCTTCTTTTCAGAATCTTATCGACCTTGACGACCGTCCCAGAGAATGGTGGGACAAGATCATCTCTCTCGGCTCGGCAATAAAGGATAATCCCAAGGAATATGCGAAAAAGTGCGACGGAAAAATTCTCGCAACACTTTTTTATGAGCCTTCCACCAGAACACAAATGTCCTTCCAGACCGCTATGCTCCGTCTTGGCGGAACACTTATCGGCTTTGACAACCCCGAAACGTCCTCGGTAGCAAAGGGCGAAAATCTCAAGGACACAACTAAGATAGTAAGCTCCTATGCGGATATCATGGTTATGAGAAATCCCCTTGAAGGCTCTGCTAAGGCTGCATCTCTCACCGCTGACTGCCCCATTATCAACGCAGGCGACGGCGGACATCTCCACCCCACTCAGACACTTACAGACCTGCTCACCCTCTCCCGCGAGAAGGGCAGGCTTACGGGACTTACCGTCGGTCTGTGCGGCGATCTGAAAAACGGCAGAACGGTTCATTCACTTTGCAAGGCTCTGTCCCGTTACCCCGACAATAAGTTTGTTTTCATCTCCACAGACGAGCTGGCAATGCCCAATTATGTTAAGGAGATACTTGACAGCAGAAACTGTCCCTATGAGGAGATCCCCTCTCTTGATGACGCTATCGGAAATCTTGATGTACTGTATATGACAAGAGTTCAGCAGGAGCGTTTTTCCAGCATGGAGGAATATGAGCGTCTGAAAAACGTTTACTGCCTTGACAATGACAAGCTGGCAAAGGCAAAGGCCGACCTTATCGTCCTTCACCCCCTGCCCCGTCTGGACGAAATTCCCGTAAACACCGACCATGACCCCAGAACAAAGTTCTTCGAGCAGGCTAAGTACGGAATGTATGTCAGAATGGCGCTTATCCTCACCATGATAGAGGAAAGCGAAAACCCCGTTCCCCAGCAGATGCTTAAAGGTCATATCCACGATGAGCTTACCTGCACCAATCCCAAGTGTATCACCCACAAGGAGGAGTATCTCCCGAAATCATTTATCGAAACAGAAAAGGAATATATCTGCGAATTCTGCGATGAAAGAATTGCAAAGTAACACCTTTTGGCAAAGAAAAAGCCGCTGCGGTCATTATTTAAACCGCAGCGGCTATATTTGTATTGTATTATTTGTTTTTATTGTAAATGACCATAAGCCCCTTTAAAAGCAGCTTATCGTCGATGATAATATCACGCTTGCAGAAAGGGATAATGGTGTTTGCCAGACCGCCTGTTGAAATTACCGTGCATTTCTCGCCAAGCTCCGCTTCAAGACGGTCGACCGCACCGTCTATGCCGGAAGCAGTGTAGTAGATAATGCCGCTTTTCATGCAATCGACCGTGTTTGAGCCGATGACTCTTTTGGGCGGTTCAAGGCTGATTTTGGGCAGCTGTGAGGTACGCATTGACAGCGACTCCAGCGATACCCGAAGCCCGGGGATTATCATTCCGCCGAGAAAGCTCTTGTCTGCGCCGATAACGGAAATTGTCGTAGCCGTGCCCATATCAATTATAATGGACGGACAAGGGTAAAAGTTTATCGCCGCAACAGCGTCCGCAACTCTGTCACTTCCCAGCTGTGCGGGATTGTCAAGCCTTATCTTCAGACCTGTTTTCAGTCCCGGCTCGACAACGATTGTGTCCCGTCCCGTAAGCCGCTCCATCGCCTTCTTGACAGTATGCGTAACCGACGGGACGACCGAGGAGATTATTCCCCCCTCAAAGGTATTCCCGTCAATATTGTTAAGCTCCAGTATCGTCTTGATAAGTACAGTATATTCAAGCTCGGTGGAGTTGAGGTTAGTGGAAAGACGTTCAACGAACTTTATCTCGCTCCCCTCAAAACAGCCCAGCACGATATTTGAATTTCCTATATCAACAGCAAGAACCATTTTTTATTCCTCCGAAATCAAGCTGTTTCCTGCGGCGATGCCTTCTTTAAATCAGCCGTCGGGATAAGCTTCGCCTTAATAAGTGCAGTGCCCACCGCACCCGATATAACAGTCGATGAAAGCATTTCGCAAACAGCATTTACTCCGACAAATGCGCAGATAAATACGATAACGTTTCTGCCGTCCATTAGTTCCCTGACATAATCCGTATTGCCAAAAAGTGCAACCAGAGCCGTCATAAAGAACGCAGTGTTAAGAAACGCCGAGAAAAATCCCGTAACAAAGCAGGCTGCATAGGGGTTAAAAAGCTTCTTTGTTCCCGAATAGATATAGCCTAGCAGGAAGCCGTCCAGCACTCTCGGAACAAATCTCTGGACAAATGCCAGCACGGGGCTTATTTCAAAAAGAATAACGCCCATTCCGCTTGTTCCGCCGACGCCGATGCACTGCAGAAAGCTTGTCAGTCCGAAAACTGCGCCGACTACTGCACCGCCCACAGGTCCCAGCGTGATAGCAGCTATCGCCACGGGTATCATGTTGAACGAGATAGCCAGCGGGCCGATGTTCAGGTAACCCAGCGGCGTGTATGCCATGACCAGCAGAATAGCTGTCAGCAGCCCCAGAATTACGAGCTTTGTCGTTTTGCTTGATGTGTTCATATTAAGTTCCTCCTTGTTATCATTCCCATAAAGGGATACAATACAATACCATATTATTATACCACATTTCCCCGGGAATTGATATATGTTTTTTTAATTATTTCAAGAAAAATAATGACATACGCAAATATCTGTGTTATAATATAATCAATACAACAGAAGGAGCGGTTTCTATGTTAAAAGGAAAAACAGCGGTGCTTGCGGTCAGCGGAAGCATTGCCGCATATAAAATAGCCAATCTTGCAAGAATGTTAAAAAAGCTGAGCTGTAATGTTCAGGTGCTTATGACGGAAAATGCCACAAATTTTATCAATCCCATAACCTTTGAAACGCTTACGGGAAACAAGTGCCTTATCGACACATTTGACAGGAATTTTCAGTACAGCGTTGAACACGTTGCGCTGGCAAAGCAGGCTGATGTTGTGCTGATCGCCCCCGCATCTGCAAATGTCATTGGAAAAATCGCAAACGGCATTGCGGACGATATGCTGACCACAACAGTTATGGCGTGTCCATGCAAGAAGATCCTGTCCCCCGCTATGAATCACAATATGTATCATAATCCCATTGTGCAGGACAACATAGAAAAGCTTCGCCGTTTCGGATATGACATAATCACGCCCGAACACGGAATGCTTGCCAACGGCGACAGCGGTGACGGAAGAATGCCCGACGAGGAAACTCTGCTGGCGGCTGTCCTCCGTGAGATCGCCTGTCCCAAGGACCTGACGGGCAAAAAAGTGCTCGTTACCGCAGGCGCTACCCGTGAAGCCATCGACCCCGTACGGTTCATTACAAACCATTCTTCGGGAAAAATGGGCTGCGCAGTCGCAGAAGCTGCTATGCTGAGAGGTGCGGACGTTACCCTTGTTGCGGCACATATGGACGTTAAGCCGCCGCTTTTTGTGAACGTGGTAAATGTTACCTCCGCCGAGGATATGTTCAATGCGGTAACGGAGAGTGCGCCCGAACAGGACTTTATCATCAAGGCTGCCGCCGTTGCGGACTACACCCCCGCTGTCACCGCCGAAGGAAAAATCAAGAAATCCGACGACGATATGAAGATAGAACTCAAACGCACCAAGGACATTCTGAAATATCTGGGCGAACATAAGCCGTCGGGACAGCTTATCTGCGGATTTTCCATGGAAACGGACAATGTTCTGGAGAATTCCCGAAAAAAGCTTGCATCGAAAAACTGCGATATGATCTGCGCAAACAGTCTTAGGACGGCTGGTGCAGGCTTCGGAACGGACACCAACATAATCACCCTTATCACCAAGGACGGCGAACGTCAGCTTGATGTTATGCCCAAGCTTCAGGCGGCGCAGATAATTCTGGACGAACTCAAAAACATCTCGGAAAAGGAGAATGGCAAATGAAGCTGATGATAGCGTCGGATATTCACGGACATTCGGAATGTTGCCGTGAAATGTTTGAACGATTTGCGCAGGAGAAAGCGGAAAAGCTCATTCTTCTGGGAGATCTGCTTTATCACGGTCCCAGAAACGGCGTCTTTTCGGGATATGACCCCAGCGGCACTATTGAACTGCTCAACAAAAATGCGGAAAATATCATAGCCGTCAGGGGCAACTGCGACTGCGATGTTGACCAAATGGTGCTGGATTTTCCCATTCTTTCGGACAGCGCAATGATTTTCGCAGACGGCTTCACAATGCTTGCCGCTCACGGACACAAGCCCGAGTTCAGTCCGTCAAATGGCGGTATCCTGCTGAACGGGCACACTCACCTGTTTGCGGCGGAAAAGCTGGAGAGATATTTTTACATCAATCCCGGTTCCGTTTCCATTCCAAAGTGCGGAAATCCTCGGACATATATGACATTTTCCGATGGAATTTTTACTCTGAAGGAGCTTTCAGGCACGGTTTTATGGGATTTTTCTGTAATCTAAGACAGTTTTCAAAAAAAATCCGAAAAAATTTCCGAAAACCCCTTGACAAATTGAGTTTATTGTAGTATAATAGATTTTGTTGATTGACGGTAACACGAAATCAACAAAATGCGGATATGGCGGAATCGGCAGACGCGCTAGCTTCAGGTGCTAGTCGGGGCAACTCGGTACAGGTTCAAGTCCTGCTATCCGCACCATTTATGAGGATTACATTGTGTAATCCTCTTTTTTATATCATAATGTATGATTATCATAAGAGGCGAACAAAATGAAGTTTTCAGAATTTATGCAGCTGCTTGCGGAATCTCAGGAATTTCTGTTTCCCGAGCAGTACCCGGTGGAAAAATATACCGAGAAATACGGCTTCACCAAGGAAGAGATCGAGCGTGCGTCAACGATCATCTACATAGTCAAAAACTCCAAATTCCCCGCCATTGTGAAAGTAAGCGGGCTGACGCTTCCGAACTTTGCCGCAGCATACGGAATTCCCCTTGAAATGGTGGAGGTCTGGTGCTCGGGACGGCGCAAGCCCCCAGATTATATCGTCAGATTTATCGGCTGGATACTTATCTCCGAAATGGGCACAGAACCTAAATATTGCAGCTGCGAGGAATGTGAACGGGTAGCGCAATTAGACAAATAAAAAATCCTTTCGCCGAAACCGGTGAAAGGATTTTTTGGTGCGGGTGACAGGACTTGAACCTGCACGGGGGTGCCACCAGAACCTAAATCTGGCGCGTCTGCCAATTCCGCCACACCCGCATATAACATTAAAATTATATCACAGCTTTCCAATATTGTCAAGTAAAATTTTCACGGAGATAGGATTTTTACCTACCTCCGTGTTTTAAATGAAATGAGAATTTATGTATCTGCCGTTATTCTTTCGCAAAATGCCTTTATCTCATCAATCTTTCCCGCAACATCTCCCCTGTTTTCCACGGAACACAATCCAAGATGCCCGCAGGCTTCGATCTCCATATGACCGTAAAAATGCTCGATGCTGCCGATTATCCTTTCGCACTCAGGCATTCCGGGACCTGTCCTCAGGGCGATAGCATAGCCCTTCTTCCCGCTTTTCAGTGATGCGTGAGGCTCATGAGTATTGCACCAGGGTGTGCATCTGTCGATAAACACCTTGAACTGTCCCGGAATATCAGCCCAGTAGGACGGCGCTGCGGAAACGATCTTATCTGCCCATTCAAAATGTTCTATGACCTTTAAAACATCGTCCTGCTGAAAGCATTTTGCTGTTTTATGACAATTTCTGCAGCCCCTGCAAAGCTTTATCTCAAAATCGTCAATACATATCTCTCTGACCCGATTTCCTTCGCTTATAAATCGGCTCACCAGATTTACAATTTCAGCGGTAGCACCGTTTCTTACGGGACTGCAATTAATAACAAGAATGTTCATAGTGCCCTCCTGTTTCGGTTAATGTTTGCAGTCCATTATAGCACACCTTTCGGGAAAATGCAAGAGATTACGTCAAAACTATGCAAAATTATTATTCCGTTACCTTAACTATTTCACCGCTATTTTCGGCGGAAATCGCCAAGCTGTCGTATAACATCTCTCCGAAATTGATATACAGCGTGTCAAGGCTGTCATCGTCTGCTATAAACGCAAGCCGAACCGTAACGCTTTCTCCCGCTTCTATGAGTGCGCTGTTCTTTTCGTGTTCACCGCTTGTATAGAAGCTAAAATGTACATTGTCCCCACCTAGCTTCTTATCTCCATAGCTTATAAAAGTAGTGTTATCGGGCTCAGTCAGGTCAATTGCCTTTCCGTCAACCATACGGAACATTTTGGGATAGAAGCATATTTCTCCCCGCTCATTTCCGTTATTTGTGCAGGTAAGCGTCATTACGATAACACTGCGGTCAACCTTTTCGCGGCTTATCACCTCGTCAAGCGTGTTTACACCGTCGCCACGCTTTACCGTCACACGCTCTGCTGTCAGCTCGCCGTTTTCATCAAGATATTTTCCGAAATCCACATCGAAATCATCATTTCCGATACTGTTGGTGGTTATGCCGTCAAAATTCTTTTGCAGTGAAATATTCTCAATATGAATATCCAAATTCTCATTGGAATAACACTTAAAGCTGTCCCCCGCCGAAAGCACCTTGACCTTGCTCATATCCACATCATTGGAATAGCTCACAACGCTGCCTTCGTCAACAAGCTCGTTAATATCCTGCCAAATTCCCGCAGTTTCTACATCCGAAGGAACAAGCTCCAGACCCTCCGCCAGCTTTTTAACCTCGTCCATGGGAACGTCATTCACATATATTTCCGCAGCGTAAGGCGTATTTTCAAAGAGCACCCAAAGCCTGTCGTAACCGTCTATTCTATCAACAAATACGGCACTTTTCCCGTCAAGCTCAAAGGTCACAGAGCTGCTTGAAAAATTCACCGCTTCGGAAATTCCCTTGCCTTCGTTAAATCTGTAAAACAGCGGTGTCATTGCCTTTTCGGAGTTTGGGTCGTGATATTTTCCATCATAACGCATTACAAGTCCTTCTGGGATATAGTTTAGCCTCAGCTGACGGTATCCCTCAAATTTTTCGGAAACACCTTCGCTCTCCATAGGCTCGATGATTACCTTCTGCTGATACGCTGCCGACTTTTCCGCACGAAGCATCATTATCCGATTTGCGGCAAAAGCAGTCACAGGAATACAAGCCGCCGCCACAACAGCAAGCACCACACTCAGCCTTATACTTCTGTGCTTTGGTCTGACCGATGAAAGCATATTTTCACGGTGCTTGACATAATCCTCGGAAAACTCAGGCTGCGGTGAATCTGCGGAAAATGCGTACTCAACTATATCATTCCATTCCTTTTCGCTGAAAAATTTATCTGTTCTCATATTGTCACCTTTCCCCTTCAAACTTTAAAAGCACGGACTTTTTTGCCCGTTCAAAACGCTTTCTGACTGTGCCCTCGTTCATTGACATAATGCCTGCTATCTCTTTGTAAGGCAGTTCATCACGACCTCGGAGAACAACGATCTTTGCGTCCTCCTCGTCCATATCCGAAAGAATTTTGTCCGCAAGCTCTTTGTTTTCAAAAGCCGTAAAGGTCGCATCGGAACTGCTGTCTGCGGCAAATTCCTCACATTCGTCAAGACTGTCGGCACTGCGGAAATTTTTTCGGTAGATATTGATAGCAGTGCTTCTTATGACTTTTATTATGTATGCCTTTGTCTGCACGCTTTCGGGCTTGCCCAGCTTATCAAGACTGCCTATGAGCCTGCCGAAAGCGTCCGAAACTGCGTCCTCTGCCTGATGATGATTTTTCAGTATCGCCATCGCAATGTGATACATAGGCTTTTCATACAGGCGATATAATTCTTCAAGCTTTCTGTATGAATGCAATCATATCATTCCTTCCTTTTTGATGTAAGGTACCTTTCGTAATATATAACAGCATAGTGTCATGATTTGTGACAAAATATAATACCGATTTCTGCAAAAAAGACTGCGCAAAGCTTGGTAATGTGAGCTTTGCGCAGTCATATACTATTTTATCAGCCGATGTAACTTTTAAACATATCGTTTATTCCGAAAACTTAAACGCCTCAAAATCAAACTTAGAACCCGGCAGGAACACAAAGCTCACATCATTAACACCGCAAAGCTTGTCAATAGCAAATGTCCTGCTGACATATTCGGAGGAGCTTGCAAATTCAAGCAGCTGCGTTCTCTGACCGCTGCCGTCGTTGGTGCGAAGCTGAATGGTATTCAACTCGTTGGGCGTTCTTCCGATGACCGTTATCGAAGCCGCACCGCTGCCGAAGTCCATTCCCTTGAAGTCGATAACAACGTTGTTTCCGATATTTTCAATGCGGCTGCCATTGACTGCAAAATCATCTCCGTAAACGCCGTCATTGTCTGCCGCACTAATAAGGGCAAAAGCTTCATTCGGCTTCTCAAACTCAAATCCGCCGAAAATGCAGCTGTTCTTTATGCCGAAAGTCACTGTGGATACGCCCTTGAACACCTCGGAAAGAGGAGCATCAATAATATCAAAGCCGTCCCAGCGGTTGTTGTGAGGAATTTTCAGCGTGTCAACAAGCCTTCCGCCTTCGTTCGGAATACCGTTCCAGACCTCTATTTCAACATCGCTGCCCGTGCTGTTTCCGACACCTATCTTCATCTTGGACGAACCCGCTCTGCCGAAATCCACGTCCGTATAGGTAACGTAAGCAGGCCCCGAAAATCCGCCGAGAGCGCCATTTTCAATGACCTTCAGCGCAATATCCGAACGGCTGTAAAAGCATGCGCAGACAAAGCTGTACGGGCTTCTTACCGCCGCACCCATTCCGCTGACGGTAAAGCAAACGTCCGAGCAGACCTCGGGATATTCGCCGCCGTTGTTGCAGTAAAATCTCAGCCTGAACTCGCCGTCGCCCTTTGCGGTGACCTTGATCTTTTCGTCCGACATTTCGCAGACTGCAACGTTAGTTTCCAGCCCATTTTCGGCAACAGCCTTGCAGTAAACTTCGTGAGCGTCCGCATTTTCCGGATATACCTTGCAGCCCACCTCAGCAACGGTGTTTTCCGCATCAAGCCGACCGCTGCCCGAAATAAAGAACGCTTCGATCTTTCTCACGGGAATGTCGCCCTTTTCCTCCGCCTTTGTCACCTCGTCAAACACTCTGCCTTCCTCGGCGGTATAGCCAACATCTTCCGCAGTCAGACGAATTTCGGCAGCTTCAAGACCGTTGGAGCCTGCGGTCAAAACCATCTCTCCCGCCTTGTCCGTTGCCATTATCATAACCGTAAGCTTGCCGCCGAAAAGCTTTCTGCTCGTGGTCTTGTACTGCTCGTAATCGGTGGAATCGCCGTTGTCCATTCCCACAATTCGTCCCGCACCCGTCAGGCTGACATTTATCCTGTTTCTTGCATTTTCAACGGGATAGCCGTCCTTATCGCAGACGGAAATTTCCGCAAAAATCATATCGCTGCCGTCCGCCGACATAACCGTTTTGTCAACGGAAATATTCACCTTTACAGGGTCGGAGAAGCTGTGCTTTGTTTCCTCGGCAACAGCATTTCCGTTATCGTCATAGGCAACGGCTTTCAGCTCGCCCTCGGCATAGGGCAACCGCCAATGACCCTTTAGCTTGCTGCCGCTTCCATGTTCAAGCTTCTGTTTTCCGAGAGAATTTCCGTTTAAGAAAAGCTCAACATAAGGCGCATTTGTGTATGCAATAACGTCCACAAGCGTGTCGGGGCAATCCTTGTTGAAATCCCAATAGGGCGCAATATGCACCATAGGCTTTTCCGTCCACTGGGACTGATAGAAATAGTAAATATCCTTGGGAATTCCCGCCGTGTCAACAATGCCGAAGTAGCTGTTTTTCGTGCTGTACGGTGTCGGTTCACCGATGTAATCGAAGCCCGTCCACACAAACTGACCAAGGCAGAACTTCCTGTCCCTGTCCATGATCCACGCTCTTTCGGCGGTGCTGCCCCAGCCAACAACGCTGTTTCCGAGAGATGAACACTGCTTGTCGTCATGAGTCAGCAGCGATGCGGACAGTGGGAAATGGTAAACTCCCCTGCTGTGTACCTCGGAGGCAGTTTCGCTTCCGTAGATACAGGTTTCGGGATATTTTTCGTGATGGGCATCGTAAAGTCTTTCGGCGTAATTATAACCGGAAATTCCCAGCATTTTTCCTACCTTCTGAGCATTTTCCCATTCGATGAAATTGGAGCCGATAGTCACTCTTGCATTTTTGCGCGGGTCAAATTCCTCAACGTATTTCTTAAGCATTTCGGCGATCTCATAGCCCCTTTCGGACGCATGAGTATCGTAAATCTCGTTTCCGATGCTCCACATAATAACAGAGGGGTGATTTCTTCCCCGCCTTACCCAGCTTTCAACATCGCAGTGGGCGGTAACGTTGAAAAATCTTGCATTGTCAAACTCGGTCTTTGGCAGCTCCCACATATCGAAGGACTCGCTGTCAACGTAAAGTCCCATCTCATCGCAAAGCTCCATAAGCTCCTCGGAGGGCATATTGTGAGATGTACGAATAGCATTCGCACCCATATCCTTCATAATACGAAGCTGACGTCTGAGTGCGGTCTTGTTGACGGCAGCGCCCAATGCTCCAAGGTCGTGATGCAGACAAACGCCCTTCAGCTTTTCATATTTGCCGTTGCAGAAAAATCCCTCGTTGGGGTCAAAAGTAAGCGTTCTGAAACCAAAGCTGTTCATCACCAGGTCGGTACGTTCTCCCGAATGTCCGAAAACCTCGGTTTTCAGCTTGTAAACGTTGGGCGAATCGGCACTCCACAGCAGCGGAGAGTCCACCGTAAATACCTTTTCCTCGTCGGGCGAACCGTTATAGGTATGGAACTGAACAACATGTCCGTCGGGGGCAATGACCGAATGACTTACCGCCGAAACCAAATGCGCATCGCAGTTAAATTCGCAGCTGACCGCAACCCGTCCGTCCATATCCGCAGAAATGTAAACACCATCGGGCGCAATACCCACCTCGGGACGCTTCACAAACCACACATTTCTGTAAATTCCCGCACCCGAATACCAGCGGGAATTAGGTGCCTTATGACGCACCCTGACAGCAACGGTATTCTCGCCGTTCACGATAAATCGGGTAATATCCGTTTCAAAAGCGGAATAGCCGTAAGTCCAACGTCCCGCAGACGTTCCGTTCACATAGACCTCCGAATCCATATAAACGCCGTCAAAGCCTATGGAGTACAAAACACCGTCTTCAGGCTCAATTGTAAAGGTTTTTACATACCAGCCCTCGCCGGTTTCGTAAAGGTTGTGAGTGTCCCAAATCAGCCAGTCGTGAGGCAGTTCGACGGCTGTAAACTCACTTTCCATTGCCGTATTGTAATCGGTTTCACAAGCAAGCTTGGCAAAACGCCAGCCCGAGTTGAACAGGGTTTTCTCGGTGCAGTTCAAAAAAATCACGCCTTTCGCATCGGTTGTTATATTATTTTGATTATACCACATTCTTTATAGGTTGTAAAGGGATATTTTGTAAATGATCAGCACAAAAAATCGGTCTGACCTGTGCGGAACAAGTCAAACCGATTTTTATTTGCATCAATATAAAAATTATTCCGAATACTTCTTGATAACTTCCATCAGCTCGGGATATTTCCATGTGCAGGTCGATCTGTCGAGAAGTCCGAAGTTCTCGCCGCTTCCGATAAATGCACCGTTATCCCACCAGACGCAGGGAATACCATTGCTTCTTGCAGCACTCAGATAGTAATCAAGAGCAGCCACTCTCGCATCAATATTTTCCTTGTTCATAAAGCCATACTCGCCGATAACAACAGGAATGCCCTTGTCAAGGAAGTTAGTTTTCAGATTTAAGAGAATGGTGTCTATCTCATTTGTATCGGTTTCGGAATTGTACTCCTTTGTGCCGTTTTTGTCAAGAGCAAAGCTGTAAGGCTTGTAAGCGTGAATGGAAACGATGACCTTGTCGTCCTCGGGAACGGTAACGCCCTGCAGTGCGGCACTGTCGCCCGAAGCCGCAATTGTGGGTATCATAAGGCATCTGTCGGGGTTATTTCCGCCCTGTGCCCTGATAGTGGAAACAAAATCCGCATTCAGCTTGTTGATGACCTCTCTTGCTTCGGGAGTTCCGCCTGTCCATTCCTGAGGAGTGCCCTTCATACGAGGCTCATTCATTCCCTCGAAAATAAGGTGCTGGTCGTAATCTGCGAACTCGGCAGCAATCTGAGTCCATACAGCCTTGAGCTTTTCGCTTGCGGCGGGATAATTCTCCTCGGAGGGATAATGCCATTCCTCATGGTGGAGATTTAAGATAACAAATGTGCCGTCGCCGTAAGCATAGTTTACGACCTCTTTAACTCTCGCCATCCACTCGGGCTGGATAATGTAATCGGGAGCATCTCCTATATGTACGTCCCAGGTCACGGGAATTCTGACAATGTTAAAGCCCGCCGCTTTAACTGTGTCGATGATCTCCTGTGTGGTCTGAACGTTACCCCAGGAGGTTTCAAACTTAACAGCATCTGTGACCTTTGTCCAGGTTGGCTGAGAGGCGTCAAGAGTGTTTCCCAGATTCCAGCCAAGCTTCATCTCCTTGACAAGCTCGGTCGCAGTGAGAACAGCTGTCGGCTCGGGAACGCTCTCGGTTTCGCTCTGCTCGGCACTGTCGGGGGACTTCCCGCCGCAGCCCGCAAGCATTGTTACAGTCAGTACGCTTGCCGCTGCAAGGCTGATTATTTTTCTGATATTCATAGCGATTTCTCCTTAAATTAAATATGTAATTACATTATATACCTTTTTGCAATATTTTTCAATAGCTTTTGAGGATTTTATAAATTATTCATTTCCCGCAATATACTTAAAAAATTTCTCCGCCGCCTTTGGCATTTCCGTATCACAGAGCGCTGCAAACACTATCTGCCTGCGTCTGATAGGTTTTCTCAGCGGCACCTCCACCACATCTCCCGAACTGAGCATATCCTCCGCAAACTCACGGACGCAGCTTGCAATCCCCAGACCTGTTTTTGCAAGGTCCATAAGCAGGTCCATTGAGCTTACCTCGATAACGTGGTTAAGGGTAATGTCATTTTCCGCAAAATATCTGTCAATGTACTGCCTTGTGAGATTTTCCTCGTCCAAAAGCATAACATTTGCCGACGCAAAAAGCTGACGTTCCCGTTCCTCGGAGGTTGTACCCGTTATGCCGTCACGGAGAAACAGATTGTCCAGATATGCCCCCGATGCAATGAAAATGTCCTCTATCTCACCGAGGGAAACAGTTTCCAGTCCGTCGGTATTTTCGGGTCTGACCATAAGTGCGGCATCTATCTGACCGTTCCGCAGAAGCTTCAAAGTTTCCGCCGACGAACGACATTCTATGGAAATATTGATGTGCGGATTTTCCCGAACAAAGCCCTTCAAAAACGGCAGCAGCATATATTTGCAGAGTGCCGCACTCGCCCCGATTTTCAGCTGACCTATGCCAAGCTCCTTGATACGGCGAAGCTTTTCCTCCCCGACAGTCAGCGCTGAAAAGGCCGTCCTGACCTGCTCGTACAGAATTTTCCCCTCATAGGTAAGCACCACCCCCCTGCCCGTCCGCTCAAACAGCTTTGCGCCCAAATCGGTTTCCAGCTGAGAAACCGCACGGCTCACCGCAGGCTGGCTTATATATAATCGTTCGGACGCCGCCGAAATGCTGCCATGTTCCGCCGCAGCAAGGAATATTCGGTAGCTGTTTAGGCTTGCCGTAAACTCGGGGAATGTGTTTTTTTCGGTATTCATAACACCATCTCCAACCGTTTTATGATATAACATATTGTTATATTTAATATATAAAATATGTATTTGAATTATACCACAAAATATGTTATAATGCAAGTAGTTCCACGGAAAATACACTATAAAGGAGTTTTTTATTATGGGAATGACAATGACTCAGAAAATTCTTGCCGCTCACGCAGGTCTGGACAGCGTTAAGGCAGGCCAGCTTATCAAGTGCAAGCTGGACATGGTGCTGGGAAACGACGTTACCACACCCGTTGCCGTAAAGGAATTTGAAAAGGCGGGCTTTGACAGCGTTTTCAGCAAGGACAAGATCTCTATCGTCCTGGACCACTTCACACCCAACAAGGACATCAAGTCCGCTATGCAGTGTCAGATAAGCCGTGATTTTGCGGGCAAATATGACATCAAAAACTACTTTGACACAGGCTCTGTCGGAATTGAACACGCACTTCTCCCCGAGCAGGGAATCGTTGCTGCGGGCGACTGCATTATCGGCGCAGACAGCCACACCTGTACATACGGCGCACTCGGCGCATTCTCCACAGGCGTAGGCTCAACAGATATGGCTGCGGGCATGGCAACAGGCGAAGCATGGTTCAAAGTTCCCCCCGCAATCAAATTCAATGTTACAGGCAAGCTCAATAAATATGTAATGGGCAAGGACGTTATCCTCCACATTATCGGTATGATAGGCGTTGACGGTGCACTGTACAAGTCTATGGAATTTTCCGGCGAGGGCTTAAAAAATCTCTCCATGGACGACCGTCTTTCCATGGCAAATATGGCTATCGAAGCAGGTGCAAAGAACGGTATCTTCGCCGTTGACGAGGTTACTCTTGATTATATGAAGGGCAGAGTTGACCGTGAATACAAGGTTTACGAAGCCGACCCCGACGCAGAATATGAAGCTGTTTACGACATCGACCTTTCGGAGATAAAGCCCACCGTTTCCTTCCCCCACCTTCCCGAAAATACAAGGACCTTTGACGATATTCCCGAGCTGAAGATAAATCAGGTAGTTATCGGTTCCTGCACCAACGGACGTATGGAGGACCTGAGAGCCGCTGCCGAAATCCTCAAGGGCAAAAAGGTCGCAAAAAATGTTAGATGCATAGTTATCCCCGCAACGCAGAAAATATATCTGGACGCTATGAAGGAAGGTCTGCTTGAAACCTTTATCGAAGCGGGCTGCGCAGTTTCCACACCTACCTGCGGTCCCTGCCTTGGCGGTCATATGGGTATTCTGGCAAAGGGCGAAAGAGCCGTTGCCACCACCAACAGAAACTTTGTCGGCAGAATGGGACACGTTGAGTCGGAGGTTTACCTTGCATCTCCCGCTGTTGCCGCCGCTTCCGCAGTAACGGGCAAGATCTCACAGCCGTCCGAAATAATGTAAGCGTAAAGGAGAATAACTATGGTTAAGCACGTTATTATCTGGACCCTAAAGCCCGAATTTTCCGCTGAGGAAAAACGTTCTGCCGCCGAAAAGATAAAAAGCGGTCTGGAGGGTCTTGCGGGCAAAATTCCGGGTATGACAGACGTTAAGGTGAATATCGACCTGCTCTCCTCCTCAACGGGAGATGTTATGCTGGACACCACCTTCACCGACGAAAACGCTCTGAAAGCATATCAGACAAATCCCGACCACGTTGCAGTCGCAACCTATGTCCGCTCTGTTGTTTCCGACAGAAAATGCGTTGACTTTGAACAGTAATTTCAATGGGGAGTGATCCCCTACATAATCACCGAAAGGAATGTTATCAATGAAAGCTTTTGGAAAAGTACATAAATACGGAGATAACGTTGACACCGACGTTATTATCCCCGCAAGATACCTGAACACCACCGACCACAAGGAGCTTGCCGCTCACTGTATGGAGGACATTGACCCCGATTTCGTTAAGAACGTAAACGAGGGCGATATTATGGTGGCAAATATGAACTTCGGCTGCGGCTCCTCCAGAGAACACGCTCCTATCGCTATCAAGGCAAGCGGTATTTCCTGCGTTATCGCATCTACATTTGCGAGAATTTTCTACCGCAACGCTATCAATATCGGTCTGCCTATTCTGGAATGTGACGAAGCCGCAAAGAATATCAATGCAGGCGATGAGGTTGAGATCGACTTCGACACGGGCGTTATCACCGACAAGACAACAGGCAAGACCTATCAGGCAGAGCCGTTCCCCGAGTTTATCAAGGATATTATCAATGCGGGCGGTCTGCTGAAATCGCTGAAAAAGTGAGGGCAAACGATGAAAATACGGTATTTGAGTGTCCTGCTTTCTGCTGCTTTACTGCTTTCGGGATGTGCTGAAAACGAAAACTCTGCTTTACAGCCGTATATGATAAAGGCGGGAAATAAGGCTGTTGATCTGTTGGAACCGCGCTCTGAGCTGGAGAAGCAGCTTGGCAGTAAATTTGATGCAGAAGATAGCTTCGAGGTTGGGAAATCCGTTATCGTATGCGGTACATATTACGGCGATTTCAATGGTTTTGATTATTCGGATTTTCACCCGGTGTTCGATCAGGAAAATTCTAACCGAAAGAAGTTTGCTCTTTATAACGGAATTACTGTTAATACCGGCAAGGAGCAGGTCGAAACTCTTCTCGGTGACTGCATTAAATTTGAAGGAGAAAGTACAGATTACATTGAATGCTTTGTAAACGGTGAGGAAATCGACTATTCGCTGGTTGATACTTCTGATTTTTCAGATGTTGAAAATGAGTATTCAAGGTATAGTCAGGCTGCAAGAGCGTATTGTGCAGAGCAGCTCGATGAATCGGAAAGCGGAAATTATGTTGTGATATGTGTTTCTTGCTATTCCGACAGAGATAATGATATTTCTGTGTCTGTTTTTAAAAAATAATATTAATGCTAAACACCCATTGATCACGGAGAAGAAATGAAAGGAGTTATTAACATGAATAAAAATATCGCAGTAATAAAGGGCGACGGTATCGGTCCCGAGATCGTTACCGAAGCAATGAAGGTGCTGGATAAAACAGCTGAAAAATTCGGACACAGCTTTGCATATGAACAGCTTCTCATGGGCGGCTGCTCCATCGACGTGAATGGCGTCCCCCTGACCGATGAAACCATTGAAAAGGCAAAAGCAGCAGATGCCGTACTTATGGGTTCTATCGGTGGAAACACTTCCACTTCTCCATGGTACAAGCTTCCCGCCGACAAGCGTCCCGAAGCAGGACTTTTGAAGCTCCGCAAATCTCTGGGACTGTTTGCAAATCTCCGTCCCGCCGTGCTTTACAGCCAGCTGAGAGGTGCTTGTCCCCTGAAAGAGGAGATCAGCGCCAAGGGCTTTGATATGATGATAATGAGAGAGCTTACGGGCGGTCTGTACTTCGGTGCAAGAAAGACAGAGGAAATTGACGGCATTATGACTGCTGTTGACACTCTGTCCTATAACGAAAACGAGATCAGAAGAATTGCCGTAAGAGCGTTCGATATTGCTATGAAGCGCCGCAAAAAGGTCATCAGCGTTGACAAGGCAAACGTTCTCGATTCGTCCAGACTTTGGAGAAAGATAGTCAACGAGGTCGCCGAAAGCTATCCCGAGGTTACCGTTGAGCATATGCTGGTAGACAACTGCGCTATGCAGCTGGTAAAAGATCCCGCACAGTTTGACGTTATCCTCACCGAGAATATGTTCGGCGACATTCTTTCCGACGAGGCTTCCATGATAACAGGTTCTATCGGTATGCTGGCATCTGCAAGCCTTAACGAAACCAAGTTCGGACTTTACGAACCCAGCGGCGGCTCCGCTCCCGACATTGCGGGACAGAACAAGGCAAACCCCATTGCCACCATTCTTTCCGCTGCAATGATGCTCCGCTATTCCTTCGATATGGACAAGGAAGCTGACGCTATCGAAAACGCCGTATCTGCCGTTCTCAACGAAGGTTACAGAACAGTCGATATTATGTCCGACGGAATGAAGCTCGTTTCCTGCTCCGAAATGGGAACGCTTATTGCCGAAAGAGTATAATTTTCTCCTAAAAATCAAAGCGCAGACGGTTTACATTTTCAACCGCCTGCGCTGTTTTTGTTTGGAAAAAAGATTATTTGAAATTCTTCATAGCCCTGGCAATTTCGGAAAGAACGGAGTCCTTAATGTCCTCGCCTATCTTTCTGAAAGTATCGGCATCACGATGATACTCAGCCTGCTCAGCCTTGTTGACCTCTGTTCTGACAGCCTCTCTGACCTTGTCAAAGAACTCACCGTTTGTCACTGGATTTGCCTTCAGCTTTTCCTCGAAATCGCTGATACCCTTTGTGAACGGATCGGGTTCCTCGGGGAAACCATTCTCGAACACCAGATTTGAACGCTGCTTGCGTCCTGCGGGAACAGACTCGTTGGGGATATTTTCGTAAGCTGCGGGAGCATCTGCATACATCACAGCCATAGGCGCTCTCTGGGCAACAAACCGAAGCTGAGTGTAAGAATTATCCTCAGTGGTGAAATGAATTTCGTAGAGATACCAGCCCTTGTAATGCTTCACAGGCTTGATAAAACTGCGGTTTAGCTTGAATATCAGACGGTTTTCAAAGTCATTGTCGAAAACAACGTGCAGCTGACAGATCTCGTCCAGACGCTCATTTTCTCCGCCGTTTAGCCAGAAGGAAAATGCATACTCTGTGTTCTTTTCCAAAATAAGGTCCTTTGTAACAATCTGGGACAACGAATCGCCCCAATTACCGATGCAGTAGACCTCTGCAAGAGTTTCGTCAAAGCTGGTGATAAAGCAGCGCTCGCCCACAGCGGTGTCCTTGCAGTCCTTGGAGAAATTCCACTCTCTCGGGCGGAAAAACAGCCTTTTTTCCTCGACTTCAACGACCTTATCAACGTTTATAATGTTATCTTCCATAGATGTGTCCTCCTCATTTATCATACGAATCATATGCTCGCCCGAAATAACCGCACGGCGGTTTTTCACAAGACCCTTTGCACGCTTCGGGTAAGTCATTCCGATTATTCTGCCGTTTGTATCTCTGACAATAATGTTTTTTTCCATGGGTGTCCTCCCCCTTGTCAACACGCACCGTTTTTTGTTATGGGTGTCCTCCCCTGCGTTTTAGAATATTATACAACATATACTATCAATTGTCAAGGGGTTTTCTGAATTTCACCTGATTTTCATCTTTACAAAAGACGCCCAAAGAAGAAAACTCCTTTGAGCGTTTCAGAGATACTTGATAAACCGTTATTTTCTCAGATATTTTGCCGTAATAGTTGTACCGTTCTCAAACATTTCCTTCGGAGTTCCCGTAAACACTATCTCTCCGCCCTTTGTTCCGCCGTCGGGTCCGACGTCGATAATGTAGTCGGCAAGCTTCATTACATCGGTGTTATGCTCGATAACAATGACCGTGTTTCCTCTGTCAACAAATCCTTCCAGAATATCCACTACCTTTTCAATATCCGCAGCGTGAAGTCCCGTAGTCGGCTCGTCTAAGATATAGATGTTTCCCTTTTTCTTGATGTTTTGAGCAAGCTTTACTCTCTGACGTTCTCCGCCCGAAAATGTTGATAAAGGCTGTCCCAGCGAAATATACGAAAGCCCTACCTCCATCAGCGCACTAAGCATTGAAGATATTTTCTTGTTATCCGCAAAAAACGGCACAGCGTCCTCAACGCTCATATTCAGAACATCAACAATAGTTTTTCCTTTGAGAGAATATTTCAGCGATTCTTCACTATATCTCGTACCGCCGCAATGCTCGCAAACGGTCGTAACGGGTTCCATAAAAACAAGCTCGGTGGTGATTGCCCCACGTCCCTTACAGTATGGACAAGCGCCCTTTCCGTTAAAGGTGAAAAGCCCGCTGTCTGCATTATTTTCGGCGGCAAAGACCTTTCTTATCTCGTCAAAGAAGCCCAGGAATGTGCATACCGTAGAACGTCCCGTTGCCGTGACTGCGCTCTGGTCGATAAGGACAACCTGTTCCTCATACTGCTTTGCGAAAACATCTCTGATAAGCGACGATTTTCCGCTCCCCGCAACACCTGTAACTACCGTCATTATCCCAATTGGGATATCAACATCAACATTTTTGAGATTGTGAAGATCCGCTCCTCTTATGGGCAAGAAACCCTTTGGTTTGCGCACATTTTCCTTTATTTTTATCTCCGAGGACAATGCGTTTCCCGTCTTTGTACCGCTTATCAGAAGATTTTCATAGCTGCCCTGAAACAGCACCTGTCCGCCGTTTTTTCCAGCCAGCGGTCCGATGTCGATAACTTCATCTGCAATGCTGATTATGTCCTTATCGTGCTCAACAACAAGCACGGTGTTTCCCTTGTCACGGAGATTTTTCAGAAGCCTTGACATTCGATGAACATCTCTCGGGTGCATTCCCGTACTCGGTTCATCGAAAATATATATCATTCCGCAAAGCGAGCTGCCCATATATCGCACAAGCTTCAAACGCTGTGCCTCACCGCCCGAAAGAGTGGAGCTTTCTCGGTTCATAAACAGATACGGCAGACCGATGTCAATCATACGGTCAAGGGCTGCCTTCAGCTGCTCGACGATGGTTGCGGCTCTTTCGTCCTGTATATTTTCAAGCTCCGCACGAAGCTGCGAAAACTCCATTTCGCACATATCGTTGATGTTATATCCGTTTATTCTGCAGGAAAGTGCGGTCTGATTAAGACGCTTTCCTTTGCAGTCGGGACATTCACATTCATACACATACTTTGCGATTTTTTTCAGCGTATTATCGGTCTGTTCCTCCATGCCCTTCATAAGCACAAGCCGCTTGAACTGATTGTAAACGCCCTCAAGCTTTTTGTCAAGACGTTCGCCGTCCCTTGTCCTGCTGCCGTATAACAGAATGTTGTGTTCTTCCTCCGTTAAATCTTTCCACGGAATATCTGTCCTGAAATATTCGGGACGCCTGTAAACCTTCCAGTAATAATTGCCCGTACCGAATGCGGGGAGCAGAAAAAAGCCCTCGTCATAGGTCTTTTCCGCATCAATGAGATTGTTCATATCAAGGTCCATAATCTTTCCGATACCCGCACAGGTGGGACACATACCGTTGGGATTATTGAACGAAAAATACGATGCGGGACCAACGGACGGAGTGCCTATCCTCGAAAACATCAGGCGCAGAAGCGAATACATATCGCTGATAGTACCAACTGTTGACCTTGCATTTCCGCCAAGCCGTGACTGGTCGATAATGACCGACGGATTCAAATCGTCGATAAGCTCAACATTGGGCTTTTCGTATTTCGGCAGCCTTCCTCTGACCCATGCGGTGTAGGTTTCATTCATCTGCCGCTGACTTTCCGCAGCAACAGTATCAAACACTATACTTGATTTTCCCGAACCCGAAACGCCCGTAAAAACAACTATTTTATTCTTTGGAATATCAAGCGAAATGTTTTTCAGATTATTCTGCTTAAGGCCTCTTATTTTAATAGAATCTGTCATTTTTCTTCCTCCTTAACAGAAACTGTCACTTCTTATTTTTCCGATAAAAATCTATTTGTAAGACTTTCTGCAATAATTGCATTCATGCTTTTCCCTCCTTTTCAGTTATAAACGAATTATACCACCAAACAAAAGTCTGGTGGTCAAGTGGAGGGTTTATTTTTTTATCTGTTTCATATCGTTCAATATGGAAATAACTTCGTAAGCGTTTTCTATGGCATTTTCAAGGGAAACCGTAAGCTTGTCGCAGGCGGAAATAATATCATCGTCAGCTTCGGGAGTGTTGAGAATGTCCGGAATTTTCTCCTTATCCATTCCGTTATCATACCCGGTAAGCATTCTCATAATTGCAGATAAGGAATAATTGGCACACCTTAATGTACGAATGACCTTCAGGCGGTTTATGTCGTTTGAGTCATAGACTCGATAGCCGTTCTGCTTTCGCTTGACGGTGAGAAGTCCGTTCATTTCCCAATTTCGGATAGTATCTATGGTCAGTCCGAGTTCCTTTGCCGCCTGCGAACGCTTGTAAACAGCACCGTCCGCTTGGGGCTGCTGCCACAGTATCTCACATATTTTTGCTGCCTCTTTTGCGTTTTCCATTTCCTGTTTTGCAATGCGGATATATTCAAGAACCTGTTCTTCCGCTTCGTCAAAGCGATACTCGGCAGACAGCTTTACAGCGTCGATTATCCGCTCACGAAGCCCCGCTTGAAGAATTACTGTCTGAAAAGCTTTCCGTGCCAATTGAAACTGTTTGATGTGAATATCGTTATATATTCGATAACCGTTTGGTTTTCTTTCGGGCTTATGTATCAGTCCCCACTCTTCGTACATTCTTACGGTATTGGGGTGCAGCCCGACTATTTTTGCTATCTGACTTGTAGAGTAAGTGTTTTCCTTAGTCATATTTACCTCGGAATTGACAAATCAGATTTTTCAGCCATTATTTATGACTTCAAACGCCTGCTTGACATTTGAAACGGGAATTACTTCAATAGTGAACGCCGAAAGGTCAATTCCTCTGAGCGACTGCTTGGGGATAATGCATTTCTCAAAGCCCATACGCTCTGCCTCTCTGATACGCTTTGCCGCCTGTCCGACCGCTCGCAGCTCGCCGCCCAGACCTATCTCTCCCATAGCGGTCAGCCTGTCGTTTATCGGTCTGTCCATCAGTCCCGAATAAAGTGCAAGAGCAACGGGGAGATCGGCAGCGGGTTCTTCCAGCCGAAGTCCGCCGACAATGTTGATGTAAACGTCCAGCGTTCCGAAAAACAGTCCCGCACGCTTTTCCAGAACGGCGATGATAATGTTCATTCTGTTATAATCAAAACCCGTTGACATTCGCCTTGGGGACGGAAAACCGCTCTTTGTCACCAACGCCTGAACCTCCGTCAGCACGGGACGGCTGCCCTCCATCACACAAGCAACGCAGTTTCCCGAAACATTCAGCGGTCTGCCCGAAAGCAGCATTGCAGAAGCGTTTTCCACTTCTTCAAGCCCCTTGTCAAGCATTTCAAAAACGCCTATCTCATTGGTCGAGCCATAACGGTTTTTCACCGCACGCAGAATACGGTAGCTGAGATTTCTCTCGCCCTCGAAAAACAGCACAGCGTCCACAATATGCTCCATTACCTTAGGACCTGCGATTGCACCGTCCTTATTAACGTGTCCCACGATGAAAATGGGAATTTCCTCGCTTTTTGCTGTCCGCATAAACATATTCGTACATTCACGGACTTGTGTAATGCTGCCCGCACTTGAGGTCAGATCTCTGATACACATGGTCTGAATGGAGTCGATGATAACTATCTCGGGCTTTTCGCTGATAATAGCGTCGTTTACCGCCTCAGCGTCCGTGCTGGACAGCAGATAGAGATTTTCCGAATCAACGCCCAGCCGCTCCGCACGAAGCTTTATCTGACGCATGCTTTCCTCGCCCGAAACGTACAGGATAGTATGGTCGTCCCCCATAAAATTGCATATCTGCAAAAGCAGCGTGGATTTTCCGATACCCGGCTCGCCGCCCAGCAGCACCAACGAACCTTTTACAAGTCCGCCGCCAAGCACTCTGTCAAGCTCACGAAGTCCCGTCGAGTAGCGTACATCGTCCTCCGTTTCAATACCGTCAATAGCGGTTATCTTCTCTGCAAGGTTTGCCGAGCGCCGCTTTGAAGCCTCCCTCTGCGCCTGCTGAGATGATGAACGGGCAACCGTTTCCTCCTCGGTGAAGGTGTTCCACTCGCCGCACTGAGGACATTTTCCGTTCCATTTTGCGCTCTCGTAGCCGCATTCGCTGCATATAAATACTGTTTTGACCTTTGCCATTTTAAACTCCTATTTATTGTGATGTAAATTCATTTATCCCTTCAAAAATCGTGAAGGCTACCTGCTTCTGATATTCTTCCGTTTTCAGCTTTGCCGCTTCCTCGGGATTTGACAGAAATCCGCATTCCGCCATAATTGTGGGATTATTGCAGAAATAGCATAGGAAAAGCTCCTTGCCGCAAAGCTTTATCTCACGGGTATTTTCGGGCTGAATGTTTTCCACAAACTTCCCCTGCATTATCTGCGCCAGCCGCTCGCTTTCGGGATTTGTCGGCGAATAGAACATCTGCGCACCCGAAAATACGGGGTCGGTAAACTTATTTTGATGAATGGAAACGCACACCGCCTTGGGATATTTGTTAAACAGCGCAAGGCGGTTGTCCATATCCGACTTTTTCTGATTTGCAATGCCCTGAATACCGCTGTCGTGAATGGAAATGTCCCGTTCACGGGTAACATCGGTCTGATAGCCGAACACCCTGCACATATCCCGAACGGACAGCATAATGTTCAGATTTATCCCCTTTTCGGGAACACCGTCTGCGGAGGAACAGCCTCCGTCCATACCTCCGTGTCCCGCATCAAGTACAATAATCGGAGCGGTATCTGCGGAAATATCGGTATAGACCGAATCTGTTATCCTGTCCTTGGAATAGAAGATAAGACCTATTCCCAAACAAAGTGCCGCCGCAGCGCAAAACGAACCCTTGCTGAATGAAAATTTCATAGAGATCCCCCTTAAATTTATTCTATGAAATTCTATTCAGCAGCATGGGACAAATATTACAAACTATGCTTATCCGCGGCTTATATCCTTTGCATATAATTTCGTCCCGTATTCATAAGGGATAAAGGAGATCGTATTTCCCACAGCGATCAGCCCTTCGGCATCAGCAGTTTCGGCATATACCTTTTCTGTGATGATGTATGTCGCACCGTTGCCTCCCTTTGCATAGGCATACTTCGTTGTCTTTCCGTCTCTGACAGAATATATTCTACCCGTAACACGTCCTGCGGGCTGTCGGACAGCTGAAACGGCGGCAGCCGATCTGTCGGTCTGCACTGCCGATGACGGAGTCTGCTTAAAAGGCGCAGCGGTATTTGCCGGAGATGCAGCAGTCACAGGCTTCTGATAAGTATCCATCACCGAATCCACATTATTATCCGTCAGCTCGGGGTGATCCTTTCCATAACGGTCAATGATGCTGTAAGTGGTCATTGCAACATCACAGTGAAGGCTCAGATAAAGCCGCTTGTCACCGATAACGTAAAACTCCTTCTTGGCACGTGTCGCCGCAACATTCATCATATTCGGCTCGCTGACAGCCCATTTTGCCGCACCGCTGCTTTGACTGTCCGCACCCAGCACCATAAATACGATGGGAGCCTCCTTGCCCTGGAATGTGTGAATTGTCCCCACGTTGACAGGCTTGCCGTTTTTGAAGCGGGTAAAATTTATCTCCTTCAGCTTCTGAGCAAGCTGATAAGCAACATTTGCAAACGGCGTGATAACATAAATGACGTCCTTTTCGTTTTTGTCCCCTATCTTTGGGTTTTCCTCCATCATCTTCTTTATTTTTCTGACGAGGAATTCGCCCTGTTCCTTTACATACTTCTTTTCAGCCTTGCCCCTGACATCGAACCAGCCTGTCTTTCCGAATTCCTTTTCCGACTGAACCATCAGTCCGCCGTAAGACAATTCGTTGGATATGTCAAACATCGGATACCGGCATCTTCTGTGTACCCAGAGCGGTATGCCTATCCGGGAATCCTCCGTCATTTCCCTGTCACGATAATATCCGTATCTGCTTGCAGAATCCACCAGAGTCTGCGCCGAAGCGGAATCGGACAGATATTTTTCGCTGACCCTATAATGCTTTCCCAGCATACGCAGAATACTCGGATCCAGCGTAAGCACGGGCTTTATCTGCGAAGGATCGCCGACTGCCATAACATTTCTGCTCCGCAATACCGCACCCACCGCCGCCTGCGGAAGTGCCTGTCCCGCCTCATCAATAAAGAGATGACCGAGGGTGTTTTCGCCAAGATTTCTGCACATTCGTCCGAAGCTTGCAAATGTGGAGCTGATAACGGGAATGCACATATTTATCCAGCCCCAGGCAGCCGTGATGATCTCCTTTTCATCAATATATTCATTCTGTCTGCCCCAGACCATCGATGCAGTACTGATATTTTTTATATTCTCGAAAAGAAACTGCTTTCTCACCCTAAGTGCCAGAATAAACAGCCTTGACTGCGCCTTGCGGTATTCCTCGCCGAACCAGGGATTTGACAGCTGAAGCTCCTCATAATCCAGCCCCATATCAAGCGGTCCTGCACCGCTGCCAAGCTCGTCCTCATATGCCATGATCTCCGATTCAAGCGCTTTTCTTTCATCAGCCTTCGCCGCTTCCCACTCATTATGTTCATCGCAAAGACGCTTCTTTTTCTCCCCGTACGTCTTTCCCTGCTCCGTCAGACTGTTCAGCTGCGCAGCCGCCGTCCTCTCCCGTGACAGACATTGCCGTTCATCATTCATTATCTCCACCAGCTGATCTGCAACGGAATTCAACCTTGCCCTGTGATCTGCCATTTCAGCCTGAGATAATGAGGAAATGTCCACCGCACTCAGACTGGCCTGACACTGAGCAAGCAGCTGCTTGTTATTCCGTATATTTTCCTTTTCGGCGGAAATTTTGTCCATGACAGCCTTTTGCGAAAGATACTCGGCACGGCACTTTTCGATAACCGCATCAAGCTCCCCGACCTTGTCCGACAAAGCTTTTTTTCGCTGCAAAAGCTCCGCTTCATACTCGGCGGAAAGCTTGCTCAGCCTGCTCCTGTTTCGTGCGTATTCGCCGCTTTTTTCCGATAATTCCCGAGCCTTTTTCCGCATCTCGGTCAGCCTTTTATACTGCTCGGTAAATTCACGGTAGATGCCCGGATCGGGGTCAAAATCATCGCTTTTAAGATATTTGGCAATGTGCTTTACGGAGGTAATGATATTTGTCATATTATCAGACTTTCCGCCTTCAAGAGAGTAAAGTCCCCAGAACCTGTCCTCTTTTTTTTCACTGATAAGCGTCTGATGCTTCCTGCCGTTTTCGTCCTCTTCCCACTTGACGGACAGCTCGGAATTGGAAAGCTCCATAAAATAATCGGCTTCCTTAAGTTCATCTATGAGATTTTCATCTATTCCGCCAATTAACGGCAGTTCATTGACGATATTCTGCACCGCACCGTTATTGGAGCTTGCGACCACTATCCCGTTTTCCGCAATACATTCGGGAAGAACGCCCAGAATCGGCTCATCATTTTTGTCCTTGCCAAGCGAGGGCGCAATATATTTATCTTTAAGCTCCGAAATATCCTTCGCCTGACGCACAGCAAGTTCTGCGAAAATGTCCTTTAACAAACTTGTTTTTCCCGTTCCCGGAGGACCGTTTACGCTTCTTATGCTGCGGTCATCATACCCCGTCGCAAGATTTACAGCCACCTGCTGCATAAAGCTCAGCGCAAATTTTGTATTTGTCGGAAATCTTCCCGCAGGATAGTTTTCGGGACGGAGTATGCTTTCAAATATCTGCGGGTCAAAATTCGGAGAATCCTTTTTGCTGTCCAGATTTACATGAGGTTCACTGCAGCCGAACAGGTAAGCTTCCAGATTGTCGGTACTGATGCTTTTTGCTGCCTCCAGGTCATCAATGTAAAATGAATGAAGATTGGTAGCGTCCGTTTCAATATTTTCCACCACCTGAATACGGCAGTTGTCCAAAGAGATCTCGTAACGCTCCAATGTTTCAAGCATGACCTTGTTAAACTTGTCCTTCTGCCCCGACGCATCATTAAAGCTTTGCGTCAGCTCCATTTTGAATTTGTTTTCAAATGAACGGAACTCATCTTCATAAGGCACTTCATCATAATAACGAATATAAGCGCTTTCGGTAAAGAACGTCATATCCGACATAAAATCCAGCTTCTTGTCAAAGCAAAGCGCAAAGCTGAATTTTGAACCGATGCGAATTTCATCTTCCGTGGGCTTTAGGTCAAACTTTTTCCGCAGTATCTCTATGACCTCGTTGAAATTGAAAATATCACAGTAAACCACAAGTCCGCCCTTTTTATTTTTCGGACTGAGCTTTGCATCGATCATGCTGCTGAAATAGCTGTAAAAATCCTTCCCGTCAAAATTTCTGAAAAACAGCTTTGAGGTATCATTCGGATTAAAATCACCCTCAGACAAATGCTCGACCATTATCCACGCTTCAAGTATGTTTTCTTTTTCTGCCATATTGTCCGCAACCCCTTTTTCGATATTATTTTCGCTGACAGAATACGTTACTGCTTTATTTTACCACATTTTATGTCGCTTTTCAAGAGGATTTGTCAATTAATTTGACTTTTTTGTTAAGAAAATGCTGTCTGCCCGTACAACATTTTCGATACCGGCATTTCATAAAATCCCGTTGAAAACAGCTGACTTCCGTGGTAAAATAAGCTTGATATTTTTGACAGGAGTATGGAAATATGAACATTGGTTATATCCATGAACCCACCGACCTGCAATGCGGACAGGCAGTCCTTGCAATGCTGCTGGGGACATCTGCGGAACATATCTGCGAATATCTCGGCAACGACCGTGAAACCGACCTTCGGGAAATGAAGCGTGTCCTTAACGAACACGGAGTCAGGTTTTCGCCCGAACGCAGGCAGGCGCAAACAAAATCCGACCTTCCCCGCTGCGCCCTTCTCAGCCTTGAAACTCCCCGCTGCTGGCATTGGTCGCTGTATGCAGACGGAGTTTTCTACGACCCCGAGCATGGTATTCTGGACGATTTCCCGCAGTCGGCAAGGAGATTTTACTGGGAGATCTTTTCCGATACATTGCCTCAGTAAAAACGCAAAGAAAAATCCCGCAACAGCGCCGTTACGGGATATTTTCATCATACAATTCCCATAAAATACTCGACCGCAATTGCAACAATAACTACCAGCAGCGAAATAATAAAGCCGTGGAGCATTGGCGCAAAGCCGGATTTTTTCATATCCTTGAAGCTTGTGTTCAGACCGATTGCAGCAAGTGCGGAAACCATCAGGAACTTGCTCAGCTCCTTCATTCCCGAGGAGGCTGCTGCGGGGATAAATCCAAAGCTGTTTACAGCTGTCAAAGCAAGAAATCCGAGGATAAACCAAGGGAATATCTTTGCTATATCAAAGCTTGCCTTGACATTTTCCGAAGCCGCTCCAACAGCCTCTTTCCGCTTGATATGCGCATTGATAAGGGCAAAAATTATGACCGTAGGAATGATGGAAAGTGTTCGGGTGAGCTTTACCATTGTGGCGAAATCTCCCGCCGCTTCTGAAAACGCATAGCCCGCCGCTACGACGCTGGAGGTGTCATTTACCGCAGTTCCCGCCCAAAGACCGTATGCCATATCCGAAAGCCCCATTGCCTGTCCCATTATGGGAAACAGCACTATCATCGCCATATCAAAAAGAAATGTTGCCGACATCGCATAAGCAATATCCGTATCATCGGCGTCAATTACAGGCGAAATAGCAGCGATAGCCGAACCGCCGCAAATGCCCGTTCCCGCGGAAATAAGGTTTGAAAGCTTCCAATTTATCTTCAGTGCCTTCCCCACAAAATGTCCGATGCCAAAGCAGGTAAACAGCGTGAACACCATTACACACAGTGACATTTTTCCCACTTCCAGAACCATTTTGATGTTAAGGCTTGCACCCAGCAGGATAATTGCAAATTTCAGGATCTTTTTCGATGTGAAGCTAAGACCCTTTGAAAACATCTCCGTCGGTTTCCGGAAATTATTGATCATCATTCCGAGAAACAGTGCAATTACCGACGCACCTATGAGATGCACGGGAAGAAGCCCTTCTATGACCTTTGCGATCGCAGCAATTGCAAGAGCGATCACAAACCCCGGCAGCAGTGCGGCATATTTCTTGATTGTATCCATATTTTTCGTTCCTTTCCGAAATCTTTATTTCATTGACTTTATTTTATCACATTCTTATGATAAAATCCAATTATCATTTGCTATCAGCTGATAAATTTATCTTATGGGAGGAATATATGACCGACATACGTATAGAAACCTTTCTGACACTTTGCAGCGTCATGAATTATCGGAAAACTGCGGAGCTTCTTAATATGACACAGCCCGCTGTAACTCAGCATATCCATTATCTCGAAAATTACTACAACTGCAAGCTTTTTATTTACGACAAAAAAAGCCTGCGAATGACGCATGAGGCTGAGCTTCTGAGAAAATATGCGGAGAATGTCACCTATCAGGAAAAACGGCTGAAAACGATTCTTTCGGAAAAGGAGGGCTGCCGCATTGCACTGGGGGCGACGAAAACTATCGGCGAGTATGTTATTGCAGAGCATATTGCAGCGTTTTTAAGCGACCCCGCAAACCGCATTTCCGTGAATGTTGACAACACCGAGCGTCTGCTTGCCGCACTGTCCTCGGGAGAGTTAGATCTTGCACTTATCGAAGGATATTTCGACAGCAGCCGATACGCTTCAAGGCTGTACAAAAAAGAGCCGTTTGTTGGGATCTGCGGAGCCTGTCACCCATTTGCGGGGCGTACAGTTTCCCTTTCCGATGTACTGAATGAGGAGCTTATCCTCCGTGAGGAAGGCAGCGGAACAAGGGAAATTTTAAGGCAGCTGCTTGCGGACAAAAACCGTTCCTTTTCCGATTTCCGACGGATAACTACCATCAGCAATTTCGGACTTGCCGCAGAAATTCTCGCAAAAGGCATAGGAATAACCTTTGCATACAAAGCCGTTATGGAGCGTGACAAAGGTCTTGCAGGATTCAAGGTCAAAGGCTGGAAAACAGAGCGTGATTTCAACTATGTCTACCTTGACAATCCCTTTTCGGAGCAGGCTGCGGAGCTTTTCGATTCATACCGCAGCGGCATTGTCAAATGAGCTGTTATTTATCAAAATGAAACCGCCTCTCCCCAAAAATTTCAGGGAGAAGCGGTTTTGTTCGGCAAGCAAAAAAGCGGTCAGTCAAAGGAAGGATTGAATGCGTAAAAATTCTTGGAGTTCAGATTATCCTGGACTATGCGAAGCCCTTCACCGAAATTATCAACTTGAGTAAGTGCCCGAAAATCACGTAAACAACGTGGCTTTCGGGCATTTATTGTTGTAGTCATACCGTAGATGTCAGGCTCACGGATTACTATTATATACCGCATTTTATTACAAAACATTACACGGTATTGACAAATTATACAAATGATGATAAAATAATCCTAACGCTAAATAGCAAAATGCAAAAAGTATGATCATGGAGGTACGGCGTATGAAATACAAAATACTTATCAGCAGCAGCCCCGCATTATTAAGAGATTTTTTGCAAGCACAGATACATTCACTTGCATGAGCACCTCCGGTTTTTGGACGGATATATGTATTCATTATGAGTTATTCAAGCCCGATGCCTATGTCTGCCTTGCGGAATATGCCGATACTCAGATCGTTTCACGGCTGAAGCGTCTGAAAACCACCCCCGATTTTTGCGATATACCTGTGATCGTTATCACAAATGAAGACTGCTTTGAGTTCTATTCCGACGTTAAAGAAAAGGAACGTACCATCGATCTTCCGATGTCCAGACCGATCACCATAGCGACTATCAGCGACGGCATAACAAGACTTCTCAAAGGCATTGAGGAGGAAAAGGAACGCATCGCACAGGAGAATGCAGAAGCCGAACGTAGGGCAGCAGAAGCTCTTGCGAAACAACTCACTAACACTAAGCCGCATATCCTAGTTGTCGACGACGATAAAAATGTCCTGAAGCTTCTTAAAGCCGCACTTGAGGATAAATATGACGTTACTGCAATTGCAAACGGAAAAATGGCTCTGAAATTCCTTGAAACAAAAACTCCCGACCTTATTTTCCTGGATTATGAGATGCCCGTTGAAAACGGTCCCGAGGTATTCAGGAAGATCAAGAAGATGGAAAGCGCCAAGGATATACCCGTTGTGTTCCTCACAGGCGTTGCAGACCGTGAAAAGATAACCGAAGTGCTTTCGCTTAAACCCAACGGCTACCTGCTCAAGCCCATAAATATGGAAAGAGTGAACGATACCATCAAAACTCTGCTGAATTAAGAGAGGTATTGACTATGATATATATGGACGAAGAAGTGCTTCTCACCGATCTTATTTCGGTGGAAACACTCCAGAAAATTCAGGATTCATTTTCCAAAATGGCAAGAATGGCGGCGTTGACTACCGATGAAAACGGAAAGCCTGTAACTAAGGGTTCTAACTTCTCCGAATTCTGTACGAACTACTGCCGCAAGTCCCCCATAGGACGAGAACGCTGCGAGAAATGTGACCGTGACGGAGCATTGAAGGTACTGGAAAGCGGCAAGCCCGTTTCCTACTTCTGCCATGCCGATCTTGTGGATTTCGCTGCGCCGATAATGCTGGGCGATAGGATGATAGGAAGCTTTATCGGCGGACAGGTTCTGTCCGAGGAACCCAATTATGACAAAATGCGTGAATACGCAAGAGAACTGGGCGTTGACGAAGAAGGCTTTATCGAAGCGGCACACAAAACGCAGATCGTCCCGAAGTCGGCTATCGAGCGTTCAACAAACTTTATCTATGAATTTGCAGGCATTATCTCCGATATGGCATATAAGTCCTATGAAACTATCAAGCTGAGCAAGCAGGCAATGCAGGCGGCTGCGCATAAATCGGACTTTCTGGCAAATATGAGCCACGAAATAAGAACGCCTATGAATGCCGTCCTCGGAATGGCTGAAATGGCTCTTCGTGAGGAAATGACTCCGCAGGCTAAGCAGTACATAAGGCAGATACGTTCATCGGGAAAAAATCTGCTTGTTATCATCAATGACATTCTGGATTTTTCAAAAATAGAATCGGGAAAAATGAATATAGTTCCCGTGATCTACGAGCCGCTTTCCATTGTAAACGATCTTGCAAATATCGTTAATACGAGGATAGGTTCAAAGAAAATCGAGTTTACGGTCGACTTTGACCCCGAAATGCCCCACAAGCTGTACGGTGACAATATAAGGATACAGCAGATACTTCTGAATCTTTTGAACAATGCCGTAAAATTTACGGAGCACGGTGAGGTGCATCTTGCGGTATCCTTCTCGCAGACAGACAGCGAAAACATAATGCTGAAGGCTGTTATCAAGGACACCGGTATCGGCATCAAAAAACAGGATATAGACAAGCTGTTCAAGTCGTTCCAGCAGGTAGACAGCAAGAGGAACAGAAATATTGAGGGCACCGGTCTGGGGCTTGCCATTTCACAGCAGCTGCTGAAGCTGATGGGCGGAAGCATACATGTTGAAAGCGAATACGAACAAGGAAGCACCTTCTATGTGGAGCTTCCCCAGAAAATAATTGATACCGCACCTTCTATTCCCGCTCCCGACAGTACTGTAAAATCGGCGCTGATAATAGAGAATGAATATGTTCTGGAACAGATCAAAAAAGATCTTTCACGGCTTGGCATTGAGTATTCCGACCTTGTGAACGGCGGAAACAATGCCAATATAACGGACGGTTATATTATCGTTGAAAAGCAGCTTTTCGGCGAAAGCATTAAGAAAAAGCTTGCGGAAAATCCAGAGCTGAAATGTCTGCTGCTGGCACCCTATGACAGTCCGAATGATATAAATATTCCCGGAGTAAAGATGCTGCATAAACCTGTATTCTCACTGGGACTTTATTCGGCGCTTGGCATCGGCAAGGACATTTTCGGAGAGAGAGATTCCGAAGATGATAATTTCGCATTTACCGCTCCCGACGCTCATATTCTTATTGTTGACGATAATCCTATAAATCTGTCCGTTGCATGCGGTATAATCGAGCCGCTCAAAATGCAGGTGGATACGGCAAACGGTGCTTCCGAAACAATTGATAAGGTCAAAAAGGTCAAGTACGACATGGTATTTATGGACCATATGATGCCCGGAGTTGACGGTATTGAAACTACACATATCATACGCAGACTTATCAGGGGCTATGAAGATGTTCCTATCATCGCACTTACTGCAAACGCTGTCGGCGGCACAAAGGAACTGTTCTTGCAGGAGGGCATGAACGATTTCGTTGCAAAGCCTATCGAGCTGAAAGAAATAGTTGCTATGATAAGAAAATGGCTGCCAAAGGAAAAAATTATCCCCGTAATGGCAGTCGAGGCTCAGTCAATACCCGATACGCCGAAAAATACACTTACCATTGATGGGCTGAACACCGCACAGGCTATCTCGCTTCTTGGCAGCGAAAAGCTCTATATGCAGATACTTCGCGAGTACTATCTTGCCATAGACAAGCGTGCGGAGATAATCAGACAAGCACTTCAGAATAACGACATCAAGGGCTATACCATCGAAGTCCATTCGCTGAAAAGCACCTCAAGGCAGATCGGCGCAGATGCTCTCGCAGACCTTGCGGCACGTCTGGAAAAGGCAGGAAATGAGCAGGACACAGCACTTATTCATGCAAAAACAGGCGATCTTATTTCGCAGTATATGGACTGTAAGAATATGATCGCACCGCTCTTCCCCGAGCTCAGCACAAAGCAGGAAGCTTCTGCTGCGGACAAAAATACCGTTTCGGAGCTGCTTGACAGAATGACGGAAGCGCTGGAGTCTATGGACACTCTTGCTATGGACGAGGTCATGGAGGAAATGTCCGGATACCAATTCACGCCCTCGCAGACCGAATTCTTTGAAAAGCTAAAGGCAGCTGCGGAAGCCTTCGATATTGATGCCTGCTCCGAAATAACGGAAAAATGGCGTAAGGCAGCCGTTGCGGAAGCAAAGATGAACACAGCCTCCGCAGATGATGTCAAGGAAGTGCTGGAAAAAATGCGGAATGCGCTGAATGAATTCGACACACTCCTTATTGATGAGGCAGTCGAGCAGATGCAGAAAATGCAGTTCCCCGATAATCAGGCGGAATTGTACGGCAAGCTAAAAAATGCAGCCGAGGATTCGGATATCGACCTTTGCAGCTGTATTGTTGAGGAATGGGAAAACCTTCTCAAATAACACAAATCCATTAATACCCACGGCATCGGCTAAAATGCGATGCTGTGGGTATTTTTTGCTTTTAAGGACGCTTATCGATCCCGAATGATGTTATGACCTCACTCATATTATTAACAGAGGTCAGCG
Source organism: Oscillospiraceae bacterium (assembly GCA_017828975.1). Classification (GTDB taxonomy): domain Bacteria; phylum Bacillota; class Clostridia; order Oscillospirales; family Ruminococcaceae; genus UMGS1889. The sequence continues at coordinate 127,797 of JAGAJN010000031.1, read as the reverse complement.
CAAATAACAATTAGCGCTGCTATTTGGGAGGTCAGAGAATGATGAAGCTTTTAAACGAATATACAGATATTGGAAACGTCAGGCACAAGGTAGAGCATACAGTACTGCCCGAAAAAGATAATTACAGCAGAGAACGCATACTTGAAGAGCTGATGCTTGCTCTGACAAAAAAGTACGATAAAATACACAAGCCGACATAATACAGAAGGGAGTTACGGTCAATGGCAATTGTGATCTACGCTCGGAAATCGGTGGAACGAGAAAACAGTATCAGCTGCGAAACGCAAATCGAATACTGTAAAGCAATGATAAAACCCGATGAACGAAGCGAAAAGATCATCACGCTTATCGACAACGGTTTTTCAGGCGGAAATGTTAACCGTGATGGCTTTCAGAAAATGATGACGCTCATTCAGAAAGGCAAGGTCAGCAAGGTGGTCGTATACAAGCTTGACCGAATAAGCCGTTCCCTTTCGGATTTTGTAAATATTTTGCAGGAGTTCAAGGAACATAAGGTTGAGTTTGTTTCCTCGCAGGAGTCATTTGACACCTCTTCTCCCTATGGCGAACTTATAATAAAGCTGCTGATGGTATTTGCGGAATTTGAAAGGACTTCCATAATCAACCGTGTGACACAGGCATATGCACACAGAAGTGAGCTTGGCTTTTACATGGGCGGCAGACAGCCTTACGGATTTGAGCTGGTGCCTGCTTTTATTCATAACAAAAAGACGAAAATGCTCAGTCCCATTCCTGCGGAGATCGAACAGATACGATACATATTTGAAATTTACGCAGGCGAAAATGTTTCTTTAAGACGGCTTCAGGATATTTTGCTTGCAGAGGGCAGAATACCGCTGAACGGCAGCGATTGGACCACCGCCAAAATATCGGCAATTCTGAAAAATCCCATATATGTCAGGGCTGATTCGGAGATTTACGATTATTACGAACACCATGGAGTCCGTATGATAACAGATAATGCGCTGTTCACAGGTGAATACGGAGCACAGCTTTACGGTCGCAGCAAGCATAGATCATGTGATACCGATTGGTCCGATATGAAGCTGGTACTTATGACACATCGAGGCGTTGTGGATTCGGATATATGGCTGAAATGTCAGCGAAAGCTTGAAAAAAACAAGCAGCTCACAAACAGCTTCAGCAATCCCACAAGCTGGCTTGCAGGTAAGGTCATCTGTAAAAAATGCGGGCATACGATGACTACCATCAAAGGCAAAATAAATAAAAACGGAGAGATACGGAGATACTTCAATTGTACGGGAAAAACACACAAGAAAAACTGTACAGGTCCCGACTGCTCTGTTTATGCCGAGGATCTTGAAAATATGGTATATGATTGTATCTCCGGGAAGCTGTCCGAAATAAAAGGGTTCAGGAACACCGATAAAAAGAATCACGCAGCTGAGGTCAACGATCTGAAGCTTAAAATAAAGGCTGTGGAAAAAGCGGAAAAGCAGCTTATGGACACATTGCTTTCAGGCGGCTGCAGCGGTAATTTGCTGGAGCTTGCCAATCAAAGAGCAGCTCAACTGGAAAATGAAAAGACCGCCCTTTATGAGAAAATCGAAAAGCTTAACAGTAATGACGATGCCAAAGCTGTTGTGATTGAGCCGACAAAATATTGGAGAACCGCAGGATATGAAAAGAAAAAATCTGTTGCTATGATAATGATACATCAGATAATAATTGATGAAAAAGGTAATGCTCAGATAGTCTGGAATATTTGAATTTTTTCCGGAACGGCTTAACTTTGTATGATTTGGTTCGCCGAACCTTTGGAAATGAACGATCTCGCGCTGTCTGAGGAATCTAATGGGGTCAATAATGTCGGGGTCATCTACCATTCGCAGAATATTGTCATAGGTGGTGCGGGCTTTCTGCTCTGCTGCAAGATTTTCCGTTAAATCGGTGATAGGGTCGCCCTTGCTCTGGAAATATGCCGCAGTAAAGGGTGCTCCCGAGGCCGCCTGGGGATAGATGCCTGTCGTGTGGTCAACAAAGTAGGTGTCAAACCCGCTCTTTTTTATCTCGTCAATGCTTAAATTTCTGGTGAGCTGGTAAAGTATGGCGGAGATCATCTCGACGTGTGCCAATTCATTTGCACACCAAATATATGTACGAAAGGCATGCTTAAACGTTGAATGTGATTTTAAGGGCTAGGTCTGAGGGCTTCCAGCGTCCGCCTGTGGTTTTGATGTAGTCGATACGTTTTATCACAGTTTTTAGCATATCACGTTTTTCGGCTGCTGTTTCCACAACGTCATACCGGTTAATTGCATATTCCAAAGCGATTGCGGCTTCTTCGGGAGTGTTCTTCGGACGGTCGGGTATCTCGGCGATCATTCTATTCAGCTCAGAAATACGGCTCTCGATATTTTCTGAACGTTCCAAAAACACCTGAGTAGTGTATACACCCTGCTCCAGAAGGTCAAAGAGCTTTTCCTTCTGCTTTTTCAACTTTTCAATTTCGGCTGAAAGCTTCGCCCTGGTCTTGGAATTGGACTCGTCGGGATTATATTTTTCCCCGCTTACTATGATTTCCCTGACTTTTTGCAGCTGACTTCTCAGGGACGACAGCACAATCTCATTAATCTCGGTTTCCGATGCCGACATACATGTACAGCCTTTGTGTCCGCAGTAATAATGTGCTGCCCTATTGTTTGAATATGGCCGTCTTACCATTGCATGACCACAAATCTCGCAGTACATCAAGCCTGCGAAGCAGTTCTGCAAGGGTCGGTCGAAGCTGGTATTCAAATGCTCCCCTGCTTCCCAGATTGCTTTTGCAGCCTGCCATGTTTCCTCGGAAATAATGGCGGGGTGTTTCCCTTTGTAAATGGTGCCTTCCGATTTTGGTCTGGACGTTACCACTTTTCCGTCTACAAGCTTTTTCTGCGTTTTTCTCCAATCCCATCGGAGATATCCGCTGTATATCGGATTTTGGATAATGCCCTTAACACTGGCAGTATTCCAGGTATCGGTGACTTTCGGCGGTATGCCTGCTTTATTCAGATAGGTAGCTATCTTTGAAAATCCCATCTCCTTTGTGGTATAAAGCTCATACATCAGGCGGATAGTTTCCGCTTCTTCGGGTATAGGTTCCAAAGTATAGGCTTTATCCTCATAATTTCTGATTTTCTTGTAACCGTAAGGCGGGAGCGATCCGATATAGTTTCCTTCTTTGACCGATGCCATTCTGCCCGCCTGCATTCTTCTGCGGATAGTCTTGTATTCACGGCGGGACATAAACAGGTTAAACTCAAAGTATTCCTCGTCAAATTCGTTTGCGGGGTCGTATGTTTTTGTGGGGGTGATTATTTTCGTCCCGCTGAATTTAAATGCCTGTGATACTATGCCCTGATCCATTGTATCGCCACGAGCAAGACGTTCTATTTCCATAACCAGAACGCCGTCGAAAACACCTTCGTTTACCGCAGACAGGAGCTGCTGCATCTGAGGACGTGCGGCTATGCTCTCGCCGCTGACTATTTCCTCGTAAATCTGCGTGATGTTAAGGTTCTGACGGCGGGCAAGCTCCAGGAGCTGTGAGCGGTGACGTGCAAGGGTTTCCCCTTCTCCCCTGGCTTCGGCTTCCATGTCGGCACGGGATTTTCTTAGATAGATTGCATAGCCCATTATAACACCTCGTTTCTTGTTCCCGTTCGGTTATTTATCACCGAACGGGAATTTTTATAGTCGGAATTTTAGATGAAAGATTTATTCAAACGGTTCAACAGGTTTCATTACTAAAGAAGCAGTAATATTGCATCTGCTTTCTAAGGACAGACAAAACTCCTGCGGATCTCTTGAAGATACATCATTTTCTTCAAACACTTCTCTTGGAACCTTCAACGAATAAACACAGTTCTCCACCATTTTGCCAGTTCTGTCATCTCGTACTTCATTATATCCTGAAATAACAATATTCCGAATAGCAGTGCTAAAATTAAATGTATTACCGCAAACATATTCTGCCAGACCGAATACGCACTGTATGTAATCTTGCTTGATTTCCTTCTGAGTTTTGGACTTTGCTTTAACAGTTCCGCTTGATAAACATACAGCTTTTTCGGTTGGCATATCACTTATCGGCGGGAGCAGCAAATCAATATACATTGTCTTTTGCTGTGAACGGTACTCAAAGTCAACACTAAAGTCTACTGTGAGAACTATATTTTTAAGCCAATTAGTTATCTTACTTTCAATATAGTTTTCATCATTTTTCATCAGGCAGCGGATTTCTTCTTTGCGTTCTTCTGCCTCTTGAATATATTTCTTATTCATTTCAACAGCTTTTAATTCCTCATTACGTTCAAAAGCTGCCTTGTTTTCCTCATACTCGTTTAATCTCAAATTATATAAATCATTTGCTCGTAGCTCTATGTATTCCTCAATTGCCTTCTTTCTTTTCCAAAAAGGAGCTTTTACGTTGTTTTCTGCTTCTTTGGAAAGGATTTTTATTATATGATCCTTCATAGGAACGAGAGCCGTATATTCCTCCTTTACATATTCTTTCGGGAATATATGAGTAATAGCATCAAGGCACTCGTCCTGAGTAATAACTCTTGGTGTATGTTTATGTATGGAAATAACGCTTTCGGTTTCACCTTGTATCTCTTTAAACTTAGCATCCTGTTCCTCTTGGAATTTCTGCTGTTTCTCTATCTTTCGCTGTTCAAGTATCTGCGATTTTTTTATTCTGAATTGTTCCGTAGATTTCAATTTACGGATAAGGCTCTCATCGAGCACTCGATTTCCTCTGGAATCGAAAAATTCCACTGTACCATCATCATTAATATTAAAATTATAAGCTCCCTGTAATACAATTCCTCTTGGTTTAGAAGACGAGCTTCCTCCTGTCAATCGAACAGTAGAGCTTTTTGTTCCTCCGAACAATCCCCGATGGCTAAATGTCATGCTCGTTCCCGTACTTCCGAGATTAAGCCGAACTCCTTTTGCTATTCTTATACTTCTGCGTCGTCTTGCCATATATTACACCTCTTCTGATTTTTTTCGTGGCCTATATACATACCCTTTGCTTATCTTTGAATTTATATCGGATATTGCATTGTCCAAAAGCAGCTTATAATCATTTACATTTTTCTTATAATAAGTGCTTTTCTTATACTTTTCAAGATAGTTCAATGCTGTTTGCAGATTATTGCGTTTTATGTATGTTTCCGCAGTCTGCACTGCATATGCAGCGAAATACGGTGCTAGGCTTTCTGCACTTTTATATGCCGTTTCAGCTTTTTCAAATTCATATTCACCCTCATATGCTTTTCCGAGATAACTGTACACAGATGCCTGATTTGCTTTCAGCTGGTCAAGAATATAACCATCTTCTCTTATTCTGGCAGCCGGAGTTCCTTCCCAAACTGCTCCCTTTAAGATATATTCTTCAAGATATTTTATAGCCTGCTTTCGATACGCAGCACCAAGATAAACATAACAATGTGACACTATGTATAGCTTTTTTGGGGTATCGGGTTCGGAACCACATAGTTCTATAGCCTTCAACAGTACTTCTTGCCTGCCGCTGCATGATTTCAAAATGCGTTTTGCCTCTGAGCTGACGTTTCCGCCAACATTCTCAGATTCAAACAGTTCTAATGCTATGTCCTCGTTTGAAACGCAAGCTTTTTTAAAGATTGACTCTAATAGTGACATATCTTTACCTCTCAAATGTATTGGTGTATGTAAAATTGTACATCTGTTACTATAATACACCTTAATAGTGCAAAAGTCAATACTACAAGTTGCGAATGTGCAAATTTTAGGACATATAAAAATACAAAATATATTTTTGTGCATATTATACATTGACATTATCGAACTAATGTTCTATAATGCGATTAAGGAATTTCGTTCGGGCTTGTGCAGAAAGGAGTTAAAATTGATCGATTATGAAAAGGAACTTCTTGAATTGCTCTCCTCTTGTGGAGCAGAGGAGAAACAATCCATTGCTGATATGATAAGGGCTATTTTAGAGAATTACGAATAATCTTCAATACCATTTCCTTATCATCTGTTTTAAGCTGATTGAACAAATCCAATATTTCTCTATCTGCTTCCGATAACTCGGGGGCAGACTTTTTTTGCGTTTCTTCGGAAGCATCTCCTATCAGCTGTAACGGATTAACCTGAAGCACTTTCGCTAAAGCTGCTATTTTATCACGTTTCATATTAGAGATAAAACCGTCTTCCCATTTCTTGACGGTGCTTTTCCCTACTCCACAGGCTTTCCCGACTTCATCAAGTGTCAAGCCAAGTTCACGCCGTCTTTGAGCTATAAATTCACTTGTAGTCATTTTATCACCTCCTGCTAGAGATTATACCACACTTGTTTCAGAAAAGCAACTCTTTTTTTGAAAAATACTAAAAAAGTTTCCTAAAAGCTATTGACAAATTTTTGTTACTGTGCTATACTGTAAGTGTCCTAAAGGAAACGAGGAGGTGAAAACATCAAATGAACGCATCTGAGTTTAAAATTGAACTGTTAAGAAATAACTTGACTGTTCCCGAGCTGGCAAAGATGATCGGTATGGATAAGGCAACTATTTATAGCCGTTTGCGTGGCGATAGTGAGTTTAAGCACAATGAAATATGTGCCATTCGTGATGCTTTGCATATCACAGACGACCGATTACTGACTATTTTTTTTGCTTAATAAGTTTCCTAAAGGAAACGTCGCAAAGGAGGTGAAAGAAGAATGATAGATCCTAATAAAATCTGTATCAACACTAAGGAAGGCGGCTGCATTTGGGGAACAGCATCAAGCTGGGAAACAGCGAACGCAACCTCATCAAGAAAGCCGCCAAGACTTCTGTGCAACCTTACTTTTTTAGGTCAATTCACAGATTACAACGGCAAAAAGTACGTCGTTCTCAGAGAGGAAAGTGAAGGAGTGAACCACATAATTGAATTGTGACATGAATGGACTTGCACCAAACAAGCCCGTAAACGCATAGCATATAAAGGAGGTGCTGTATATGTTAACAGGTGAAGAAACTTTCGTATTATCCACAGGAACAGTCGCAAAGGTCAGATGGGAACGCCCTGAGGTCGGTGTGGACATCACCGAAGAGGAATATCAGCGTCGTTTGCAGAATATCGCTGACACGGCACTGAGAGTCTATTCCAATCAGTGCAGGAGAATGCTCGACAGGGGCGAGGACAAGGAAGCCGAAGAGCTATGGCGGTCGATTTTCAGATCTGAGCCGTTTTGGCTGAAAGAGGGGCAGAAAACATAGGAGGTAAAAATTAAATGATTGAAATCACAATGCAGGATCTGATGAAAAAAACAATCAGTAATGAAACTATCCTGATGACAGACGATACATACGGCTTTGGGCTGACTGTTGAACATTCGCACGGGCAGGTATGGTACATCCTGTATACACGGATGAGTATAGCCGGGCAATTCGTAACAGCAGCCCTTATCAGAGTATACCATGAAAAGGACAGTGCCATCGCAGCATTCAAGGCTCTGACGTTTTGAAAGGTGGTGAGAAAAATGGAAAAGCTGTATTTCATTCTGTCGCTGATACTGCTGTCGATAATCACGGTGATAAACATTGAATCGGACTGGCGGTTCATCGAGGTGGAATTCCTGACGGGTCTGCTGATCATGGCACCCGATTTCATCGGCGGGCTGTGCAGGGATATTGCTGCGATTATTGAGGACAAAAAGAAAGAGCCGTGACAGCTGGCACTGTACAACGGCTCAAAACACAATGTGGACACCCTTATTATACAGGGTTTTGAAAGGATTGTCAAGTATGGATTTTGAAAATGAACAGTTATCATTCATTGATGATGATACTGTTCCGATAGACCGCTCGGGCAAGCAGTACAAGGAAAACTGCATAGAACGTTCCGAGCGTGAACATATCACAGAAAACATTGAGCGTTTTCAGCAAATGCAGATAATGCCGTATGATGCGAAGGTTTCGCATGCGACGGTTATGGCTAGGGATTTTTACAACAGCATTACTTCGCCTGTCGGTGACTATTATGCAAATTGTCACGTTTCTGTGGGCGGGCTGGACAGTATAACGCTGCTGTTCTTTCTCCAAAGCATTGGCATTGATGTTCCTGCAATATCTGTATCATCTTTGGAGGACGAAAGCATTCAGCGAATACATAAGGAAATAGGCGTTATCTCGCTAAAGCCTGCACGTGACAAGGACGGCAGACCTTGGACAAAGCACAGAATTATTCAGGAGTTCGGATTTCCTGTTATATCGAAGGAAAAAGCCGCTAAAATTGAACATTTGCAGAGTCCGACTGAAAACAATGCCACTATCAGACATGCGATTATAACAGGCGAAACAGGAGCATATGGAGGTTATCGGAAAAACAGCCGAATGAAGCTGCCGCAGAAATGGCTTGACCTATTCGGCGGCTATGAGAACGAGAACGAAGGCGTTAACTATCGAATACCGCAGTTCAAGGTATCTTCGCAGTGTTGTTATTGGCTGAAAGAAAAGCCTTGTGATGATTGGGCGAAGGAGCATAACAGTTATCCTTTCCTTGGACTGATGGCTTCCGAGGGCGGCAGACGTGAGAAGGCTTTGAAAATGCACGGCTGTAATTATTACGGCAAAAATTCTATCCGATCTGCCCCGTTTGCGATTTTTAATCGACAGGATCTCTTGCAGCTTGCTCTTGACCTTAACGTTCCCGTGCCAGAGATATACGGGGAAATCAAACGTCTGCCTGATGGTACGCTGTACACGACTAAGGCGCAGAGGACAGGCTGTACTATGTGCGGCTTTGGAATACATATTGAAGCACGTCCACACAGGTTTGACCGATTAAGGCAGACCAACCCAAAGGCATGGGAATATTGGATGAAACATATCTGCAAGGACGCTGACGGGACAGAGTATGGCTGGGGACGTGTTCTTGACTATATCGGTGTGCCTTGGGAGGATATTCCCGAGGAAATGCCCGAACAATTGACTTTGTTCTAATGAAAGGAGAAACTCAACATGATCAAAATAAACAGTCTTGAACTCGATGATGTCAAACGTATAAGAGCGGTGAAGCTTGCTCCCGCTGCCAATGGTCTTACTATTGTAGGCGGTAAAAATAACCAGGGCAAAACATCGGTGCTTGATGCCATTGCCTGGGCACTCGGCGGTGAAAAGTTCCGTCCCTCGGACGCTGTTCGCAACGGTTCTGCCGTTCCCCCTCATCTGAAGGTTAAACTCAGCAACGGTATAGTCGTTGAGAGATGCGGTAAAAACAGCGACCTCAAAGTGACCGATGCAAGCGGTAAAAGAGCGGGTCAACAGCTCCTGAATGCTTTCATCAGCAGTTTTGCGCTGGATCTTCCAAAGTTTATGGAATCCTCCTCAAAAGAAAAAGCAAACGTTCTTTTGCAGATAATCGGTGTAGGCGACAAGCTGTATGAGCTTGACAATGAGGAGAACAAGCTGTATAACCGCAGGCTTGAAATCGGACGTATTGCCGAGCAGAAAGCCAAATACGCTGCCGAGCTTCCCGAATACGAGGGTATTCCGAAAGAGCCTGTATCTGTTTCGGAGCTTATCAGTCAGCAGCAGGAGATCCTTGCACGAAACGGCGAAAATCAGCGCAAGCGTGACCGAGCAGAACAGCTCAGAGCAACATATTCAAATATTACAAGCAGAATCGAAATACTCCGCTCTCAGCTTGCAGAGTTGGAGAAACAGCAGTCTGATATTGCCGAGGATTTGAGGATAGCTGAGCTGTCGGCGGCAGAACTTTACGATGAAAGCACGGACGAGCTTGAAAGCAATATCCGCAACATTGAAGCTGTAAACATTAAAATTCGCAGCAACCTCGACAAGGAAAAAGCCGAGATTGAAGCCAAGCATTACAAGGACGAATATGATTCTCTCACATCTGAGATTGAAGATATACGCACAACAAGGCGCAAGCTCCTCGATAATGCCGAACTTCCCTTGCCTGGACTGTCTGTTGAAAACGGCGAGCTGACCTATAAGGGGCAGAAATGGGACTACATGAGCGGTTCGGAACAGCTCAGAGTTGCTGCTGCTATCGTCCGCAAGCTTAATCCCGAATGTGGCTTTGTCCTTATGGATAAGCTGGAGCAGATGGATATTGACACGCTTAATGAGTTTGGTGAATGGCTTGAAGCCGAAGGTTTACAGGCAATTGCCACACGAGTTTACACAGGAAGCGAATGCAGTATAATTATCGAGGACGGATATGTTAAATCCGAAGAACAGCCCGTCAGCGAAACCATCACAACAAATAAAACATGGAAGGCAGGTATGTTCTGATGACAGACGAAAAGCTTATATTCAAAAGCACCTCAAGAGATTTCCCCGAGGACGGCTTTACCAACTGCAAAATTTCAAACAGCTCCTATGTAAAGATCCTTGCACTTAAAAGTGCTACAAACAAGCCTGCTCAGGACATTTTCAATGAACTTATTGACTATGCACTTGAAAATTCTATGGTTGAAAAATATGACGGAACAAGGGTCAAGGTTTCCGATATAATAAATCTGGTTGTATAAAGGAGAATCGATTATGAATGTAAGAATTTCGGGCGGAATAGTCCGCAAGAGACAAAAGGTCGTTATCTATGGTCCCGAGGGTGTTGGCAAGTCAACCCTTGCTGCGAATTTCCCAGCTCCCCTTTTTATTGATACAGAGGGCAGCACAGGGAATCTTGATGTGAATCGTTTTGAGGATAAGCCCACATCTTGGAGCATGCTTCTCAATTACATAGAGTTCGTTAAGAATAATCCACAGGTGTGCGAAACTCTTGTTATTGATACCATGGACTGGGCGGAAAGGCTTTGTGTCGAAGATGTACTGAGCACTCACGGGAAAAAGGGCATTGAGGATTTCGGATATGGCAACGGATATGTATATGTGTTTGAAGCAATAGGACGTTTTCTGAATCTCCTTCAGGAGCTTATCGACAAGGATATATGCAATGTCGTGCTTAACTGCCATTCACATCTAAAAAAGTTTGAACAGCCCGATGAAGCAGGCTCATATGATCGCTATGAGTTGAAGCTTGGAAAGAAAACAAGCTCTCAAACAGCTCCGCTTGTAAAAGAGTGGGCTGATAGACTGGAGCAAGGTCAAGGCTTCGGGGCAGGTGGAATTCGTCATTCTGAGATGTGGTTTCGGCAGGGAAAATTCCAGGCAGATAGATCGGCAGTTTGAGAAAAATTATGCCGAATGTGTTCGTATGGGTATCCCTGTCGGGGTGTACCATTACAGTTATGCTATTTCGCCCGAGGAAGCTGAGAAGGAAGCAGAATTCTGCCTGAAGCTTATCAAGGGCAAGAAGCTTGCGTTCCCTGTGTGGTATGATATTGAAGAGAAAAGTCAGGTCGACAGGGGCAATTGCGACGACATTGCAAAGGCATTTTGCGACAAGCTTGAAGCGGCAGGGTATTTTGTCGGCGTTTACACGTTTGACTCATTCGCCTACACAAATCTCACGGACAAGACGAAAAAGCGATATGCTATGTGGATAGCCCGCATCGGCGGAGAACCGAGATATTCGCCGTATGGAATGCATCAGTATTCTTGGAAGGGAAATATCCCCGGAATTTCGGGTGATGTGGATATGAATATTTCCAATACGGATTATCCCGCATTTATCAAGAAAAAGGGATTGAATGGATTTTCGGCGGAGGATAAGCAGAGATTTCAGGTATCAGCTATCGCCGACAATCTCACGGAGGAGCAGGCGGACATGATTATGCGGGAATGCTCTGAGCTGGGTATGACTGTGGTTAGGAGGAAATCGGATGGATAACGTTTTTAAAAATATCATGGCGGGTATCTGCACGATTCTGAGCTTTCTCTTCGGAGATATGGAGGGGCTGATGGTGGCGTTAATAGCTTTGATTATCCTCGACTATATTTCGGGCGTTATTGCTGCGGCTGTGGAGAAGCGGCTGTCATCGGCGGTGGGCGCTAAGGGTATAGCAAAAAAGATATTTATGCTCCTGATAGTTGCGCTGGCAAATATAGTGGACATTAATGTCATCGGGGACGGGCATGTGCTCAAAACCGTTACCGTTGTGTTTTATATTTGCAATGAGTGTATCAGCCTGATTGAAAACGCAGGGCGCATTGGGGTGCCTGTGCCGAAGAAGCTGCTTGACGTTCTGGAGCAGCTTAAAAATAGGGACGAATAATAAGTGCCGCCTTGGGGAGGGTTTTGCTCCTCGGGGCGGCTTTTTTTGTGTATATGTTTATTGTGCCAGTTCCTCGGTGCCAATATCCGTAAGCAGACCTTTCAGCTGCGAATAAGGCATACTGAACCGCTGATTGAGATAACGAAGAGAGGCAGCCAGTTCACCGTCTGGACCTCCAAGCTGACTTATGATAAACTTAGCCGCCTTGGGATTGGGGTTCTTGATATTTACGGGGTATTGTAACTTTTTCTCATATTTCCACATTAATTAGCACTCCTTTCCCATGGGAAGGGGTCCTCGACCCATTTGAAGCAATCGCCGCCCGACGCAAGGGACTGAACGGCGGTAACAGGACCGTATTTCTCCGCATAAGCGTCATATGCCTTTTGGCGAAGCTCGGTGTATTTGCTGAATTTGTCCAGCGCACGTCTGCATCTGGGATGAGTATCCAGATAAAGGGTCAGCTCTGTGATATAGAAATCGTACATTCTGATAGCGTTAAGGAGATTTCTCTGTTCAGCGGTCATTATACGGGACCTCCTTTCCTACAAAAGGAAGCACCAAACTCGGAAAGATAGTTCCGTTTTCCAGCGCAGTATTTTCGGGGAGCGGCTCTTCCCATTGCTGAAAAGGCACGTATGCCATTCCGAGGGGCGTTTCGGGCGGAAATGCGCTCGTCACGCTTGTAAAAAGACAGCCCATATTGTTGTCATTCATAGCAAGTTCCTTTCATAATGCCAATCGGTCATTGGCATAAGCGTAATACTAAACACCCATTGTTCACGGAAATCTCTCGGCGAAAAAAGCAACGCCTATTTCTTCTCTGTGATTTAAATGGTGTTAGTATAAAATGTTGAACCGAACAGCAGTCTTTCTCACTGAAAACAAAAGTCAACAGAGAGTGTGCGCCTGCTGTTCAGTATTATTCTATGCAATTTTGCATATTATGACACTGTTACTGCCTGTGAAAAATGTCACATTTTTACGAAAAAGTATGTATTAGCAAAAATTTTGCCGAATTTTATTGATTTTCGTATAAGGCTATGCTATAATTAGGGAAGTACTGATTTAATCAATAATTCTTTTTTTTGCTGTTCCCTAAGTGACGTACTTAGGTGGGTGTTCCCTCGACGAAGGCGGGGGGGACACCCATTAATCAGTATTTCCTTAGTATTATTCCACATGAGATCATGGAAACATCTTGATAAACGGAGGCTGTGCTATGTCGATGGTGCAAATTTTAATTGGTGATGATTCTATCGAATACGGCAGACAAATTCAAAGATATATGACCGATAATTATCTGCCCTCCGAAATATGCCCTCATCTCGGGACCGCTGTCATAGAAGCGGCAAAGCGTCTGTCACCGAAAATACTTATCTGCGACGAGATACTGCGTGATATGACCGTTTACGATATAATAGACGCCGTTCGCACAGACAGCACCGCAAAACCGTACGTCATCATCACCACCCCCTGCCCCGACAGCAATGTTCGGTCGAAAATACGTCAGCTTCGGAATGTTAGCCTATTTATGAAGCCCTACGACTTGGATATTCTTTTTGACCATTGTCTGAAAATACTGAACAATAATTTACAAATTTCCCCTTTACAAATGTAACTTAATGTGATATAATATATTTGTTGTATTGGTAAGCGCCCGTAGCTCAGCTGGATAGAGCAATAGCCTCCGACGCTATGTGCCGCCGGTTCGAATCCGGCCGGACGCACCATTCTACAACAAAAACGGGGCAGCTTTTGATTAGCTGTCCCGTTCTTTTTTCGTAAATTATATTTTGGAAAGATACTGCCGCATTTCCGAAGCGGAGTTTTCCAGCGCAGACTGTTCCTCGGGTGAAAGCGGAATATCCAGCAGCTTTTCCACTCCTTCACGACCGACAACGGCAGGAAGTCCCAGACAAATATCGTCAATGCCGTAGTGCCCGTTTGAAAGGGAAGAAACCGTCAGCACGGAATGTTCATCTCTGACAATACATTCGCAGATACGTTCCACCGCCATCGCAATGGCATAGTAGGTCGCCGATTTTTTTCGGATAATTTCATAGGCACTGTCCCGCACGTCCTCGTAGATACCGCGGAAAACGCTTTCGTCGGAGGATTTCCCGAAAATACGGCAGAACTCCCTCAGGTCAACGCCCGAAACGCTGGCGCTGCTCCAGACCGCCAGCTCGCTGTCCCCGTGTTCGCCGATGATAAATGCGTGAACATTTCTCGGGTCAACGTCCAGATGATTTCCCAAAAGATATTTGAGCCTTGCCGTGTCCAGAACAGTCCCCGAGCCGATAACACGGTTTGCGGGAAATCCAGAGATTTTCAGCGCCGCATAGGTCAGCACGTCGCAGGGATTTGACACTACAAGCAGTATGCAGTCCTTGTTGCGCTTGGTAATTTCGGGGATTATCTTCTTGAAAATGCCGATGTTCATATCTACAAGGTCGGTTCGTGTCTGCCCCGGCTTCTGCGCACCGCCTGCCGTTATGACGACCACCGCACAGTCCTCAAGGTCGTCATAGCTTCCCGAATATATGGACATTGGACGGGTGAACGGTATTCCGTGGGCAAGGTCAAGCGCTTCTCCCTCCGACTTATCCTTGTTCACATCAATAAGCACCATCTCCGAAAACAGACCGCTTTCCAAAAATCTGAAAGCAATGGACGCCCCCACAAATCCGCAGCCGATTATGGCACATTTCCGAATATCCACTCCGCAATTACTACTCATTAGAAAAACCTGCCTTTACAGTTATTTTGAAAATATTATTTGCGGTGATGTCAAAAATATTCTCAAAATGCTGTTGAATTTGTTTTGTGGATATGATATAATATATATGATATTTATCCGAAAGGAATCTAAAAATATGGCTGAACTTGTTTACAACGAGCAGGGACGACTGCTCTTTACCGAGGAAATGCGCAAGGAATATACTATCCTTATTCCTATGATGCTTCCTATACATTTTACATTTCTCGAAAAAATATTCAATAACCACGGCTACAAGGTTGAGCTGCTGAAAACCACAGGCAGACAGATAGTTGACGAGGGACTGAAAAATGTCCATAACGACACCTGTTATCCCGCTCTGCTGGTTATCGGACAGATGCTTGACGCTCTGAAATCGGGCAAGTACGACCTTCACAAGACCGCCCTGATGATAACTCAGACAGGCGGCGGCTGCCGTGCGTCCAACTATATCCATCTACTGAGAAAGGCACTGGAGCGCAACGGAATGGAGTATGTCCCCGTTGTTTCCCTGAACCTGTCAAATATGGAGAAAAACCCCGGCTTCAAGCTGTCCCCCAAGCTGCTTATGCAGCTGGTAACGGCTGTTGCGTACGGTGACCTGCTCATGTGGGTGGGCAATCAGGTGCGTCCCTATGAAAACAACAAGGGAGATACCGACAAGGTCATTGACAAGTGGACGGAGTTCCTCGTAAACGGCGGAATGGGCGTTGAAGGAACGGCAAAATCAGGCTTCAAGCTGAAGGATTTTGACAAAAACGCAAAGCTCATCTGCGAGGATTTTGAGAAAATACCCTACACCCCCGCAGACAAAATAAGAGTTGGAATCGTCGGCGAAATTTACGTAAAATTTGCACCTCTCGGAAACAACTGCCTTGAGGAATTCTTACGTAACGAAGGCGCAGAGGTCGTTCTTCCGGGATTGATGGACTTCCTGCTTTTCATGTGCGACCATCACATTGTCGATACGCAGATTTATCACGTCAGATACAAAAAATACGTTGCGTCCGGCGCAATGAAAGCGTTTTTCCTCGGACTTCAGAACAAGATAATCAAGGCAGTAAGCGGCACACGCTTCAGAACGCCCGAGCATTTTGAGAAGATAAAGGAATACGCCTCCGAGTTCGTTTCCCATGCCAACAAAATGGGCGAAGGCTGGCTGCTTACCGCTGAAATGAGCGAGCTTATCCACAGCGGCTGCAAAAACGTTATCTGCGCACAGCCCTTCGGCTGCCTGCCCAATCATATCGTCGGAAAAGGTATGATACGAAGCATCAAGACCAAATATCCCGAAGCAAACATCGTTGCCATCGACTACGACCCCGGAGCAACAAAGGTAAATCAGGAAAACCGCATAAAGCTTATGCTTTCCACCGCCAACGCAAAAATCGGAAACAGAAAATAAAACGAACCCGCTTTCGTGTGTGAATTTCACGAAGCGGGTTTTATTTGTCAGTCATCTATCAAGAGAATGCTTTTGTTAAGAGTATCAAGCATCAGCTTTCTTATTTCAACAATTTCATCGGTCAAAAAATATTCGTAAATATAGCAAACGCCGTAATCGAAATTTTCCTTGTTCAGCGTAACACAGCTGTCCGAAAGCGTAGTGCCAATCTTCTCGGAAATCTCGCACGCCTTGTCAAAATCGCCGTCCAGAAAACAGCGGTGCATCTTCCCCCTGACTGCGGGATTTTTCTCGCAATAGTGAAATAATTTGTCATAAAGACTATCGCTGCCGCCGACTATCTCACCAAACCGAGAATTAAAAAAGCACTCCCCCAAAAGCTCGGGGTCAACTTCCCTCTTTTTGCAGCAATATTCCTCCTCATCATCGGAAAACGGACGCATATCCTCCGCAATTTTCGGCGCAGTCAGATATGCGGACGCAAAGTCATTTCCCAGCGGATATGCAGCCGCCCATTCGGGAAGATTTGTCACCCGCCCGAAGCAGTAATAACAAAACCCCGTATCCACCGCAAACTGCTTTGAATACGCCCTTGTCAGCTCCATAAAGAACTTTATGTCCCTTTCAAACTTGTCGAAATTCTTGCCGTTGTCCCTGTCGATTTTGTACGGCTTGCGGTTTAAAAGCTTGCGTATATCCACCGTCAGAACATTGTTTGAATTGTCTGCAAAGGACTTCGCATTTCTCGTCACCGCAGTAAACATTATCAGCGGAAGTATCACATTCAAGCCCTCATACTGCCCCGACATATCCTGGATCCGCTTCATATTTTCCATAATGTCCTTCTCAAAGCCGTCCCGCCGTGTGCCGAGAAGATGATCTCTCGTTACCTTAAAAGCAGCCGTCGGGACCTTTGAATTGCATTTGACCTTACCGTGCTTTTTTGAAACCGTGTCACGAAGCCGTTCAAAACGCCTTGCATATTCCGCTTCGGTATTACAGTAATCCTCAAAAATATCCGCCGAAACTATGAGTGCCCGCTTGTCCGCTTTCGACACTTTGTCGGCATCTTCGTCCCTGTACGGATAAATAACCCCCTCGTCCAGAAACAGCAGTATCCACAGGTATGTAAGCTCGGAGTCGTTTTTACGGTTTATAAGCTCGCATATTTCCCGACAGGCGGCTGACCTTCGGGAAGGGTCTATCCCGTATCGTTTCAGAATATCCTTGAAATTCTCCCGAAAATCGCTGACGCTGCAAAGGTCGCCTTCCTCGTCATAATAATATTTCAGATTATCCGTTCCGATGGCTTTGTCAAGACTTTTATTGATTGCTTGTATATCCTTTTCCGTCTGTAAAACAATGTCCTTCATTTTGCCGATCAAGCTTTTGATAAATATTCCCCCTTTTCGGGAATATTATAGCACATTTTTCCTGTTATGACAATATTATCTGATAAATTCCGCAAAATTGTCAGCTTCACGGCAAAAATCTTCAAGGAAACGGTTAACATGGTAACCGTCTGTTGTCGCATGATGACAGGTCAGGGACAGAGGCATCATCAGCCTGTCGCCCTCCGTGAAATATTTTCCCGCCTCCACCGACGGGAAATAATAGGGCTTGTTCTCAAAGCTTGCCACCGAAAAATGCGAAAAGCTCACCCACGGCAGACAGGAAACCGTATAAGCATTCGGCGGCGGAGGTGTCTGCGGCTGACAGAGAACACCGTGATTTGCTCCGTAAAGCCGCTGATTTTCCAAGTAACGACCGTAAAATGTCATAAAGTCCTCGCTGTACTCGGTCCACATAAAGGAAATGGTCCTGTCGTCCTCGTGAAATGCAGCATAAAGCGGTGTCAAGCTGTCGTAAAAGCCCAATATTCCGTCCTTTTCTGCGACCTTGAATTCCGTCTGACGGTTAAGATTTTTCGTTGTCAGCCAGAGATAGGCAGGGAAAAATTTTATGCCGTTTTCCTTGCAGACAGCTTTCAGCTTCGTAACATCAACATTCACCGTCAGCGAATATCCCGTAGGTGCCATTTTGGAAAAATAGTAAAACATCTGACATCTGTTCCAAGTGTTAAGATCAATAGGTGTAAAATTCATTTTGATCTCCCCTTTCATATCTATGATAACACCATTTTTTCCCGAAATCAATAAACGCACCGTTTACCCTAAAAAATCAACAAAAATCATCCCGAAAATTCTATGATAAAATTGCCTGAAATCTTAGAAAATAGTTGAAATATATTGTTTAAAGTGATATACTTTAAATAGGTGTAGATTTATTTGGGGAGGCAGCTGAAATGAAAGATAAATACAGACTCACCATCGGATTTTTGATACATCATCTTGATAACGACTATTCCAAAGCCCTGCTAAAAGGTGCGGCAGCGGCGGCGGCTGAATCTGACGTAAACCTTGTGATCTATCCCGGACGTTCCCTGAACTGCCAGCTGCAGGACAGGAAATACACCGCCTTTGAATATCAGCATAATGTGGTATACAGCTACGTTTCCGCCAATGCGCTGGACGCAGCCGTGGTTTCTGCGGGAACCATCGGCTCCTTTGTCACCAAGGAGGAATTCAAGGCGTTTCTCGACGGCTTTGAGGGACTGCCCATCGTCACCACCGAGAATATCGTCAGAGGCTATCCCTGCGTGCGCCTTTGCGGCAGCGGCATAAAGGACGTTATTTCCCACCTTGTCAAGGAACACGGCAGAAAACACATTGCCTTTGTTTCGGGACCAAAGGGCAATGCCGATGCCGACGAACGCCTTGCATATTACAAAGAAGCCCTGGAAGAAAACGGTCTGGTATACGATCCCGAAATGGTCGCTTACGGCAGATTTTCCGAATACTGCGTCGATCTTGTGGGCGACCTTATCGACAGGAACGAGGGAAAAATTGACGCCATCTGCTTTGCCAACGATATGATGTGCAAGGGCGGATATAAGGCGATAGAAAGCCGCGGACTGCGTGTGGGCAAGGATATTTCCGTTACAGGCTATGACGATTCGGAGGTTGCCGCCGCACTTGTTCCCCCGCTGACGACCGTCCGTGCAGACGCTTCAAGGCTGGGCTACCGTGCGGTAAAGGAAGCTGTAAAGCTTGCGAAAACAGGCTGTATCGACGAACTGACAAGCCTTGGCTCTGCCCCCGTTATCAGAAACTCCTGCGGCTGTCAAAGAACTTCGGGAAATGCAGCACTCGGCGCACTTGCAGGCACATTCTCCGCAGACAAGCTTGCGGCGCACATCATCTCCGAATATGTGGACCAATCTCCCATGGGAAACGATGCCGAAGCAGCAATCGAAGCTATCAGAAGCTTTATCGCCGAGGTGCTTGAATTTACCGTCAAGGGAGATGCTTCAAGAGAGGCTGTCGGAAAATGTCTGAACGCTATCGGACAGCTTTCCGAAAAACAGGTCATTCTGCATATCGGTGCCGAAAAGACCGTTGAAATTCTGAAAACCCTGCGCACCGCCGCAGCGAATATATGCAGCGACAATTCCGCAATGAAGTCCGCTGTTTACGAGATAATGGAGCGCTGCCTTGAAGCAGTGATCTCAAAGATCGTTTCCATTCACTACAATCAGATGGACGACCTGACGTTCACCCATTTTCTCATAAACAATATCACCAAGGATATGACTATTTACGGCAGCGACGAGGAAAAATGCTATTTCTCTATCGTCAACAATCTTTACCGCATACATATGTCAAGCAGCTTTATTTACACCTATGCCGAGCCTATCATTCATACAAACACTATGGAATGGAAGCGCCCGAACACCATAATGCTCAAGTCCTACCACGACGGCGAAAGCCTTGCGGCACTTACGGGCAATGCGCAGAATATGAATGCCGACGATTTCTTCTGCAACGGATTTACTCCCACCCGCCGCCGCACAGCCATAATCTCTCCCCTGTTTATGAACGAGGAGCATTACGGAATTATCGTAAGCGAGCCCAAATTTGAGTATTTCACATACATCTATTCCATTACTCCGCAAATTTGTACGGCGATAAAGCTGACAAAGCTGGTTTCACAGCTGGAAACCTCCCTTGATGCTGCGCAGTTCAGGAACAGTCAGCTGAACCGTATGTCAATGCTGGACGAGCTGACAGGCGTTTACAACAGAAGAGGCTTCTACGAGTTCACCAACCGTGTTTTCAAGGCTCCCGAAAATGAAGGGAAACACGCTGTTCTCATTTTCGCCGACCTTGACAATCTCAAAAAAATTAACGACAATTACGGTCATGATGACGGAGATTATTCCATCAAATCTGCCGCTGACTTTATCAGAAGCGGTCTGCGCAACACGGATATTGTCGCCCGTATCGGCGGAGATGAATTTGCCGCCTTTGCCCTTTGCGACAATGCGACGATAATCAAAACTATCCCCGACCGTATCAAGGGCATTGCCGCCGAGCATAATCTGAAAAGCGACAAGCCCTATAATGTCACTGTCAGCATAGGAATTTACGAGCTGGACTGCAGCCCGAACAGCAGCGTTCAGGCGTATATGGACAAAGCCGATGCCGCACTTTATGCCGATAAGAAAAACAAAAATCCCGATATTATGAAGCATTAAAATTCGCCCGTTCATCTGCAATTTCACAGATGAACGGGCGTTTTTATCTATCGGAAATATTCAATAAATCCTCGGTTATCCCACCGATATTATGTTCAAACCACTTCATCAGCCTTGTGGAAAACACCGCCTGATGCAGATATATCTCCCGATTATCAGCAGCCGACGAATAATATTGTCCGTAATAATCACAGACCGAAATTTGATAGTAAAACAGACTCGCCGCCGCTTCAATATCATATTTATTCAAGCTTGAAAACCTGAGATACGCCTTGAAATAATCAGCTAATTTTTCGGCGTTTATTACTCCGTCGGCACATTCGGGAGCGGCGTAAGCATAGGAACGGACTACCTCCCAGACAGCGGGGTGAACGCAGGCTGTTGTCCAATCAATAACCGCATTTATCCTGTCCTCGCCGCAGATAAGCTGACTGATGAAGTAATCTCCGTGAGTGTTTGCACAGGTAAGCTTTTCAATCTCAAACTGATATTTCGGGAAATTTTTCATAAGTCCAATGCGATAAAGCAGATCGGCTTCAATTTCCCTGTCACCGTTTTCCCGTGCAATTCGCAGAGAATTTTCGTAAGAATGCAGCGCATTTTCGGGCGTCATAAACCTGAAAAAATCAGCGCCTATACCAACGGGAAGCCCCTCATAAGCCTTCAAAGCCGTGTGTATCTTCCCAAGCATTTCCGCCGATTTTAAGAGCAGCCAATCGGGAGCGGTGTTCATATCGTAAACCTTTCCGTCGATAAATTTCTGAACGTGAAATACCCGTCCGAAGTCATCTGCCGAAAGAAAATTTCCGTCCTTATTTCTGATAAATTCGCATACATTAACGCCCTTTTCAAGCAGAAATTCGCAAAGCTTAGGCTCCGTTTCGGGATTGTTCATCTCGCTTACCGACGGAAATTTTACCACGAATTTTCCCTCGGCACAATCGGCAAAATATGTGTCCGAACCCGCTCCGACGACGGATTTTTCTATCTTAAGAGCGTTTAGCCCGTAAAGCCTTTTCAGCAGAATATCAACCATATTTTTTCTCCAATTCTTCAAGCGTCGGCTGAATTTCTTCAAGTCGGTATTCGCTGCCGTCAGCGCTTCTGTCAATAAATCGGTGGTTGTAAAGTTCACGTCGAAGCGTTGCGGGGTCGGCAAATGTGTGCCGTTCATTCAAAAGTTCGTTGAGTTTCCTTTCGCTGTAAACCCTGTTTTTCTCAATAAATGTTGATAGATATATCAGCGCATACAGCTTCATTTTACGCTTTGCGGGATATGCTGTCAAACGTCCGTCGGAGTCGAGAAAGCTTTTCAGCAGCGTCCTATATGAGATGTGACGGTACATTCTCGCAGTTTTTCCGCAGTCCTCCTTAACATCACAGAAAAATTCCCAGCCGCATTTTTCATAAAACGATTTATGCGACGTGATAAGATAAAGCACGGGAAAGCCCATTTCCGCCATATCATCACAGACAAAATCAAGCAGCATTTTTGCAAGTCCCCTGCCCCGATATTCCTCCTCCGTGTAAACGGCGCAGACATTCGGTGTAAGGTCCCTGCGTTCGTGAAAATCATTTTCTATAACGCCCATACCCGCAATTATTCTGCTGCCGTCCATAACAACATACCACTGCGGAACCTTATTTTTCCGCTGCCGGCACTCCTCAATGCTTTGCAAATATGTGTCGGCGGGCACGCCCCATTTGCCGTGAAACCATTCCGCAGCCGCACTGTTTATCTCGGAATTCTCCCGAAGCTTAACAATTTTAAACTCATTTTCCATATCAAACATCTGCCTCCAGCTGACAGTCACAAGGCTCCTTTTCAACGTGAATCATGCTGTATTCCTCCGCCTCTCGGCAACCCATAGACCTGTAAAAGCCCTGTGTTTCCACCGATGACTGCGAGGATATGTACAGCTTTTTTGCGCCATGATCTTTCGCCCAATCCCTTGCGCTGTAAAACAGCTGCTTTCCTATGCCTTTTCCACGCATTTCCTCCGAAACGTGCATGCTTGACAGTTCCAGATACTGCTTATTACTGCCGAGAAATTCCGATTCCACCGAAGAAAATCCCAGAAGCCTTTCCCCCTCAAATGCAGCATAAACAACACCGCCCGTATTAACTGTATTTTTCAGACACCTGACCAATTCTTCAAACTCCGCAGCACCCCAGTCATCAACAAAAACAGTGTCAACTGCTACCCATTTTCCGTCAATTTTTCGCATACTTTGTTCGACCTTCTGATGCCTGCGAAATCCCTTAAAAAGCTCCAAGGTGATCTCATTTTCGGTCAATTCTTTTATCTCCATAAGCGTTCCTTTCATTTGCATAATTTTTCTGCGAGTACGATAAATTTTTTATCCGATAATATCTCATTTGTCACAAATTCGCCGTCATAGAAAAGCGCATAATTTGTAACGCATACAGGCGAATTCCGAGCCTTTTCGCCGCTGTCAACGAATACCGATCTAAACGGGATATTCCGCTCAGAAGCCACATTTTCAATAACGGGAACATACTTCGCCGTAAAGGGGCAGCCGTGTGTGTAAAACAGCACAAAGCCGTCCTCGTCAATATGCGCCGACCTTGCACATTCCTTGAATTTCGGAATATCCGCATTGTACTCAAAGGGCAGATACATCAGCGTAAAATTCGGCTTTGCGCTGTCTGCAAGCTGAAAACCCTTGTGCGCCAAATATTTCGGGTCGGACAAAAACGGCAGCTTCTTTTCCGAGGATATAACACAAAGCCCCTTTTTGCCCTTTGCCCTGCTATCCTCAATGCACAGGCGAAGCAGGTCGTTTGAATAACCCTTCCCCTTGAAGTGCCCCGAAACCCAGAAGCAGTTTATGAACATATAACCGTCCGCATCAACTGGCACCCAAGCCTTTTCTGCGGGGATATACTCGATAAAGCATTTACCCCTTGCATCGGCTTTCAGAAACACCAGACCCTCGTCCAGCCTTTCGGAAAGCCACTCTTTTTTGGACTTTACCTGTATGTCCTTGTTGTTGGAAATTGCACAGCAGATATGCTCTTTTTCGATATTTTCATGCGTAAGTCTGATGTACTCCATGTCATTTTCCCTCCAAAGTCTTTATTCCCTCAATAAGCACGTCTAGGGACAGTTCAAAGCTTTTTTCCACCGAAACGGGATTTCCGAAAGCGTCGTTGTTCACCAGCAGGGCAAATCCCTCCAGAAATCCCCGCATAGTGCGAATGAGATGCTCGGAGTTTTCACGGGAAATGTTCAACCCCTCAAATATTCTGTAAACAACATCAAAAAGTCCCGCCGTGACCGCCATAGCTTCGCCGTCCGCAAACTTGTTGTATCTCAGCGCAGCATCAAAAACACCCTTGTTTTCACGGGCATAGTTGTAGAACGCTCGGCTCATTTCCCGAAGTGCCTTATATCCCGAAATACCCGCCGAAGCCCGCAGCATACGCTCCTCCAGCTGCCGCCAGCCGTAAAGCATCAGCTCCTTTTTCAGCTCGGACAGGCTGCCCACATAGTTGTAAAGCGACGGTGACTGTATGCCTAATACCTCCGCCAATGATTTCAACGTGACCGCATCAAGTCCCTCGGAATTTGCCATCTCTGCCGCTTTTGCTATGACCGCCGACTTGTCAAGCCCAGCTTTTGCCATCGCTGTCACCCCTTTCAAATTTAATTTGCTATTTTCCTAATCTGATTAGTATTATAGCAAATAAAGTTAGATTTGTCAAGTAAAAAAATGCCCGGCGCAAATATTTTGCACCGGACATTCTGAGAATGTTCAAAAATTATCTTCCAATAACCTCTTTGCCGCCCATATAAGGTCTGAGGGCAACGGGGATATTTACGGAGCCATCAGCATTCAGATTGTTTTCAAGGAACGCAATAAGCATTCTGGGAGGAGCGACAACGGTGTTATTCAGTGTGTTTGCAAGATGCTTGCCGTTCTTGCCGTTTACTCTTATCTTCAGACGTCTTGCCTGAGCGTCGCCGAGATTTGAACAGCTTCCTACCTCGAAATATTTCTTCTGACGTGGCGACCAAGCCTCAACATCAACGGATTTAACCTTAAGGTCTGCCAGATCGCCCGAGCAGCATTCAAGCGTTCTTACGGGAATATCCAGCGAACGGAACAGGTCAACCGTGTTTCTCCAAAGCTTGTTGTACCACTCCATAGCGTCCTCAGGCTCACAGACAACGATCATTTCCTGCTTTTCAAACTGATGGATACGGTAAACGCCTCTCTCCTCCAAGCCGTGTGCACCCTTTTCCTTGCGGAAGCAGGGAGAATAGCTTGTGAGAGTCAGCGGAAGCTGCTCCTCGGGAATGATAGTGTCGATGAACTTTCCTATCATGGAGTGTTCACTTGTGCCGATAAGATAGAGATCCTCGCCCTCGATCTTATACATCATAGCGTCCATTTCCGCAAAGCTCATAACGCCCGTAACGACCTCGCTCCTTATCATAAACGGAGGAACGCAGTAGGTAAAGCCCCTGTCTATCATAAAATCTCTTGCGTAGGAAATTACAGCGGAATGAAGTCTGGCAATGTCGCCCATAAGATAATAGAAGCCGTTTCCCGCAACCTTTCTTGCACTGTCAAGGTCAATGCCGTTCAGCTTTTCCATAATTTCGGTGTGGTAGGGGATCTCAAAATCGGGCACCTTAGGCTCACCGAAACGCTCCACCTCAACATTTTCGCTGTCGTCCTTACCGATAGGAACGCTGGGGTCAATAATGTTGGGGATAGTCATCATTATCTTCTTGACCTTCTCATTAAGCTCGCTTTCAAGGGCTTCCAGCTCTGCAAGACGCTCCGACTCGGCAGTGACCTTTTTCTTCATCTCCTCGGCTTCGTCCTTCTTGCCCTGAGCCATCAAACCGCCAATCTGCTTGGAATACTTGTTGCGCTCGGAACGGAGAGCGTCGGCGTCCTGTTTAGCCTTTCTCGCCTTTGCGTCCAGGTCGATTACCTCGTCAACGAGGGGAAGCTTATCGTCCTGAAACTTGTTCTTGATATTCTGCTTAACAACGTCGGGATTTTCCCTTAAAAATTTCATATCCAGCATTTTAATATCCTCCTTAAAAAATAAAAAAGCACCCAAACGGCAAACGCCGCAAGGGTGCGAATATACGCACGGTACCACCTTGTGTTTAACTCAGCCCCTTAACGCAGGAAACGGCACGCTCATCACGCACGGCTCGGAAGCGGAATATACATATCCGTCCGCAGGAACTTTCACCGACCGTTCCCTCTCTGACATCGGACAAAATACTTCTTTTCTTCGTCACAGCCTTTTGACTTTTTTATTATATCACCTTAATGTTGAAATGTCAAGGATTTTTTTGACAGATTTCGCATTGTTCCCTGATGAAATCGTACAGGCTCTTTTCTCCACCCGGCAATACCACAAACATATTACCGTTTTCGCCCCTTGAAATCGCATCACACACAAGTTTATACGCCGTGTCATTATCGTTTGCATACAGCCGACAAATTATGCGAACCGTTTCAAGATAACGCTTTCGACAGTTATCTTCATCAAGCAGCTTTATAACTTCATTTTCAAAATCCGAAACCGATTTAATTCTGCAAAAAAGCTCGGCAACTGCCTTATCCGCATTTTCAAATTCATTGTCAATCAATTCCTGCGTTACCGTATTTTCAGGGACTGCAGTTCGTACAAAAAGCATTTCAACTGCAGGCATTGTAAAATCATCGCATACATGCCGGCTGAACGGCTTTGCGAGATTTTCAGCTTCAATGCCGAGAAGCCGCCATATGATCTCATTGAGTTCAGGCACTATTAATTCCACTTCTGTAACAATATCTAAATCCCCTCGGTCAACCGCAAGATAAATATACACACTTGCAATGACCGGTTGATTATACTTGTAATAATAACCCCGAACTGATTTATATCCCAGCTTTTTTGCCGATATTTTTACTGCTGACTCAAGATTTTTCCTGTTGATACTGATTGCTTTATGTTGTTCTCTTGTCATTTAACTGCCGCCTTTCATATCCCAAACCCACTCAAAAAACATCTCCATATTCTCCTCAGAATACTCTGCCTGCTTTGAAAAAAGCTTTGCGGCGTTTATCCTGTCGGTGAATGACAATCCGCCGTTTTTTCGCAAATAAACGCCCTCCATAACATAAATAACAGCACACCCGAACGCCGCAAAATACGCCTTTGACAGCACATCTCCGTCATCGATAGCTTCGGGGAAATGCCTGAAAATGAAGTACTGCGCCGCCTGTTCCAGCTCCTCATTAATGTCAAAGCGGACTCTTTCGGGAAATGCAGTTTCGTAATTCCCCGAGATGATTTCCGCAAGCATATTGTCCCATTCGGCGGATATGCTTTCCATTTTCCCGAGAAGACTGACAGCATTTTCGGCAAGCCGTCCGCCTTTTAAGAAAGGAAGTTCACCGCCGAAAATATTGTCAGCCGACACCGCTTCACCGTTATCCAAAGCATACTGCGCCGCTTCGGAAAAATTCAGAAGTCTGCCAAGATTTTCAAACACATCTCCATCTGCGGAAACTATCCTGAACGCCTCCCGCCGAATATCCAGCAAAGCATTTTCAAAGCTGTCCGACCACGGCTCTTCGGGATTTTCAAAGGAAAATATCCCCCGACGACTGAGAATTATCTTCGCCGCCGCTTCACAGCAAAGCCCAAGACCTACCTCCGTTCTGTCCGAAAAAAAGCTTCTGAAACGTGGGTGGTCGGCACAGATTTTGCAAAGTGCGTCCTCCCCCAACTCTGCATAAATGTCGCAAAGATTTCGGCTGTTCAGAAACGGACAGCGTTCATTTTCGCCGAGGATAAAGCTTAGCGTACCGTCCTCGGACAGGGCGATATTCTCCGAAAGCCGCCTGCCCAACTCACCGCCGCAATTCTTGTAACGCTCCATACTTTCGCTGTCAATGTCTATCTCCCAGCCGATACAGCAGCTGTCTGTGCAGCGGTCGGCAATGCACTTGAATTTCCTGTAATAATCGGGATAAACAACACCATTCATTTCACATTCCCCGTAAAACCGATATTTCTGCGTCTGTAAACAGCTGCCGTATCCTCAATTACCTGTTCGAGAACGGATAAAAAATCCTCCACCAATGACATATGGCGTCTGACTTCTTCCATCTGTTCATTCAAGTTGATGTAAATATGCTGTTCCTTGGCTTTTTCCAATTCATCTGCCGACTGCTTGATCTCCGAAACATAATTCCTGCATACTTCGACACAATCCTGCGAATAAGCGGCAAAATCCAGAAAAGAAAGCGCCCGTATCACACGACTGTATGAGTGCTGCCAATTATTATTCAGACAGCGAAAGGCAAGCTTAAATATGTTTTTTACCGCAGCATTATACTCTAATTCCGCCAACGCTTCCGCTATAACACAATATGCCTGCTCGGTGTGCAAACACAAAATACGTTCCGACAGCCATTCCTTTGCCGCTTCCGGTTCATCGCAGCTGCGGACAAATTCCGTAACTCTTTCCGAATCTCCGCTGTATATACTTGCAAGTGCCTTGTTTTCATCAAACATATTCATCATTCCTTATAAAAACAAACCAACTATGATTTTTCAAGGATATTATACCACTGCCCGTGCCGAATGTCAACCAAATGAAATTTCGCAGTTAAATTTTTTCAGTAATTTTTTGTTAATACTATACAAAACGCACAATATAAATCGAAAAACAGTTGACAAATAGGTGCAAATATTATAAAATAATAGTATACAAAACCCAATAGCAGCATACTATTTTGTATAAACTCTGCCCGAAAGGTGTGTACGTCTTGAATTTCATTGATATTTCGGATATAAATAAAAATGTCAGACATTATCCCAACGACTTCGTTGCCGTCAGCGAAAGTGCATATAACCGACAGCTTTATGACGCTGCGGACGAGATAGCCAAGGGTGCGGCGGATTTCCCCATTGTCCTGCTGTCGGGACCTTCCGGTTCGGGCAAGACAACGACTGCTATGCGCATAGGCAGCATTCTCAGCAGTATGGGCATACCATCTCATATCCTGTCCATGGATAACTATTTTCTGCCGGGAGATACAAAGAATTTGCCTGTCTGCGAGGACGGTTCCGTCGATCTGGAGTCCCCCTACCGCCTTGATATTCCGCTTTTGAACGAACAGATAAATATGATAAACCGCTGCGAAGCCGTGGACGTTCCGCAGTTTGACTTTGCAACACAGTCCCGTCCAAGCTCCGTTCCCATGAAGCGAAACGAGGGCGAAGTGGTGATCATCGAAGGAATTCACGCCTTGAATCCCGAGGTAACGGGACAGGTTTCCGCATTTGCAAAGGGCGTTTACGTCAGCGTCCGAACAAGAATAAGAGCGGACAACGGCGACCTGCTCCACCCAAGACTTATCCGTCTTATGCGCCGTGTGAACCGTGACAAGCTGTTCAGAGGGCGAAAAATTGAGGAGATATTCACCCTCTTTGAAAGCGTTTCCCGAGGTGAAGACCTCTACATTATGCCCCACAAGCACCGTGCGTCCATCGAAATTGACACCTTCCTGCCCTATGAAGCTTCGGTTTACAAGGGAGCTGTCTACGACCAGCTGAAAATTTGCGCCCGGCTTTCGGACAATGAGGACTACAAGACCATCTGCCGATTTATGAACGAGCTTGAAGCATTGAACGCCGAGTTTTCCCCGAAAAATTCCCTTGTAAGAGAGTTTGTCGGCGGAAGCGAATATTCCTATTAAAAATAACACCGTCTGTCCCAAATAAAGGACAGACGGCGTATTTTTTTGCATTAATATTCGGAAATTACTTGATTTCCAGAACTGCACCTCTGTTTGCGGAGGTGACAAGAGAAGCATATCTTGCAAGATAGCCTGTTGTGATAGCTGGCTTGCGGGGTGTCCACTCGGAACGGCGCTTTGCCATTTCCTCGTCGCTAACACGAATGCTTATGCTGTGATTATTAATGTCAATGTCGATAATATCTCCGTCACGAACAAGAGCAATAGGACCGCCAACTGCCGCTTCGGGAGAAACGTGACCGATAGCCGCACCTCTGGTAGCACCTGAGAAGCGTCCGTCGGTAATAAGTGCAACCGTGCTGCCAAGACCTCTTCCGACGATAGCGGAAGTGGGGTTGAGCATCTCTCTCATTCCGGGGCCGCCCTTGGGTCCCTCGTAGCGGATAACAACAACATCGCCCTCAATGATCTTTCCGCCGTTGATAGCAGCAAGAGCGTCCTCCTCGCAGTCGAATACCTTTGCGGGACCCGAATGGCTGAGCATCTCGGGAGCAACTGCGGAACGCTTAACAACGCAGGTATCCGGAGCAAGATTTCCCCTGAGCACGGCAATACCGCCGTTGGGCATATAAGGGTTGTCGATAGTTCTGATAACCTCAGTGTCCTTGTTTACAGCAGAGGAAATATTCTCAGCAACAGTCTTGCCCGTGCAGGTCATGCAGGAAGTGTCAATAAGATTTTTCTTAGCCAGCTCCGCCAGAACAGCATAAACTCCGCCCGCTTCGTTGAGATCCTCCATATATGTAGGACCTGCAGGAGCAAGATGACAAAGGTTGGGAGTTCTCTCGGAGATCTCGTTTACCAGCTCAAGGTCAAGCTCAATGCCGCACTCGTGAGCAATCGCAGGGAGATGAAGCATAGAGTTTGTGGAGCAGCCAAGAGCCATATCAGCAGCAATAGCGTTCTTGAATGCAGCTTCGGTCATAATATCTCTGGGACGGATATTCTTTCTGTAAAGCTCCATAACAGCCATACCTGCACGCTTTGCAAGCTTGATTCTGTCGGAATAAACGGCGGGGATCGTACCGTTTCCGCCAAGACCCATTCCGAGGACTTCGGTAAGACAGTTCATAGAGTTTGCTGTGTACATACCCGAGCAGGAGCCGCAGGTAGGACAAGCCTTGTTCTCAAACTCCTCAACGTCCTCAATGCCGAACTTGCCCGCCTTGTAAGTACCGACAGCCTCGAACATACTGGAAAGAGAAGTCTTTCTTCCCTTAACGTGACCTGCCAGCATAGGACCGCCCGAAACGAAAACGGTGGGGACATTCACCCTTGCAGCCGCCATCAGCAGACCGGGAACGTTCTTGTCGCAGTTGGGAACCATAACGAGAGCGTCAAAGTGATGTGCCAGAGCCATACATTCGGTGGAATCCGCAATAAGGTCACGGGTAACGAGAGAATACTTCATTCCCTGATGACCCATAGCAATACCGTCGCAGACAGCAATTGCGGGAAAAACAACGGGAGTACCGCCCGCCATAGCAACGCCCAACTTTACGGCTTCAACGATCTTGTCAATGTTCATATGACCGGGGACGATCTCATTATACGAGGAAACGATACCAACGAGAGGTCTTTCCATTTCCTCCTTAGTCATACCGAGGGCATTGAAAAGCGAACGCTGAGGCGCCTTGTCAACGCCTTCGCAGAAAAAGTTACAATCCTTACATTCCATATCAGCTAACCTCTTTTTTCAAAAGTATATACTTTTATTGTACTATGATAAAGGGGATTTGTCAAGTATTGCCGAAAAATTTCCGCTAATTTGCTCAGACAGTTTTTACATAAACAGGCAGACCCTTGTCAAAAACCTTTTCCGCCCGCAAAAGATAAAGTGTACCGTCCTCTCTCTCGGAGAAATAGTACTTTGATTCCTTTACGGGGTAAAATGCCGTATAATCGCCGAAAACTTGAAGCTGCACCATAATTTCGCCGTTTTCCTCGGAAACGTTCGTTATCCTGTGATCCACCCAAGTAGCGCCGTGACCACAATCTCTTCGCATTAAAGCGTCCTCGTCCGTTTTAGAGTAATCTTTGCCGCTCGTCAGGTCAAGTCCGTATACCTTTTTCACCTCGTCAACAAACTCTTTGCGAGTTACACCGTTCCAAAAATCAAGATTGACGGCGTGATAAAACATATGCCGCGAAAACCCATCGGGCTGCCACTCGTCAAGGGGAGTTTCCTCCGTGTCAAATATCTCTGCAATAAACGCCGTATTGTATGCCAGCCGACAAGCCGAGCTGACCTTTTCGCTCATTTTTTCGGTCTGTATTTCATAATACTTTTTCGGATAAAACTCCATTACATATCCGAACTCGCCATTGGCTGTCACCAAATGCCACACGGATTCTCCCACGGGAATATAGTCATCGGTGCTTTCGGTGACATTGACAGTCACATTATAAGTGGCACTCCAATCATTCTGCTCCACAAATTCAATGGAATAATCGGATAGACGCAGATCGTTCAGAAACTCATAATCCGTGTCAAGCTCCACATTTCCGTTTCCGCTTGACAACGCTTCAAGGAAATTCTCCGCATAGCTGTCAAATGACTCTCTGTTCCACTCCCAAGCGTCAATTTCCGTTGTTTCCTCCGTAGTCGTTTCTTCGGTTGTTTCCGCAGTTGTTTCGGGCGGTGCTTCGGTTGTCGTTTCGGTAACGGTCGCTTCTGTTTCGGTCAGACTGACGGATACCTCGGAAACGGTTATCCCGTCACCCTCCGAAACGCTCGACGAACAGCCCGAAAATCCCATAAGAATCACCGCCGAAATTGCAATTGCCTTCCTGTTCATCTCTATCCCCCATTAAAAATATTCTCACACCGACAGCTGAACAATATCATACCCCTTATCAAAAACCTTTTCGACTGACCTAAGGGAAACTGAATTATCCTCATTGATATCGAAATAATACTTTGACTGCTTTACAGGATAGAACCTTGCTTCATCTCCGTAAAAAACCAGCTCAATCATAATTTCATTATCATCGGAGGAATAGTTCACAATATCATACAATGTCCATATCCAGCCGTGAGTGCAGTCTTTGGGAAGAAAACCGTCTTCATCGATTTTCATATTTATTTTGTCGGCGGGCAGCGTCAAGCCGTATTCCTTTTTAACAGCTTCGGAAAGCTGCTCGGGAGTAACGCCGTTTTCATAATCAAGGTCAATGGTATGAAAGAACCTATGCCCCGACGAATCATCGGGCACCCAATCCTCCAAGGGCGTTTCATTAGTGTCGAAAATTCCCGCTAAAAAGCTAATGTTATATGCTATGTTTGCAGCTTCCGACATAGCCGAGCCTTCTTCAAAGGTGTCATAAATGGTGCCGCCGTCCCAGCCCTCGGGGTATCTGTCGGAGGGATAAAAGCCGGTAACATAGCCTGTGGGGATACTGTAACCAATAGTAAGCAGCCACTCCGATTTTCCCCGAGGAATATATTCATCGGTGCTTTCGGAAACGTCTATGGTAACGGCATACTGTGCTTCATAGTCATCTGAATTCAGAAGTTCAAAAGAATGATCACTAAGCTTTATATTTTTCAGAAAATCATAATCCGCATAGATTAATTCTCCTGCTGTTCCGTTTCCCAGTGCTTCAAGAAAACGCTCCGCACCGCTGTCATAGGAAGCTCTCTTCTCGTCAACGGGTTCGGCTTCGGCGGTTTCCTCGGCTGTTGTTTCAGATGTTTCGGCTGTTGTTTCCTCTGTTGTTTCGGTAATTTCGGAAGGTGCTTCGGTTGTCGTTTCGGCAATGATTTCGGTAACGGGTGCTTCCGTTTCTGTCAGACTGCTCAAAGCCTCGGAAACGGTTATCTGTTCACCCTCCGAAACGCTTGACGAACAGCCCGAAAATCCCAACATAACAGCTGCCGCCATTGCAATAACTTTCTTATTCATCGAAATTCCTCCATCTTCTGATACTGTTTTGGTTAAATGTGCAGGGTGCTGTTCTTATCTCACCCGTCATTTCGCTTTCGTAATACCACGGGTCGTCGGGGTGCAGAGGATTTACCAAAATGTGAAATTCCTGTGCGGGCATATAACCCTGTGCAAGGAGAAAACAGCGTTCTCCGTCCTCGTTTACCGCTTCATCGGCGGCAACAACAACGTGTCCCGGGCTGCCCGGATTTATGAGAATATCCCCCACGGTAAATTCCCCGACAGAAATGGAAACACTCTCCGCATAAAGTGACTTTGTCCCCGCATAGTTCATGACCGCCGCCAGATATTTCCGAAAGCTTTCGTAGGATTCGCCCTTTGGGGCAGCCATTACCATTTTCGCAAAATTTCCCGCCGCAAACAGACGCTTGCCGTTTATCCAGTCGGAATAGGAAACGACCTCGCCGTTTGTCAGTTGAAAGCTTATCTTTTCAAATTCTCCCCGAGAATAGTAATATTCGGCGTAAACACGGATAATGCTGTCGGCGCACTGCTGCAAATCGGCATTTCCCACATCAAAATCGAAAACGGCACTGTGGAGCGTTCCGCTTAGCTTTCCGTCATAAAAAAGCAGGTCGGAGCCGTATGGTTTCAGCTTAATTTCTCTGAAATATTCCGCAAAACTGCCCGCCGAAGCTTCTGTGCGCTTGTAACCCTCGGGAGGATAAAATCTGTCCGCAATGCAGTTTCCCACCGAACTGATAACGCCCGATTTTCCCTCAATAATGTTGGGAACAGCCCGCTCAATAGGTGCAGCCCCCGACAGGTCATAGAAAATCCAGCTTTTCCCCAAAACGGCGTAAGCAGCAAGCACAACTGACAGCACAACCGTCACTATCACCGCAATAATTCCGCCTTTCCTTGACCGTTCGGCGCACTTCATAAAAAATCCTCCCTGTGTTATGATATAATCATCATACCACAGAGAGGATAATATTTCAATAGAATTTCCGATTCGTAAACAAGCTGTAATCGTCCTGTAAGATTTAGCCCGTACTGCCGAATCCGCCGTTTCTTTCCGCCGTGACCTCATCATCAACGGTAATTCCGTATTCAACGAAAATGCCCTGCATAAAGCCCGAACCGCCGGTCACCTCAAGGGTCTTACCCTCGTTGGAATCGTTAGTCAGCTTTGCGAAGATGTGCCCCTCATTGTCCGACTTGAAATAATCGCTGTCTATAATTCCGACAGTGTTATTCAGCTGTAATCTAAACTTAAATCCCAAACCGCTTCGGGGATAGCATTTCAGCACCCAGCCGTCAGCGATTTCCGCCTTTATGCCTGTGGGAATTTTTATAGTTTCCGAAGGCGCAAGAGTAAAGGTCTTAGGGGCGAAAAAGTCATATCCCGCAGAACCGGAAGTTGCACGCTTGGGCAGCTTGATGCTTTCGTATATCTCCGCTGCCTCCGCAGCTGTGGACTGAGGGAAGGTGTCCAGCCAGTCCTTTTCAAACTGTTCGTGGCTTACCTTGTGAAATTTTGCTATTCTCTGCATAGTATCCTCCTCTATCATCTTCCCACTTTTTATAGTTATCAAATAGTGTGTTTTCCCCCGCCTTCGGCGGGGGAAAACACACCCAAACTCACGTATTGTGAAGTATCACCTTGTCCTCTGCAAGGCTCTTTTTTACGTCAATGACACGCTGATTAGAACTGCCCTTCCAATGAAGCTTCTTGTCAAAAAGCGCCTGCTCAAAGCGTCCGTCCACCAGCACGTCCACATATTTCAGAAAGGGAAGATCGAAAATGTCCTCCCAGATAAAGCCCGTGTAAAGCCAGATGGTCTTGTTCGGAAATTCCGAGGCACATCGCTTCACCAGCCTGCGAATTTCTGCACGGTTGCCCTCAAACAGCGGGTCGCCGCCGCTAAAGGTTATCCCAGAAATGTAGGGCTTGGACAGCTTCTCGAAAAGCTCCTTTTCCGCCGCTTCATCGAAAGGCAGTCCGCCGTTTTCGTCCCAGGTGATGGGGTTCTGACAGCCCTTGCAGTGATGGCTGCACCCTGCCACCCAAAGCACTGTCCTCAGTCCGTCACCGTTTAACATATCGTCCGTTGTTATATTGTGATAATTCATTAATGATACCTGCCTGATATTTTTTAATCCTTTTTACGCCGAAGATCACATACTCTTTCTCTCGGCAATTTCCGCCATTTTAGCGGCATTGAGCCTTGTATCTCCCTTAACTCTCGAATAGGAAAGATAGCCGTTCATTCGCTCTATTTTAGTGAGATTTTTGCTTCCACACTTGGGGCAAACGTCCATTTCCAGCTCCTGATGACCGCAGTCGTCGCAGTATGCCAGCGAAAGATTAACGCCCTCATAGAAGCCCATGTCCATAGCACGTCTGATAAGGGTCTTGACAGCATCAAGATTGTAGTCGATGGGATATTTTACATACTGTATCTTTCCGCCGTTCATCAGGTCCCAGAAACGCTTTTCAAGGTCCTGCTTGCGGATAGGAGAAATGTCCTCGGAAACGTGACAATGGAAGCTGTTGGAAACATACTCCCTGTCGGAAACATTCTCGATAATGCCGTATTTCTTGCGGAACTGCTGAACCTGCAGACCGCAAAGGCTCTCAGCGGGAGTGCCGTAAAGAGCGTACAGGTTGCCGTCTGCCTCCTTAAACTCCGCCACCTTTTCGTTAATATGGCGCATTACTTCAAGTGCGAACTCTCCGTCCTCGGCAATTGATTTCTTGTTGTAAAGCTGCTGAAGCTCGTTAAGCGCAGTAATTCCGAAGGAAGCCGTAGCCGATTTAAGCAGCGGCTTTATCTTATCGTGGATTCCGAGATGACCGCCTAAGAAACCGCCCTCGCAGTATGCCAGCGGATTTGTGGACGCTCTCATTTCGCCGAGATAATCGTAGGTCCTGATGTGAAGCTGTCTGATAAGCTCCAGATAATAGTCCAGCACCTCGTAGAAATCTCTGCTTTCCTTTCTTGCCTTTGCAAGTATCATGGGCAGATGCAGACTTACCGCACCGATGTTGAAGCGTCCCACGAAAATTGGCTTGTCGTCCTCATCGGCAGGCTTCATGCCGCCCCTCTCATACCACGGGGACAGAAACGCTCTGCAGCCCATAGGACTGACAATTCTTCCGTAACGCTTGTACATATCCGCAACATAACCCTCGCCCGTAAGGCTGAGCCAGTCGGGGTACATGGTCTTTGCGGAACACTCAACGGCAGCCTCGAAAACGTCTGCCATGGGCTTGCCCTCGCCGTGAAGATTTTCATCGTAAAGGAAAACTATCTTCGGGAAAAGAACAGGCTTCTTGCAGCTAGCCTTGCCCTGTCCGCCCTTTCTCACTTTGAGCATGGAGATGGTCGCAAGCCTTGCGAAACGTCCCTGAGCAACGCCCGCTGTCATGGTAATGAAGGGATAGTCGCCTCGGCTTGAAGCAACAGTGTTGAACTTATACTCCCAGCCCTGGAAGCCCTGCTCGAAATCACGGGTAATGTCCTTCATAGCCTCGGCTTCTGCGACCTCGTCGGACAGTCCCATTTCCTTGTAACGCTCGGTCTTTGCGGCATAGCTCTTTTCGGCATAGGGTTCAAGTATCTCATCGACACAGGGAACGGTAAATCCGCCGTACTGCTGACTTGCCGCAGACAGTACAATATCTCCGATAACATCAAAAGCAACGTCCAGCGACTTAGGCTCATTATACCAGATATTGCCCATCTCAAAGCCGCCGCTGAGAACGGTCTTTACGTCAAACAGGCAGCAGTTCATAGTGTCACGTCTTGCGGACATATCGTGGATATAGATATAACCGTCACGGCACGCCTGAATTTCCTCGGTAGTCAGGAAAAATTTCTGATAAAGCTCCTTATTCAGCTGATTGAAGATAAGGCTTCTCTTTGTGGAAACAAGTGCGGAATCGGAGTTGGAATTTTCCTTGTCGCCGATATACATAATTGACTGGCTCTTCTGATAAACCTCGTCCAGCATATGAACGAAATCCTGCTTGTAGTTACGGTAATCTCTGTAAGATTTTGCCACAACGGGATTTACTCTGTCGAGAGCACTTTCAACAATATTGTGCATCTCCCAGATAGCGACCTCGTCCTTGTGCATAGCCTCTACTCTCTCGGACACGAAGGTACAGATAAAGTCAATATCGTCCTCGGTAAATTTTATCAGTGCCCGATTGGCAGACTTGTTGACAGCCACCACAACCTTTTGTATGTTGAAATCCTCTTTAGTGCCGTCTTTCTTGATAATCCTAATCAAACGATCAAATCCTTTCGTAGGTCACCACTATATATTGTGGCAGTAAAAAAATATTAAACAACATCGTGTATTAATCATACCATACAAACCGACAAAATGCAACTGTGGATTTCACCATAAAGCCGTCAAAATATTTGGTGGGTTTGCCTATTTACAAATCGGGTTTTACTGTTACAGATAAACTCAGTTCATATCCGAGCCGCCGAAGCTGTCGGGGAAAAGCTCCTCCAATTCGGCTGTCAGAATTCCCTTTTCATCGTCGTAAAGTATTACAGTGATACCGGGTGCAAACTCGGAAAGCACCTGTCTGCAAATTCCGCATGGATAGGTGTATTTTCCCGAGCTGCTGACAACAGCAATAGCCAGAAACTCACGGCAGCCCTCGGAAACCGCCTTGAACACCGCTGTTCTCTCGGCGCAGTTGGTGGCACCGTAGGACGCATTCTCAACATTGCAGCCTGTGAAAACTCTGCCGTCACGTCCCAGAAGGGCAGCTCCCACAAGGAATTTTGAATAGGGCGCATAAGCGTATTTCAGCATCTCCTGCGCCGCTTTTACCAGTTCGGTATCGGTCATTTTTATTCCTCCGTTCTATATTATTTTTCGTCCGAAACGATACCTCATAAATGTTCGGCAGCCAATTTTGGCATACCATTTTTCCAAATGAGTATAGTGAACGAACAGCCTTGTGCAGCCGCTCTTTTTTAGCTCCGTGCAGGCGTGTGCAGCCATAGCAAGCCCTATCCCCCGACGCCTTGCAGCGGGAACAGTTCCCACACAGCCGATAGACCCCACCTTCTGTCCCTCGCCGCCCAGAATACACAAAGCGTCATAGTCAACAATGATAAATCCCACGGGAACACCATCTTCAAAGGCGCAGAAAACAGGCTCGTCATTCCTGAAATACTGCTCCCACTCCTCGTCCACCGAGCGCACGGCAGCATACAGCGGTTCCCTGTCCCCCGAATAAAAGCCGAAGCTTACCCCCTCGGGATAGATGGGAATTTCCAGCCTGCAAATGTCAAAATCCGCAAGATCAAGCGTCATCTCCGCACAGCCGCCGTCAAAAGTATACCCATTCTTCTCAAAAAATCCCGCATTCTCTTCCGCTGCACCGATAAACAGCACCGAGTCAAAACCGCCGAGAACTGCTTCGGAATGTCCGCCTTCGGAAATGCGCCGCTCGCAGTCGGAAATCAGCTTTCTTCCTATCCCCTGCCCCTGATATTCGGGAGATACGCAAAGCAGGCGGATACAGTCCCCGAATACCGCCGCAAAGCCTTTTTCGCCGTCTGAAATTATATCCGAATTGCCGAGAGAAGCTTTCAGCTGTTCAAACGTCATCTCGATCTTCGGGAAGCATTTTCGGAATATATTATAATGTGTAATGTCCAAAAAATCACCCTTTCGCCCTGCAAACCTCCGCAAAGAAGCCGTTTTTGCGAAGTTCGGCAGACAGCCTGTCAGCATTGTCCGCATTTTTGAAAATACCGAAAACCGCCGAACCCGACCCGCTCATGCAAGCCGCTTTTGCACCGAATCCCAGCATTTTCTCCTTTAGACTGCGTATCTCGTCAAGTGCCGTGACCTGTTCAAAGCGATTGAAGCAGAGGGAGGAATAGTCCCCTTTATGGTACAGTTCCAGAATCTCGTCAGTACGGTTTTCCGCAAAGCCAACACGGTCTATCTCACTAAAAGCAGCCGCCGTAGATATGCCGCAGCCGCCCTTTGCAATTAGGATAGACAGCCCCTCGTCTATGGACGCAACAGCCGTCATTTCCTCGCCTATTCCGTGACAAATTGCCGCACCGCCCAAAAGGCAGAAAGGCACGTCCGCACCCAGAGAAAGGGCAATATTATACAGCCGATCCTCCTCAAAGGGCTTTTCGTGAAGCTCATACAGCCCCCGCAAAACCGCCGCAGCATCGGCACTTCCGCCCCCAAGCCCCGCCTGTGACGGGATATTTTTCGTCAGATGAATTTCCAATCCCGAAAACAGCCCGGGAGTATTTTCGTAAAACCGTTTTGCCGCCCTTACTGCGATATTTCGTTCATCGCAGGGAATATCTCCCGAAAAATCATTATCCGCATATAAAACGATTTCCCCGTTGTTACGCAGGGAAATCGACAGATCGTCGCAGAGGGAAACCGTCTGCATTATTGTTTCGAGCAGGTGGTAGCCGTCGCCCCGCCTGCCCGTTATATCCAGATAAAGATTGATCTTCGCGTACGCTTTTACGCTAATATCATTTCTTAATGTCATTGAGAAACTCCTTGATTCGCTCAACAGCTTCCTTCAAATGCTTCAATGAGTACGCATAGGAAATTCTGATAAATCCCTCGCCACTCTCGCCGAACGCATTTCCGGGAACAACAGCCACCTTGTGCTCATAAAGCAGACGCTCGCAGAACTCCTCGCTGGAAAGTCCCGTAGACTTTATGGACGGGAACACATAGAACGCACCCTCAGGCTCAAAGCACTCCAGACCTATCTCATTAAGCGCATTAACAAGCCATCTGCGGCGGATATTGTACTCGTTTGTCATCTTCTTTACCTCGTCATCGCAGCTGCGCAGAGCCTCTATCGCCGCATACTGAGATACGGTGGGCGAACACATAATCGCATACTGATGCACCTTGAGCATCTGCGCAATAAGGGGCGCAGGTCCTGCAAGATAGCCCATTCTCCAGCCTGTCATAGCGTAAGCCTTGGAGAAGCCGTTTACCAGCAGAGTTCTCTCCTGCATACCCGGCAGCGAAGCAATTGAGCAGTGGGGTTCACCCGTGTATGTAAGCTCGGCATATATCTCGTCGGACAGCACCATAATATTTGTATCACGAAGAACCTCCGCAATTTCCTCCAGATCGGATTTCGTCATAACTCCGCCTGTGGGATTGTTGGGGAACGGCAGGATAAGCAGCTTGGTCTTGTCGGTTATCTTCTCCCTCAAAGCCTTGGCAGTCAGCTTAAATTTATCCTCAACCTTCGTTTCAATGGGAACAGCAACGCCGCCTGTCAGCTCAACGATAGGAGCATAGCAAACAAAGCTGGGTTCAACCACCAGCACCTCGTCCCCGGGGTCAATAAGCGACCTGATACCAAGGTCGATAGCCTCGGAGCCGCCGACGGTAATGATTATCTCATGTGCGGGGTCGTAGGTAATGCCCTGAGTTCTGTTCAGATAGTTTGCAACCTCCGTACGCAGCTCGATAAGTCCCGGATTTGCCGTGTAAACAGTCTTGCCCTTTTCCAGAGCGGTGATGGCAGTCTTTCTGATAGCCCAGGGCGTCTGGAAATCGGGTTCACCGACACCGAGAGAGATAACACCCTCCATCATTGCCGCAACATCGAAAAACTTTCTGATGCCCGAGGGCTTGAGCTTTGCGCATTTTTTGGAGATCAGTTTTTCATAGTCCATCATGGAGCAACTAAGCTCCTTTCGTCGGAAGCCTCGTCCTCTATCATAATTCCCTTTTCCTTGTAGCGTTTCAGGATAAAATGAGTTGCTGTGGACAGAACACCGTCAATGGTAGACAATCTCTGAGCAACGAACATAGCTATTTCCTTGTAATTTTTCCCGCTGATGGTAACGCCTAAGTCGTACGCACCCGACATAAGGGAAACCGACTCGACATCGTCCAGACTAGCGATCTTTGAAGCAAGCTCGTCAAAGCCGTAATCGGCCTTGGGGGTGACCTTCAATTCAATATATGCGGTAACGGCGTTAACATCGGCAAGCTCTTCGTTGACGATAACGCTGTAACCCTTGATAATTCCTCGTTTTTCATAATCGGCTATACGGGCGGCGACGTCCTGCTCGGTCGTTCCGAGCATGGTTGCCAGCTCTCCGTTGGAAAGACGGGCGTTTTGTTTCAGAAGCTTAAGCAAAGAATCCATATAGATCAGCCTTTCCGACAGCCTGACGGGCTGCCTTAAAAAATTCGCTCCAAATGAAGCTGAATTATATTATACTACATTTTTCCCGATTTGTCTATCATTTTTTGAAAAAAGGCTGACAAAATTTATTTTTCGGCATATCTACGATACGTTTATTGCTTTTTCCGTAAATATATCTTATAATATCATCAGGGAGGCAAAAATATGGACAATGAAAAGACAGGCAGACTCATATGCAGTCTGCGAAAGGAAATGGGACTTACCCAAAAGCAGCTGGCAGATATGATGAACATCAGCGACAAGGCGGTGTCAAAATGGGAGCGCGGGCTTGGCTGCCCCGATGTTTCCCTGCTGACGGAGCTTGCGGACATCTTCGGCGTCGGCACGGACGTGCTGCTTTCGGGCGAACAGAAAATTAACGAAAAATCAGGAGGAAATATGAGAAACACAGTATTTTACCGCTGTCCCGTATGCGGAGAAACAATGGCTTCATCAAAAAAATTCGAACTGTCCTGCTGCGGACGGAAAATGTCACCTCTGGCAATATCCGAGGCGGACGATGCCCATAAAATTACGATTGAACCCGTTGAGGACGAGCTTTACATCACCCTTGACCATGAGATGACCAAAGCGCATTATCTCACCTTTGCGGCATACGTTTCTGCGGACACTATGACCTATATCAAGCTGTATCCCGAACAGGACGCAGCCTTCCGCATCAGGGCAAGGGGCAGCGGATTTCTCTACATCGGCTGCTCGGAGCACGGTTTGTTCAGATACAGACTGCGCTAAAATTCCATAATGACGGCACCCGATACCTATGAAAGTCATAAGTATCGGGGCGTTCATTTTTATTATTAAACGGTAACTCTGTAACCGTCGGTTCTTGTGAAGCTGCCGTGTTCAAAGCAGTCAAATATATCGCTGAATTCCACACTGCTTGAAAGCTCGTAATTTCTGTTTAAGACAACAAGCAGCACACGGTAGTTTTTGCTGCGGAAAAGTGCCGCCTGTGAACGGCTGAAATTGAGTGAATGACGGTACATACTTGTCTGTGTGCGTGTCTTGACCTCATAATAATAGGTCTCGCCGTCTGAATTCACGATTATGTCATAGCCCTGCTGCTTGTAGGAATCGGTGTTGCAGAGAATTATCTCCGCATTCTCGCCGTACTGATGCCTGAGAAGCTCCAATGCGAATCTCTCGCCTG
The DNA here is from genome assembly GCA_017828975.1 of Oscillospiraceae bacterium. Classification (GTDB taxonomy): domain Bacteria; phylum Bacillota; class Clostridia; order Oscillospirales; family Ruminococcaceae; genus UMGS1889. The sequence continues at coordinate 84,724 of JAGAJN010000031.1, read as the reverse complement.
CATCGCCTATTGCCTTCAGAACATCATCAAGGTTATTTCTGCGGGGATCATAGCCGAAATCGCCGTACCAGTCAATGTAATCAGCAGTAGGATCATACGGCTTTGGCAGCTCCGAAAGCTTCTGCACAAGGTCTTCGATGGAGCAGCAGCCGTTTTCCTTGATGATCTCATTGAATCTGTCCAGCTGATCGCTTATTTCTGCCGCCGCCTCGGGAGTCATAAGCTGCATTCTGTCCTCCCTGGAAGCGTAAGCGGGAAACAACTCATACGCCTTTTCCTCGTTAGCATTTATCCATCGCATAAGCAGCGAACACGCCAGCTGAAAATCCTTCGGTTTATTGAATATCGAACCGTCCTTCAGCTCTGCTGTAATCCTGTTTCCTATAAGGCTTGCGGCATTCAGCTCGTCCATTGACTTGATATTCATATTCTTTCCCACATTTATCCGCTTGTCGATAATAGCGGCACCGTCGGTAACTATCCTTCGGTAAATATCCTTCAAACGGTCGTCAATGCCGTCGTTTATGACATAATCAATGCTGTACGGTCTGGCATTTTTCATTATGACCTTACCGTCAGCGGCTTCAATAAGAACAGGCGCATAGTAATTTGACGGCTGACAATGCTTATCCCACAGCTCATGAAAACAGTTTATCGTATCTATCGCATTTTCCACTCCCCCGCAGGCATCTGTCAGCTGTTCAAATCCGTCGGACAGCTTTGCAAGCTTATAAATGTAACTCTGAAATGTAAAGGTAAGTGCAAGATATGTGTTATCCCAGATACTGTTATTGAACTTCAGTACGGGAACATATCGCTCGGGCATATCCAAAACGCAGCTGTATGTCTTGTAGATCCTATCATCGGGACAGCATGCGCCCATAAGCTTTACGACTGCTTTTGCATCTTCATAATAATCGGTATGCACGCTCTTTGTTCCCAGCCGTATATGCGCACCGACCTTTGACACATCATATTCGGTTATTCCGTCAATTCCCGAAATGTCGTAAGCCTTGGAGATAAGCCTGCTGCGGACAGAAAGGCTGCTTGTAATGTCCACATATCTGTCAATTAGCTCGCAAATATCCTTGTAGTATTCGTCGATAATAGTATCTTCGGAAAACACCTCTGTTATAGGCTTCAGACAGCCGCTCTGAGTCGGGATAAGCTTGTAATTTCCCGCATAAATGTTGTTTCTCAGCTCCTCTGCTTTCACCGCACAGTCTAGCAGCTGCCTGAGCCATACAAATACATCTGACTTTATGGCATTCTGCAAATTGCCAATATCAGCCGCCTTGTCGGTCATTACCAAAAGGTCATTTATGCCGAGAAACTTAAATACCCCGCTGTTCAGACTGTTAAGCGCCGCACTCCAGCTGTCAATATCCTCCGTAATAACGCTGTATTCTGACAGACCGCCAAGCAGTCCGTTAAGCTCATTTGTCAGTTCGGGACGCTCTGCATTAGGAAGGATAAGCTTTGTATCCGCAGCAGCAAAAAGCCCCTCCGTTCCGGGAAGTATCCTCCTTTGAAAAACATTTTCCGCTATTCCCGCAAGAATGTTTTCCCTTATCCAGCTGTCGGAAATATCGCTTCTTTTGAACACCTTTGGCGTGTTTATCAGATTATACAGGGACTTGTACCCTTTCTCCTCAAGATATTTCAGCAGCTCCCCGAACAAAACGACCGCCTGCTTCATCAGACGCTTGTTCAGCTCGCTGTCGGTGCTGTTGGGATTATCGGTAAGTGTTATGCAGCTTCTCGGCTCGTTGACACGGAATGAGGAGCTGTTCACCGCTGTTGGGAACGGAAAAGGCTGATTGTCTATCAGCGGGAAATCGCAGAAAAGCCGTGAGGTCTTGCTGCTTATATCAAGTGCCGCCCCGTCCTTTACCTCGGCTGCGACCTGTACCTCACCGTCGGACGCAAAAATCACCTTATGCTCAGTGCTGTTTTCCATAATAGTCAAAACCGAGATATTTCCGTCAGACCTTTCAAGGCTGCCTCTTGTATATACGGTTTTCGTTCCGCTTACGTTATTGACAAGCGTAATTTCGTATATCTGCGGTACAAAAGCCATGCAGTAAAACAGATTGCAGCAAGCATCGTTCATACCCGTTTCGGCAACCCTTCGGCTGTAATCGGTAGTGAGCGCATATTCAAACTCGGTGTTGAGCATATCACGGCTGTAAACCGCAGCAGCATTGTCGTCCACGCATCTTACCGAATCCATCGCCCTGTCAACAGCTCCGATTATCTCCTCATCTGAATGTCCGCTCCTGTCCAGAAGCAGTTCAAAATTTCTCGGTTCAAATCCGAAATCATTCAAAATACCCTTCACATTTACCTTCTCTGACAGCAGATGTGTGGTGATGAAGCCTGTCCCGAATTTACCCGTTGTACCGTCATCGGCATTCTTTCCCGAAACCTGATTTATAAGGGAGAGCAGATTTTTCAGGCGGAAATCCTTGCCGTTATGAGCAAAGGTGAACCTGTCCTTATCCAATGTCATGGATATTTTCAGCGGAATATCCTCCCGGGCAACGTCCTTTGCATTCTGGATAAGCTCCCACACAAAACGGCGTGCCTGTCCCTCATCGTCATTGTTGCGGATCTTGTCCATATGCTGGAGTATCTTGGTTGAAATTGCTTTGTTATTGACGCTGTACATTATCTCGTCAAGCTTTTCTCTGTACATTTTTTTATCCTCCTTGCCTGCTTGTATTTTCTTTCGGCAAACTCATTATAACACCGTTTCCGAATTGTTTCGCTTCAAAAATACAGTAAAATTGCATAAACAGGAGAATAATACTAAACACCCATTAATCACGGGAATCTCCCGGCATGAAAGCCCATATACGCAAGCTTTTTACGCCGATTTCTTCTCCGTGATTTAAATGGTGTTTAGTATAAAAATGCGGCAATATGTAAAAATACTGCCGCATAATTATTCTGATTTTAATGCAAACTATCAGCTGTTCTTTATTATCTCATCAAGTACCAGCGTATAGCATCTGCCCTTGAAATGGATACCGTCCTTTTCGGCAAGCTCGGGCATAAAATATCCCGAGGAGTCCTGCAAGGGCGTGGTGATGTCGATATATCCGCAGCCGTTCTGTGCGGCGATATTTTTCAGCTCCGCATTATAGTCATTTATTCGGGACATTATATCCCCCTCGTTCTCGCTGTTGTAAACCTCGGTAACAGGCGGGATAGACAGCAAATACACCGAACAATCGGGGTCTGCCGCCTTTATTTCGGCTGAAAGCTCGCTGACGCTGCTCAGCATAGACTCGTTGGAAAGCCACTGTATGCCGTTTGAGCCAAGCATTATGTAAACATTTTTCGGCTGAAGCTCGGCTGCTCTGGCAGATACGGTTTTCACGGAGCCGTCGGGCATTTCGATCTCCTTTGTAAGTGCGGACGACGGGTTAAGTCCCACCTTTGCCGCAACGTTGTTCTCTCCGATATATCCGTAAGCGGAAAATCCTACGGTTATGGAATCTCCGATAAAGAGCGAATCGGAAAAATGCTCCTTATATTCAGAAGATGACATTGAAGCCGCTGCGGTAGTTTCCGATTCCTCCGCTTCCGACTCGCTTTCGGAAATGTCGGTTTCGGAAACTGCTTCCGTTGTTGTTTCGGTGGTAGTTTCCGTTTCCGTGACAGTGGTGGTTTCCTCCGTTGTCGTTTCGGTCAAGGGCGGAAGTGTGGGCATTGTGCCGTCTGCGGGAACGGCTGTCCCGTCATCTATTGCTGTGCAGCCTGTAAGTATCAGTACGGAAGCCGCCAAGGCTGCTATCCTATTTCTCATATTTTTTCAATCCTTTTCTGCAATTTTTACAATCTCCGCTGCAGCCGCCGCAGCCCTTGCGTGATGCTCTCACCGCAAGAACAAACCACACGGCAATAGCAGCTATCAAAATAATGTCAAGAGGGCTCATACAAATAATCCTCCTACCGTGTAAACAATGAACGCCGATACCCATGCCACCGCACATTGCAGCCCGGCAACATATGCCGCGGAAACCCCCGAATTCATCTCACGCTTGACCGCCGCAATTGCCGCAACGCAGGGAGAATACAGCAGCGTAAAGGTCAGAAAGCTGAATGCGGAAAGCGGAGTAAACATCGCTCCAAGGGCATTTGGCAGATTTGCGGGAGAAGTACCCATCAGCACGGCAAGGGTGCTGACTACCGTTTCCTTTGCGGTAAATCCCGTAATAAGTGCGGTGGACGCTCTCCAGTCGCCAAATCCCAAAGGCGCAAACAGCGGCGAGATAAGCTTTCCTATCAGCGCCAGCAGGCTGTTTGAACTGTCGGAAACAACATTCAGACGTGTGTCAAAGGTCTGCAAAAACCAGATAATGACCGTTGCCGCAAAAATAACTGTAAACGCCTTAGTGATAAAATCCTTAGCCTTATCCCACATAAGATAGGCAACACTTTTCGCCGAGGGCATTCTGTAATTCGGCAGCTCCATTACAAATGGTATGGGATTTCCCTTGAATTTAGTCCTGCTCATTATAGAAGCGCTGACAATTCCGATGACAATGCCCATAACATACATAAGCAGCATCATTATCGGCGCATTTTTCGGGAAGAACGCCGCCGTGAAAACCGCATAGATAGGCAGCTTAGCGGAACAGCTCATAAACGGCGTCAGGAAGATGGTCATGGTCCTGTCACGTTCGCTGGACAGCGTCCTTGTCGCCATAACAGCGGGGACAGTGCAGCCGAAACCTATGAGCATCGGCACAAAGCTTCGTCCCGAAAGCCCGATTTTCCTGAGCAGCTTATCCATTACAAACGCCACTCTCGCCATATAACCGCTGTCCTCCAGAATGGACAGGAAGAAAAACAGCGTCACAATGGTGGGCAGAAAGCTGAGTATGCTTCCCACACCCGCAAAAATCCCGTCAATTATCAGGCTGTGGACTACGGGGTTCAGTCCGTAAACCGTCAGCGCATTGTCCGCAAGCTCCGTCACCTTGTCAATTCCGATGCTGAGCAGGTCGCTTAAAAATGCACCGATAACATTAAATGTCAGCCAGAAAATAGTGAGCATTATCAGCAGAAAAACGGGCAGCGCAAGGTATTTTCCCGTAAGAATTTTGTCTATCTTAACGCTTCGGATATGCTCCTTGCTTTCCTTTGGCTTTACGACCGCCTCGGCGCAGAGCTTTTCGATGAAATCATAGCGCATTTCGGCAAGAGCGGCGTTTCTGTCCAGCCCCATTTCCTGCTCCATTTCGGTAATGCTGTGCTCAACCATGTCCTTTTCGTTGTCGTTGATAGCCAGCATCTCGCTGATGTCGGGGTCGCCCTCAACAAGCTTGGTAGCAGCAAATTTTCTCGATATTCCCACCATATCGGCGTGGTCCTCGATAAGGTGAGTAACGCCGTGGATACATCTATGTACGGCACCCGAACAGAAGTCGGTCTTTTTCGGGAGGATCTTCCCCTTTGCCACCTTTTCCAGCCTTCGTATAAGTTCGTCGATACCCTCGTTTTTTGCGGCACTTATAGGCACAACGGGAATTCCCAAACATTCCGAAAGCTTGGAAACATTCACCGTTCCGCCGTTGTTGCGCACCTCATCCATCATATTCAGTGCCAGCACCGTGGGGATATTCATCTCCAGAAGCTGCAGCGAAAGATAGAGATTTCGCTCAATATTTGTCGCATCCACGATATTGATGATTGCTCCGGGTTTTTCCTTAATAAGGAAATCTCGGGTAACAATCTCCTCATTGGTGTAAGGTCTGATCGAGTATATTCCGGGAAGATCGACTACCGTCATATCCTCGTGACCTCTGATAGTTCCGCTTTTCTGTTCAACGGTAACGCCGGGGAAATTTCCCACGTGCTGATTTGAGCCTGTCAGCTGATTGAACAAGGTAGTTTTTCCGCAGTTCTGATTGCCTGCCAATGCAATGATCATTGGGATACCTCCTCAACGGAAATTTCCTTTGCGTCATCAAGCCGAATCGTCAGTTCATAGCCCCGCAGATGCAGTTCTATGGGATCTCCAAGCGGTGCGACCTTGCGGACAGTCACCTTGGTTTTCGGGATAAGTCCCATATCCAGCAGACGGCAGCGAAGTGCCCCCTCGCCGCCTACGGAGGTTATGACAGCGGACTGTCCCGGCCTTAATTCATTAAGAGTCATCATGCTTCATCTCCATATAAATTATATTATGACTCATTGTAAAACATCGTAAATACGTCATTCATCAAGCTTCAGTACGGACATAAATGCCTCCTGCGGCACCTCGACCGTACCCAGCTGACGCATACGCTTTTTACCTTCCTTCTGCTTTTCAAGCAGCTTTTTCTTTCGGGTAATATCGCCGCCGTAGCACTTGGCTAGTACGTCCTTTCGGAGCGCCTTTACTGTTTCACGGGCAATAATTTTTCCTCCGACCGCCGCCTGAATGGGTATCTCAAACATCTGTCTGGGGATGTTGTCTTTAAGCTTTTCAGCCATTTTTCTTGCACGGGGATATGCCTTGTCTGCGTGAACAATAAAGGACAGAGCGTCCACAATATCGCCGTTGAGCAGAATATCCAGCTTGACAAGCTTGGAAGGTGCATAGCCCATCATCTCATAGTCAAAGGACGCATAGCCCTTTGTACGTGATTTCAGAGCATCGAAGAAGTCGTAAACTATCTCATTCAGCGGCAGCTCATAGTGAAGCTCAACTCTTGTGGCATCAAGATATTTCATATCTTTGAATATTCCACGTCTGTCCTGACACAGATCCATAATGTTTCCGACATAATCGGAGGGTGTGAGAATGTTTGCCTTCACCATCGGCTCCTCGGCGCATTTTATCAAGGAAACATCGGGGAAATTGGTGGGATTGTCAATGAAAACAGTCTCCCCGTTGGTAAGATCGACCTTGTAAACAACGGAAGGTGCGGTAGTTATCAGGTCAAGATTAAACTCTCTCTCCAGACGCTCCTGAATTATCTCCATATGGAGAAGTCCCAGAAAGCCGCAGCGGAAACCAAATCCCAACGCAATGGAAGTTTCAGGCTCAAAGGACAGCGAAGCATCGTTCAGACGCAGCTTTTCCAGCGCATCACGGAGATCGCCGTAACGTGCGCCGTCCGCAGGGTAAATACCCGAGAACACCATGGGATTTACCTCACGATAACCGGGCAGCGGCTCGGAACAGGGATCATCGGCATTTGTCACCGTGTCGCCCACCTTTGTGTCGCCAATGCTCTTGATTGAAGCCGCAATGTAGCCAACCTCGCCCGCAGAAATTCCGTCGGCGCTGGCAACAAGCTCGGTAGCGCCCATATATCCCGCCTCAACAACGGTAAACTCGGCACCCGTCGCCATCAGATGAATGGTATCACCCGGCTTGACGCTGCCCTCTTTCACACGAACATAGATGATAACGCCTTTGTAGCTGTCATAATAGCAGTCGAAAATAAGTGCGCTCAGCGGCTTTGAAACGTCGCCCTTTGGTGCGGGAATGTCGGTTATCACCCGCTCTAAGACCTCCTTGATGTTTGTTCCCATTTTTGCGGAAATCTTCGGTGCGTCCATAGCGGGGATTCCGATGACGTTCTCCACCTCTGCGCAAACCCTCTCAGGCTCGGCAGACGGCAGGTCTATCTTGTTGACAACGGGAACAACTTCCAGGTCGTGCTCAATAGCAAGATAGGTGTTTGCCAGAGTCTGCGCTTCAATTCCCTGAGATGCGTCAACTACAAGAATTGCGCCCTCACAGGCAGCCAGCGAACGGGAAACCTCATAGTTGAAGTCAACGTGTCCCGGAGTGTCGATAAGGTTGAAAACGTAGGTCTGACCGTTGTCTGCGGTGTAGTTCAGACGGACGGCTCTCGCTTTTATGGTGATTCCTCTTTCACGTTCAATATCCATATTATCGAGAAGCTGATCTTCCATATCCCTGAGAGAAACGGTTGATGTCAGCTCCAGAATTCGGTCGGCAAGGGTGGATTTTCCGTGGTCGATATGAGCAATAATGCAGAAATTTCGTATATTTTCCTGTGGTATCGGCAAGTCGATCGCTCCTTCAATTCAATTCATACATTGTAATTATACCATATTGCTATGACTTTGTAAAGCAAACGAACTTATAAAAAAATATAAAAATTTATCTTGACAAGGGCTTTTTTTTGTGCTATAATGTTTTTGCAATTGGAAAAGATTGCTCTCGTGGGGGCGTGGCGCAGCTGGGAGCGCGTTTGAATGGCATTCAAAAGGTCGAGGGTTCGATCCCCTTCGTCTCCACCAAAATTAACCGCCGTTGACAAGCAGCGGCGGTTTTAATATCTCGGGGGTATAGCTCAGTTGGGAGAGCGGTTGCTTCGCATGTAACAGGTCAGGGGTTCGAATCCCCTTATCTCCACCAGTTAAAGTGCCTTTTGCGGGCACTTTTTTATTTGAGGTGAACCAATGGATTTCAGAACAGCAAAGCTTACCGACCTGCCTCAGCTAAAGTCGGTATTTAAGGCAATTATCGAAAATATGAACGATAATAATGTTCCTATCTGGGACGATATATATCCCTGCGAATTTTTCGAGGAGGACATAAAAAATGAGCAGCTTTATGTCCTGACTGAAAACGGCGTGATAGTTTCCGCATTCGCATTATGCAGCTCAAATTCGGGCGAAAATGCGGTCAAATGGCACCTCCCCGCCAAAAATTCGCTGTATCTTGACCGATTTGGGGTAAATGTAAACTATCTTCGGAAAGGAATTGGCAGCCTTATGCTTGAAAAAGCGAAAGAAGCCGCAAAAGCAAAGGGCGCGGATAATCTGCGGCTTTTTGTGGTGGACATAAACAAGCCTGCAATGCGCCTTTATGAGAAGAACGGTTTTGTGAAGGCAGACGGTGTTTACGATGAAATCATTGATGACGACCTGACGCTGAGAGAATTTGGATATGAGAAAAGTTTTGATAAATAAGTTTCGCAATATTATACAAAGAAGTGATTTTATGTATGAAATTCAACCGTCAAAAAAAAAGAACGATGGATATTCATCTTTACAAATGACAATGACAAGCTTGGACTAATATTCCAATGGGACGATTGTTTCGGAATAACAGTTGTCATACCTAAATCGACTTCACTTGACACGGCATATGAAGTTATGACCGAATTATGCAGAGAATTAAATGAAAAGAGCTGACCCATTCAAAAAAGGTCAGCTCTCTTTTTATTATAAGCTCAATACAAAATTATTCCCACTCGCTCCCGACAAACCTGTCTTAAACAAATCTGTATAGGAGATTTAGCTTATAGTATTTGTATTACTTGAATTATCCATAGATTATGGACTATCAGATTTTATGTTGCCATATTGTTGCCGAGGATTTCGGGAAACTTCTTTTCAATTGAAATTATTCAACTCTGTTAGTATATCACACATTTTGCATAATTTCAATAGAATTATTTCATTTTTGAAGGAATATGCAAAATATTTTTTGTTTTAACCGCTTGTTTTGTTGTAATAATTCAATATGCATTTCTTAGACACTTCTTGGTTGTTTTCGGGAGATGTTTCATCAGCACTTGCAAATCCTAATGCTTTCATATCATATGTAAAAAATGGATATATCTAATTTATTTGCTTAGCTTTGAAATACAGCTAAATTTCGAAATCATTGCCATGAGGTGTAGATAAGTTGTCGTTTATCAAACGCCTCCTTACCACCTTCCATGATGTCCACAATCTGTTTATGTGTAGAATCTAAATCAATATTTCCCTGTGCAATATCAATTTTGGTTTCTTGAAACTCAACAACTAACACTCTTTCGGAATCACCAAGCACAGGGATATTTGCATTGTGCGTGGCAAATATAAATTGCATATAGGGCTTTTTCTGCACAATTGCGGTAATGACTTCGTCATAGATTACCTTATTATCAAGATCATCTTCCGGTTGATCAATAAAGATAATATCATTATCATCCTGTGTCAATATGAACAGTATAAGTGCTGATGCTCGTTGTCCAATCGAGTGTTGCCGCAACAGTTTTCCATGATAATAAATATCTACTTTATTTTCAACTTGTCTGTTCAACAATTCTTCATATTGATTACGAAGCTTGTCTTCCAATTTTACATATTCGCTGGAAGAAACAATGCTTTTTAATTTGTTACCATCACAAATAATCCAATCTTCTATGATCGACGCATAATCAGTAAAAGTATCACAAATAACTTGATATTTAGAATCTGAGATTCCTGTTCCCTTAAAATCATTTTTCAGTTGAGATTTGAAACCTTCTCGATCTCCTTTGAATGTGATTTCAATTCGTAGTTCGGTTTGATTTTGATTAATACGTTCGGTTTCAGCCTTATAAGCGTTGTAGGTTGTCAACAAAGCATCGTTACGTTCTCTTGTTGCCTTAGTAAAGGATGCTTCTATTTTTGCTTTGGAAGAAGCTTCTTCGCTTAATTGCTTTAGTTTTTCTTTGGTTTTTTGCAATTCAGCACTCATCTTGACAAAACTATCAACATCCAAAGTTTCGTCTTTGATTTCTCTTTTAATTTCAGCGAATTCATCTGCTAAACTATCAGTTCGCTCTTTCAGACGGGATATGATATCTTCCATTCCACTGCGTTGTTTTTCAATTTCTGCAATGCAAGAACCGATTTGTGCGAGCTGAACGTCTATAAACGACAATACTGCGGAAACATCTTCAAATATGTCCTTATTAAAATCACTGCTGTATCCGTCCAAAGCGTTTGACGCAATAGAGTTCTCTGAATACGCATTTCGAACACTACGCAAAATAGCGTCTATTCTATTTTTTACCGCATCAAGCTTTGTTGTATCGGTAGCGTATCCCCTTTGCTTTTTTAGTTTGTCTGCCACACCTTTTTCTTCAAAAATTGAGAGTTTATGCTCAAGCTCGGTTTGTTGTGTTGTAACTTCAGTCATTTGCTGTGGAATTTTGCTCACGTCCAGTAAACGTTCTACTGTTTTAACCAATTCATTCACACAACTATCTAAATTAGAGGGTTGACCAATTCTGCCACTAATCAATTTTTCTAACAAACCATTTTCGTGATCTGCACTGCTAGATAGATCTTTTTGACCAAAATATTGTACTCCATCGAACAAATTGATCGGATTTATATTTAAATCATTGCCATTCTCATCAAGAACGTTAATTCGTTCTCCCAATATCCGACTAACATAATATCGTTTGCCGTGTTTATCTATTACCTTTAACGTTGCTTTTCCGCCAGACCCAAAGACATTTTTAATGAGAGATTCCTTATATTCTTTGTCCATTTGGGCAGAGAGTCCTAAAACATATCTGATAGCTTCCAAAACAGAAGATTTTCCGCTACCTCTTATGCCAATAAGTGTGTTCAACTCACGAGAAAATTTTATTGTTTGTTCGTCGAACTTTCCACCTTGGAAAGATATTGACTCTATATATCCATGCTTGTTGTCTGGAACAGTTTCATTCACTCTGTCTTTATGATCTTGTAATGCAAATTTAACTGAAGCATAAGAAAATTCACCAATTTTCAAATATGTGCATTTATCTCCCTTACCTATGTCTGCGATGGATTTAGGATCAGAACCCTCAACAAGAGCAGGCAAATAACCGCAACATCTCTCAAACTGATTGAGATGATCACGAGTTCTGGACTTTTGCAAGCCAAGAACACGATTTTTAAAAGGTACAAATCCTGCTAATGATTCAAGCAATCCACCTTTACATTCACTAAATAGACCACTATTCTGATCTACATGAGCAAATATTATAAAATAATCTCGTCCGTAAGCGTCTAATTGCTCAAATACATTTTTTAAGTCATACACACTTTTGGTATTGCGGTTTTCAGGATTGGGGATAGTTGCAAACGCAGCTGTTAGAAACGTTTGAATATAATTATTACAATCCTCAAGCCATTCATCTGGATTAAACACAATGAGAGCATGAATACCGTTTGCTCCTTCTTTGATAGTCAGTTCCACCCCTGGCAGTATGAATATATCTTGCTTTTTTGCAGCCTTACGAATAGCCTTATATTCATCTCTGTCAAATTTATTATGATTTGTAATAACGCCAATACCAATATTCGCCTCTTTTAACGCTTGAACATAGCGCTTGATAAATTCATCGTCGGCATCTGTATATTTAAATTCTTTATCTTTTCGTGTGTGTAAATGAAAGTCTGTTCTGATAAATTCCAGTCCGGTTTCAAACATTGATATACTCCTTTTTATTAATTCAGCTTATATACTAAAAATAGTCTTCAACATACAATATATCTTTTTACATTCGCTTTTGGAGTTTTTACCTGCAGCTAATGCAACAAGCTGACACCAATATAGAATACGATTTTCGGGAACACTATCAAGCAGTTCCCAATATTCTTTCAAAAGGTCAGAATTCTCTGTAATTATGGTATCAATTATTAAATCTTTGTGTTTTGCGATGCGTCCAAATGCAGCAGGCATTTTTTCATACACACCTTTGTCTGTAACAATATCAACACGCCCTCCTGCAGAAAATTGGTCACGAATATTGGTGTTTATAATACCGCAATGTGTCGCCAGCCAAAGAGCATAGCGTTGATATTTCTTTGTGCTGTTTGGAGTAAGTATTTCCGGAAATAACGCATATCCTTTAACTGTGTATATGTTCTTTTCTTCTGGAGTTAAGGCACTCCAAAGCTTTACTGTGGGTGGCGCAACAGTTTCTTCTACATCTGCGTCGGATGCCCACCATAAACTTTCACCCGGTTTTAGTTGCTTTTTATAATACTGTGAAACAGGGGCAACGGGATTATCCATTTTACGCAACGTATCATACGGAACACCCATTTTATCAAAAATGGTTTCACCGATACCAAGCTCCATATCTATCTGATATCTTGGATAGTGCGTAACGGAAATACCTGATAAACATTCTTCGTAAGGACGGCTTTTAAATGCGATAGGTGCACCAAGCTTTCCAAATGTAAGGAATATTCTTTCTACGCTTTGGTTTCTTGTTGACTCCAATATGCTACTTCCTATTGATTTCCAATGGTTCTTGTTTGTGCTTTTAACCTCAACGCCATAATACTTGCTTGCAACAATATCAGGGAATGAAGCTCCTGAAACCAACTGGATCGTTCCTTCAAAAGGCGTATTTATGGCGCATCTGGTTAACGCATCGCATACATCTTCTTCAAGCTGTGTACCATTGCGACCACTATAATACTTTTCTCTTCCAATTGCTTCAGCGTTAAGTGTTTCATCCGTTCTAATCATCAGTTCACGAAACGCTTCAAGAGGTGGTTTTCTGTTTTCAGAAATTATCATCGTTTTCTCCTCCGAAATATTTATCCCATAGCAATTCAAGTCGTTTTGCTATATGAAATCCCAACAAAGGTGGTACAGCATTTCCTATTAGTTTGTATGCTTCAGAAGCCGATACACTTTCACCTGTTTTTTTATTTTTGAAAACAAAATCATAACTATCAGGGAAAGTTTGAATACGAGCGCATTCACGAATTGTAAGTCGTCTTTCATCTTGTCCGCTATTTAATTCAGCAATATTCTTTCCACCGTGTTCTGCACTTAATCGACGGAACTCTATATTTCCGTGGTGCTCTGAACGTATAGTTGGTCCAATTCCGTCTAGCTTAACCTCGGTTTGTCCCTGACAATGCTTTCCCATATACTTGGCTTTCGAGTATTTTTGCTGTGAAATATCGGCTGACATTTGAGGTTCTTCCAACCCCACAAAGGCTTGCCTTAATGTTACAGGAGGCAATAAACATTTTCCATTGTTATTGTATGCGTGGGTGACCAAAGGGTATGGATCGTACTCTTCAGGAATACACTCAGATGAAAGTGCAATCATTGCTTCTTTATTCAACGCAGATTTTTTGAAACCAAAGAAAATAACACGTTCTCTGGATTGTGGCACACCATAATCAGCAGCGTGCAAAACCCTCGCACTAACTACAAGATATCCATCGCCACCAATAGTACTAAAATCATGTTCAATGATTGATTTCACGTCTCCTAAATTGACAAGACCTTTTACATTTTCAGCAACAAACATTTTAGGTTGCGTAATTGCTATGACTTCACGCATCCACATATATAACTGTCCTCTGCTTTCAATGCTTGGAGTATCTTCATTTAGTTTCTTGCCTTTATGACTTTTGTCGGAACCAAAACCCAATCTTTTCCCCGCAATGGAAAAATCTTGGCAAGGGAAGCCACCTGTTACAATATCAATGTTTTTAGGAAATATTTTCACCCCGTTTTCCTTATGCAGCTTTACAAGGTCAACAATACTATCAAGACAATACGTTGAACTGCTTATTCCTCTATTACCAAAATAGTTTGTCCAAGCTTTTTTGGCATCTTCTCGTATGTCATTAGCAAAAACAGTGTGAAAGCGAGTTTTCGGCAACTTAACCCAATTTTCATCGATTTCTGTAATGTCCCATTGAGGGTTTACATTTTTGTTTACAGACGTTGCAAGAACCTCAAAATTACCCTCAAATCCTAAATCCATTCCGCCGCAGCCTGAGAAAAGTGAAAGGACATTAATACTGGGCTTTCTCTTTTCATTTTTTGCTATTTTAGTTTGTTTAGCAGGCTTAGGTGCAGAAGCTGGAATTAGCCAAACTCTGCTTATTTTAACAGCTCCATCAATACGCCCTTCATTACAAAGTATTTGAATGCGTCTTGGAGTTAAATCCCATTTTTGTGCTGCTTCTTGGACTGTTATATAATTATTCAAGTTAAATCACCTCAAAATCAATGCATGCCTATAAATATTATATTCGTTCAAACGAAATAAGTCAATAGGCGATGGGATTTTTTTCAAGAAAAGCGACTCTGAACGAGCCGCTTTCTTATTACCGATGCAGCATATGCTTTCTCGGCTTCAAAAACTCCTGCAACTGCTTCGTGAGATTAAGCTTCTCAATGAAATCAAGCACCTTCTGATACTTGTTCTTCCACTCGCTGATTTCCTTTTGCAGTGAAGCAATCGTCAGCTTCTCCCTGACGGATTTCAACGAGCTGTTCTCCTGCTTCAGAGCAGCGTTTTCCTTTTCAAGTTGTGCGTTTTTATTGGCAAGCTCTTGCTTCTCGTTTTTCAGCGTTGCAATTTTGCTGTTCAGCTCCTTTTCCTTGCTCTCCGACGCAATCTGCTTTTTCGCAAGGTCGGTAAGCTTTTTAAAATCATCGGGAGCAACAGAAACGTTACCGCCGAACATCGTTTTCTTAACCTGAATATCGTCAATGTCCTTGATTTTGCTTGTTTTCTTCGTCGCTGTTGCAAGGAGAGCTGTATTCTCTGCAAGGGTGGCTTCCTTTTCAGCAATGTCCTCATCGAGCTGACCGACAGCTTCTTTTTTCTCTTGATACTCGCTGTCGAGCTTGTCAATCGTGTCCTCGACCTCATTCAGCAACTCCTGACGGTGCTGTAACTGCCTGTCCGTACATTCAATTTTATTTTCAAGCACGGCAACCTCACGGTTACGCTGTTGTTTCTTGAAATCCAGCACGGATAAATGCTCATTGTGCGTGCCGAGCTGCTCCCATTCGATATTTCGGTTACGCATAAGCTGTGCAAGGACTTCCTTTTCGTTGTCAATCCACAGTTTGCAGGCGGTATTGAACTTGCCCTTGCCTTTGAAGCCTTGCTGTTCCAGAGCCTTTGTCAGCGACACTCTTGTGGAAAGTCCACGCTTCTGCTCCGTTGCAAAGGGAATGAAGTCGATATGAATATGCGGCGTTGCTTCGTCAAGATGGATGACTGCATTGAATACACGCAGGTGCGGATTTCGTGCCTGAAAGCTGTCGGCAAACTCCCGAAGAAGCTCGGTTGCAACCTTGCCCATATCAGAGCCGCATGGCGTATCATCCTGATTGCCAATTTGGAAAATGACTTCGTGATACTCCTGTTCCTGACGGCTGTGACGGATATGCTCGTGGTAATCCTTGATAATCCTGTCCTTGCGTTTTTGCTTGGCGTTGTACTCGATGAGAGCGTTATCGAACAGCTCGTGATAGACCTGCCCGATGTCGTCTTTGATAATGGTGATGTTGTCTTTTGTTCTGGTCGGGTCAACATTTTCACATAGGAACTCACGGTTATTGTGAGGCAGGCTGTGCTTCTTGCTGATACGACCGCTGATTGTTCTTTTTTCGATAGGGATTGCTCCTTTCATATTGAAATATAATGTTTAATATGCTATACTTTAAAAGGGGGTGAAGAATATGAACGGGTTTCCATACACTCTTATTCCTAAAGATAAGTTCGACACTTCAAATATAGATGCTCTGCTTGATTTATCCGATAACGAAATGGAGCCGATTATTATTGGTTTATTGAAATGGACACAGGATATGAATTGGCCTGTCGCTGTGAAAATTGTTGACGTACTTATCCACAGAGGCAGGATTCTTGAGCCATATATTATTGATATTTTGTCTCCAGAGCAAAATGATGATATTTGGAAATACTGGATTATTTCAGATTTGATACCAAAACTGACAGATAAACCCTCTCAGAGAATTATTTCGGAAATAAATCGTATTGCTGAATATCCTACAAACGGAGAATTAGCTGAAGAAGTAAATATAGTTGCAAAAAATACATTGTGCAAACTGTTTGGCTAACTTTATATCTGTTCAAACTAACCTCGCCTTTGTTACTTTCTGCGAAAGTAACGCAAAGATACTTTTGACATACGCTTAGGCTTCTATCAAAAGTATCATTGCGCCAGACGTTCCCTCTGCACTCCCTTGCGTGACGGCTGGTGACGGTTGTGACGGTTATTTAGACACCGTCACCGCTATCATAAAAACCGTCACAGCTGTCACGAACTGTCACGGACAGCCGCTTGAAAGTGAAGTTCAATCCTGCGTCCGTCGTGAGTACGACTGTTCTTGTAAACAATGCCGTACTCATTGAAAAGCCGACTTGCGTTGACATTCAGTTTTTTTGTGATTGCGTTTACAGGAATATCTGTCTCGATTTTCTCGGTAAGCTCTGTCGCTGTTCCGACCCAATCAGGATTATCCGCTGAGATAAACTCCGCCACAGCTTCCAGTATCGGCTCAGGCGGTTCTTTCCATAACTCCGTTTCAACACGCTCCAACTCCCAAGAAAGCTTCTCCGAGTTACGAATAAGGTGCAGTTTCTGGTCTTGCTGGTCACGTCCTGAAATTTCAAGCGTTGCAGAATTTTCTGTGCGCTTTTCTTTTTTCAGTAGAAACGCTCCGTCTGCCGCACCGAGTAGACCGTTCGTTCCCGAAATCATATCAAAGGAATCGTCCGCTTTCTGCTTGCGTGTGTGATGAACAATCAGCATACAGATACCTAGACTGTCGGCAAACTGTTTAAGCCTTGTAATAACCTGATAATCGTTGCCATAACTGCATTCGTTGCTTGCCTCACGGACTTTCTGCAAGGTATCTATGATGATAAGTCTTGTGTCAGGATACTGGTGGAGAAATCCCTCCAACTGCTTTTCAAGACCGCCGTCAACTGTATTTGCCATAACGGCGAAGCGAAGATTATCAATGCTTTCCGTTCCGAACATTCGGTAGGAACGCTTCTGAATTCTTTCGTAGTTATCCTCAAGAGCAAGATACAGCACATCGCTTTTGTGGACGGTGTAGTTCCAAAGTGGCTCACCCTTGCTGACGTGGTAGGCAAGCTGTGCCATAAGAAAACTTTTGCCAAGCTTTGGTGCACCAACGAAAAGATACACGCCCGGATAGAGCAAACCGTCAATAATCGGCGGTCTGCTCTGGAACACGGTTTCGTAAAGCTCGTTCATTGAAACGGTTTTGAGGTAGTAAGGATTCATCATCTGCTGAAAAAAGTCATCAGGGGTATTGAAATCCTCGTTGATTTCTGGTATAATACTTGTAGATTGATTTTGAGATGACTGCTCCGCACCTGCGCCAACAGGTGCAACGGGAGTGGTCATTTCTTCTTTTATAGTCATTCGCATTCTCCTTTCAAGCCATAGAGTGTGGTGTTGATGAGCCGTATCGTTTCAAGCAGTTCTGCGTTAATTTCCGCACCGTTTTCAATACGTTTCAGCTCTGACAGCACCATTTCAAGATTGATTTTCAGTTGCTTGTAAACTCTCGGATTGCCCTGAACGATAATATCACGGTTCA
The DNA here is from genome assembly GCA_017828975.1 of Oscillospiraceae bacterium. Classification (GTDB taxonomy): domain Bacteria; phylum Bacillota; class Clostridia; order Oscillospirales; family Ruminococcaceae; genus UMGS1889. The sequence goes on along the minus strand of JAGAJN010000031.1, from coordinate 66,561 downwards.
TACATTTGCGATAGCAGTACTCTTGTTTTGGGAGTCCCGATAAAGCAACGGCACGGTTAAGTTCGTCGAATTCTTCGGGCGATACTCTGAAACCTACTGTTATGCTTCTGAAGCGGTTGTATTTGTCTACATTTTTAGCTGACATTTTTAATGCCTCCGTTTCTGATTGTACTTAATTTGTCTGCCATTTCGATTTGCGTGCTGGGGAAAAGATGTGCGTAACGATAGGTGATGTCAATACTTTCGTGCCCTACTCGGTCAGCGATTGCAACTGCTGAAAATCCCATTTCGATTAAAAGGGAAATATGGGAGTGGCGTAAATCGTGTATACGGATTTTCTTTACTCCAGCCGCCTTTGACCCACGTTCCATTTCACGTTTGAGGTAGCTTTTTGTAATCTCAAAAAGCCTGTCCGTGTCTTTAATTCCATAAAGCTGCGAGATATATTCCTGAATTTCCTCAACAAGAAAATCTGGCATTTTTATAACTCGATTGCTCTTTGATGTTTTAGGGTCTGTGATAACATCACGGCGTTCAATTCGTTGATAGGATTTCGTGATTGATACAGTGCCACGCTCAAAGTCGAAATCAGCAGGTGTCAATGCCAACAACTCGCCCTCTCGGATACCGCACCAGTAAAGCATTTCAAAGGCATAGAATGAAACAGGCTTGTCCATCATTTCATAGGAAAATTTCTTGTATTCATCTTGTGTCCAGAACTGCATTTCCTTTGATTTTGCTTTACCCATATTACCGACCTTTGCGGCAGGATTTGAAGATAAGCCATAGAACTTGACAGCGTGGTTAAAGATTGCCGAGAGCTGATTGTGTAGTGTTTTCAGATACACAGGGGAGTAAGGCTTTCCGTGATTATCAAGTGAATTTATCATTTCATTCTGCCAAGCGATAATATCTTTCGGCTGAATTTCATTGATAGGTCGGCTTGAAAAATAGGGCAGGATTTTCGTGCGGATAATATGCTCTTTGGTGTGCCAGGTGTTTTCCTTTATTCTACTTTTCATATCAGCAGAATAGGTTTCAATGAAGCTTGCAAAGTTCATATCAAGGTCGCCTGCTATTTTGTTAAGCTGCTCACGCTCCCAAGCCTGTGCTTCTCGTTTGGTCTGAAAACCACGCTTCTGCGTTTGCTTTTTCTCTCCTTTCCAGTCTGTGTAGCGGTATATTACACGCCAAGTGTTTGTTTTTCCATCCTTGTAAACTGACATTTAATCATTCCTTTCTGTGCTGTCAGGTGTACCGTAGTACACTCTTTCCATAAAATACTTCTTGTTTACACGTCCTGAAATTGTCAGGAAGCCTTTTTCTTTCAGCTCATCGTTGAGCTTCTGAACGATTTTGTAAGCGTAGGATTTTGAAATTCCGAGAATTTCTGCAACTTCCTCCACTTTCATAAAAGTGTTATTGCTCATTCGCAACCCTCCTTTCTGTTATCTAAACTATTTTGTTTAAGTCTGTATCTCTATTATACTAAACATATTTGTTTATGTCAACCCCTTTTTGAAAATTTCTTAAACTTTTTTGTTTAAACTATCTTGACTATCTTAAACATATATGCTATAATGTGTGTAAAGTGATTGTTTTCATTATCATCTGACCATTAACAAAACAGGAGTGAAAAAATATGGCTATCGGCGAAAGAATTAGATTTATCCGCAATCTTCGTGGAATGACACAGAAATGGCTTGGTATGGCTGTTGGCTTTCCAGAGAAAACAGCAGACATCAGACTTGCACAGTATGAGTCGGGAACAAGAACACCAAAGGCAGAGCTGACAAAGGAAATAGCGAAAACACTTGACGTCTCTCCGGCAGCACTTGATGTTCCGAACATAGAGAGCTATATCGGGCTTATGCACACGCTCTTTGCTCTTGAGGATTTATATGGTTTCCGTATTGATACGCTCAATGATGAAGTATGTATCCGACTTGATAAGAATAGCGGTATGGAATATCCTAAAATGGTAAAGCTCTTTACAGCGTGGCAGAAAGAAGCTGATAAATTCCGAAATGAAGAAATCACAAAAGAGGAATATGACCGCTGGCGTTATCACTATCCTGAACTTGATACTTCCGGTGAATGGCATAAGATTGGTGTGTCGCAGGAGTTGAGTGATATGATAGTGGATGAAATAAAACAAGAAACAGACAATGATTGAGGAGGATGTGTGGTGAAAGTTCAAAATATTGTTTTAGCTGTAGCTAGCATAGGTGGTGCCATTCTAACAGCTGCATTGATTAGGAACGGTGTATCATCAAAAACAGTCAAGGCAGTTCCAAAAGTTGCACCAGAACCTGAAAAATATTTCAAAGGTGTTCCACTGTCAAAACTAACGGAATTGGCTAAACAGATTTATCATGGAATTTATTGCTCAATTGATGAATGGGGATTTTTGATTTTTCATCATAAATCTAATAGAGGACATCAAACATTTCACACACAGATGGCATTAGATGAAGCAGGGAAACTGATAAATCTCGGCGGACATTATCCTGGTCAATCATGGTCTGGCGCAGATGAATTTGCGAAAAAAGCAAATGAAGTATTTAAGTTCAAACAGTAACTTGATATATTGCGAAATATAAAACAAAAGAGCTATCCGATTTAAAATCAGATAGCTCTTAATTTTAGAATAATTCAAATGTTGCCAAAACGTTGCCATTTTGCTACCCAGATAGCAGAAAATAGCGTAGTAAAACCGTTTGCGTGGGGTCTGTTATTATTCCCACTCAATAGTTGCGGGGGGCTTTGTAGTAACATCGTAAACTATCCTGTTAACAGACTTGACCTCATTTACGATACGGCTTGACGCAGTTTCCAGAACGTCATACGGGATACGTGCAAAATCCGCAGTCATAAAGTCGGTGGTGGTAACTGCCCTCAGAGCAAGCGTGTAATCGTAAGTTCTTCCGTCGCCCATAACGCCTACCGAACGGTTGTTGGTGAGAACAGCAAAATACTGATTGATGGACTTGTCCAGACCTGCCTTTGCGATCTCCTCACGGAATATCCAGTCAGCGTCCTGGAGAATTTCAAGCTTTTCATCGGTTATCTCGCCGATAATTCTGATAGCAAGTCCCGGTCCGGGGAACGGCTGACGCCATACCAGCACGGGGGACAGTCCCAGCTCCTCGCCCAGCTTTCTTACCTCGTCCTTGAACAGCAGTCTGAGAGGTTCGATTATCTCCTTGAAATCCACATAATCGGGCAGACCGCCGACATTATGGTGTGACTTGATAACAGCAGCGTCCCCTGCCCCGCTTTCAATAATATCGGGATAAATAGTTCCCTGAACAAGGAAGTCCACCTTGCCTATCTTCTTGGCTTCCTGCTCGAAAACTCGGATAAACTCCTCGCCTATGGTCTTTCTCTTTGTTTCGGGGTCGGAAACACCTCTCAGCTTTGACATGAACTGCTCCTTGGCATTTACCCTGACAAAGTTTATGTCCCAGTCCTTAAACGCAGCTTCTACCTCGTCGCCCTCGTTTTTGCGCATAAAACCGTGGTCTACGAAAATACACGTAAGCTTGTCACCCACCGCCTTGGACAGCAGAGCCGCCGCAACGGAGGAATCCACGCCGCCCGAAAGTGCCAGCAGGACCTTTCCGTCGCCAACCTTTTCACGGATAGACTTTATCGCCGTCTGAGCGTACTCGCCCATAGACCAGTCGCCCTTGCAGCCGCATATTTCATAAAGGAAATTATGGAGCATCTTTGTGCCGTCAACGGTGTGATTTACCTCGGGGTGGAACTGAATGCCGTAAAGCTTACGCTCGGGACATTCCATTGCCGCCGTAGGACAATTTTCCGTGTAAGCAACATTTTTGAAGCCCTCGGGTATTTTTTCGATATAATCCGTATGACTCATCCAAGAGATATTCTTCTCGGGAAGTCCCTTGAAAAGCAAAGACGAAGTATCGTAAACAGTTTCCGTCTTTCCGTATTCGCTTGTAATAGCAGTGGAAACCTTTCCCCCGCAAAGATGCGCAATAAGCTGACAGCCATAGCAAAGTCCCAGAACAGGAACGCCCAACTCAAAAATTTCCTTTGAAACCGTAGGAGATGTTTCCAGATAAACGCTGTTGGGACCTCCCGTGAAAATAATTCCCACAGGATCCATTTCACGAAGCTTGCTGACAGGTGTCTTGTAGGAATGTACCTCGCAGTAAACACCACATTCTCTGACACGCCTTGCGATAAGCTGATTGTACTGTCCGCCGAAATCAAGAACTATAACTAACTGATGAGCCATTCTTTTTCCTCATTCCTTTATAATTTCGATATATGCCGTTCAAACACGTCACAATTTATTGCTTTTTCCATTTAATCGAAAACAGTTCATAGTATATTATGCCACATTTCGCCCAAAAAAGCAAGCAGAAAATTTTGAATAAATCCTTGAAAAATATGTGGATATGTGCTATAATATTTTAATGCGGCGAAAAACCCGCCGGACACACACATTTTTAAGGAGTAACATATGGAATTTTTAGGATATATAGGCACCTTCCACGGTCATGCGGAAGAAGCGTTCAGCATTTTGGACATTCTGACAGATGCCCTGCTTGACTCGCTGAAAATGCTGCCGTTTCTCTTTGCAGCATTCCTTTTTATGGAATATTTCGAGCATAAGGCGGGCGACAAGCTTGCAAATGCCCTGAAAAAAATGGGTGGCTTCGGCTCTGTGGGCGGCGCACTTATCGGCTGCATACCTCAGTGCGGATTTTCGGTTGCAGCGTCCAACCTGTATGCAGGTGAGCTTATCACTGCGGGAACGCTGCTTGCGGTTTTCCTCTCCACCTCGGACGAGGCTGTCCCCGTACTTCTCGCCCACCCCGAACACGCAGGCGCCATATGGAAGCTGCTGCTTATCAAGGTGATTATCGCAATAATTGCGGGACTTCTCCTTGACCTTTGTCTGAAACTGTTCAAGCGCAAACGCCGTGACGAACCCTTTGAAGAATTCTGCTCCGACTGCGGCTGCGGCGAACACGGCATTTTTTACAGCGCCTTCCGTCACACTCTGAATATTTTCATCTTTATCCTGCTGGTAAATATTCTGTTAAACGGCATGATCTCCTTTGTGGGAGAGGAACGCTTCTCCGAATTTCTTGCGGGAATACGTATATTTCAACCCTTTGTTGCGGGACTTGTGGGAATGATACCCAACTGCGCAGCTTCGGTGGTCATCACCGAACTGTTCGTTCAGGGCGGCATTACAACAGGCTCTGCCGTTGCAGGACTGTCCACAGGCGCAGGCGTGGGACTTGCGGTACTTTTCAAATCCAACAAAAGCGTTAAGGAAAACATTTTCATCACCGTTGTCCTGTACCTTGTGGGAACATTTTCGGGACTTTTGATCGATCTTCTGGGGATTACTGTTTTATGAAAAAGCTTTTAGAATCATTCAAAACCGAGCCTGTTTTATGGATATCGGGAATACTTGCGTTCATATCCTGCCTTATCGCCCCGAAAGGCGGCAATCTTCTGGAAATGCTAGACACGGATATGATGGCAATACTTTTCTGCTTTATGCTCATAATTTCGGGCTTTGCGGAAAACGGGCTGCTGCAGCTTATCTCGGAAAAGCTGGTTTCAAAGGTCCGCAGCGCAAGGACGCTTTCCGCCGTGCTGGTGGCGGCGGCGTTCTTTATGTCAATGCTTATAACCAATGACGTTGCGCTGATAACCATCGTGCCGTTTACCATAATGACGCTCTCGTCAATGCCCCATTACATACCCTTTGTGCTGATTTTGCAGACGGCTGCGGCAAATATCGGAAGCATGGCAACACCCTTTGGAAATCCGCAGAACCTGTTTCTGTTTTCGACCTTTGATATGCAGGCAAGCGAATTTTTCCGTCTGACGCTCCCCATCTCCCTTCTGGGACTTTTCCTTACCATAATCCCCGTTTTCTTTCTGGAAAATGAGGAATATGAACCGTCGGACAGCAAGCCCGCCGTACTCAAACACAAGGCATATCTCACCCTTTACGGCATACTTTTTGTGCTTTGCATACTGTCCGTTTTCGGCATTTTGGACACATTTACTACCTTTATGTCCGTATGTATCGTTATCTTTATTACGGAAACAGAACTTTTCACAAAGGCGGATTATTCGCTGCTGCTGACTTTTGCATTCTTCTTTGTTTTCGTGGGAAATATCCGGCTGATAGACGAGGTAAGCAGCTTTATGTCCGAATTTATCATGGGCAGAGAATTTCTTTCATCTCTGCTGCTTTCACAGGTAATATCAAACGTCCCCGCAGCGGTGATGCTTTCGGGCTTTACCGACAGGGGCGACGCACTTATCCTAGGCACGAATATAGGCGGTCTGGGAACAATAATTGCATCTCTGGCAAGCCTTATTTCCTACAAATTTTATTGCAGAACAGAGGGCGCAAAGCCGCTTTCCTATCTGCTGAAATTTTCCGTACTTAACTTTTCAATGCTGATAATTCTCGGATTATTTGCATATTATATCATACTGTAATATCAGATGTGAGGTATCTCCAATGGCAGATGAATTTTCAAGAATGCGTATGCTTATTGGCTCGGACAAGCAGAAAAAGCTGTCCGAAGCCGCTGTGATAGTGTTCGGAGCGGGCGGTGTCGGCTCCTATATTATCGAAGCCCTTGCACGGGGCGGCATCGGGAAAATTGGCATTGTGGACAATGACACCGTTTCCCTGACAAACATAAACCGTCAGCTTATCGCCCTGCACAGCACCGTCGGACAGTATAAAACTGAGGTCTGCGCAAAGCGTATCGGTGACATTAACCCCGACTGCAAAGTTAAGCTGTACACAATGTTTTATTCGGAGGAAAAAGCCTCAGAGATCGACCTTTCCGAATATGACTATATCGTTGATGCCATAGATTCCGTCCCCTCAAAGCTGTTTCTTGCGACGGAATCGGTTCGGCTGAATATCCCCCTAATTTCATCAATGGGAACGGGAAACAAGCTTTATCCCGACAAGCTTCGTATAACTGACATTTCCAAGACACACACCTGTCCCCTTGCAAAGGTCATGCGTTATGAGCTTCGCAAACGTGGGATAAATCACTTGAAGGTGTTGTTTTCCGAGGAAAAGGCAGTTCCTCATATGGGCGAATGTGAGGACGAAAGCGGCAAGGGCAGACACGTAGGCTCGGTAAGCTTTGTCCCCTCCTGTGCGGGGCTGATGATAGCGGGAGAGGTTATCAGGGATATTGCAGAAATTTCACAGTAACATAACGGCTCGTTCGGCTGACGGACGAGCCGTTTTCTTTTTGAATAATTCCCGAAAATATGCAGATAATATCTCCAAAAACATAAGGTTTTATCTGCATTTTTTCGGAAAGGAATAAAAGAAAAATGTCAATAGTATTTATCAGGGCAGCTATCCTGTACGCTGCGGTAATTGCGGCGGTGCGGCTTATGGGAAAGCGTCAGATAGGCGAGCTGCAGCCCTCGGAGCTTGCTATAACTATCCTTATCTCAAACATCGCAACGCTGCCCGTGGAGGACCCGTCTATCCCACTGATAACGGGTCTTGTGCCTATCTTCACCCTTGCCGCTCTGGACGTTCTGGTGGGGTTCTGGTCACTGCACAGCTGGCGTGTCCGACGGATACTTTGCGGAAAACCCGTCATTGTCATCAGCGGCGGCGTAATCGACCAGAAAAAGCTGAAGGAGCTGCGCTACACCATCGACGACTTAATGGAAGCGATTCGTTCCTATGGAATATTCGATATTTCGGAGGTGCAGTTTGCCGTCGTGGAAACTACGGGAGCACTGTCCGTCTACGAGAAAACCAAGTTTCAGGCGGCGGAAAAGGGCGATGTGGGCGCAAACGCAAATCCCGAGGACCCGCCTGTAATAATCGTTCAGGACGGTATCCTTATCCCCGAAGCCCTGAACCGCTCCGCAATTTCCGAAAAGCGGTTTGCGGAAATACTTTCAAACAAGCATCTGAAAACCACAGATATTTTCCTTATGTCCGTTAAATCGGACGGAACATTCAAAATCGTTAAAAAGGAGCGTCAGCTATGAAACGGATAATTCTCTGCGCCGGACTGCTGCTGTGCATCTGCATTTCGTCATTTCTTGCGTTGAATATGCTGAAAAAAAACACGGTCTATTTCACGAATGATCTTGAAGATATTTCCCGTCTTTATCAGCTTGAACGGTACGACGAAGCATACCGAAAAGCAGATGTGCTGTATACCGACTGGAACAAATTCTGCCGCACCGCTTCCGTCATTGTTGATCTGGACAGACTTGAGGAGATAAACAGCTCATTTGCAAAGCTTCTCCCGCTGATAAAAATTCAGGCAGAGGAAACCGAGTCGGAGATAAAGAGCCTTTCAAAGCGTATCGAGCGGCTTTACGGAGCGGAAATTCCCCTATGGTACAACGTTTTCTGACCGTCTTTTCTCCCCCAAACCGCAAGCGATAAGCCAAAGTGCGGGGATAATGATAATGTCCCCAAATATGCCGTAAACCGAAAGCCCGCTTTTCAACCCCGCCTGCGACCTAAGTGCACAGGGGACGTAAGGCGGGGCTTCTGCCGTTATCTTGCCCGTTGGAGATATGACCGCCGTGACTGCCGTATTTGCCGCCCTCACCACCCATCGGTTATTTTCCACCGCCCGTAAAACGGAATGTGCAAGGTGCTGTTCCAAGGCACGGGTGTTGTCAAACCATGAGTCATTGGTGATAACGGCAAGAAGCTCTGCGCCGTTTCTGACGGTTTTTCGGGATATTCCGGGGTAAACGGATTCATAGCAGATGACCGTCCCCACGCAGCCCGCCGACGTATCTATGGGAAAAGAAACCATTCCCGCCGAATATCCGCTGTAACCGTCAACTGCCGAGTCGGGCACCAGCGGAAGATATTCCCCGAAAGGCACCAGACGCTGCTTGAAATACGGCTCGGAAACAGTTCCGTCAGGCTCAAATGCCGCCGCAGAATTGTACCGTTCCCCGCACATTCGGCAGTTTATCCCCGTGACAAGCACCGAACCGCTGTTGCGTGCAAGCTTTCGCAGACCGACCGTGAGATATTCGTCATTGTCCAGAAAGCCCGCTATTGCCGTTTCGGGAAACACTATCAGCTGCGTGTTATCCGTTTTGGCAAGCTCCGATAAGCTGATATATTTCTCGGTCATACTGTCGGGAGATGACACCCACTTTCGGCGTCCCGAAAAATTTCCCTGAACAAGAATGACCTCCGTTTTCTTCTCGGCGGAATAGTCATAACGGTTTATCCGCAAATATCCGTAGGAAATATTCAGTGAGATGACGCATATAATGAGGACCGAACCGCTTATCATCTCCCTGTTTATGTGCTTTCTGTTGACAATAAGGTAAGCAGCACCGCCGTTTACCAGCAGTACGAGGAAGCTCAGAAACAGTCCCCCGAACAGGGACGCCGACTGAATAAAGGGCGTAAACACCGCAGTTATCGTCCCCACACGTCCCCACGGAAAGGAAAACCCGGGGACTATTTCCATAAGAAATTCCCCGAAGCAGAAAAGCAGCGCATATCTGGAACTGTCCCATAAATCGGACTGTTTAACACGAACAAACACAGCCGTCGCCGCAAACATTATCAGCCCGAACAGCGCAGGCAGGATAGCCGTCAGCAGCACCAGCAGAAAGGCGTTTATCCCGTCCGAAAAGGGCAGCATATCGTAAATTCCGTATATCCACGAAAGCAGCGGCATATAGTAGCCGTATGAGAAAAGCAGTGTTTCACGGCGCAGCTCTCTTGCCGTTTGACAGGCGAATATCCTCGTCATCATGGGGATAAGTGCCGCAAAGCAGAGCAGGTTCCAGCCGCTGAATGTAAAGGACGCCGCAAGTGCTATCCCCGAGAACAGGGAGAAATATCTGTGCAAATGTGCTTTCACTTCTCTCCCTCCCTTGAAATTAACTGAAATTTTAACAAATCTTCACATTATTTGTGCCGAATATTCAGATAATGTGCTATAATATAATTAAGAACATTTAGAATGGGGTAATGAAAATGGCTGATATTATTTCTATCGGCGAAATGCTTGTTGATTTCACCGCTGAAACCACCCCCGATGGTGCTGTGCGCTTCTACCGAAATCCGGGCGGAGCACCTGCAATGGTCGCTGTTATGGCGGCAAGAGCGGGAGCGTCATCGGCATTTATCGGAAAGCTTGGAAATGACCTTTTCGGAAAATATCTTAAATCGGAGCTTGAAAGCCACGGCGTTGACACAAGCGGGGTTATTCTCGATAAGGAGCATCAGACCACACTTGCGTTTGTGGGCACGGACGAGGATAACGAGCGTGAGTTTGTATTCTACCGCAAAAATTCCGCCGATGTCAATCTGAGTTTCAATGAGATAAAAAAATCTCAGCTGGACAAATGCAAAATTATACACTTCGGTGCACTCTCCCTCACCGACGAGCCGACACGTTCGGCAACGCTGAATGCCATCGAATACTGCAAGGAACAGGGAAAAATAATCTCCTACGATCCCAACTGGCGTGAACAGCTGTGGGAGTCCAAGTCGGAAGCGTTTAAGATTATGAGAAGCGTCGTGCCTCTCTGCGATATTATCAAGGTTTCCGAAAAGGAACTGAAGATCGTCACCGATTATGACAATATGCTGACGGGAACGGCAATCCTGCTGTCCAAGGGCGTAAAAGCGGTCATCGTCACACAGGGCGCAAAGGGCTGCGTTATTGCGACGAAAAAGGGAATTATCCGCTCGGCTTCCTACAAGGTCGATGTTCTGGACACTCTCGGCACCGGTGACAGCTTCCAGGGTGCATTTCTGGCAAAGCTTGCGGAAACAGGCAAAAAGCCCGAGGAGCTGGAGATCTCCGAGCTGGAAAGCATTGCCGATTACGCCAACGCCTGCGGTGCGCTCTGCTCCACAAAATACGGTGCTATCCCCTCAATGCCGTCAAACGAGGAAATTTTGGAATGTATGAAAAACGTTCCCAGACTTTGATAAAAAACATACCGTACACCGGGAAATCCTCCCGATGTACGGTATTATTATTTACATTGAACTAAGGATTATTTGCGGAAAAAACTGCACGCATATCAGTAAAGCGGACCGTACTTTTCGCAAGCCCTGTAATCGGCGGACTCGGCGTCCTTTGTGCCGAATGCAGTCCATGCGTGAGGACGGTATATCTTCTCGGCGGGGACATTGTGCATAGCAACGGGAATTCTCAGCATGGAAGCCAGCGTGATAAGGTCTGCGCCGATGTGACCGTATGTGAGAGAACCGTGGTTTGCACCCCAGTTTGCCATTACGGAATAAACGTCCTTGAATGCGGGATTTCCGTCCTCGACCAGATTGGGAACGAACCATGTGGTAGGCCATGTCTTGTCTGTTCTAAGGTCAAGAGGAGCGTGAATTTCATCGGGGAGAGTTACGGTGTAGCCCTCTGCAATCTGCAAAACGGGTCCCAGACCGTCGATGATGTTCAGTCTTATCATGGTAACGGGCATCTCAGCCTGCGTTTTGAAGTGAGATGAAAATCCGCCGCCTCTGAAATAGCCGAGGTTTGCGGGACACCAGTCAACAGCCTTCAGGATAGTATCAATGTCCTTGTCGGTCACCTTCCACCAAGGCTTCATACAGTTATTGCCGTTTTCGTCAACAGCAAGACCGGTTCCATCAAGAGCGGCAGCACCCGAATTTATCAGATGGATAAAGCCGTTAGCTGCCCTGCCTTCGGGCTTTTTACCTGTAACACGTTCAACAGCTTCGGGGCTCCAATATGTGCGGACATCAGCAAAAACGCTTGCCGTGCCTGTCAGCAGATTTCCGAAAAGCATAGCTGTACCGTTCAGACCGTCATTCTCCGTAGCAAGGAGAGTGGGCTGCTTTTTGCCGTTCCAGTTGAATGTGGAGTTGAGTATCGCCTCGGAAAAATCGCCGTTGGGAAGCCAGTCTGTCCACATTCTCTGACCCTGGAAACCGCCGTAAATTGCGTTTCTGCCGTTGGATTCTTCCTTCCATCCCATCTCCAAAAGCTTGGGATTTCCAAGCATAATGTCACGGATAATAAGGGTCATCTTTACGCAGAATTCCCACTGAGCTTCGTGGCTCATAACGTCCTTGTTTCCGGGGTTGGGACCGTCGTTTACGTCCATTCCCTCGGGGCAGTTTGCCTTTGTCCATGCAAGTGCCTTTTCGTATTCGTCATGGTCGTAGATCTCCAGCTTCATTCTGCGGAGGATCTCGGTCATATCAACATATTCCGCTCTGATACCGAGGTATTTCTGCAAAAAGTCGGGACTGCACTGCGAGCCTGCAATTCCCATAGAAACAGCACCCAGACCTACATAAGCCTTGTTTCTCATACAGCCCACAGCAACCGCGCAGCGTGCAAAACGGAGTATCTTCTCGGAAACGTCTGCGGGAATAGAGGTGTCATCGGCGTCCTGAACATCGTGACCGTAAATGGCAAATGCAGGCAGACCCTTCTGTGCATGAGCCGCCATAACAGCCGCAAGATATACCGCACCGGGACGCTCCGTGCCGTTAAATCCCCAAACAGCCTTGACGGTCAGCGGGTCAAGGTCCATAGTTTCCGAGCCGTAGCACCAGCAGGGGGTTACGGAAAGAGTTGCGGCAATGTTGCGGGTGGAAAAATATTCCTGAGTTTTTGCCGCTTCTGCTCCGCCGCCGATGGTGCATGGACCGATAACACATTCAACGGGAGTTCCGTCGGGATATGTACAATTTGCCTCAATAAGAGCCTTTGCCGCCTTTGCCATGTTCATAGTCTGGTCCTCAAGGCTCTCCCTTATTCCCATCTGTCTGCCGTCGATAACGGGTCTAATTCCAATTCTTGGATACATAATAATTCTCCTGTTCATATTTTATTTAACAATATTTTTGAATACCTCAAATGCGACCTGCCATTCCTCCGTATTTTCGGGAGAATAGCTCTTTATCTCGTTTGACGCTGCGATGATCCTTCTCGCCGACTTAATGTCCGAAATTTCTCCGTGAGAAATAAACTGAATAGCCGCATTTCCGAAAACGGTAGCTTCTGCGGGACCTGCGTAAACCGTACAGTCACAGGCGGAAGCGGTCATTCGGCAAAGCAGACCGTCCTTTGTGCCGCCGCCGATAAGGTGTATCGAACGGTATTCCCTGCCCGTGCAAGCCTTTATCTCGTCGAACGCCTGACGATATTTCAGCGCAAGGCTCTGATAAATGCAGCGCATGACCTCCCCCACCGTTTCGGGGACAGGCTGGTTTGTCCTCCTGCAAAACTCCCTTACTCTTTCGGGGATATTTCCCTGCGGCGTAAACTCGGGAGCATCGGGGTCAATGAAGGACACCATAGGCTCGGCTTCAAGTGCCAGGCGTTCAAGGTCGGCATAGCTGTACTCGCTGCCCTCTCTTATCCACTGACGGCGGCTTTCCTGTATCAGCCACAGACCGATGATATTTTTCAGAAGCGTGGTCTTACCTCCGTATCCGCCCTCGTTGGAAACGCTCAGTTCTGCGGATTTTTCCGTAAGAACAGGCTCGTCAAGCTCCGTACCGAACAGCGACCATGTTCCGCAGGAAATAAAGATGAAATCGTCCTCTTCGGTGGGAACAGCAGCCGCAGCGCACTGGGTATCATGTCCGCAAACGGCGAAAACAGGCACCTTGGGAACGTCCAGCTCCTCGCATATATCGTCGGACAGCATACCCGCCGGGCTTCCGCTCGGGATAATGTCGGGGAGAATTTTCCGCGGGATACCGAGAGCCTTCAGCACCGTGTCCGACCAAATGCCGTTGGTGGCGTTCATCATCTGAGTGGTGGAGGCAATGGAATATTCGGCATGCACCTCACCCGTCAGCAGAAAATTGAAAAGGTCGGGAATTAACAGCAGCTTGTCCGCCCGCTTCAACAGGTCGGGACGGTCACGCTTCACCGCCATCAGCTGAAAGACCGTGTTAATGTCCATAAACTGAATTCCCGTTATCTTGTAAAACTGCTCACGGCTTATATAGCTAAACGACTTTTCCGCCAGCCCATCGGTGCGCCTGTCCCGATAGTGAACGGGATTGTCCAGCAGCCGTCCGTCCTTGTCGATAAGTCCGAAATCAACGCCCCAGGTGTCCACACCGATACTGTCAAATCCGCCGTCATTTTTCGCCTTGATGATTCCCTGCTTGACCTCGTGAAGCAGCCTAAGAATGTCCCAGTAAAAGGTTTTCCCCACCATTACGGGATTATTCTCGAAACGGTGTAGCTCCTTCAGCGTGATTTTTTCGCCGTCATAGGAACAGAGCATAGCCCGTCCGCCCGATGCTCCGAAATCAAATGCAAGCACACGTTTTTCCGACATAGTGACCTCCTTTAATTGTAGTATATATGATTTTGCTATGTATCAACGATTTGACAAAGGGGTCACCCCTTAACGACTCCTTTTTTCAGGATAATATTTGCGTAAATAGCCTCCTCGCCCGTGGCAACAACGGCATATGCGGTCTTTGCACGCTCATAGAACGCAAACCGCTCAATCATCTCGATCTTGCAGTTTTGCGGCTCGTATTTGTTAATGATCTCCTTATATTCGTCCCAGATAGTGGGAACAACGGGGTCGCCGGGAACAACTTCCATCAGCATAACAGGCTTTTCGGTGTATGTGTCCAGCGGGAAAAGCTGCATGATAGCGTCCAGCAGCTCGGGGACACCATGACCGTCCGCCCTTACAACTCTTTTGCCGATGGTTTCGGATGGGAAATTTCCGTCTGCGATAACGATTTCATCGCCATGCCCCATTTCCATCAGCGTTTTCACCAGCTCGGGCGATAGTATCTTCGGGATATTTTTCAGCATTTCTGTACTCCTTATTTCATTTTTTCAAGAATATCTGTCAGACTGTCCCAGCTGTCAATGTGAAGATGCTCGTAATCGGGTTCCGCACAGGGCGTTTTCCACGGGCAGGGAATGGTTTTGTCGTCGTACCAAACGGGAAATATTCCCATATTATGCGCCCCGTCAATATCCGCCGAAACCGTATCTCCGCAGAACCAAACCTTGTCGGCTGTCAAACCTGCTTTCCTAAGTGCCAGCTCAAAAATAAGCCTGTCGGGTTTTCGGAAAATATACTCGCTGGACGCAATGACAAACTCGAAATCATTCTCGGGCAAACACTCGTCAATGCGGGCTTTCAGGGCATTTCCCGACCACCCCAGATTACTGACAACTCCGCTGCGTATGCCGTTATCCCGAAGATAAGCAAGCATTTTTTCCACGCCGGGCATAAGCTTTATCTCCGAAGCATTTTTCCAGAATATCAGCTCAATCTCCTCGTAGGAAATGTCGAATTCCAGCCCGAAATACTCGTACTGCAGCTTGTCGTAAAACCGCTGATGTATCTCAAAACCGCTGTTTCTCGGGATATTCAGCCTTTTGAAAATCTCCCCGCCCAGCTCGTTCACCTGCTCGGGAGTAACATTGTCGGGATTTTTCGTCAGATGCTCAAAGACCGCCTTGTGCCCCTTTACTCCGTCAACGTATTGTTCATACAAAATCGTATTTCCATAATCAAAAAGTATCATTTCGGGAAGCCTGATAATAACCACTTCTTTCAAAAAATACGCACGCAACCCGCACAAAAAACTGCACGGATTGCGGCATAGCTTGCATTAATTTGCAATTACATAAGAGACTTGTAAAGCTCCTTGATCTCCTCAACGGAAGTATCACGGGGATTTCCGGGACGGCAAGCGTCATCATAAGCAGACTGGGACAGGAAATCCAAGTCCTCGGGCTTAACGATAGCCTTCAGGTCTGCGGGAATTCCAACGTCAACGGAAAGCTGCTTAACAGCGTCGATAGCAGCCTTTCTGTATTCCTCCTGCGACATATCGTCAACGCCCTTAACGCCCATAGCACGAGCGATCTCACGATACTTTTCGCCTGTTGCGGGAGCATTGTACTCCATTACGGTAGGCAGAATAATAGCGTTTGCAACGCCGTGGGGAGTGTCATAAAGCGCACCGAGAGGGTGAGCCATGGAGTGAACGATTCCCAGACCAACATTTGAGAAGCCCATTCCCGCAACATACTGACCGAGAGCCATATCTGCACGGCCCTGCTTTGTGTTGGCAACAGCATCTCTCAGTGAACGAGCGATTATCTCGATGGCCTTCAGGTGGAACATATCCGAAAGCTCCCAAGCGCCCTTTGTTATGTAGCCCTCGATAGCGTGTGTGAGAGCGTCCATACCTGTTGCAGCTGTAAGTCCCTTGGGCATAGATTCCATCATATCGGGGTCAACAAAAGCAACTACGGGAATATCGTGGGGGTCAACGCAAACCATCTTTCTGTTCTTCTCAGCATCGGTGATAACATAGTTGATGGTTACCTCGGCAGCCGTACCTGCGGTGGTAGGAACAGCAAGAATGGGAACGCACTTGTTCTTGGTGTCAGCAACACCTTCAAGGCTTCTTACATCGGCAAAATCGGGGTTTGTGATGATAATTCCCACAGCCTTAGCGGTGTCCATGGAAGAGCCGCCGCCGATAGCAATAAGGTAATCTGCACCCGCAGCCTTGAATGCCTCAACGCCCGACTGAACATTCTCGATGGTGGGGTTAGGCTTGATGTTGGAATAAAGCTCGTAAGCCAGACCTGCGCCGTCCAGAACATCTGTAACCTTCTTGGTAACGCCGAACTTAACCAGATCGGGGTCGGAGCAAACCAGAGCCTTCTTAAAGCCCCTGCCCTTTGCTTCATCGGCAATTGCAGCGATAGCGCCTGCACCGTGGTAAGATGTTTCGTTGAGAATAAATCTGTTCATTTAAAACACTCCTTTTATTTTTCGGAAATGACATCGAACGCATTTCCGTTTATTTACAATGCAAATTATTTGTCACCGTAAGGATATTTCTTATAGCCGGGGTGATTTCCGGTAACCTTGTAATTCTCGCGCATTTTGCAAAGGCGGTCGATATTTTCCCGGGAAATTTCCCTCTCGCCGCCCAGAAGATGAGCCGTCAGGGAGATCTTCGCAAACAGCTCCAGCGTTTCCATGCGATAGTATGCCGTCAGCAGGTCTGCGCCGACAGTCAGTGCGCCGTGATTTTGCAGCAGCATTACGTCGTGTTCCTTGAGATAGGGTGCGATAGCTTCGGGGACTTCATATGTAGACGGCGTTCCGTAGGGCGTTACGGGGACGCTTCCCACCGCAATTACCGCCTCGATCATAGTGTAGCCGTCCAGAGCCTTGTTAGCCACCGCATAGCCCGTCGCTGTTGGCGGGTGAGCATGAACAACGCCGCCAACATCGGGACGCTCCTTGTAGCAGCGGAGGTGCATTTTTATCTCCGAGGACGGTCTGTAACCGTTTTCAGCTTCAAGAACTTCACCGTCTGCGTTTATCTTGACGATTTTTTCGGGTGTGATAAAGCTTTTGCTGATGCCTGTGGGTGTGGCAAAAAATGTGTTGTCGTCCAGCTTAACGGACACATTACCGTCATTGGCGGCGACCCAGCCCAGCTGCCACATTTTATGGCAGACATCACACATCTGCTCCTTAATTTCTTTCTCATTCATTGGACTATTCCTCTGTTTCTAAGATTAACGGCAAAATTCTTCACAAAAATGCTTTCATAACGCATTTGCCGTATGTATATATTATACAATTTTTTTGGCAGCTTGTCTATATGGTTTGATTAAATTCAATGTAAATTTTACAAGAGATTTTTTAGTATATTTGCATAAAAAAAGCTGCAAAGCAAGGTTTGCAGCTTTAGCTATATTGTTTTTCCAAAAATTCAATCTCGGTTTGTAACAACATGATGTATCAGCGCAACGGGAATGGCAAGCCAGCCCAAAGCAAGTCCAAAAGCAATCTGTTTCGCATAATAATGAGAAATACTTGTTATAAAAACAGTTTCAAGACCAAAAATCTCTCTTTTAATATATCCGACTGCCTTAGTCCCACAAATGACATAAGCCACTAATCCAGCAAAAACCAAAATACCCGCAATCTCTCTCATACTATCCACCTCATAGAATTACTACAGATTAAATCTGTATAAATATAATACCATAATCGACAATTCATGTCAATATAAAATGTCCCCAAATCACAGATATAATCTGTAGCAATTTTGCACAAAATAGTATAAAATATGATAAAGGCGGTGATGAAAATGTTCAGCGATTGGATAAAAAGTCTCGAAAAAAGCGGCGTAAAGCTATACGAAATTGCAGATGTTATTGACGTCACATACCAGACCATTCAATGCTATCGTGACAGAAACAACTACCCTACTGTCAAAAACCTTATTAAGCTTTCCGAGCATTACAATATTTCCATAGAGGATATGCTGCATTACAATGAAGACCGTTCCACAGCATGCAGCGAATACTCTTCCATGGCTTTATTTGAAGACAGTGCCTTAGTCTGCGGTAAAGACCAAATCAAGTCATCAGACAAAAAATATGAAGAACAGCTGATAAGCATTTACAGGAAAGTCCCCGACAGCCAAAAAGCAAAGCTGCTGGACGATTTCAGCAGATTAGTTTCGGAGGAAACCAAAAAGCTGCCAAATAATAATTAACGCTCCCCGCCGAAACCCGACGAGGAGCATTTTTATCTCAGATAACATAATCCCCCGCATTATCCGACCGCATTAGGTCAGCGATGGTTATGCCGTCAAAGTACTTGTTTGTCATATTATAAAAATCCGTCCACATTTTCAGCGTCCTGCATTCGGAAGCACGGGAACACGGCTCGGCATCGCCATACAGACAGGACACGGGAGCAAGATTTCCCTCCGTAAGCCGCAGTATCTCCCCGACGGTATATTCCTCGGGACGCCTGCTCAGCCTGTACCCACCGCCCTTTCCGTGAACGCCCGAAACAAGCTTGTTTTTTGTCAGCACAGGCAAAATCCTTTCAAGATATTTCAAGGAAAGTCCCTGACGCTCGGCAACGTCCTTCATGGGAGTAAAGCCGCCGCTGTCGTGTTCCGCAAGGTCTATCATCACACGCAGAGCGTATCTTCCTCTTGTTGAGATCATCATAATAAGCACCTCTTTTCAGACCGAAAAATCCGCCGCCCGACTTAGCGAACGGCGGTATCTCATACGCCGAAAAAATTCTGTTAATCTGCAAAAAGCGCAGTAGAAAGGTACCTGTCACCTGTATCGGGCAGCAGAACAACAATGTTTTTGCCCTCATTTTCGGGACGCTTTGCCAGCTCGATAGCAGCCCACGCAGCCGCACCGGAGGAAATTCCCACAAGCACGCCCTCGCTTCTTCCGATAAGCTTTCCGGTGCTGAATGCGTCCTCGTTGGCAACGGGAATGATCTCGTCGTAGATCTTGGTGTTCAGCACCTCGGGAACGAAGCCCGCACCGATTCCCTGAATTTTATGCGGTCCCGCAACGCCCGTCGAAAGCACTGCCGAGGAAGCAGGCTCAACGGCAACTATCTTCACATTAGGCTTCTTGGATTTCAGATATTCACCGATACCCGTAACGGTTCCGCCCGTGCCGACGCCTGCAACGAAAATATCCACATTTCCGTCAGTGTCCTCGAAGATCTCGGGACCCGTAGTTTCAAAATGTGCCTTGGGATTTGCGGGATTTGTAAACTGGGACGGGATAAAGCTGTCGGGGATCTCCGCCGCAAGCTCCTCCGCCTTAGCAATTGCGCCCTTCATGCCCTTTGCGCCCTCGGAAAGCACCAGCTCTGCGCCGTAAGCCTTCATAAGCTGTCTGCGCTCGATGGACATTGTTTCGGGCATTACGATGATTATCCTGTACCCTCTCGCCGCCGCAACAGCCGCAAGACCGATACCCGTATTTCCCGAAGTAGGCTCGATAATAACGGAAGTGGGCTTCAGCTTTCCGCTCTTTTCCGCATCGTCGATCATAGCCTTTGCAACTCTGTCCTTAACGGAGCCTGCGGGATTGAAATACTCCAGCTTTGCCAGCAGCTTTGCCTTCAGACCAAGCTCCTTTTCGATATTGGACAGTTCCAGCAGCGGGGTTTTGCCGATAAGCTGATCGGCAGATGTATAAATTTTTGACATAAAAATCGCTCCTTCTGAATCTATTTGCATATCTATCAAGTAGGTTGGTATAATAATAACACATTTTTCCTACCTTGTCAATAGGTTTTTAGGTTTTTTCTGAAATTTTTTTCCGAAATGAAAATACCGCATATTCCCCAAGCCGTAAAATTGGGAAATATGCGGCATAATACTGTCATTCGCCGTCGCTTTTTTTCTTTCTGCCGAAAACCGCAAGGCATACCGCAGCTATTGCCGCAGCCGAAACCGCCAGTATCACAGCGGGAAGATAAGTGGAAGTATTGTCCTCGGTGGGAGGATTTTCCGAGTTATTGCCCGTAACAGCTTCTTCCAATACGGGAACGGTTTTTTCGGGCGGAAGTGTGACTATCTCCGTCTGAGCCAATATATCGGCAAGCTTTTCGGGAACAGGGTTTGTGGGATCGTCCAGATATACCCACACATCACGCTCACCCATCATATAGCCGATATATCCCCAACTGCCGAGGTCGTCGGTATACACCCTATCAAAATAATTCTCAATGTCCTCGGGAAAATTATTTGCCGCAGTGCAGTCGCATGAACCGGGATATTTCCAGAAGTAAATGTCCTTGCCTTCAAGAGAAACGTCCGCCAATTCACCGTTATATGCCGTAAATTCGCCCTCATGGTCCTTGATAAATTCGGTGCTGTCATAAACCAGCGACATACCGTCAAGGCATATCCACGCATCAAAAACCGAATTGCCGTCCGAATACCCGAATGAACCCCAGCGTGAACCATCATCATCGGTGACAACAAGGCTGACATACTGAGGTGTTCCCGCTTTCAGAACGCTCTTGACATTCTTATACGGTTCATCGTAAATATCTACATCAACATTGGAAACGAACTGTCTGGCATTGTAGTAATACTCGGCGTCCTCCTGATACTTCGTGTAAAAATCGCTCTCATACGGTTCCCAGATAACATCGGCAGATGCGGTCACAGCCATTGCGGCAGCCAAAGCAACGGCGGCAATTGCGGAAAATAGCTTTTTGAATTTCATAATGATTCCTCCTAAATAAGATGATTTATTAACATTCCCGAAAAGAATGAAAAGCCGTTCAGCCCGACGGATAACAGCAGCGGACGCTTGATTTTAACTCCGTATTTACGATAAATCAGCCATTCGGCGACAATTGCCGATATTTCGAGAAACGCCTTTATCAGCGCAACGGGAAGCTCTGTTGTCCCGGATAATATGTAAAAAAATGCAGTAACTATGGGATTTGTCAGCAGATTGACTATCACCGTCAGCAGCAGGTCACGTCCCCGAAGCCCGACAACGGCAGCAGCCAAAAGCTCCAGGATCATTGTGAGCGCAAGAGAGATGACCATAGGAAATATCAGTTCCGACCCGACCGCCCCCTCATTAGATATAACGCTGTAAGCAGCAGACCGAGGGACGCAAGGCATAACAAGCACAGCACCGCAGGATTCAGAGAAAACGCAGAATTTTCTGCATAAACGGGAATAAATCCGCAGAACAGTCCAAAGGTCATAAGCCCGAAGGAAAATCCCTTGCAGCCTCCGCAGATGTCCGCAGCTTTTCTCAGGGTTATGGGCATAGTCATATTAAATGTCAGTATCGCCAGCGCACCGCAGACAATATTATTCCCGAAAATGCAGAGCAAAGCCGCCGCACCGAGAGATACCGCCGAAGCAGCGCTGCTGCCCATTTTGTCCGAAGCAAATCCGCCGAAAAATTTCCCGAATGCCGCACAAAAAACCGCAATCAGCGCACCAAAGCCCGTTTTCCAGCCAAATCCCATTCCAAAGCCCGCAAAGCTTCTCAGCAGAACAACCAAAAACAGCAACGCCAGCGCACCCCATGCAAAAGAACTCTTTTCGGGCAGAGCAAACTCCGCATTTTCCGAGCGAATATTTCCGAAAAGCCGTTTTCTCAGAAGAACTATCCCCACCGCCAGCAGGCAAAGCACGGAGATCACGGGCAAATTCACCGCCGCCCCGCTTTTTGCACAGAGCGTCCCGAGGAACAGACCTATTGCACCCGATGACACAAAAACGCCCGAAGGTGCCGCCTTTTCCGAGCCGTTCAGCACGTCGATCCCGCCGCCCAGATGAAAAGCCGCATTTCCCAGACCGCACACGACCGCCGCAGCCATAGGCACACTTCCGAACAGATACGCCGCCCCTGTCAGCAGACAGCCAATCGCCGCCGCAAGAGCGTTCCGTCCCAATTTATCGAGGATTACCCCAAGAGGAAGCTGCAGGGCAAATGCGCAGAAATTATATGTAAGCATCAGCAATGCCGCATCGGAAAAGCTGTCACTTATACGAAAAATCAGATTTGCACAGGCAAAGTCCACGGCAAAATGCGCTAAAGTGTACAGCAGCAGTGAAATATTTTCCCGCTTCATCGACTCATCTCCCGAACTTATTTCATTAATAATACCATTTTATCGGGCAGATTTTTTCGGTTTTCCAAAGAATTAACAAAACATTTACAATTACAACAACAAAGCTTCTTCCAAACCAAAAAAAATTTTCCTTATCTTCTAATGTTAAAAAAATATGGTTTTTTTATGGGAGCAAATGTGTTATAATAGTTGTGTATGGATAAATTTTATGAAAAAAGGAAAGTTGGGATAAGAAATGACCGGCATCGACCTAGTGAAAATTTTCATCGGAATGTTCGGCGGAATCGCTCTCTTTATCTACGGAATGTCCGTGCTTGGCAGCAGCCTTGAAAAGCTGTCCAGCGGCAGAATGGAAAAGATACTTGAAAGTCTTACAAACAACATCTTCAAAAGCGTATTTTTAGGCGCATTTGTTACGGCGGCGGTGCAAAGCTCGGGCGCTACGACGGTTATCGTGGTAGGTCTGGTAAATGCGGGGATACTGAAGCTTTCCTCGGCTGTCGGCGTTATCATGGGTGCAAATATCGGTACGACAATTACAGGTCAGATACTCCGTCTGGGCGACCTGGAAAACAATGCAGGCGTCGGCTCCATGCTTGACCTGCTCAGCCCCTCCACTCTTGCACCGTTTATCTCAATAATCGGTATTATCATCTTTATGATAGCCCGCAGCGACAACGGAAAAACTACCGGCGAGATACTTCTCGGCGTAGGTATCCTGTTCACGGGAATGCTTTCCATGACCGAATCGGTGTCCCCTCTTGCGGAGCTTCCTGCGTTCAGAACGCTGTTTGCGTCCCTCTCAAACCCAATTCTCGGCGTAATTGTGGGCGCTGTGGTTACGGCAATACTGCAAAGCTCCTCCGCATCTGTCGGAATTTTGCAAGCGATCTCCACCACAGGCGTGCTGACCTTCTCGTCTGCCTTCCCCATAATTATGGGACAGAATATCGGTACCTGCGTAGTTCCCCTTATCTCCTCCATCGGCGCAAATAAGAACGCCAAGAGAACTGCAATGGTCCACCTTTACTTCAATATTATCGGAACTATCCTGTTTCTGGTTGTCGTTTACACCATTCAGGGACTTATCGGCTTTAGCTTCTGGGACGATACCATTGACATGGGCGGAATAGCAAACTTCCACACCCTCTTCAACATTGTGGTAACGGCAGTGTTTATCCCCTTCCACCGTGTACTTGAATTTCTCGCCTGTAAGACCATCAAGGACGGCGAAGCTTCCGACGACGACATTTCCGGCGAAGAAGCAGGCATACAGTTCCTTGATGACCGTCTGCTGAAATCTCCCTCACTTGCTATCCAGCAGGCTATGAAGACTGTTATCACCATGGGCGGTATGGCAAAGCAGAATTTCGTGAAAATGCGCACTCTGTTCACCGATTTTGACCAGAAAACCGTTGACAATATCCACTCCCGTGAGGACATTATCGACACCGCCGAGGACAAGCTGAACGCCTACCTTATCAAGCTGACCGACTGCGAGCTGACCGAATACGAAAGCCGTATGGTAACAGCCCTCCTCCACCTTCTTTCCGAGTTCGAGCGAATCGGCGACTATGCCATAAATCTCGTGGAAAGCGCGCAGGAGATGAACGCAAAGGGTCTGAAATTCTCCGAAAAGGCTATGGCGGAATTTACCGTTATCTCCGACGCTGTGGAGGAGATCATCACAATGGCAGTCAATGCGGCAGACAGCAAGGATATGGCCGTTGCAATGCGCATTGAGCCTCTTGAGGAGGTCATCGACTACCTCAACGAGACCCTCAAGACACGCCATATCGACAGGCTCAAAACAGGTCTTTGCAACGTCGATGCAGGCATCGTTTTCCTTGATATGCTCATAAATCTGGAACGAATTTCCGACCATTGTTCCAATGCAGGCGTTTATGTAATGGGCATAAACGTCAAGAAGGATTCCATCAACCGCCACGAATACATTCAGGACATTCATCAGGGCAAGGACCAGAGCTTTATGGACGCTTCCGCATTCTACAAGCAAAAGTATGCAATTGACTGAAAAACTATTGACATTCCCGAAAAATGTGGTATAATATGAGTATAAAGGAAAACTGTGCCAAAAAGGAGGTTTACCTATGTATATTTCACCCATAACTACAATGCTTAATTACAGCAATTACTATACATCTAAAATATCGGGTATGTCCGATATGCAGAGCATCGCAAAGCGCTATGAGGAATTCAAGGCGAATGAAGCCGACCTCAAGGCGCAGTATACAGAGCTTGCAAAGTCTTGGAAAACTCAGAGCAAACCGGCAGTTTCCGAAACCTATAAGCCCGATACAGCCCTGAAAAATTCCGCAGAAAGCCTGAAAGCTGCTGCCGATGCGCTGTCAAACTCTGTCGTTGCCAGAAATGAGGACGGCACCTACACCGTTGACAGAGATAAGCTGGAATCAGCCGTTACCGATTTCGTAAACAGCTACAATTCCGTTGCCGCACAGGGCAAGGCTTCATCAAACAGCCTTGTTAAGGAAAAGGTTTCCTTTATGACAGGGACAACCGCCTATTCATCAAAGCTGCTCGCAAAGGCAGGTATTACTGTTGATGACAAGGAAAAAACGCTTTCTCTGGACAAGGAAGCTTTGAGAAACGCAGAAGCGCCTTTCCTGAATGCCCTTTTCAACGGTGCAAATTCCTTTACAGCAAGAATTTCCGCAAAGGCATCACAGATAGAAACGCTTTCCGAAACTCCGAAGGCTACCTATCAGACATACAGCGCTTCGGGAATTGAGCAATGGCTGGCTGCTTACACCTCCGGCTCAAGCCTGAATACTCTCGTATAAAAAATATCATCCGCAGAACATTTTCCTGTTCTGCGGACGTTTTTTATTGCTCATTATTATGTTCAACAAACGCTTTCAGCCGTTGATAGGTTTCCTCGCTGATAACATGCTCCACCTTGCAGGCGTCCTCCTCGGCAGTGACCTGATTTACCCCGAGAATATCGGCAAAAAACCGCTTGATAAGTAGATGACGGCTGTAAACCTCACCCGCTTTTTTCAGCCCCGACTTGGTAAGCTTTATCTGCCCATCCGCCTCAACGGTAATGTAGCCGTTTGCCTTTAAAATGCCCACCGCACGGCTGACACTTGGCTTTGAATAGCCCAGCTCTGCGGCAATATCTACCGAACGAACATATTTCGTGCGTTCATCAAGTATGAGTATGGTTTCCAGATAATCCTCGCCCGATTCGTATATATTTTTCGGCAAAGCTGAGCCCTCCTTTTATCAGATAGAAGCAACAAACCTGTCAAATGCCGCCGCACCCTCGTCATTGCGCTTGTAAACGCCTGCGTCCTCCAGGACCTGTGCAAACACCTTGCCCACCTCGTCCTTGATAACATCGTTTACATTTTCGGCAGTTATCTCACGGCGGGAAGCAAACTCCTCCGCCCAATCTGCGTGCTTTTCCAGCTCGGGGACACTGCGCACAGCGTCCGCACCCTTTGTGATAAGGGTTTCGGCAAGCAGCTCCATTTCCGATTTCAGACGTGCGGGAAGAACAGCCAGACCCATTACCTCGATAAGACCGATGTTTTCCTTCTTGATATGATGCAGCTTTGCATGGGGGTGGAAAACGCCCAGCGGGTGCTCCTCGGTGGTAAGGTTGTTTCGGAGGACAAGGTCAAGCTCGTATTTATCGCTGTTCATTCGGGCGATAGGCGTGATGGTGTTGTGAGGCTCGCCGTCCGTTTCGGCAAAAATTCCGACTGCTTCATCGGAATATGCCCGCCATTTGGTGAGTATCTTGTCCGCAAGCTCAACAAGCCTTTCGGAAACCGTTCCCGACAGGCGAATGACCGACATAGGCCACTTTACCCTGCCAACATTGACGTCCTCAAAGCCTTTGACGGTGTAGTTTCTTTCGATAGGAGCCTTCGCCATTGCAAAGGTGTAATGTCCGCCCTGAAAATGCTCATGGGCAAGTATTGAGCCGCCAACGATAGGCAGGTCCGCATTTGAACCGATAAAATAGTGCGGGAACAGCTTCACAAAGTCAAACAGCTTGCAAAACGCCGCCTTGTCTATCTTCATGGGAACGTGCTTTGTGTTCAGAAGGATACAATGCTCATTGTAGTAAACGTAGGGCGAATACTGCATTGCCCAGGGTTCGCCGTTGATGGTCAGGGGGATAATGCGGTGATTCTGCCTTGCGGGGTGATTGATGCGTCCGCTGTAACCGACATTTTCGGCGCAGAGCAGGCACTTGGGATAGCCCGTCTGCTTGGCATTCTTCGCAGCGGCAATTGCCTTCGGGTCCTTTTCGGGCTTGGACAGATTTATGGTAATGTCAAGCTCGCCGTACTCGGTGGCGGACTTCCACTTCATATCCCTTGCAATGCGGTAGCGGCGGATATAGTCGCTGTCGCAGCTGAGCTTGTAGTAATAGTCTGTTGCCTCCACGGGCGATTTTTCGTAAATATCATAAAACTTCCTTGTGACCTCGGAGGGCTTTGAGATCATCACGCTCATAAGCTTTGTGTCAAACAGATCTCTGTAAACCACACTGTTTTCGGGAACTATCCCCTTTTCGCAGGCATAGTCCAGCAGATTTTTCAGAATATCCTCCAGCTCGGAAACCTCCGCTTCCGTCCCTGTCGGCTCGTAATCCTCCAAGCCGAGAAGCTCTAACAGACGGTTTACCGTATAAATTCTGTCCTCTTCCTCGATAAGTCCCGTTTTCAGACCGTAGGAAACCAGACGGTCAATGTCCTTGAAAATCATTTGAAATCCTCCCCAGAATTATTCAATAGCCTTCAGCGAAGCCGCCATATCTATCTTTTTCAGACGGAAATGCAGTATGAGATTTACGAAAACCGCAAAAACAGCCGTCAGCAAAGCCGCAAATATGAAGCAGTACAGCGGTATGTCGGGTGCGAACATTACAGCGTCCACCTCGGCGGTGGTTATAACGAATTTCGACAGGAACACGCCCAGAAGCAGTCCCGCAGCAATTCCCAGAACGGCTGAAACCGTGTTTTCCCTGTAAACATACGCCGACAGTTCCCCGTCATAGAAGCCGAGCACCTTTAGCGTCGCAAGCTCCCTCATTCGTTCATTTATGTTGATATTCGCAAGATTGAAAAGCACCACAAACGCCAGAGCGCCCGCAGACACGATAAGCGCCAGCACTATCAGATTCAGGCTGGAAACCAGGTCCTTGAACTTCTGACTGCCGTCATCGGAAAAGCTTGAACCGAGAACGCTGTCATTTTCCAGCAGAGCGGCAGAAAGCCTGTCCCTGTCACAGCCGTCGGCGGTATTTATGATGAACATATTGTTATTATACTCCCCAAAAAGGGATTTGTAAAGAGTCGGAGTGAAATAAATATAGTTAAAGGTGTAATTCTCGGTAATTGCGGAAATTTTCACCGCTGAGGACGCATTTTCAAGAGTTATCTCATCTCCGACAGAAACGCCCAGCTGCTTTGACAGCTTTTCGTTGATAACAATGCCGCTGTCATCAAGGGTGATAGGCTCCCGTCCCACACGGGTGCGAAGCGTGATGAATTCGCCCATACGCTTTTCCTCTGAGGGGACAAAATAGTAGACCTCCATCACGCCTTCCTTGGTGTCAATCTCCGTTGTGTCCTGCATAATGGACATATACGAAGAAACGTCGGGAGATTCTTCAAGCAGCTCGGGGACGGCTTTTCTGTCCTCCTCGTCCGCTTCATCGTCCAGAACGGTCAGCATATCGTACAGGAACAGGTCACCGTACTGCCTGTCAACTATGGCAGAAATGGAATATTTCAGGGTAAATCCCGCCAGTAGCAACGCCGTACAGCCCGCCACACCCATAACCGTCATAAGCACACGGCTTTTGTATCGGGAAAGATTTCGCACAGTGACCTTCTGGGTGAATTTCAGGCGTTTCCAGATAAAACCGACCTTTTCCAGAAATACCCTTTTGCCCTCCTTTGGCGGTCTCGGACGCATGAGCTGAGCAGGCACGGAAATAAGCTCTGTGTAACAGGAAAGCATAGAAGCTGTTCCCGTGCAGAGAACTGCCGCCAGTATGCACGCTGCCGTGTAATCCCACCGAAACGGCATCAGCAGGTAGGGGAAAATGTACAGCGAACTGTACGCCTTGTAAATGATCACAGGGAAAACCTTAAGGCATATGGCAATGCCGATAAATCCGCCTATAACGCTTGCCGAAATGGCATATATCAGATACTGTGCCGCAATGGACTTTCTGCTGTAACCGAGGGCTTTCATAGTACCCGTCTGAGTGCGCTGTTCCTCGACCATTCTTGTCATAGTGTTAAAGCAGACAAGAGCCGCCACCAGCACAAAGAATATGGGGAAAACGTTGGCAATAGCGTCAACACGTCCGCAGTCGGTCTCAAAATTGGCAAAATACGGGAACGCATCATCACGGTTCCAGACATACCATTCGGCATTTTCCGTCATTTCGTCAAGGTCGGCGATGGCTTCTGCCAGATCTTCTTCCGCCTTGTCAATGTCCTTTTTTGCGTCGGACAGCTTGTTGTAAGCCTCGGTAATGTCCGACTGCGCAAGGGCTATCTGCTCCCGCACCGAGCTTTGATATGCCATGATAGTCTGCTTTGCCGCTTCCTTGTGGACAGCATCCGCAGGGTCCTGTGTGACATAGGAAAGCAGCATTTCGTAAATTGGAGCGTCCACGCCGAACGCCTTGAACGCATCACCGATCCCCTTCATTGAGCTGTCCAGTTCCTCGGGCAGCACGGGATTTACATTTCTTGACGGCGTAGGGATATATTTATCGGAAAATTCCGCCAGAATATCGTCAATTCCGTCGCAAGCAGCTGACAGCGCTTCAAAGGGCGATTTTGTATCTTCAAGCTCTTTAAGACCGTCATTATATTCACGCTTTCCGTCATCAATCTTTTTTCGGGCATCGTCTAAATCGGGCTGTGCGTCCGCCTTTATTTCCGAAACTCTGACGGCAATTCTGTCCTCGGCAAAGGCTTCAAGCTCGGCTTTCAGGCTGTCGGAGGCTTCTTCATACTTGTCCGTCCAGAATTTTTCGCCCGTAAGCTTTTTGCCCGTGAGATAAATGTCCGTGTAATATTCGTATGTAAAATTTTCTTCGGGAATGTACAGAAAACCGTTCAGCGAACCATTCCCGACATTAGTCGAACCTCTTTCAAAGGATATGTACATAGGCGACTGAACACGTCCCACAACGGTATATTCCGAGCGGCTCATAACGTCCCCAAGCTCCGTATTTTCGGGTGCTGAGAGGACCAGCTTGTCCCCGATGTTTATCTCCGTTCCCGAACGGAAGGAAGCGTCCGCCAGACATTCCCCCGCATTTTCGGGCAAACGTCCCTCAATAAAATAAGGCAGACTGAGCATCTCCCCGGAAGAAAAACGGTCACCGTCGAAGGAAAGCGTCCTGACCGTAAGGCTTTTTCCGTCGGGCAGCATCATGAAAAGGTCAGCCGAATAGCCGTACTCCGCCGCTTCAACGCCGTCAAGCTTTTTCACCTCGGCAATGTCATCTTCCGTAAAGCCCAGCGTTGACACCAGACGAAAATCCGCCAGATTCTGCTTTTCGTAATAGTCCTGCGCAGATTTCAGAAGGTCGGAGCTGCACACCTTGACGCCCGCAAAAAATCCGCAGCTTATGGCAATTATCGCCATTATTGCGGCAAATCGGCTGAACGTAGTCTTTATGCTCCGAAATGTATTTAATATGAGTTTGTTTTTCATAGGAAACTCACCTTTACCATTCTATCTGTTCAACGGGAACGGGGTTTTCATTCACTGAAATTTCATAAACTTTCGCACTTTTCATCTTGATAACACGGTCAGCCATGGGCGTAAGCGCCTGATTGTGGGTGATAACGATTACCGTCATACCCTTTTCACGGCAGGTGTCCTGCAAAAGCTTTAGAATGACCTTGCCCGTTGCATAGTCCAGCGCACCCGTAGGCTCGTCGCAGAGAAGCAGCTTCGGGGACTTCGCCAGCGCCCTTGCAATGGCAACTCGCTGCTGCTCACCGCCCGAAAGCTGTGCGGGAAAATTGTCCATTCTCTCCCCCAAACCGACGGCTTTCAGCACTTCCTCGGGGTCAAGGGCATTCTTGCTTATCTGAGATGCCAGCTCCACATTTTCCTTTGCGGTCAGATTCTGCACAAGGTTGTAAAACTGGAAAACAAATCCAATGTCATAGCGGCGGTAGGTGGTAAGCTCCTTTGAGGTCAGCTTTGCCACGTCCTGTCCGTCAACGATTATCTGACCCTCATCGCAGGTGTCCATTCCACCCAGCATATTGAGCATGGTGGTCTTTCCCGCGCCGCTGGCACCCACGATTATGACAAACTCGCCCTTTTCGGTGGTAAAGCTCACGCCGTCCGAAGCGGTTATGGTCACCTCACCCATCTTATATCTTTTATACACATCTTTCAGTTCAACAAAAGCCAAAGAAACCGCTTCCTTTCATTGTTTAGGGGATTTTCTTCGTAAATATTCTTTTAATTGTACCATATTCGTATTGACATAACGTTACCGTTTTGTTATCTAAGTATTATATAGGGTAAATTTTCCTCATTTTTTGGCATATTCAGCCTGAAAATACCGCCCGCTGAAATTACAGTAAAATTCCCTGCCAAGTCATAGTGTAAATTAATAAAATATTATTGAAATTTTCCGCCAAATAAAGTATAATGATATAATAAACTGATTTAAAGGATTGTGATTCGTGAAACACGTTTTTATTATAAATCCGCAGGCGGGAAACGGTCAGCTCTCACGTAAAATTCGCCGTACCCTTGAGGAGCTCAAAGCCGATTCGGGCTTCGATTATCTGGTATTTGACTCGGAATATCAGGGACACGAAAGCATCCTGGCAGACAAGATATGCTCCATCTTCTCGGACGAACCCCTGAGATTTTACGCATGCGGCGGCTCGGGAACGCTCCAGCGCACCCTTTCCGGCATACCCGACCTTTCGGGCAGAGAGATAGCCTGCTGTCCCACAGGTCTTACAAACGACCTTATCAAATGCTTCGGAATGAGTTCCTACGCTGAGTTTCGGAATCTCAAAAATCTTATAGGCGGCAGCACTATCCCCCTTGACGTTATAAGGATAAACGGCGAATACAGGGCGGCAAACTCCCTTACCATCGGCTTTGAAAGCTGTTTCCGGACATTTTCCTTCTTTCAGGACCTGTCCATGATAAACCGAAACCTGCCCTACAAGCTGATGCCCGTTATAACTATCCTTACCGATACCTCCGCTGAATATGAGATAACCGTTGACGGCAGACGGTATGACGGAAGATATGTCATTCTCCATTTTGCCAACGGAAAATGCTTTGGAAGCAATATGTACCCGCTGCCCTATGCCCGTCCCAATGACGGAAGGCTGGAAATAATGCTTTTCAAAGCTGCGGGACGCATTAATGTCCTCCGCTCGCTGAAGCCGTTTAGGAACGGTGACCTTGAAAGGATAGGCGACAAGGCAATTATCACCGACGGCTCGGAGATACGTATCAGACGTGCGGACAGAAAGCCTATCATCGCCAATCTCGACGGAGAAGCGGTGGAATTTACCGAAATAGATGCCTCACTTGAACGTAAAAAGCTGAATTTTGTCGTACCCGCAGGCGTTACTCTTGACGTTACCGACAAGGAGGAGAAGCAATGAAAAAAAACATCAAAGATAACCGTGCCAACGGCCTTGCAGTACGTATCGGCGGCTGGATAATCTTAGTTCTTACCATATTCACAGCGATCTCGGCGGCAAAGGAAACAGGAAGTGTGACCGTTACCGCTCTCACCGCAATTTTCGGCGGACTGTCGGCGTCCGCTGCCTTTATCAAACCGCTTTCCCGGAAAACCAAGGCGTGGATATCGGATATTTTTATGCTGGCAATGATCTCTGTGTACATATTTTCCTGCGAATCGGAAAATGCAGCCGTCCTTCTGATAGGCGATATTGCAGTATCTGCGGGATTAGGCGTTATTCCCGTATGCCTGACAAACATCGGAGCAGCATTTGTCATATTTCTTGCAAACGCCGCCGTGGAAGGGACGCTTGATTCGTCACAGCTTCTGACCGTTGTTTATCTGGTAATGATCAGCGTGACCTTCGCATTTATAGCGGTTTTCCGTAAAAAAGCCGACAAACGTGCAGCGGAGAAAACTCAAAGCCACGAAGACCTTCTGCAGCTTCTGGAGCTGAAGAAAAACGAAGCCGAGAAGGCGGCAAAGGCAAAGAGCGAATTTATCGCAGGACTCAGCTACGAAATACGGCTCCCTCTGAACACCATATGCGGTATGAATGACCTGCTCAGACACAACAGGCTGAATGATGAATGTATGGAATACACCGAAAATATCAAGGAAGCCGCCGAGCAGCTGCTTACTATTATCGACGATGTTCTGGACTTTTCCCGTGTCGAGGCAGGCGGCGACGAGGTCGTTTGCCAGACCTACTCTGTCAGAAAATTTGTGGAGGAGACCATCAGCGAAATAAGCGCTTCCTTCAAAAACAAGGACATTGCTTTTATCGTAAATGTCAGCCCCGACATTCCCGCATCGCTTTCGGGCGACCTGCACAAGCTGGAAAAGATAGTCAGCAATATCCTGTCAAATGCAGTAAAATACACCAATCACGGTATGGTCACCATGACTGTCGGAAGCGAACACGTTTCGGCTGACAAGGTGCTGCTGACCGTTTCTGTGGAGGACACGGGCATCGGTATCAAGGCGGACGATATTCCCAAGCTGTTTACCGAATTTTTCCGTGTGGACAATATCCCCGGGCAGTCGGGCGACGGCGCAGGTCTGGGACTTGCCATCGCAAGACGTCTGGCTGTGCTTATGGGCGGAGATATTACCGTGGAGAGCGTTTACGGCGTCGGATCAACATTTACGGCATCTGTTGTGCAGCAGGTGGTGTCCGAAGAGATCATCTCCGATATAGGAAGTCTGCCCGCCTGCCGTGTTTACATAATCGAACCGAATTTTGTCTGCCGTCTTTCGGCGTGCAATATGTTTGAATCCCTTAATATGGAATATTTTGTGCTGGACGATATTACCTCCGTTGACAAGATCGTGGAGGACGTTCCCGAAAATATTCTCCTGTTTGACAGCAAATATGCCCGTTCTGCTGGGATATGCGAGCTGCCCGCCTTCAAAAAGGCAAAGATCGTGCAGATGCTCAGTATCCAGGACCACTCAGATATTGCTTTTGCGGGTGTTGAGCGCATTAGAAAGCCCCTGACGCTTTTCTCCTTCTGCGACATTGTCAACGGACTTTCGGAGACCGTTCAGGAGAAAAATGCCCTTATCAACAGCTTTACAGCCCCCGAAGCAAGAGTGCTCATCGTGGACGACACAGCCTCCAACAGAAAGGTCGTTGAAGCTATCCTCAAATGCTACGGAATTCGTTCGGTATCTGCGGAAAGCGGTGAAAAGGCGCTTCGGCTCATGCGTGCAGGTCAGCAGTTCGACCTTATCTTTATGGATCAGCTTATGCCCGATATGAGCGGAACGGAAACCGTCAAGCACATAAGAGCTCTCAGAAGCAGCAACGCAAAGCAGGTGCCTATCATCGCCCTGACAGCCACCACCGAAAAGGGTGCCAGCGACGAGCTTATAGCATCGGGTATGAACGACTACATCGCAAAGCCCATTGATATGGCGTTATTTGACAAGGTAATGTGCAAATGGATACCCATTGAAAAGCAGATCTCAAACGGCGTAAAAGCGGAAAGGAGCTAAGCTTGTATGTTTACCCAGAATCTGAACAGCAAATGGAATGTGACCATTGACGGCTTTGACGGGATTTTTACCGCTGATGTCCCCTGCTCAATGTACTCTCTGCTTATTGAAAACAAGAGGATAGATGACCCTTACAAGGGGCTTAACGAGGAATGGGTTACGGCACTTTCGGGGACGTCCTGCGTATTTGAAAAGACCTTCAATGCCGACAAGGCTATGCTCGATGCGGATAAGATACTGCTGACATTTTACGGGATAGATACGGTCGCCTCGGTTTATTTCAACAGCTGTCTGCTGGGAAAAACGAACAATATGCACCGTATCTTCCGCTTTGACGTCACCCCATATCTCAAGACCGACACCCCCAATTTTATACGTATAGAAATTGAATCGCCCCTGAAATACATCGAAGAAAAGGAAGCCGAGAAGCACCTCTGGGGCGTGGATTCCACCGTTCAGGGGTTTCCGCATATCAGGAAAGCGCACTACATGTTCGGTTGGGACTGGGGTCCTAAGCTCCCGGATATGGGCATCTGGCGGGACGTTGAGCTTACAGGCATAAAAACTGCCGCCATAGACAGCTTCTATTTCCGTCAGCGGCATAACAAAAAATCCGTGACCTGCGATCTTACCGCAGAAATAAACATTGCCGACAGCAGCATTCCCCTGACCGTGACCGCTTCACTTACCGCACCCGACGGAACAGTCACCGAGTTTTCCTCCGCAGATTGTTCAAGCGGAAAGCCCGTCATTGTAGCTGAAGTGAAGAACCCTATGCTATGGAATGTCAGAGGCTGCGGCGAACAAAATCTGTACGCTCTCCGCATTATTCTCAGGGACACCGGCGGCAATATCCTCGACGAAAAGAACGATACTATCGGGCTTCGCACCGTCACCGTCAGCCGTGCAAAGGACAATGACGGCACCGACGGAGAGGAATTCTGCTTTATTGTAAACGGCGAAAAGATATTTGCAATGGGCGCAAACTATGTCCCCGAGGACCAGATACTTAACCGCATTACCCCCGAAAGGACGGAGCGGCTGCTGAAACAGTGCGCCGCCGCAAACTACAACTGTATTCGTGTCTGGGGCGGCGGATTTTATCCCGACAGAAGCTTTTACGACTGCTGCGACCGTCTGGGTATCCTCGTATGGCAGGACTTTATGTTTGCCTGCGCAGTCTATCGTCTGAACGGCGATTTCTACGACAATGTCAAGCAGGAAGCCGTTGACAACATCAAGCGTCTGAGAAATCACCCCTCTCTTGCCCTCTGGTGTGGAAACAACGAGATAGAATCAGCAATTGTCGGCTGGGGTATCCCCGTGGACGAACAGCGCAAGCGTGAATATCTGGTTCAGTTTGAACTTCTTCTGCCCCAGCTGTTGAACGAATACGACCCCGCCTCCTTCTATTGGCCGTCCTCACCGTCTTCGGGCGGCGGCTACAAGGACGCAAGCAATATCAACAAGGGTGATTCCCACTATTGGGACGTTTGGCACGGTCTTAAGCCCTTTGAGGATTACAAAAAATATACATTCAGATTCTGCTCGGAATACGGCTTTGAGTCCCTGCCCTCAATGAAAACTATCCGAAGCTTTGCAGAGGAGAAGGACTTTGACCTGATGTGTCCCGTTATGGAGGCGCATCAGAAATGCACACAGGGCACGGAAAAGCTTATGTACTATCTTGCGCAGATGATGAATTTTCCATATAAATTCGAGCATCTTGTGTATCTCAGCCAGCTGGTCCAGGCAGATGCAGTCCGCCTGAACGTGGAAAATATGCGAAGAAAGCGGGGACTGTGCATGGGTTCCCTCTACTGGCAAGTGAACGACTCAAACCCCGTTATCTCGTGGTCCAGCATTGACTATTTCGGCAGATGGAAGGCACTTCACTATTACGCAAGGAAGTTTTATGCTCCCGTTATTGCTTCCGTAGACGACTCCGATCCAGACAGCCTTGCAGTAAATATTTCAAGCGAGAGAAACGACATTCTCTGCGGCGAACTGAAATGGCGTCTGAGGAAAAATACAGGCGAAATTCTTCTGGAGGGCAGCACTGCTGTCAAGCTGCATGACCATTTTGCCAAGGATTTTGTAATTCTTACCTCAAATGATCCCATCTGGAAGAAATTTGATCGCCGTGAATGTGTCCTGCAGTATTCGGTTCTGGAGAAGCAAGCCATCGTTGCGGGAGGAACGTATATGTTCGTTCAGCCGAAGCACTTTACATTTACCGACCCGAAGCTGTCATTCAAGGTGACTGAGATAGGCAGCAAGTTTAAGATAACCATCAGGTCCGAGGGCTTTGCTAAGGGAGTTTTCCTGGATTTTGACAATGCAGATGCAATATTCAGCGACAACTGGTTCGATATGTTCGGCGGCGAAGCGATGATACTGCTGGACAAATCAGCCTTCCCCAACTTGACGCCTGCACAGACGATCGAAAAAGAGCTGCGTGTAATGTCATACTATGATGTAGTGAACCGGAGGAATTAAAATGAGCTTAAAGGACGAATTTATTGAGATCTATCAGAAAAACATCACCCGTGAAGGCGCCGATAAGCTGCTTGAATACCTTACCTCGTCAAAGAGCGACTTCTTTACCGCCCCCGCAAGCACCCGCTATCACGGAGCATATGAGGGCGGCTTATTGGAGCATAGTCTGAATGTTTATCACTGTCTTGCGGACTATGTTGAAAGAGAGCGTGTCAAGGAAACCTACAAGCTGAACCCGTCGGCTGAAAGCGTTGCGCTGACTGCACTTCTCCACGACATCTGCAAGGTAAATTTCTACAAGACGGATTACCGAAACTCCAAAAATGAGCAGGGCGTCTGGGAGAAGGTTCCTTACTACACCATTGACGACAGGCTGCCATACGGTCACGGCGAAAAATCGGTCTATATCATTTCGGGATATATGCGGCTGACCCGTGAGGAAGCGTTTGCCATACGCTATCATATGGGATTTTCGGGAAAAGAGGAGCCTAATGATGTGGGAAAAGCCTTTGAGATGTTCCCGCTTGCCTTTGCTCTGAGCGTTGCGGATATGGAAGCGACCTATTTCCTTGAAGGGAAAAAATGAGATAAAAAATCGGATATGCTGAAAACAAATCAGCATATCCGTTTTTTTGTTTCATCAAAGCTTATTTTCCGAAACCTTTTTAAATGTCGGGATAAGCATACCGCCCACGGCATTTCCGAGGACGACCGTGATAAAATACCCCAAAGCAACAAGAGTGTACTCCCCTGCCAGGAATATGTAAAACATATCGGCGATACAATGGTTGAATCCGCTGATTATAAACACGATAACAGGGAAAGCAACTATCATAAAGCCCGCCGTCGAATCGGAATTCTCCTTGCATTTGCGGTAACCGTCAACGGCAATGAACATAAGCATACCACAGAAAATTCCGAGAATAAACATACTTACAATGCTGTCCGAAGTTTTCGTCTGAACCGTTGCCTGAGCCTTTTCCACAAGAGGGGGCGCAATTCTCGTCAGGCGGATAAGAACTGCCGCAAGGAAGGTGCCTATGCCGTTTCCAAGAAGCGTAACAGCTACCTCGGGGATAAACTTCACACCGTTTCTTGCAATATTTCCCACCTTACCCGTATAAAGTCCGAACTTAAAGTGAATTATCGTCAAAAGTCCCAACGAAAAGAGAACCGCACCGATGTATCGGTTGTCGGAGGAGAGGCTTACCACTCCCCCGACACCGATCATCAGTCCGGCTAAAACTGAGTCAGACAGAAATGATATAAACTGTTTCTTACTCATAAATTACAGAGCATTGTGGAATGTTCTGGAGATAACGTCATCCTGCTGTTCCTTGGTCAGCTTTATAAAGTTTACAGCGTAACCGGAAACACGGATAGTCAGCTGAGGATAGTTCTCGGGGTGTTTCTGAGCGTCCAGAAGAGTATCCTTAGTGAACACGTTTACGTTGAGGTGATGACCACCCTTAGCGGAATAACCATCGAGCAGAGCAACCAGATTATCTACCTGCTGTGTATTAACATTTGCCATAATAATATCCTCCTTTTGAAATTGCCGAATTGCTTCGGACTTTGTTTGCACTTCCTGCGGCATAGACCGCAGGAAGTATTGGTTTAAGCGGCTAAGCCGCAGCTTTTACTTAGCGAGGGATTCAATGTCCAGATCGCCCATGAATACCTTGTCGTCCTTACCGAGTGCATCGGGGATAATGGAGAAGGTATTGGAGATACCGTCCTGAGCCTCTGTGAAAGGAAGCTTGGAAACGGAGGACAGTGAAGAGGAAGCACCGTGAGTATCACGTCCGTGCATGGGGTTAGCACCGGGAGCCAGAGGCACACCGAGCTTACGTCCGTCGGGAGTAGAACCGGTATTCTTACCGTAAACAACGTTGGAAGTGATGGTAAGGATAGATGTAGTAGGAACGCCGTTTCTGTAACACTGCTGCTGACGAACCTTCTCCATGAATCTCTTAACGATATCAACTGCGATCTCGTCTACTCTGTCGTCGTTGTTGCCGTACTTCGGGAAATCGCCCTCTGTTACGTAGTCAACTGCAACGTTCTTAGCAACGGATACGACCTCGCCCTTCTTATTCTTGATCTCAATGTCCTTACGAACGACCTTGACCTTAGCGTACTTGATAGCGGAGAGGGAGTCTGCAACAACGGAAAGACCTGCGATACCTGTTGCGAAGTATCTCTTGACCTCTCTGTCGTGAAGAGCCATCTGGAGGCTCTCGTAGCAGTACTTATCGTGCATATAGTGAATGATATTCAGAGTATTTACATAAACTCCTGCAAGCCATGTCATCATATCATCGTATCTTTCCATAACCTCATTATAATCGAGGTACTCGGAGGTGATAGGACGATACTTTGCACCTACCTGAACGCCGCTGATCTCATCAACACCGCCGTTGATAGCGTACAGCAGGCACTTAGCCAGGTTAGCTCTTGCGCCGAAGAACTGCATTTCCTTGCCGACTCTCATAGAGGATACGCAGCAAGCGATAGCATAGTCATCACCGTGAGTAACTCTCATGACCTCATCGTTCTCGTACTGGATAGAAGAGGAGATGATGGAGATCTTAGCGCAGTACTTCTTCCAGCCTGCGGGCAGTCTGGGAGACCAGAGAACTGTCAGGTTAGGCTCGGGAGATGTGCCGAGGTTTTCGAGAGTATGCAGGTAACGGAAGCTGTTCTTTGTTACCATATGTCTGCCGTCGATACCGATACCGCCGAGGGACTCTGTTACCCACTGAGGGTCACCGGAGAACAGTGCGTTATATTCGGGAGTTCTTGCGAAACGAACAAGACGGAGCTTCATAACGAAGTGGTCGATGATCTCCTGAGCTTCAACTTCGGTCAGTCTGCCCAGCTTGAAATCTCTCTCAAAGTAGATGTCAAGAAATGTGGAGGTACGTCCCAGGGACATAGCAGCACCGTTCTGGTCCTTAACAGCACCCAGATATCCGAAATAAACAGCCTGAACTGCTTCCTTAGCGGTTGTAGCGGGCTTGGAGATGTCGCAGCCGTAGATCTCAGCCATCTTCTTCAGGTTCTGGAGAGCTCTGATCTGCTCGGCGATCTCTTCTCTTGCACGGATCTTCTCCTCAGTCATAGGAGAAGTATAGAATGCCTTTTGATCTTCCTTGTCTTCAATAAGCTTGTCAACGCCGTAAAGAGCAACTCTTCTGTAGTCGCCGATAATACGTCCACGACCGTAAGCGTCGGGAAGACCTGTGATGATGTGATTTGTTCTGCAAGCTCTCATTTCGGGGGTGTAGCAATCAAAAACGCCTGCGTTATGTGTCTTTCTGTATTCTGTGAAAATGTGGCTGATCTCGGGGTCAACCTTATATCCGTTGTCGGAGCAAGCCTTTTCAGCCATTCTCAGACCGCCGTAGGGCATTAAAGCTCTCTTAAAGGGCTTATCTGTCTAAAGTCCGACAATCTTTTCAAGGGGCTGGTCTATGTAGCCTGCGCCGTGAGAAACGAGAGAGGAAACGACCTTGGTGTCCATATCCAGAACGCCGCCTGCTTCTCTTTCCTTCTTAGCGAGCTCCATAACTTCATCCCACAGCTTCTTGGTAGCGTCGGTAGGATCTGCGAGGAAGCTCTCATCTCCGTCATAGGGAGTGTAGTTTCTCTGAATGAAATCTCTTACATTGATCTCGCCGTCGCTCCACTTACCGGGTGTGAAGCCCTCCCACTGTTCAAAAAATTCCTTTGTCATATTTCTACTCCTTTCAAGAAACCTTTTTGGGTCTCCTGCAATTTATTTTTTTACGTCAGACAGGATATGTCCGGCGTTCGGCGGACAGCTTGTGGCCGTCCGGCAGCTTGCAAAGTCCCGAAAATATGATATTTCCAAGATTATCCCTTGGTTCTGATTTAAGTATACCACACAAGTATACATTTGTCAATACCCTAGAGAAAAAAACTTAAAAAAAATCGGAAACCCGGGAGCTTCAATCTGTCATTTTGCTAAATTATTATAGCAGATACGCACGATAAATTCAACGATTTTTATGACTTTTTACCAAAATAACATAAAATTCAGCGTTTTGAACAATTTTCACATTTAAAAACGTTCAAAGCGTACAATGATTATCTAAAATATACATTTTTCGTCTGAAATGAATAACGGTCATTGTATGCCGCAACGAAAAGCCGAAACGCTTCACAACGCTTCGGCTTTAACAAATCATCTTATACTAAGGCGGATTATCCGTAAACTCATTTCCCGCAGGCTTCATTCAGTGCAGCGCAGAAACCGTTATACCATTCCTCGAAGTTTTCATCGGTATCAAAAGATGCGGCAGCCTCCGCACGGGACATACCCTCCGCCACCATCTGATTTACCTTTTCGCAGTCGGCGGCCGCCTTGTCGGAAAGGCTGTAATTGAGGACATTTCTTGCCGCTCCCGCTCCGCTGAACGCCTTATAAGTATACATCTCATTCTTGGAGGCAATGTCAAAGCAGACATTCAGCGCTTCAACGGGGATAGTGTCGGCAGCGTCCATATCCTTGACTGCCATCGTCAGCAGTTCTTCCTCATTTGCCGCCTTTTTAACGGGCATATAACCCGACAGACAGGCGAATTTCAGGTTTCTTTCCGACTCTGTGAACCATTTCAGGAACTCCACAGAAGCGTACTCGCAGGAAGGTGTGCTTTTTGCGACAGCCATTCCCGCTCCCTGCTGTACGGCATAATGCTTTCCGCCCTCAAATTCGGGAACGGGCAGCGTCAGTGCTTCAATGGGATAGCTTGCTTCATCGGTCATGACCTGCTTGGGAAAATATGTTGCGGAAGCCGATGAACCCGTAAGAGCGCATATCTGACCTATCTTCACATCGTCGGAGCGGAATCTTCCGTAGGAGCTGAACCAGCCGTTTATGTAAGGGACATAGTAGCAGTCCCATATTTTCCGCAGATTTTCCTTATCTGCGTTGATAGTAACATTTCCGTTATCTGCGGCGAAAATCTCCGTGCCCAGCTGCATAAGTCCCGCAGTAAACAGGTTCGCCATAGCATCCCTGCCGTAGAATGCCTTCCCGTCGTCGGGAATGTCGGGTGTCAGACTGTCGGTCCACTCGTAATATCTCTCGGAAACACGCACAAGACCTTCCCTGGTTTCAAGCTCGGCAATATCGGCGCCGGTTGCTTCGGCAAATTTGTCCCAATCGGTCTTATTTAAGATAAACACCTCGGTGGATTTCGCCACGGGGAAGATCATCAGTTTTCCGTCCTTGCTGAACCGCCCCTCGGCAATAAATCCGTCCACATATTCGGACAGCTCCTCATTGGTGAAATAGCTGTCAAGCTCTGCCAGCATACCCTTTTCTTCAACGGCATATGCCATATCGCTGTATGCTGCGAATATGGACGGAAGCTTGTCCGCACCCTCTTCGGCAGCAGAAGTAACAGCGTCCTCCAGAGCACCCACATCGCTGTAACTTGTGCCCTGGACGATAATGCCCACTTCCGTTCCCACAGTGGCATTGAACTCGTCTATCAGCGCATCAAAAGCCTCCTTCTGCGCACCGTTATAGTAATGCCATACGGAAACCACCGTCGGATTTGCGGGGTCAAGCTTCACCTCATTATCGGAGCAGCCGCCCAAAAGCTGCGCTGCCATAGCCGCTGCAAGAACAGCAGAGGTTATTTTTGCAAATTTCATTTCGTCTCACCCGTTTTTCCGTTATTTGAATACAAAAAAGTCAATTATGCCAAACCATTCCCTCACCCAATAGGTCGGCAGCAGCCAGAAAGCGGTATTTGCCGAATATGTGCCGTAATTCAAACCTAATCTTTTGGCGTGAAGTGTTGCCCGAAGCTGATGATAGCCGTCGGTAATTATGGTGATATTGCCGTTCAGTCCGTTTTCTTCGATCACCTTTTTTGAGAATTCAAGATTTTCCTCGGTGCTTGAAGAACTGTCCTCGGCAAAGATCCTTTCCTCGGAAATGCCCTTGGAAACAAGATAGCTTTTCATCACGGACGCCTCGCTGTACTCCTCGTCATCACCCTGACCGCCGGACACAACGCAAAAGCTTTCCGGATTTTCCGTGAGAAAATCATAAGCCGCATCAAGCCGTCTTTTCAGCATAAGGCTGGGAGAATTTCCCCTTACCTTGCAGCCCAGCACCACAGCCGTGCTTCCATCAGTGGGCTTGATATTCAGAGAAGCTATCATAAACCCCGAAATGACCGCCGCCAGAAGCATCGCCGCCGCCGCAATCGCCAGAACCCCATTGACCGCTATCCGTCCCGCTGTGCTTTCCCGCAGATTTCTCACAAACTCCATAAAAGGGCTTCGGAAAACAAGACAGCAAATCAGCAGCACAGACGCCGCAAATCCCGCAATATTCCCGATATTGATTATCCTTCCCGTTATGACGGGGGCGAAAAACAACAGAGCCAGCAGCACAAGAAGTGCCTCGCAGATGCCTATGAAAACGTTCGGCATTGTCCGCTTTTTCACTGAATGGTCTTGAGAGCCTTTGCCAGCTGGTCGGGACAGGAAGTGCCGCGTCCGCCGCAGTCGATCTTGTCAAGACGCTGAATAACGTCCTCAACTCTCATTCCCTTGACAAGCATGGAAATGCCTTGAGTGTTGCCGTTGCAGCCGCCTGTGAACTTAACGTCCTCAACAATGCCGTTTTCAACGGTAATAGTGAT
Organism: Oscillospiraceae bacterium; assembly: GCA_017828975.1. GTDB lineage: Bacteria > Bacillota > Clostridia > Oscillospirales > Ruminococcaceae > UMGS1889. The sequence continues at coordinate 23,145 of JAGAJN010000031.1, read as the reverse complement.
AAGTCTTGAACAAACCCCTCTGGGAGTAAAATTTATAGTCATGGTAGTTTTTTCCTTTCAAAAATTTATGCCTGCAAACTGTTTTTATTCTGCTTGATAAGCTTGTATATCCTGTCGAGATTTTCCTTGTCGGTGGTGTTGCTGCCGATATGGGTGGGCTGTGCATTGTACAGTCCGTGGAAATCGGAGCCGCCCGTTACGATAAGGTTGTACTTCTCGGCGGTTTCCAGAATTTTCTTCTGAGCCGCCTCATCAGCGGTGTAATGGTAAGCCTCAACGCCGTCCAGCTTGCCCTTTTCCGCAAGCTCGTCCATCAGGTCGAAGGAATCGTAGAATGCGGGGTGAGCCAGCACTGCAATTCCCCTTGAAGAATGGATAAGGTCGAGGACAAAATTAACATCGGGATATTCTCTTTCCACAAGGCAGGTTCCCGTTTCCAGATTGAAAAGCTCGTCGTTAAGCTCGCCGTAAAATTCGGTGGTGTAGCCGTAATCTATCAGCGCATGAAGAATGTGCTGCTTGAAGATACTCTTGCTTCCCGTGGCGTATTTCATAACGCTTTCCGGGGTAATGGGAAAAAGCTTCATCACCTTTTCCACCATTTCCTTTGCGCACTGCTTTCTTATTTCACAGCATTTGATACAGAGTCCCTCCAGCCTGTCGGGCTTCTGGGGAGCATAGCAGAGAATATGTACCTTACGGTTTCTCGTCTTGTCCCAAGCGGATAATTCCACACCGGGTATCATACGCACGCCGTATCTTTCACCGAGAACTGCGGCTCTTGAAACGGAAGCGAGTGTATCGTGATCGGTTATTGAGATGAAATCAATTCCCGTGCGTTTAGCCTGAACGATAATATCCTCGATACCGAGAGAACCATCAGACAGCTTAGTGTGACAATGCAGGTCGCCAACCATAAGATATACCTCCAGCTAATAATTATCGGAATGTCCGTATTATTCTTATTATACCACAAAACTCTCCTATAATCAAGCTTTTTTTTGCGAAAATGACGATTTTCTGTCTTTCCCGAAAAATTCATCGGCAAACCACACGCTTTTTACGGAAAATTCCCTTCCGTCAAGATAGTTTAAAATGCCGCCGTCGGTCTTGAAAGCGAATTTCAGCTTATAGGAGCAAAGTGCCTGTGTTTTCAATTTATATTCCCTGTTTACGGAGTTTATGCCGTACTTGCCGTCCCCCAGAAGCGGGCAGCCCAGATAGGAAAACAGCGCTCTTATCTGATGTGTCCGCCCCGTGTGAAGCAGGACCTCAACCAGCGCAAGCTCCCCCCTTTTTTCCAGAACGGTATATTCGGTAACAGCCGTAAGATACCCTTTTTCGGGCTTTGGGGACACTCTCACCATATTCTCCACACTGTCCTTCTGCATATAAACGGTGACGGTATCATGCTTTTTCGGCGGTGCGCCCACGGTTATGCAAAGGTAACGCTTTTCCAGCTCACGTTCCCGAATTTTCTCGTTGAGGATACGCAGGGACTCGGCATTTTTTGCGGCGATGACGATACCGCTTGTGTTCCTGTCAATACGGTTGCAAAGGGACGGTGCAAAGGAGCTTTCCTCATCGGGACGGTACTCCCCTTTTTCATAGAGATAGCGTTTGATTCGGTTTATCAGCGTGTCACGGGTGTTTTCATCGTCCTCATGAACCACCAGACCTTGCTTTTTGTTGACCAGCAGAATATTTTCGTCCTCGTAAACCACATCAATATCCGCAGATACCTTGAGAAAATCCCGCTCATCGGGGGCTGTTGCAAAAAACTCGTCCTTCAGATACAGCTCCAGAACATCGCCCTCGCACAGCCTGTCGGATATTTCGCACCGCTTGCGGTTCAGCTTTATGTCCTTGTTTCTTATCGCCTTGTACATAAGGCTTTTCGGGAGATTTGGGGCAGCCTTTACGATGAACTTGTCCACCCTCTGCCCAGCATCGTTTTTGTTTATGACAAATCGTTTCACTCGGAAAGCTCCTTTATCTTATCACGGAGGAACGCTGCATGCTCGAATTCAAGCATCTTTGCGGCTTCCTTCATTTCCTTTTTCAGCTTTTCTATAAGCTCCTGCTTCTCCTTTTTAGACAGCTTCTTTCCGTTGATTTCCTTGGAAACTGTTTCCTTTGTGGATATTTCCAGCACATCCCTGATGTCCTTGCGGATAGTTTTCGGGACGATACCGTGCTTTTCGTTAAATTCAAGCTGAAGCTTTCTGCGGCGTTCCGTTTCGGTGATGGCGTATTCCATTGACTTTGTAACGCTGTCGGCATACATAATGACCTTGCCCTCGGAATTTCTCGCCGCACGTCCGATAGTCTGTATAAGGGACGACGCCGAACGCAGAAAGCCCTCCTTATCCGCATCGAGGATAGCCACCAGCGAAACCTCGGGCAGGTCAAGACCCTCTCTCAGCAGGTTGATGCCAACAAGCACATCAAACTCTCCCAGACGCAGGTCACGGATAATTTCCATACGCTCGATAGTGTCGATGTCATGGTGCATATAGCGCACACGAACGCCCATTTTTCCGAGATAATCGGTGAGATCCTCCGCCATTTTCTTGGTAAGAGTGGTGACAAGAACACGCTCGTCCTTCTCCGCCCTGACATTTATCTCCGAAAGCAGATCCTCGATCTGTCCCTCAACGGGCTTTACGATAATTTCAGGGTCCACAAGTCCCGTGGGACGGATGACCTGCTCAACTATCTGCGCAGACTTTTCCTTCTCAATATCTCCGGGCGTTGCGGAAACAAATATTGCCTGATTTATGTGACCGTAGAACTCGTCAAAATTCAGCGGACGGTTATCAAACGCCGACGGCAGACGGAAGCCGTAATCCACCAGCACCTGCTTTCTGCCCCTGTCGCCCGCATACATTCCCCTAACCTGCGGCAGAGAAACATGGCTCTCGTCCACAAACAGCAGCCAATCATCGGGGAAATGGTCAAGCAGCGTATAAGGCGTACTGCCCGGCGCACGTCTTGCAAGCACTCTGGAATAGTTCTCGATGCCCTTGCAGAAGCCTATTTCTTCAAGCATTTCAATGTCGTATAATGTGCGCTGTTTTATGCGCTGTGCCTCGATAAGCATGCCCTTGTCGGTGAAATATTTCACCCGCTCGTCAAGCTCACGTTCGATGTCCTCGATAGCGTCCCGCATAGTATCTCTCGAAACGACATAATGCGAAGCGGGATAGATGACCGCATGGGACAGCTGACAGACCACATTTCCCGTAAGCGCCTGAAACTCGGTTATCCTGTCTATCTCATCTCCGAAAAATTCTATCCTGAGAGCCGTATCGGTATTTCCTGCGGGGAATATTTCAACAACATCTCCCCTGACACGGAACTTGTTTCTGATAAAATTCACATCATTTCGCTCGTACTGTATCATAACAAGCTCCGCAAGCAGCTGTTCACGGGACTTCTCCATTCCCTTTCTCAGGGAGATCATATTTCCACGGTATTCCTCGGGACTTCCCAGAGAGTAAATGCAGGACACGCTGGCAACGATAATAACGTCCCGCCGCTCGGAAAGTGCGAATGTGGCAGAGTGACGGAGCTTGTCTATCTCGTCGTTGATTGCAGAGTCCTTTTCAATGTAGCTGTCGGTTTGAGGAATGTACGCTTCGGGCTGATAGTAGTCGTAATATGACACGAAATATTCAACGCAGTTATTCGGGAAAAACTCCTTGAACTCGGAACAAAGCTGCGCCGCAAGAATTTTATTGTGGGCAAGGATAAGGGTAGGACGGTTCATCTTCGCAATAACATTCGCCATTGTGAACGTCTTGCCCGAGCCGGTAACGCCCAGCAGGGTCTGCTCCTTCATTCCCGAATTAAGTCCCTCAACAAGGCGTTCGATTGCCTCGGGCTGATCTCCCGCAGGCTGATAGGGTGATACAAGCTGAAATTTATCCATAATTTCTCCTTTAATCGAAAACTCCGAGAACGCCCGACTGCCGCATTGACAGAACGCCGTCCTCGCCTACTATAATATGATCCATGACCGTGATGCCCATACTCGAAAGCGTCCCGCAGATAGCTCTTGTTGCGCTGACGTCCGCCTTTGACGGAGTTGATGAGCCTTTGGGGTGATTGTGGGCGAATGCCACCATATCGGAATTATTTGACAGAATAAATTCCGCAATTCTGCGCATATTAACGGCAGATGCAGAGGGTGTCCCCACGGAAATAAGCCCGTTTGCGGTCAATCTCAGCTTGCTGTCAAAGCAGGCAACACGAAATTCCTCACGGACTGTCCCGTCAAAGGAATGTTCAAAAAGCTCCATCAGCTTGAAGCAGTTGTCAAAGCTGCGTTCCTTCATGGTTTCGGTGCTGTAACATTTCATCAGCTGAGGTATCGCCCGAAGAAGCACCGCCGTATGCTCGGAAACGCCGTCAACAGCAGTCAGCGCCTTCATATCCGCCGAAAATACGCCGGGGAGATTTCCGAATTTATTGAGAAGCCTGTGGGCAAGCTCATTCGTGTCCTTTCTCGGACAGGAATAGAACAGAAAAAACTCCAGTATCTGGTGCATTTCAAAGCCCTCAAAGCCGTTTTCAAGAAACCGCTTTTTCAGTCTGGCACGATGTCCCTCGTGAAGATTTTCTTCCTTTTTTTCAGCCAAAGCATTCACCTCCGATTATACCATTATACTACATAAATCCCCGAATGAAAAGGGGGTTTTGAAAATTTTCCGAGAAAGGCAGCGTAAATTTATGACAAAACCGGATATGCTGGATTTCAAAGGCGTTCCGCTGGAAAAAAGCCTTGAAAAGAACCTTGAAAATATACGACGGATAACAGGAAAAAGCTCCGACCTGCTGGAAAATCCCATCGAAATAAACGGCGTAAAATGCTGCCTTGTCTGCTATGAGGGAATGATCTCCACCTCCACCATAACCGAGCTTATCCTCCATCCGCTGATGGATATTGACATTGGACAAAACCATGCCCCCGAAGCACTTCTTCACCACGTCAAAAACCATATGCTTATGACCATCGACCGTGGATTTTCCGAGGATTACGGCGACCTTATCCGACGTGCCATGAGCGGGTTTGCCATACTTCTTATTGACGGAATTGCGGAGGCGTGTGCCTTTGGCGTACAGGGCTACGCTGTCCGAGGAATTGACGAACCAAACGGCGAAGGCAACGTAAAGGGTGCGCACGAAGGCTTTGTTGAAGTCGTCAGAACGAATATGTCCCTTGTCCGCCGCCGAATGAAATCCCCCCTGCTGAGATTTGACCTGTTCCCCATCAGCGAACATTCAAACACCGATGTTATCGTCTGCTATATGGCGGACAGAGTTCCCGGGAAAACGGTGGAAAGCATCAAAAAACGGCTGAAAAGCATTAAGCTGGAAACCATTCTCGGCAGCGGATATGTTGAACCGTTTCTGGATAATTCCAAGCTTTCGCTGTTCTCGGGAGTGTCCGTCACCGAACGTCCCGACGCATTCTGCGGAAAGCTGCTGGAGGGCAGAGTGGGGATACTTATCGACGGCACGCCCTATGCCATAATCGTCCCCTATCTGTTCATCGAAAATTTCCAGACAATGGACGATTACAATATGCGCCCCTACTATGCGGCATTTATCCGTATAATAAAATTTGCCGCATTTCTCCTTGCGGTATTTCTCCCGGGAATATACGTCGCCGCCGCAACCTTCCACCCGGAAATGTTCCGCTACGGTCTGATGTTAAAGCTTGCCGAAGCCGAAAAAGACGCACCTCTGCCCCTTATGGCAGAAGCAATAATCGTACTGCTGATATATGAAGTCGTCAGGGAGGCGGGGCTGCGTCTGCCGAAAAATGTGGGCGGTGCGGTAAGCATAGTGGGCGGGCTTATTATCGGGGACGCTGCCGTTAGCGGCGGGCTTATCTCAAACCCTCTGCTGGTAGCCGTGGCACTTGCGGTAACTGCGTCCTTTGTTGTCCCGAACCTTAATCAGCCTGTAACTCTGCTGCGGTTTATCTGCGTAATTGTCGGGGGCTTTTGGGGATTTTTCGGCGTGTCCGCACTGGCAGCAGTTGTTCTCGTGAATATCTGCTCCATTGAAAGCTGCGGAATTCCCGTAACTGCGCCCCTTTCGCCCTTTACGCTGAAAGCTATGCGGGACGTTTTCGTGCGGCTGGGCTTTCGCACCCTCGAAAAAGGTCACGCAGATATTGGAAATATGACAGGCGCAAACTACGGAAGGAATGGTCGTTTCGATGAACAGTAACAGCATTTTCGGGGGCAGGATAAGCGGGGCGCAGACGGTTTCTCTGCTGCTTTTATGCAGTATGTTCAGACTGATGACAATGCCCCCCGATGAAAATGTCGGGTTCAAGGTGCAGCTGGCGGCAGCGGCTGTTTCTGCGCTTATTCAGGCGATAATTGCAATTCCTCTTGTAATGCTCACCTGTCCCGAAAGCGGCTTGAAACGTGGCTTTTGGGGTATCTTCTGCCGAATTTTGTACTGCATTTTTTTCCTTGCAATAGCGGCAAATGTCATTCTTGAAAGCTTCGGATTTCTGGAAAAACAGTTCTATCGAAATGCGGGAAAGGTCGGCGTCTGCATAACTCTGGCTGTACTCTGCGGCTACTGCGCCTATCTTGGGATAGAGGGGCTTGCACGTTCCTCTGCGGTGATGCTGACGGTGTTTTTCATTGTGACTATTGCCCTGATATTACTGTCCGTCGGCAGATCGGACCTGTCCGTTTTTATGGACAGAAGCTTTGTGTATACGGGACAGCTGCCTAAAGCGGTCTACAAGGATCTGTCAAGGAGCGGAGAGATAGTCGCAGCTATTTTCCTTGCGGGATATTCAAAGGAAAATATCCGAAAACCGCTTTACACATTCATTGCCGTAAAGCTGATAGTTACCTGCGGTATTATCTTTGCTGTCGGCGCAATTGCTGGACGGTTTGCCTATATCGCCGACTTTCCGTTTATGTCCCTTTCTGACTTTGCGGACAACGTTTTATTCGGCAGAACGGACGCTGTTTTTATGGCGATACTAATCATTTCGGGGATAATTTCGGCGGCGTTTTACCTGTTAATTGCGTCCGAGCTTATCTGCGGGATATTTGACGTGAAGGACAAAAAAGTGCTGCTTTCCTTCCCCGCCGCAGCGGTTGTCTGCCTACTGCTGACCATTGCGGACGGCTATGCAGGGATACTTTGCTCATTCGTCCCCATACTGCTGCTGTTTACCGTAATACCGCTTATAATTTTGCTGCTCCGCAGACGAAAAAAGGAGGTTTCCCGATGAAAAAGCTGCTCATGATAACAATGCTGACGGCGGCAATTCTGCTGTCGGGCTGTATGGAATCTATTGAGATAAACGAGCGGGCATTTGTCACCGTAATGGCAATGGACCGTTCTGGGGACAACATTTCCGTCACCCTGAAAACCGACGGCAAAAACGGCGAAAGCAACATCTCGGGGACGGGAAAGACCATCGCTGAAGCGCTCAGAAATGCCGAGCTTTCTCTCCCCGACGGGACTACCCTTTTCACGGGACACACTCAGCTGTTTATCGCAGGAAAAAGTGTCGTCCCCGACAGCGGACTTGTTCGCCTGCTGACTGCGGAATACGGAGTTCCGCCCTCCTGCAAAGCTGTCTGTGCATTCAACGGCGGGGACGCAGCGAGATCTGTTTCCGACGACCCCGAAAAGCAGATGGATTATGCGGAGCGTCAGGGCTTGATAAAATCTGTCACCCTTGCGGAGATCTCCCGAAAGGACTGCGGCGGATTTTTTGCTCTGCCCTTTGCCGAGTACGAAAACAACGACGTTTTCTTCCTGAAAACCGCATTCATCACCCCGGGCGGCGGCAAGGTGGTCACCGACCGTGACGAAAATGCGGGCTATATGCTGCTTTCGGGAAATGCAGACGGTATACTTGCGGACATTTCAACCTCCTGCGGATACGGCGCACTTACCGTCACAAAGGCAAATCCCGAGTTTGAATTTACCGCCGAGGACGGGAAATCGGTCTGCCGTGTCAACCTGACCGCACAGCTGAAAACCGACGAAAAGTGCGGCAAATCGGGCAGCGACGTCCCTAAAGACGAGGTTCTTAAGCTGTCCGCAGAAAATGCCCTGAAAAAATACTGCACCGAACTTATCGACAAAACCGATGCATGGCAGCCCCTCTGCACGGGAGAACCGGGAATCATCGCCGACAGAACGGAGCTGAATATTTCCGTTAAGCTTTCCGGATAATTTTTTTGAAAAATCCTCTTGACAAAATTGGTCTACTGTGGTAGACTAGTTTACAACAGTAGACCGAAGGAGAGGATATTATGAAGCTAAATCAAAGCGAACTCAACCTAATGGAAATCATCTGGGGAAATGAGCCGATAAAGTCGGGAGAGCTGGTCAGGCTGGCGGGCGAACGGTACGGCTGGAAAAAATCCACCGTCTATACCCTGCTCAAACGTGCAGCGGAAAAATCAGCGGCGGTCAATGAAAACTCCGTTGTCCGCTCGCTGGTGGGACGGGAGGAGCAGCTTTCGGAGCAGTCGGAAAAGGCGCTGAAAAAGGGTTTTAACGGCTCGCTTTCAATGTTTCTCACCGCCTTTCTCAGCAAGGAGCGGCTGACCAAGGAGGAAGCGGAGGAGCTGAAACGCCTTATCGACAGCAGAACGGAGGAAAAGTGAAATGACCGATATTTTCCGAATAGTGCTGAATATGAGCATAACCGCCTCTTATATCTGCATTGCGGTGATGTTCCTGCGGCTTTTTATGAAGAAGCTGCCTGCGAAATTTTCCTATTTTCTGTGGATAGTACCGTTTATCCGTATGATATGCCCTTTTTCCGTGGAAACGGCGTTCAGCCTTTTTAATGTGATAAAACCGACGGCAGAAAGCTACATAAGCAAAAGTGTCGAATACGACCATAGCCCCGTTATTGACACGGGAATACCGCTGCCCTCGTCCCCCGAAAATATTGTTGTTCCCCTGCCCAAAGCAGTGCCCAACAATTCGGTAAATCCCGTGCAGATAATGCTTTTTGTGGGGACGATCATCTGGCTTACGGGTATTATCGGAATAGCTCTGTACACGATTGTCTGCATTGTTCGGCTGAAAATTCGGCTATCGAATGCCCGTCCGCTTCAGGATAATGTTATGATATGCGATTCCATCGAAACGCCCTTTGTTTTCGGTATCATCAAGCCGAAAATTTACCTTCCCGAGGACATTTCCATGGAAGATATGCCCTTCATTCTCGCCCATGAACAGGCACATATCCGCCGAAAGGACCACCTTACCAAACCGCTTGCATTTGCCGCACTGACCGTACATTGGTTCAACCCGCTGCTTTGGCTTTCGTTCAAGCTGATGGAACGGGATATGGAGCTTTCCTGTGATGAAACCGCTGTTGAAAGCTTCTCCGAAGACGTCCGCAAGGATTACGCTTCGGCACTGCTGAACATTTCCATGAAGCAAAATCATCTCAGCGGCGGACAGGTGGTTTCATTCGGTGAAAACAGCGTAAAGTCCCGAATAAAGGGCGTTCTTAATTGGAAAAAGCCCACGGTCATTGCCGTATCTGCCGCAGTCTTGCTGATAATTGCCGCAGCCGTCGTTCTGCTTACAGATGGCAATTCCGAAAAAGAAACCGTTGAAGCGATCCCCGACGGCGGAATGACACGTTACACTTATGTGGGCGAAGTAATGGCAGTTTCCGAAAACGGTTTAGAGCTTATTTCCACCGATGAAACATGGAAGATCGGCAAGCTGATAACCAACTTTGCCGTCCCCGACCATATACGATTCAGCGGAAGTATCGGCGAATATCCGAGAAATGACGAATGGATAAAATGCCTTGAAATTCTCCCATACGTCCGCTCCGACGATGAAATTCCCAAAAGCTTTTTCACCGCAGATATTGCCGAGGGCAAGGAAATAACGCTTGTCAAAAACATTCCGAATCCCGACGGAAACGGGAAGATAAAACGGCTTATAGTGACTCGCTCGGGCGATGATATTTTCTATTATTACACCCTTGATCTCGGAGATTTTTCCCTGACGGTAATATTCCCCGCTTACGGCGGAAACGGGGGATTTTCCGAGGAAATGATGATGAATATTGTTATGTCCTTTGAGTTTATGGGAAATTCGGAAGTGCCTTCCGTCCCTGCCCATGAAGCGAAAATGGAAATTTCCGCCGAATATGACAAGCAGTCGAACAAGCTTACAATTACATCAAAAAGCATTGACGGAACATCGGTAATGACGGGCAGTCCATACACTATTGAACGTCTGGAAAACGGCGGATATGTTTCTGTATTTCCCGTTCAGCCTGTTCCGGATAATTATGTTACAGTATTTACCTCTGAGGGCATTTCTCTCGGCGGAGAGTGGCAGGAAAGCTTTACAAGAAGCTATACTATGAGCGACTGTGTCCTGTATAACGGAACTTACCGTATCTCAAAAACCTACCGTGTCAAAAATGACAAGGCAGACCGCACCGCTTACTGCACCCTTGAAATTACCGACGGTATGCTGTCCCCCGAAAATGCGGCAGCGGCGGCGGAAAAGCTTCTGACACCCGAGCAAAAATCGGAGGTGCTTGATATTTCATCTCCCGAAATAACGCCTATGTGTTTTTACGATTTTTCCGATTCGGAAAATACCCAAAATCAGCTTTGCTACCGAGTGGCATACAAAACAAATTCGGGTGACATTACCCTTTTCATATCCGCTTTTGACGGCAGTCCTTGCCTTACAGCCGAGTAACATTACTATCTGCTCCAGTTGTTGTGAAAAATTACAAAAAAGCTCTTGCAATTCTCGGAAAAGTGTGTTATAATATATAATTATCAGGGAGATATTTTTCGGAAATCTCAAAATTCATATTTTAAGGAGGATCATTCAAATGGACAGATTAAAAGGCAAGGTTGCTATCGTAACAGGCTCTACAAGCGGTATCGGCGTAGGTATCGCAAAGCTTTTTGCCGCTGAGGGCGCAAAGGTCGTTATCTGCGGACGCCGTGAAGCAAAGGGACAGGCAGTAGTTGACAGCATTAAAGAAGCAGGCGGCGAAGCTTTCTACCATTTCATGGACATTACCGCTACCGAAAGCATTGAGGCTCTCCTTGCAGATACAGTTGAAAAGTACGGCAAGCTCGACATTCTCGTAAACAACGCCGCAAACGTTACCTTGAAGGACGGCCGTGTTGACGAGCTTACTCTTGAAATGTGGGACGGCATTTTCCAGAGCGACATCAGAGGAACATTCTATGCTATCAAGTGCGCTCTTCCCTATCTGAAGGAAAACGGCGGCGGCTCTATCATCAATATCGGCTCTATGGCTTCCTGCGGCGGTGACCTTGGCTCTACCGCTTATGCCTGCGCAAAGGCTGGAGTTGATATGCTCACAAAGTCAACCGCTCTCCAGTACGGCAAGGACAATATCCGCTGCAACTGCGTTCGCCCGGGACTTATCGTTACACCCGAAAATGAAGCTTACGTTCCCCAGGCACTCAAGGATATTTTCCTCAACAATATTATGGTAAACCGTTACGGCGCACCTGCCGATATTGCAAATATGTGCGTATATCTGGCATCTGACGAGAGTGAGTATTTCACAGGTCAGGTCGTTACCGTTGACGGCGGTCTGAACGCTCATGTTTCTACCGTTGGCGAATTCAAGAAGATGAATTCCCGTACATGGTAATTTAAGAAAATACTTTTTAATGTGTGTTCCCCTGCCTTCGGCGGGGGAACACACATATACGTCACTCAGACAACAAGAAAGCTGCCGCTTGGTTTAAATGACCTTGCGGCAGCTTTTCTGTATTGGAAAGAATTGAGGTGGCAAGTTATTTGTTTTTAAGGAAAACCTTAATAGTATTGTCCGCAACATTTCCCGCAATGGAAAGGTCAAGGACAGCACCGATAGCACCGCCGATAATAGGCGCCATTCTGAAAAGTGCAGCAGCACCTCTTGTACCTGTCTTTGCCATCAGTCTGAACACGGCTTCCCTGTTTATCTCACGGGCAACGTCCATGGGAATTGCGGAAATATCTGTGCCGCTTATGTAGCTGTCTACGGGAACGCCTGCCAGACACGCATAAGCCAGCGCACGAACATTCTCGTCCTCGGGGTCATATCCGCCCATATATGCCAGAGCGCATATCATTCTAAGCTGCATAAACACAGTTCCAGCAACATCGGCAGGTACGGCAACAGCTGCGGTGATAAGTCCGCCAACGCCTGTCAGAAAGCCTGTGCCTGCGCAGAGAGTTTTCTGCATACTGATAAGACGTTTTGCAGCTGCCATAACATTGCCGTTTTCCTTGGCAAGATATTCATCGGCAAAAGCCCTTGCGGAAGATGTTCCCGCTACGCCGTCCAGCGCACTGCGGTAACAGGAGTTAAGCATATTGATAACTGCGGATTCGCTCATTTTCTCGGTTGACATAAGATTACCTCCTATTTAGTTTAATATGTTTTTCCAATTTATATTATACAGCGTATAACTTGGTTTGTCAAGGGGTTTCACCAAATTTTCACTTTTATGAAAGAACTTTTTCTGCAACAGCAATTATTTCACCTATTTCGGAGATGCTTTCCGTTTCCCTGTCGGGCTTTCCGAAGCCGTATGAAGCATGGATAAACGGCACTCCCGCTTGGTCGGCAGCCTGCATATCCATCAGCGTGTCGCCTACATAAACCGCCCTGTCAATGCCGTTTCGCTCAATCACAAGGCGGATATTCTCGCCCTTGGAAAGACCTGTGCCGCCGTTACATTCGGTGTCGGAGAAATATTTTTCCAGTTTATGCACTTCAAGAAATGTTTCGATATAACCGCACTGACAGTTGCTGATTATCCCGAGAAAATACCGCTCGGACAGCTTTTGCAGCGTTTCCTCCAGATGCGGATAAAGCCTTCCCCCCGTGACCGCAAGACGCCTTTGCTCCTCCTCGCAGCAGGCGTTCAGTATCTCCATACGCCTTTTTTCGGGAATGTCGGGCATTATCATCTCGGCAATGGCGGGGAGAGTTTTGCCCATATAAGAGTGCATATCGTCAACTGTCTTGGTGTATTTCTCCATTCCAAGGCTTATGAGAACATCATTCCATGCGGCGATAACGGTTTCCCCCGAATCCCAGAGAGTACCGTCCAGATCGAATAAAATTGCATTTTTCATCTTACAACATCTCCTTCTTGATATATGACAGAAGTGCGGTGCAGCCCGTTTCCACGTCCAGCCTTGTGGCTTCAAAATCCCCAGTGTACCAGGGGTCGGCAACATCACGGTTTATTCCCGCAAATTCCAGCAGCTTTTTCACCTTTTCCTCTGGGTCGCCGTTAAATATCCGAAGAATATTGCGGATATTTGCGCTGTCCATTCCGATGATAAGGTCGTATTTTCCGTAATCGGAACGTTCCAGATGAACAGCGGTCTTTCCCGCACAGGAAATGCCCATTTCCGAGAGGATACGCTTTGTCCCCCGATGAACGGGATTTCCTATCTCCTCATAGCTGGTGGCAGCCGAGGCAACGTTCACCCCGCTTATGCCCTCCCTTTTCAGCATGTCCCGCATAACAAACTCTGCCATGGGCGAACGGCAGATATTGCCGTGGCAGATAAAGATGATATTTATCATAGTCCGCAAATCCTTTCAAATAGGCTGTAAAAGCCCTATAATGCGTGCTTTGTCGGTATTCGGCTCATGGCACTTCCTTCACGTTTTCATGACCGCATTTATGTATATTTTTCTGCATATCCTGTAATAATCCTGTAAATTTTTACAGTTTTAGGCCATTTTACAGGACGCTTTTTTTGAGCTTATCCGACGTCATTTTGTAACGCTTCGACTTCCCGCTGAATGCTTTCAAATTCAACGTGAGTGTAGGTATTCATAGTGACCCCGATTTCCGAGTGTCCCATAAGATACTGCAAATGCTTGGGATTCATACCCGCAGAAGCGCAGTGAGAACAATAGGTATGCCGACAAACGTGAGGAGTTACCTTTGGCATTTTCGTCACATAGATGCTGTTGTACTTATTGCAAATATTCTCAAAATATTTCTCCCAATGAAGTGCCACCATAGGCATACCGTTCTTGTCCAAGCAGAGAAAACCGCTGTAACTTTTCCCCTTTTTGTCGGAAATAATCGGGGTCACCTTTTTGTCCATGCTTTTGAGCAGATTTTGAAAGCAGCTGCACACATCGTCCCGAATCGGAATGACACGCTTGCCTGCATCGGATTTCGGCGGTTCGATTATGTAGCGCATATCGATAGTCCTGTGCAGCTGCTTATTGATGGTAACGGTTTTGTTTTTCAGGTCAATGTCCTTGGCTGTCAGACCGCAGAACTCGGAAATTCGCATTCCCGTAAAGAACAGAATGTAAATAACATCATAGTACCTCGAAAAATGCTTATCCTCCTTTACAAACCTCAGAAACTCCCTTTTCTGTTTGTGAGTGATAGCTTCCCTGGTCACGCTGTCATTTACAATGACCGTGGATAACTGAAAGTCAAAGGGATTCTTCCTGATAATGTCGTCCTCCACAGCCATGCGAAAGGCGGGCCTTAACACCCCTCGGATAGTATGTATGGTACTGTAACTTTTTCCCTGTTCATTCTGGAGCATTACCAGCCACACCTTTGCATCGGATAACCGTATTTCGTTTATCTTTCTCTTGCCAAAGCTATCCTTTTCGAGGAAATTTATAACGGTATTATAGCCCGCACGGGTGGACTCTCTCACTCCGTTTTTCAGCAGAACATATCGCTTAACCAGTTCGATAACAGTAACATTCCCGCTTGCCCAAGAGCGCCCTTCTTCCAGCTCCCGAAGTATATTGACCTCCATTTCCCTGAGGGATAAGCGCGACTTTTTTCCCTTCGGCGATGGATCCTTTGGTTCCAGCTTCCAGCTGTATACATACCGCTGTTTTCCGTCGGCGTCGGTATATTCAAATTGATACCTGCCGTCCTTGCGCTGACATTCACCCGCTCTGAGATTTCTCCCCTTATTGTCTTTTCTTTTATAAACCATAGTATTACTCCTTTCAGAAAGGAGCCTCGGTATGCTTATTATAACATACACGAAGCCCCTTTTCAAGATTAAATCGAGAAAGATTTATTCAGATACTCTTCAAACCGCTCTCTTTTTATCATCAGCCGTGACGAATTTTGTATAGTGAAGAAGCCTTCTCCGTCTATATCTTCTCTTGCAATGCGGTACATCTTGTTGATGCCGATATTGAAATACTCTGATGCCTCTTTTATTGTCAAAAGATATTTCTGACTAAGTGTCATACTCTTCTCCCCCCTTTCAGAAAAATAATATATCACTTTGAAATCGGGAAATGCGGAAGCTGTCAGCGGGATAGCTCTATATCCTGTTCACGCTGCTCTTCCCGACGGGAACGTTCCTTTATTGCCCTGTTAATGTCGCCGTCAACAGTCCGTTCGCCGCGTTTCTCACGCTGCCAGTCTGTCAGGCTCAGACGCTTTATAGGCTTACGTTCAATACCCTGTTCGTCAAGGCTTTTGCAGCTGATCTCAATATCAAGACCTCTGTTTCGATAGGCTTGATTTTGTATCTCTGCCCAGCTTTCCCGCCAGATGTCAATGTATTCGAATCTGTCAAAATCCCGAAATTTCTCTTTCGAAAGCCCGTCGGGAGTGACCCTTCTTGTGGTGACCAGAATGTGTACATGCGGATTGTTTTTGGCGGGATCGGTCTCGTTTCGCCCGTTGTGTATGGCAGCAATAGCAGCCAATCCGCAGCTAATGAAATTCTTTGAAATGAAGTCAAGGACTATTTTCTCAATGTCGTCCTCGCATAGCTCATTTGGCAGAGAACCAATAAATTCTCGGGCAGTTCGAGCATCGACCCGATGCTCAGCTTCATCAATTTTCGTGCAAAGCTTCTGAATATCCATAAATTCCTTCGGAGCATTATCGGGGAGAAAAATGCCGTGATAAAGCACGTCCGATCTTTCGGCATTGTATGTTTTCTTATTGCGGCTGTCATAGATGCTGTACCCCGTGATATAGTTCACAAGCTTTGCCAGGGACTTGTGCTTACGCCGTCCGATATTGTTTACTTCAAAATGATAATTCGCCATAATTTTACTTCCTTTCTTAAATCGGTATTACATTTCCGAGGAATTTTCAGTTGAGCCTTCCATCTGCTCCTTGAAATGAACTTTCTCTGCAATGTGACAGATAAGCTCCTTTTCTTTCGAAAGCTCTGCCATAAAAGCATCTAACGGCTGAAGGTCATGCTCAATATCCTGTTTGTTTTTTCCGTACTCGTAGGTACTGAGCAGCGGAAAATGCTTTACCACAAGCTCCCCTATCACCGTCATTACCTTACTGCTCAGCTTTTTTCCGTCAACACGTTCTGCATTGACGGTCAGCTTTTGCTCATGCTCCGATTCGGGAAAATATACGTCGGTATTATTAGGCCTTTCGGTTACTGTTATCATTTTGACCACCTCATTATCCTTATTTTCGGGTTCTGCCGTTGTAAATACCTCACCTTCCCGCTCGATTTCAGGCTCATCATCTGACACAGGGATTGCCTCGATCTCAAACCGATACAATTCATCGGAAATGTCATAGCCCTTGTATTTGGGAATTTTCTGTATTCCATACGGCGAAAGCAGTATTATGTCATTCAGATACGCCAACTCCGCCGGAGGTACTGTCGGCTCACTGACTTTGCTGACCTGTCTGCTGTAACCGGTAATGTCCATATAATCGTCCAGGTGTTCGCTAGTGCTTTCCCGTTCTACTATGGACGTTCCGATAAGCTCGGATAGGTACTTCTGGGTCTCCGCATCATTTGCACCCAAAATTGCCTTATAGCTGCAATTATCTGCAATGATACACCTGTCGTCCTCACCGTATATCTTGTCCAGCTGAGCCAGACTTTGTATGATCAGGCAGATGTTCACCTGCTTGCTTCTCAATGTAGATATTGCATCGGGGAGCATTTGCAGCTTGCCAAATCGGGCAAACTCGTCCATCAGCAGAAATACGGGGGAAACAGATGCACCTCCGGGACTGTACTTGTCGGGCCTTCTCATCAGACAGTGTATCAGCTGGGAGTACATCAGGTTTACAATAGGTCCCCACTGCACTATCCGTTCTTCGGGCACCCGCAGAAAGATGTTGTACCTCCACAGGTCGTCCCATGAAAAGACATTGGCATTCTCACGACTGCTCCTGAGTGAACGCACTATCCGTTCATCATCAACAAAAGCCGAAATCCTGCTGCGTAACCCCCTATCAAAGGAAGCCAGCTGCTCTGCCTTGTGGTTGAGCATATCGCCTATCTTTCTCCTGATGCGTATGTCAGTGCTGTTGGACAGCTTTTTGCATAGCTCCGTCAAGGTACAGTCAGCGATCATGCACATGCTTTTCCCAAAGCTAAAGCCCATGTTAAAACCGTATAAAAGAGCAGCCGCTAAGACCTCCCGCTCGCCGTCGTCCCAGTAATAATTGGGATTATTGGGGATCTCGGGAACTATGGCATACGCTATCTCCATTATATTGCTGACCAGATTGGACTTGTCCTTCATCAGCCACCAAAATGGGTCATAGCCCGGTCCGTCGCTGTTCATCGGGTCAAAAACCAGATACGGACGTTTCACAAGACCGTTTTCATAAAGCTGTCCATAATGTTCGGACAACTCACCCTTGATGTCTGTTACGACCATAGGGGCCGACCAGGTTTTCATCGTAGGCTTGGCAATGCTGGAAGATTTTCCGCTTCCGCTGCCGCCAATGACTAACATGTGTCCGTCACTTCCAAGCGGAATTCCGCTGTACTCCCCTTTTTCGCTGAAAGGAGTAATTCCGCAAAATATGCCCGGCTTGGAGCTTATCTTAGGTAACACGTCGGGATATTCCTTTTTTATTAACTCGTAACGTTCATTAGGGCTGAGGTAGTGTTCATCACCATTCCACAGTTTTGACTCTTTATGTTTTTTTGACATATAAATGCCTCCTTTATAAAATCAGGTCAGGGTTTCACCCAATCCTTGACAAATTATCCGAAATACGGTATACTTAAGGTATGTGTACACCTTGTTTGTCGCTGCAGCGGGCGTATTCGGATTTGTTGTTCGTTCGGGGTGGCTTTGACCTTGAGGTAAGGATAACACATTGATGTAGGTGATGTAAACTGTTTTTCTACTGATTAAAAAAAACAGCAGAAAAACAGCAAGGAAACAGTAGGAAAACAACCTATTGATTTGGTTGAGTTCTCAAAATGTACAACTCTGAATATATCTTTTATACTTTTGTGATAATAAACATAGCAATACTTTACAGACTAACGGCTTATATAAAGCATATCATACAGGATTTCAGCCAGAAATACTTAATTTGGAGGATATTTTAAAATGGAAGAGAAGAAAAATAGTATCAAATCTCTGGATACATTATACTTTGGTGTAGTAGCCCATTTATTGATGTATTTTGCAAATTATAATAATGGTTTCGGAGATATCTCACTATACACACTTGTAAGCAGATATATTGCTTGTGTTGTCAAAAAAACCGATGATGTTAATAAGCAATGTAGATTACTGCGTGCTAATGCCAATAATGAGGATGAAGTAATTATAAATCTAGGGGTCGGAAATGGATATGACTCTTCAGCATTATCAAATATACTGACGGGTAAAAGGCGATTTTATTTGAAAATAGCTTATGAGGACATTGATATTGGTGGTTTTCTTGAAAGATATGAAATAGTTTCGAATAGTCCACGTCCATGGTTTAATGATGAGGATAAACCAATAATAATGTTGTCATTATTTGACATCATAAAGAAAGATAACTATATTTTGAACAATGCTGCCGCTTTAAAAAGATTTAAGAGGTTTATCTACAAAGAATCCGGCGAGTATTCTTTTCCAGAATTCATGATAGGAATCCTACTTTATACAGTATTCAATAAGACTAATACAGAAGACGAATGCATGTATGTAGAAAGCATCTGTGCAACGTTAGATATGGACGTAAAAGGCATTGAGAGGTATCTTAAGACTGGAAATCATGTTGTCACCCATATTCAAAAAATAAGGGATAACTATCCACCGGAATATTACAAATGGGATTCGGTAAAACAGGTTTTTAAAATTGAAAACGAAGCTGTATTTTTAGTGGGTAGCTCAGATAAAGTCAACAAGGAGAATATAAGAGCAGTATGTTGTAAAAACATAAAGAATTTCGAAGACAATTCTGGAGAAATAATTAATATTTCTGAAGAGATTTCGGCAAATCAGACAGGAAATACTTTAGAAGGAGTTGAATTAACTCAAAATAAAATGGATTGCAATAGTAAAAATCAAAAAAATGATTTTGACAATAAATCCAAATCAGAAGACAGATTAAAACAAGTATATCTGAATTCTAAGACAGAGAGCAGGAAAAAATGTTGTTTTTGTGTTAACTACAGTCCGCTCGATACATATGATTCAAAAATGGGACAGTGTCCACATAAAAAATATGCAGTTTGCATGGATGGCAAGATATGTAAATATTTTAAGCAAGATATAAATAAAATTATTGCTCTTTATTTGGATAAAAAAGGATTAAAGAAAAAGAATAGTAAAACAACAATTATTCGTTAATCATCTAAAAAATACAATAAATTAATGTGTTAGAAAAAGCTTGATACCGAATGCAAAATTTCGGAATCAAACTGTCAGTTCAAAACGCTTCAAAATCGATTCTAAAATACGATAAGGGCGATAAATCGATAATGACAGTTTTTGAGCTTTTGATTATTTGAAGATTGTCGGAATCGGATTTATACAAAAAATCTCCCATACCATAATAATAGTACAGGAGATTATAATGGGAAGCAAGGCATGCCATTTATCCGGCAGCCTTACTCTCCCCCGAATCCATCACCGCCATAAATCCCTCACCAAACGCCTTAGCCCTAGCAGCCTCTTCGGACGAAAGCACGTCCACCGCTTCAAAGCTGTAGACAGAATAAGGCTGCCCCGCCTTGTTAGTTGTCTTATCCAAAGTGATCTTTGTCACCACCCCCGACAGCGGAAGCATTTTCCCAATAAGCCTTGTAAGATACCGCTGGAAAATGACCTTGCTTGACACGGGAATACGCACAATAATAGGCATAATATTCCCGGGACGGAGCATAAAAAGTGCCACCGATTCCTTGCAGGCTTTGGCGTTGGACTCGCCGTTCCTTGACCCGAAATCATTGAACGGACAATGACAACAAGCCTTTCCATCAAAGGAAACAAGACTGTCCTTGCTGTAACAGGTCGGCGGTGTACCTTCCACAGGGTCTGGCGTTTCCCAATATGCTCTCGGCATGGTGTAATCAAGGATAATGCCGCTGATAGATTTTTCAATCTCATCTCCCGAAATTCCCGGGACAGTGAACACGGTAGACCCTCCCGAAGGTGCCTTAACCGTATCAAACAGCTGAAATGACAGCGGCTGATTTTTAAGATTCTGCTTGATAATGTCAATGGTGTTATCCTTTAGGGCGATATATCCCTGATTTGCAATTATTGCGTTATCGTTCATAGCTTCATTCTTCCTTTCATTGTTAATAGATTCGACTTTAATGTTCAAGCGACTTTTAGGCTGTTCCGTGTTCATAGTCACACCGCCTTTACGGAGAATTTGCGGAATGAAATTCTGTTTGCATATTCCTTGAAAAGCTCGGGATAATTTGCTTTCAAAGCTTTGGTATCAAGGCGTTCCTGGGACATACTTTTCCAGGATATGACTCTGTCACCAAAAGTTCCAACCTCGTTATTGCCCAGCATATCCTTCAACAGATTTTCGGCTTTTTGCTTTCGCTCGGTGACTTCGGACAGCTGTTCACAGGCTGCATCATACTCCTTTAATATTGTATCTGCATTTTCGGGGAGAACGATTTGTGTTCCGGATACACTTTCGGGAAATCTATCCGAAAGAAACTTTGCCGATGCGTCCGAGCCGTCAAGGGGCGGGGGAGTTTTGCTTTTAATATGCTCCCAGAAGTCAGCTTCAAGGCTTATGAGCATAGCGATCATTTCATCATCACGCTCAATGAATTTCCATTTGAATGTGTTACCACCGATAAGCACGGCAATGTAAGTTCCCTTGTAATCCGTTACCGCCATATAGTGCTGGATTTGCAGCATATATTCGGCTGGAATAGAGTTTTCCCATTCGCTTACCTTGTATGCAGATGCTGTCTTAGCTTCAAATATGCAGGTGCCGTGTTCGGGGTGTTCGCAAATACCGTCAAGATTTGCCTGCATAAATGGATATTCTTCGCTTTGAATCAGCTGCTTGACAAGTTTTACTTCAATCCCTGTACGCTTGGTAAATTCCGAACGCACTAAACCTTCAAGCTGAGTTCCCCAATATGCAGCTTCACCCGCTTCCTGATATGGCAGCTGACCTGTCTTTTCCATCCACAGCTCAATGGGGGACTTATACTTATTGATGCCGCACACAACAGAAGCGTCGGAACCGCCGATTCCTGTTTTTCGGTATTCCAGCCATTCTTCGTAGGACAGGTTTTCTGTGTTTACTACTACCTTTGCCATTGTTTCATCTCCTTTGGTTTTCCTTCATTGTTTCAGACAAAAACGACAGGGTCGCCCATAAGTAAAGTACCAATAAAATGAATTTAACGGTACCGAGCTACAAACCTTTCTCATTTCGCTATTTACCGAACGAATTGACAAAGGGGTCGCCCCTTGGGAAACCCTGCCAGTTTCATATTAAGAACTGTCTTCCGAAACATCGTCCGAGGTGTTTTCGTCAAGCTTTTCTTCGCTGCCATTTCTGAAATCTGCAATAGCTTTAGTGACCTCGTAAGCTAATGACAGGGACAGCAGCACTGCTTCAATGACCTTTTCTTTGGACATAATTGATCACTCCTTTCGCCTATATAGGTAGAATATATAATTGAAAGGGGCGGTGATTCGATTTAGAAATCAACAAAATAAGGCGTGCACCCTACCATTTCGGTATGATGCACGCCTTAAAATTTTATCGGAAAATTATTCTGCCTTAGTCCTAACCGTCACAACATCCGATTTAGTCATTGTAGTCCACTTACCGTCAACATATGCACTGACGATGTAGCTGTATTCCGTATCAGGCGAAAGCTTGTTGATTCTCACGGAAGTGCTCTTGACCTCCGCAAGCTTTATAGCCTTGCCGTCAACGTATTTGTAGATTGCGTACTTTTCAGCCTTGGGAACTGCCTTCCAGCTAAGCTTAACGCTATCCTTTCCCGCAACTGCTTTTGGATAGGGCTTGAAGATCATCTTGACCGTTGATTTGCCTGAATATACAATTGGCGACAGCTTTCCGTCAACAACGTATCTTACAAGGAACTGATAGCTTTCGCCGTTTTTCAGACCCTTCAGCGATACGGAATTATTTGCAGTTGACTTAATGCTGACATACTTGCCGTTCTTGTACTGATATACATAGTATTTATCGGCATTGCTTATCTCGTCCCAGCTGAGTATCAACGTATCGCCCTTTATTGATGTTTTTACGGATACCTTTTCGGTAAATTTAATTGCCGATACGGTATATCCGGGCTCTGTCGATGTTGTCGGTATTACGGGATAAATAGGATAATAATGTCCGTTGGACGTACCTGTTTGGGGGACTGCTTCTGTTTTCATAACATATCCGCAGACGGTACATGTGTACGTCTTTTCGCCTTCGCTGACGGCTGTGGGCGAAACAGTTATCTTTCCGCCGTCGGAAATATGATTTGAAATGTCAATCTTTTCGCCGCAAGCACATTCGTGCCAGTGAGATGTGCTGTCAGATTTCCACTCTGTGCTATATTCGTGAGTATGCTCGGGAACAATTGCAGGGATAGTTTCTGTTCTCATTACATACTCGCACTTTACGCACTTGTAGGTCTTAACGCCCTCAGTGGTTTCGGTTGGCTCTTTTGTTACCGTTCCGCTGTCCTCGGTGTGGGATTCAACATCGGTCTTTTCTCCGCATTCGCATTCGTGCCAGTGAGATGTGCTGTCGGTTTTCCACTCTGTGCTTTGACCGTCGCACCGAGAATCTTATCGGGAATTTCTTTCGGCAGATTTTTAAGGAAAATGCGGTGACCATCATGGACGAAGTCGATCTC
>JAGAJN010000030.1 GCA_017828975.1 Oscillospiraceae bacterium | reverse complement strand
TGCGGATGCGAGATACACCATTTCGCAGCGATCCTTCGGACCGGAATGCGGCGCATATATAAAGCTCGACGTTTCGGGAATGAAAGAGGGCGATACTGCGGGGTTTGCCGCCTTCGCGGAAAAATACGGTTATGTCGCCGTAAAAATCGAGGACGGGAAAAGATATATCGTAACGGTTTGGTATGACGATAACGACGACGTTGAACAGGAATTTGAAACGGAAAGGGTCGAAATAACGGAAAACGAAGTGTATCTGCGGGTCGACTGCGATTACAAAAACGCGACGGACAAGGCGTATTTCTATTACAGCCTCGACGGCGAGAACTGGACGGAAATAGGAAACACGCTGCAAATGAATTATTACGGTCTGCATTTTATGGGATACCGTTACGCGATATTCAATTTCCCGACAAAGCAGTCGGGAGGTTATGTCGACGTGGACTTTTTCAGGGTGGAAAACAAGCTGCTCAAATAAACTGATACATTAAATGCGTTTCAGCCGCGCAGGGGTCAGACCTTGCGCGGCTTTTTCTTTTTCGGGCTGCTGTTTTTTCTTCTTTCGGGAGGAAAGAGTTTTTTCCATTGAAAAATAGCGGCTTTGTGTTATAATTTAAGTACGGTACTGCGGCAGAAACTGCAATACTGCTAAGAAGGAGCAAAAGTAAAGTCAAAATTTGAGCCGCATTAAACAAAGAATACGGCTGCAAAAACCACCCACCTCATAATGGGGCGGGTGGTTCATATTCAGTTATGTCAACGACAGCGCAAACGAACAGGTTTTCGGCAAGGCCGATGACTACAACTCGCTGTGTGCTTTGGAAATCGTTGACGAGGAGAAAAAGACTATTGAAAAGCCCGATTTCTTCACCAAGCGTACCGTCAAGTATACCGCCGAGATTACCCACGTTGATACTCCGCAGGAGGCTATGCAGGTTTCCATTGATACACGGGGTAAAATGGATATTCCGTATATGGCGCAGTTGTGCGGTCAAGAGCCGCAGGCGGTGATTGATGTGCTGAAAGCGGACAACCTGATATACCTCAATCCGCTTAAAACAAGCGAGGACAATCCGATTGAGGGTTGGGAGGAAACGTCCGAATATTTGTCGGGAAATGTCCGTGAAAAACTCCGCACCGCTGAACTCTATGCAAAGGACAATCCCGATTATCAGCGGAACGTAACGGCTCTGACGTCCGTTCTGCCGCCGAAACTCGAAGCAGGAGATATATCCGCCCGTATCGGTGTTTCTTGGGTTGATGTTGAGGACTATCAGGCTTTGACAGCCTTGTGGTTGACGAAGCACATAACTACAAGAACGGTCTTGTGGTATCGAAGATGAGCAGGGTGTCGGGAGTTCAGACTACTCCTGCTCAAAAGAGCGAGGATATTCTTATGAAAACGCAGTTTCTGAACGAGAATTACGGCGAGAAGAACATTATTTTTGCCACGGGAACACCTGTTGAAACATGGTATATACGGTCGGAAATGCCGATTTTACGTTGTTTATGCAGAACAGCATCACAGGATTATGTGGTGCTGTTCTGCTTTTTCGGTGTTCGGTTAATAAGAATCTGCAAGATATATATATCAACACCATTATTCTTGGCATACCGAACCGCTTTATAAGCTCCGCCACTATTATGCTGAATATAGCATACAATGAAGTTTGAACGGTTAACCATGTTCGTATTACGAATTAATATAGCTGATATATAATGTGCTGATTAAGACTCGGCATACACTTCAACTTCGTCATAATAGTAAAGATAGTTCTGTTTATTATCCCTATATATCGTCTGCATCATATATATTTTTTTAGTCAGAGATATTTGCCTAATAGAAACGCATCGCTTTACTGAGATCATAACAAAAGCGAGCTGCCGTTTATCAGCAGCTCGCTAAAAAATTATATACGAATATTAGGCTGTATTACCAGTATTGTAAATATGTTATCATTAAAGAATCTTCCTCTGCATTTTTTTAAAACACTCCGACACCTCAGCTCCATTTCTCACAAACGCAATAAATTCGTCTATCTCCGCATGGCAAGTCAGCCACCTGTCGCCTGAGTAAAGCTGTCCGTCAGTAGTTCTTATCCACTCGCCCTCGGGAAGATATACCTGCCGTTCTGTGGAGTTCTGCACCAGTATAGGCGCAAAGAGAATATCTCTGCCGAACATATATTGGTCTTTTAGCGAGTAGCAGATATCGTCATCGGGAAAGTCGAAGAACATCGGGCGCATTATCGGTTCACCAGTCTTAGATGAGCATCTTGCGCACTCGGTTATGTATGGCTTCAGCCGTTCACGAAGCTTAACAAGTTCTGTTAGTATCTCGTAGTTCCTTTTGCCGAACGACCACAGCTCGTTGTCACCGCCGCTGGTTTCTTTTACATTCGGGTGGCGGAGCTTGTAGCCGCTCTGACGGTTGCGTGTTCCGTGCAGTCTCATAACGGGGCAGAACAGCCCGAACTGAAACCACCGCACGATAAGCTCCCTGAACCAGTCGCTTTCAATGTCACCGCCAAAGAAACCGCCGATATCGGAATTCCACCACGGTATGCCGCTCATAGACATCGACAGTCCCGAAACCACACTCTGCCTCAGTGCATCGAAATTTGAGGGAATATCGCCGTTCCAGACAATTGTGCCGTATTTCTGGCTTCCGGGATAGGCGCACCTTGTCAGCAGAACTATATCATTTCTACCCTCGTTCTTCAGACCGTCATAGAATGTCTTTGCGTAATAATAGGGATAAGCAAGCGCAGTCTGTGCGCCGTTTCCAATGTGAAATTTCAGATTGCCAAACTGCTGCGGGTGAACCTCGGGCTCTGCCTGATCGAGCCAGAAGGTCTTGATGCCGAGGTCAAAATATCCCTTTTTCACTTGCTGCCACATGTATTCTCTTGCTTCGGGTGATGTCACATCAACATAAGTCTGCTGACCGTGAAAATCGAATATCCCAAACTGTCCGTTCTCGGTTCGAACAAGCATATTGCCGTCTTTCATCATTTCCCAGTTGCGGCTGTCTGGATTGATAGTCGGCCATATAGATACAACAGGCTCGATACCCATAGCTTTAAGATCATCACACATCGCCTTCGGGTCTGGCCAGTATTCGGGGTCGAACTCCCAGTTGCCCTGCTCCGTCCAATGGAAAAAGTCGATAACTATTGCATCTATCGGTATGCCTTCCGCTTTGTATCTGCGGGCGACCTCCAGTACCTCGTCCTGGCTTTCATATCTTAATTTGCACTGCCAGAAGCCTGCCGCCCAGTCGGGCATTTCCGGAGCAAAGCCTGTCACTCTTGCATAACCGTTCATGACCTCGGCAGGCGTTTTTCCTGCGATAACAAGAAAGTCTGCCTGATAGCAGCTTTCTTCCGACCAGATAGTATGATTCTTTGCAAACTCGGCTCTGCCTATCCCGGGGTTGTTCCACAGGAATCCGTAGCCCAGCGAGGAATAGACAAAGGGCAGGCTCGACTTCGTGTTCCAGTGTTTCAGGTCAAAGGAACAGTATTTCTTATCAAAGTTTTCCTGCTGCTCTTGCCCAAGCCCGTAAAAATGCTCGTCATCTCTTGCGTCAAAGATGATGCGTGTACGGTAGTTTTGACCGTCGATGTGTTCAAATTTTGAGGTATATTCGCCCTCATCATGAGTGCGGAGAATAAGGCTGCAGTTTTTGTAAAAAGAAAGCATATATGCTCCCCACGGCAGGTCGCAGATCTCCGATCTTAGAATGCCGCTTGTTACAGAGGCTTTCCCCTCTGTAATCTCTGTCTCGAAGGAACAGTCCTCCACATCAAGCAGAGTCCATTTTTCATCTGAAAGCGTACTGTTTCTCGTAATCCGCACACGGATAATATCCCTGCCGTACGCTTCGATGCAGACAAGCTCGTCTTTGAGCTTATATATAATGCCGTTATCTGTTTTAGTTATAAAGCTCATGGTGTTTCTCCTATAGTTATATTATTGCATCCTTTGCAAAAGCACTCGGCTTCTCCCCGAAGTGCTTTACATATGCCTTATAGAAAACCGAATAATCGTTGAAACCGCAAACTTCTGCGGCTCTTTTTGCGCTCTCACCGCTTTGTAGAAGTTCTCTCGCCCTGACAAGCCGCTTGGCGGTTATGTACGACCAAGGCGCAGCCCCTGTCGCTTCCTTGAACAGCCGGGTGAACTGGGATGCACTTAAAAAGAAATGCTCCGCCAGTCTCTCTACAGTTATTTCCTCGCACAGCATATCGTTGACATACCATACCAACTGTTCGGAGATCGTGGGCTCGGCTGTTGGATTGTGTGAGCTTTGCTTTCCCAGCATATCCATAACCCCGGCAAGTTTTGTTGTAAATAAAAGCGTCCTACTGTAGTCGTCGCCTTCAAAGTAAGCAAGCTCACTCAGGGTATCTTTGATTCCTGGAATATAATAGTGATTCCGATGTCCGAGCGGTCGGTCTGTAAAGGGCTTCATAAGTCTCCGCTCCGGGTCAAAGCTGTCAAACAGCGACAACGGGAAATTAACTGCGTACCTCTCATATCGCTCTGCACTTAGAAAGCGAGTACAATGCGCCTCGCCCGGTCGCAGTCGTGCTCCAGCGGATAGACCGAGCCCTCAACAAGATACTGTGCGTTGCCTGAAATAAAATAGAACAACTCGCAGCGATCGTGTATGTGAAAGTAAATGCCGTTACTGTCAGGCTGCTCGTCAATTGCGTGACGGATATTGATGCCGCCCCGGTCGGTCTCTTTTAGGAAGTCCATCATGCGTGAAATTGCAATATGTAATGATGATTTTTGCAATTGTGCTATCATAGTTTCAATAAAACAGCTTGGAGATGTTGCCATGAGATTTCGACTTGTAGCTTTCGCAGACGAAGCCGCTCCCGACCTTGCTGGGCAGATCGAAGCCATGCAGGAAAACGGAGTTGAGCTTCTGGAGATCAGGGGCGTTGACGGACAGAACATCGACGGCATATCCGCCACAAAAGCAAAGGTCATACGAAAGATGCTCGGCTTTTCGGGGCTTGCTGTCTGGTCGCTTGGCTCTCCCTTCGGCAAGATAGGAATAAACGATGACTTTGCACCTCACCTTGACAGCTTTAAGCACAGTTTAGAGCTTGCGGATATCTTAGGAGCAAAGCATATCTGCCTGTTCAGCTTTTACGGAACATCGGATATCGACCCTGTGCTTGAACGGCTGAACGCCTTTATTGAAGCCGCAAAGGGTACGGACATTGTCCTCTGCCACGAAAACGAAAAAGGCATCTACGGCGATACGGCGGCAAAGTGCTTGGAGATATACAAGGCTTTGCCGCAGCTTCGGGCAGTGTTTGACCCCGAAAACTTTATCCAATGTGGGCAGGACACTATTGAAGCGTGGGAGAGCTCTCGCCCTATGTTGAGTATATGCACATCAAGGACGCTCTTCCCGATGGCTCAGTAGTTCCTGCAGGCAAAGGCGCAGGCGAGCTGCCATATCTCCTTTCGCAGTATAAAGGCGAGGTGCTTACCGTAGAGCCGCTCCTATCTGTATTCGAGGGCTTTGACAAGCTGGAAACAGATCAGAAAACCAAAATGCGATATACCTACCCCAACTCACGGACAGCATTCACTGCGGCGGTAGATGCGCTCAAAGACATTATACGAGGAGGACAGCAAAATGGATAAGCTAAGACTTGGCATCATCGGAATTGGCAATATGGGCAGCGGACACCTTGGGTATGTTCTGAACGGCGAGTGCCCGAGTGCAAAGCTCTGCCATAGTTTAACTTTCAAATTGATTTATATTCTGTCACTAATTTCAGATAGGTTTTTGGAGGACCGTAAGAAAACGCAGACGATTATAAGGCAAAGTTAAAATCAGCCGAAAAGAAATCCGCAGAGAAGTTAGGGCAACACCGCACAATTAACGGCTAACGCCTTTGCCGCACGCTTGCTTGCATCTTTTTCGCCATCTTGCACAATTCGTCCTAGCAAGGCGACAGCCTTGCGTCGTCCTCATTGTACAATCTGACGAAAAATCTGCTGGCGCAATCGCACGACAATAATTATGCGGTATTGCCTTAGATCTAATAAAATTCGATATGGCTCTTGACAATGCCCTTTCCGTCTGCATTTTTTACTGCGTTATGTAGCTTCACACATTACAATATTTTTTAGCTTTCTTACGAGAACACCGGTATCACCGCCAATGCGCTGAACACCCATAAGAACGGTTATTCCATAAGCAGGCTCATTTGAAAAATAAGTACCGAGCCAGCCGTTCCAGCCATATTCGCCCTTTGCGGACAGAACAACAGCCTTGCTTTCGTCCTCACAGACACGGAGCATATTTCCGTAGGTATAGCCGTAAAGGTCACCCCAGCCTGCCTGAAGGTCTGCCTTCTGAATATCGGTAAGTCCGCCGCTTATCATATATTTCACGGCTTTCTCGGGAATGATCTGCCTTCCTCGGAAATTGCCGTTTCCAAGCAGCATTTCCGCAAATTTTGAATAATCATCGAGCGTTGAGCGTATTCCCGCACCACCTGATTCAAATGCAGGGGGAATATCAAGTGTATATTTTATTCCGAGATGATTTGTCTTGACCTCGGATAAATGGCCGTCAATAAAATCATAAACCTTTGCTGTTCTGTCTGCTTTTTCGGCAGGAACATAAAATCCCGTATCATTCATTTCAAGCGGTTCAAAAAGCTCTTTCTGCATAAATTCGCCCAGCTTCATATCCGTTGTTCGCTCAATCAATGCACCGAGAATATCAGCTGAAACGCCGTACATAAAATGCTCACCCGGGTCAAAACACAGATCGTTTTCCGCAATCAGCTCGGAAAATTCTTTTGTGGTCATAGGCTTATCCGTGTACAGCCTGTTGTCCAGATTCCAAAAGACCGTGCTGCATTGTCTTCCACCAGCAGTGTTTTCGTCGGGATATGGCAGTCCGGAAGTCATATTCAGCAGATTCTTAACGGTTATGGGTCTTTGAACGGGAACTCTTCTTCCGTTTTTATTGACGTGCATATTTTTAAATTCCGGAAGATACGCCGAAATATCCTCCCCAATATCTACTATTCCTCTTGAAACAAGAAGCATAGCAGCTGCAGCGGTAACAGGCTTTGATGTGGAATACATTCGCAGAATAGTATTCCTTGTCATAGGCTTTTGGTTTTCAATATCTCTGTATCCGTATTGGCAGCTAATTATCTCCCTGCCGTTTTTCAAAGCAAGGAAATTCACACCCGAAGCAACGCCGCTGTCAACGGCTTTTTTTATTGCATTATAAATTTTATCGTACATATTATTCATCTTCCCGATATTACAGTATTTCTTTTATCCATTTTATACAGTGCGGTACCCAGTCGGAGCAATATTTAACAGCATCTGAAACATCTTCCTTTTTGCTTACAGTTTCATCACAAAGAGATAAACCGTGATGACCCTTTGGATATATGTGCATTTCCACATCAATGCCCTTTTCGTGAAGTGCCTCTGCAATGTATAAGGAATTTTCAAGGGGTACCAGCCCGTCTTCGCTTGTGTGCCAAATAAAAGCATGAGGAGCATTTTCTGTGACCTGCTTTTCAAGGGACATTTTCTCTAAAAGCTCAGGGTCGGGATCATCACCCAGCAGACATTTCATACTGCCGCTGTGAGTATATTTGCCTGATGTGATAACGGGATAGCATAATATCATACCGTTGGGCTTATCCTCTCCGTGTTCGATACCGAGTGCTTCCTCGGCAATCTTTTCCTGCCAGAAAAGCCCCGCTGTACAAGCTGCGTGACCTCCTGCCGAGAATCCCATTACAGCGATTTTTTCGGGATCAATGTGCAGCCTTTCGCTGTTTCGGCGGATATATGTAATTGCAGCCAGAATCTCAAGCATCTGCAGCGGATAATGCTGATATTCGCAGGCATAATTCACCACCGCTGCTGCAATTCCGTTTCCTATCATTCTCAGAGCAACAGGCTCTGCTTCACGTTCCGAGCACCACCAATAACTGCCTCCGGGACAAATTACAGTACAAGGGAAGGTCTGTTCGGTATCGATCTCCTTCCATACATCGGGAATATATAGTGTGACCTGTGTTTTTTCCTTCGCCCTTGGCAAATTTGGAAAATGCTCTTCAAGATAAATTTTTTCGCAGTTCATTCTTATTTTCCTTTCCTAATTATTGGACATTATAAGATAATAATACCATATCTATATTATATATCACACATACGAAAATGTCAAGAAATAATTTTGAAAATATCGCTTTAAAGTGTTGAAATGTGAAGCCGATTATGCTATAATAGAGATAACAACGTATAATCGGCTTTCATTATGGAGGTTGATTACAATGAAAACAAAATACACAGCAATATACGTCCGCCGTTCCGTCAGCGATAAGGATAAGGGAAACAATTCTCTGTCCATAGCGGCGCAGAGGGAGGAATGTATCAGATTTGTGGGAGAGGGGGCAGACTTTAAGGTTTATTGCGATGACGGAAAGTCGGGTAAGGACGTTCGTCACCGTCCCGAATTTATGCAGATGATGTCCGATGCAAAGGACGGTCTTATTGACAGGATAATCGTGAAAAAGTATGACCGTTTCAGCCGTAATATGAGGGAATATCTCAACATAACGGATGAGCTTGACAGATACGGAGTAGGCGTTATTTCTCTTTCCGAGCCGTTCAATACAGAAACCAAAGAGGGCAGAATGATGAGAAACAATCTTCTGAACTTTGCGGAATTTGAGAGAGAAACCATTGCGGCGAGAGTAAAGGACGCATACAGCACAAAGGCTGTTGAAACAGGGTTTTATCAGGGCGGTAAAATGTTCTTCGGCTTTCAGTCGAGCAGGCAGACTATCAACGGCAAGACAGGTTCGGTGCTTGTTCCGTCCGAAGTGGCTCAGACGGTTATAGCTGCATATGAGGTGTATAAAGAGCCGGGAACATCCTTGCTTGATGTGGTGAACTACATAAAAGCACACGATCTGCCTACATCATCAATAACGGGTAATGCTCCTATCAACAGAATTATTGATCGGAGTGAAATTTCGAGAATACTTGAAAATCCACTGTATGTTCGTGCCGACAAGAATGTCTATGAGTTTTTCCTGTCGAGAGGTTTTACGATCATTGACGATATAGATGCTTTTGACGGTGTTCATGGTCTTATGTGGCACAAGCAGAAAAGCGAGGACAGATTTATCAAGGTCGGTTATCACGAGGGACTTGTGGATTCGGAAACGTGGCTTGCAGTACAGGATAAGTAGTCGCACAATCATCAGATACCGAGATCAAGGGGAGAACTTAAATCGTGGCTTGTCGGACTTACCAAGTGCGGACATTGCGGAAGAGCCTTGCTGATAAATTATGGGTACAGTGTAGATAAATCCAAGATATGGAGGTATTACATTTGCACAGGACTTAAAACTATCAAAGGGTGCAGCCGTAAAACCGAACGTCTGAAAGTCCGTCCCGATGATGTAGAGAGTGCCGTATATAAGGCTATGAAGGAGCATATTTCCGAATTTGA
>JAGAJN010000029.1 GCA_017828975.1 Oscillospiraceae bacterium | reverse complement strand
TTTTTCCTCTACGAGTTTTAATGCTTCCTCTTTGTACTCTCGGTCATATTGCTTTGCCTGTCCCATATTGACACTCTCCTTTTTCTTCTATTATATTTTGGTGGCGGGATTGTGTCAAGTTTTATTATACTACATCAGAAAACAGCTTTTACGCCATAGTCATTAAGATACCAAAATATCAGACTCAGAATTCGGAATCATCATTAGCAGACGGCGGTGACGGATTTTTCTACGATATAACCAATCTGAAAACCTATTTGGAAATATCCGACTCAAGAACATATAAGAATTTTGTTTATCTGACCCCCACATTCCGTTCGGACGCCAAAGAGGAATTGAAGCCGTTTGAAAGCCGCTGGACTCACAATATGCTTATCCACGGCGCACCGGGTACGGGAAAGAGCAGAATGATAGACGATGAAGCAAAGAAGAATTTTTCCCCGGAAAGCATTCGCAGAGTGACCTTCTATGAGGACTATTCCTACGAAAAATTTGTCGGGGCATATATGCCTGTGCAAAAGGACAAAAGGACGTCCCTTTCATTTGACGGAAAAAACGGTTCAGCCATAGGAGATGGTATCTCATACGAGTTCAAGCCCGGAATAATGGCTCAGATGCTTGCCGAAGCATATGCGTCACTTTTGGGAAAATATCTTCTTGATAATCGTGTGGATAAGACAGTATCTATTGACGAGCTGTATACCGTAAAGGACGCAAAGAAATATCTGCTGATAATCGAGGAGATCAACCGTGCTCCCGCTGCTTCGGTGTTCGGGGATATGTTCCAGCTGCTTGACAGAAAAACTGGCGGAACAAGTGAATATTCCATCAATATTTCCGACGAATTCAAGGGCTGGTTTGCAGACAGGGTCACGGCAATTTGCTCCGAGCTTTATGAAAAGGACTTTGACAACATATCCGAAAACATCGGAAATGCCGCAATGCTTATTGCATCAAACCTCCGACTGCCGCCAAATCTGTATATCTGGGCAACTATGAACAGTGCCGATCAGGGCGTATTTCCTCTTGATTCTGCATTCAAACGCAGATGGAGTTATCTGTATAAATCTGTTCTTGACAACAGAAAGGAAACCAAAAGGGATATATGTCTGCCGGGAAATAAGAAAATTGACTGGGACGATTTCAGAACAGAATTAAACAAAGCTATTACAGAAGCAGGCTGCACAGAGGAAGATAAGCTTATCGGTACATGGTATTTCAATGATAATGATTTTAATGCTATGGAGGCAATATATGCTGCGGATTCCGAGAGTGACTCCGGCAGAATGATAAATCCCCTTTGCGACAAGCTTATTGCTTATCTGCTGGGCGATGTTTTCAGAAATAATCCGGAAGCATTTTTTGGTGACGGATTTACAGCTATGAGCAAAATTCGAGAGTATTTGAATAACAGCAATGCTGATCTCGATAAAATATTCAAAAAATTCAGCACCAAAAAATTAGTTCAGAAAAGCTCCGTTCCCGATACCGACGACTCAGCAGTGAAGGAGCCAACAGATGTTAATTAATACCATCAAAATATTTGAAGGCGATAAGATAAATGACATAAGGGACACCATAATCGAAGAAATTATGCCGACGGATCCTTCCGCCGCAGGTTCAATACTAAGTAAAATTGATCCGTCTTTTTTCAGATATAGAAGCGGTGAAGCAAGCTCCCTGTGCTTTGTAGGTACATTTACGATAAGGCTTGATGATCGGTTGCTTAATTTCTGCTGCTTTCCGAAATATATGAAGCAGCGCTCCCATATAGATGTTTCGGATATGTACTTGATAATAAAAGCCATCGAACGTGTCGGGCTTACACCGATATGTCCCGAAATATCCGTATTTAATGCCACAAAGCCCAATGCTAAGGAATCGCAAATGCTGCGCACAGAGCTGGCACAATGGATAGTCAAGGATTACCTTCGCAATGGAATAATAAATATCAAAACAAAGCAAACCTCATTGAAGCAGCGAGGCAATACCAACTGGACAAAGACCGTTTCACGCATTATTCCCATAACCGACGGGGAAAACTTTATTTATCCCCAAAGGTATAATACATACTATGATTCCGATAACGAACTGCTTGTAATCAAACTGCACAGAGCAGCTGTCGCCGAAGCATTGCAGCTGTTACATTCTATTGGCGCACGCATAGATGTTGCCGTTCCCGATCATGACGCTTCAATTCTCGGCAGATTGAGTAATTATTCCGGTTTTATTCAAAAGATGCTTAATCGTTTATATGAGGACAGACAGGTCCATACTTTGCGTTCTGTTCTGGCTTGGTGTACAAATTACAGCCGATTTTATGATAAGCCCATAGGTACGGTAAGCTTTGAGCTTGTATGGGAAAGATGTCTGCGCATGGTATTTGATAATGTTTCCGAAAACAGGATAGAGGGAGATTTTACGTTTGAAAATCCCGTTTATCATATTGATAATAAACAGTATAAGCTGGAAAAAAGTCAGGGTATTCCGGATATTATTAATATTGAACGCAGCGGCGATATTGCCCATGACAAGAAAAAATTTATGCTTCTTGACGCTAAGTATTATCTCGGCAGCATTGAAGGGGACAAGATAAAAGGCGTTCCAATGTATAAGGACGTGTCCAAGCAGCTTTATTATTATGATATGCTGTGTAATTACGGACTGAATCAAGAAAATGGCGTAAATGCCTTTGTGATGCCTGTTCATAGCTTTTATGATGAAGAAGTAAAGCTTGAAGCCGATAAATGGTTCAGGTATATCGGATATGTTGATTATTCCGACAGTACAAACAACCTTCTTATGGAAAAATTCAATTTAAGAAAGCAGACTGAAAACAATAAATATAAAGGTATTGTACTGCTTACTCAGGTAGATCCGCAATATCTTTTTAAGCTTGCCGTTTCCGACGACTCCGATGAAAACCAAAAGCATACGGAAGAACTTCAGACAGCCTTGAGTGAACAGCTTTCTATCATACTAATACGAAACACCCATTAATCACGGGAATCTCTCGGCGTAAAAAACCATATACGCAAGTTTTTTACGCCGATTTCTTCTCCGTGATTTAAATGGTGTTTAGTATAAACTAAAAATACCAAATCCGCCAAAACTACACCCGATTGCAAGCATATCTTGCAATCGGGTGTAACTTATTTAATCATCTTTAAGCTAAGAACCAATTAAAAAGTGAATAAAAAATCAAGCAAAAAATTGAGTATATGGATTTTGTGCAGATTTTTTATCTACACTTTTATTGGTTATTGGTGTTAGTATGTCAGTCACTTTTCGGTTTGGACAATAAGCAAACGCACTCAATATGCTGCGTATGCGGAAACATATCCACAGGATAGAACCCCTCCGCCTTATAGCCGCCCTGACAGAGCAGCTTAACATCACGAGCCATAGTTTCGGGATTGCAGGAGATGTACACTACCTTTTTCGGGGATATTTCGCACAGTGCGGAGATGAACGCTTTGTCCGAGCCTGCCCTGGGCGGGTCCATAAACACCACATCGGGGACGAAGCCGCCGTTTTGGGCGGTGTCCTGCATGAACTGTCCCGCATCGCCGCAGAAGAACCGCACATTTTCGCAGCCGTTCAGCCTTGCGTTGTGATCGGCGTCACGAACGGCGTCCTCATTCAGCTCGCAGCCGATGACCTCTCCCGCAAATTCCGATGCGATAATGCCGATAGTGCCCGTGCCGCAGTAAGCGTCGATGACCTTTGAGTTCTTATCAAGCTTTGCCAGCTCTATTGCCTTTGCATACAGCTTTTCCGTCTGAACGGGGTTTACCTGATAGAAGGATTTTGCGGAAATTCGGAAACGCTTTCCCATCAGCTCGTCCTCGATATAGCCCTTGCCGATGAGGACGGTTTCTCTGCCCGTCACCAGCAGCCCCGTGTCGGTCTTGTTTACGGTGAAAATGACCGTTTCAATGTTCTTGAATTCGTCCTTTAAAGCGGCGGCAAGCTTCTTTCCGCAAGGGAATGCAGGCGTTGCCGAAACCAGCACCACCATTATCTGACCTGTCTTGAACCCCTTTTTGATGAGGATATGCCGAAGCGTCCCCCGACCTGTCCGACGGTCGTAGGGGAGAACTTTGAAGCTTCGCATAAGCCTTCTGACCGCCGAGGCTATCTTTTCCGCCCGCTTGTCCTCCAGCAGACAGCCGCTTTTGCAGTAGACAACGCCGCCTGTTGACGACTGATAAACGCCCGAGATAATGTCCCCGCTGCTGTTGACCGCCAGCGCAGACTGTACCTTTGTGCGGTAATGGTAGGGCGTGTCCATTCCGATTATGGGATAGACCTTTGCAAACCTGTCCAGCAGCGTGCCGACCTTTCTCTGCTTGAATTCCAGCTGACGCTTATATGGCATATTTGAAAGCTGACAGCCCGAGCATTTTTTGCGGACGGGACACTGCTTTTCCCATTCCTCAAACTCATATTTCGGCTGTTCGGAGATTTCCGTATCATCGAAAAAGATCTCGTCGTTACGTGAATTTTCCTTGATTGGTTTTCGCTTTCCGCCGACGGGCTTATTGTTTCTCTCGAAATAGATGGGCTTTCTGCTGTTTCCGTTTTTGCTCATAATATGCTTCCTCTCGAATTTATATATGCGACCGCTGATTTGTTCGTTAATTTGATATGTTTAGGTGTGTGTTCGAATACACATTGATTAGTATAATCATACCACATTTCCAATCATAAGTCAACGAAAAAAGCAGCCCCCGATATGCTCGGGAACTGCTTTGTGTTTTCGGAAAATTACAGCTTAACGGTGGCTGCGTCGGAAACCGTACCTCTTTTATACGCACCGTTTTCCAGATAAAGCGGAGCAATCTTGTACTTGTATGTACCGGAGGACAGATTCTTGAAGGTGTATGAAGTGCCGCCCTTCAGGGTAACGCACTTTTCGTACGCATTTGTTTTTGCGTTATAGAGGTAAACCCTGTAAGCATCTGCGCCGCTGACTGCGTTCCAGCTGAGCTTGATGCTCGAAGAGGAAACCTTTTTAGCCGTGAGCGTGATCTTATCGGAGGAAGTGCTTGTTCCCGAAGAAGGCTTTGAAACGCTCTGACCGGAAGATGCCTTGATAACGCCGTTCTTGACAGCCGCCTGAGCAGCTTCCTTGAACTTCCATGTAACGGTCTTTCTGTCGATAAGACCGTAGGTTTCCTTGCCGTCATTGGACTTGAAGGCGTTGTTGTCCCATCTGATACAGGGCATGAGCCGCTCTGCCGCAGCCGCAACGAACTTGCCCTCAACGTCTGCCTTGTTCTTGGTGGCAGCGACTGTTCCGAACTCGCCGATAATGACGGGTATGCCGTTCTGAACGTATTTTTTATATACCTTGTCCATCAGCGGCTCGTATTCGGAGGGCTTTTCGCTGTAAATATGTACGGTAGCAATAAGCTTATCCTTTGCCGTATCTGTGGGCATAGCAAAATACTTGTTTGTAATGCCGTCGCAGGAGGTGTCATAGCCCGAGATCATCAGATAACGGCTCTTGTTGTTGCCGCCTGTTGCTCTTACGGTGTCAACAAAGGTCTGGTTAAGCTTGTTCAGCGTTGTGATATAATCCTGAACGGTGGAGGAGATGTTGTTCACATTGAACCACCACTCGTGGTTGGTGCCGACCGCTCTCGGCTCGTTCACGCCCTCGAAAATTACCTTGTTTCCGTAGCTTTTGAAGGTGTTTGCTATCTGAGTCCAGATGGTCTTAACGTACTTTTGGGAGCTTTCAAGGTGTGCACTGTCGGGGTAGAAATAGTTCTTGTTAATGTCATGGTGGATATTGATGATGACATACATATCCTCGTCAACGCACCAGTCAACGACCTCCTTGACTCTAGCCATCCACTTTTTGCTGATGTTCATCTTGGAGTCGATGTGATTATGCCACGAAACGGGTATCCTGATGGTTTTGTAGCCCATCTTCTTTATCTCGGAGATAAGTGCCTTGGTGGTCTTTGCGCCGTTCCATGCGGATTCGTATTCCATTTCGTCGGATAGCCAGGTGCAGTCGGACGCATCAAAGGCGTTTCCGAGATTCCAGCCCGTGCCCATTCCCGAAACGAACTCCTGCGCAGACGCCGCATTTACGCTTGTGGCTGCCGCTGCGGGAACTGCGATGCTTACGCACATTGCCAGAGTGGTCAAAAGTGACAGAACCACTTTGAAAAATCGTTTCATACCGTAAAGCTCCTCCGTTATCAGCCGTTTACAAGCTCGTCAAGGAGCTTGGGGAGCTGTTCGTCCATATTTTCGTCGGTAAACTGGCAGGTGCCGACAGCCTTGTGTCCGCCGCCGCCGTATTTGAGCATAAGGCTGCCCACGTTTACGTTAGATGTGCGGTTTAGAATACTGTAACCGACAGCGCAGGAGCAGCCCAGACCGCCCTTGCCGTTTACTATCCAAGCGGAGATATTCTGCTCGGGGTACAGGCTGTAAATAAGGAAACGGTTGCCCGAATAAATGGGGTCAACACATCTCAGGTCGGAGATGATAACGTCCTTTTCAACACGGGTGTGCGCCTTTACCATTTCGATGAACTTTTCCGTCTGCTCGTTGTATATCTCGATACGCTCACGGACATCGGGCAGAGCGAGAATTTCCTCGGTGTTCATGGTACGGCAGCATTCCATCAGCTTTTCCATCAGCTGATAGTTAGAAATGGTGAAATTTCTCCAGCGTCCAAGACCTGTTCTGGGGTCCATCAAAAAGCCGACGAGTATCCAGCTCTCGGGGTGAAGGATCTCCTCTCTGGTAAGATTTCCCGAATCTACCTTGTCAACAGCGATCATCATATCGTCGAAATGGGAAAATCTCTCCTTACCGCCGTAATAATCGTAGATGATACGAGCGCAGGAGGGAGTGATGCGGCTTTCGCCCTTGTACTTGCCTGCCAGCTGATTTCTCTCATGCTCGCTGGAATGGTGGTCGAACCACAGCCCGCAGCCCTCAACGTAGGGGACATTGGCAAGGCAGTCATTTTCGGTTATTTCAATAAGTCCGTCCTGAAGGTCCTTGGGGTGGGCAAATTTCCAGCTGTCGATAATGCCGACCTCTTTAAGGAGTGCGCCGCAAGCAAGTCCGTCAAAATCGGAACGTGTAACTAATCTCATTATAATTTCAGCTCCCGTAGATAATAGTTTGTTATCATAGATAACCATTCTCTAATATTATACAACATTTTTTAACATATTTCAAGAGAAAAATAAAACGATTTTCATTATATGCCGTATAAATAAACGGAGAAAAATTGTGCATATCGCCAAAAATGTTGAGTGTTGAGAGTTGAATTAATAAGAACCCCGCTTACTGCGTTAAAGTCAACTCTTAACACTCATCACTCAACACTAACCACTTTCTCAAGAACGACCAGCTCCATAATGTAGCCCGTCCCAGGCTCGGTCTGGATATAGGTTTCTCTGTCGGAAAACTTAGAAAGCTTCCGCCTGATATTTGACATATTCACCCGCAGCAGCTTTTGGGGATTAACTATCTGACCGTCCCAGATATGGTCGGTGATCTCCTTGTAGGTGACGGTTTTTCGGTATCTTCTGCTTATGTACTCCAGGATTTTGTACTCATTTTCCGTCAGATGAATGTCATTTCCGTTCACAGCCGCACGGCGGGTCAGGTAGGAGATGGTGAGATTTCCCAGAATAAAGCAGTCGGACGAATCGTCATCAAATACCGCTGTTTTGGAGTATCTTCTCAGCGCCGAACGGAGCCTTGCGGTCAGCTCCTTGGGGTCGTAGGGCTTGGTGACGTAATCATCTGCGCCGGTGTTCAGCAGGGCTATCCTGTGCTTCATATCGCTGATGCTGGACACTATTATTACGGGAATCTCCCCCGAGCCTTTGATAATAGGCAGCAGTTCTGTTCCGTTCATATCGGGGAGCATAAGGTCGAGCAGGACGGCATCGGGGGAGGAACGCAGCATCTCAATGCCGCTCATGCCGTCCCGTGCGGTCAGGTAGTCATATCCGTTTTCCTTCAGGACATTTACGATTATTTCCATATTTATCTCCTGGTCTTCCACCATGAGTATCAGGGGCTTGCTTTTCAAAATACAACTTCCTTTCTGCATTTGGCGGTTTGCGCCATGCGTATTTGTGACTAAAATCGTAAATATACGTCAAAAACTATTACTAATCTTAATATTATCATACTTATTTTATAAATTCAACTTATAAAATATTAACAATTCATTAAAAAGACATATTTTTAAATACTATTCGACATAATTCGACAAATCGAAAAACTCACTCTCAACATTTCACATTCAACACTGCAAAAAAAGGCGTCCTCCGTCAATGACGGGGGACACCCAATTATAGTAAACGTCATATATATTTCTACCCGCCGAAGGCGGGTAGAAATATATACATAACTCAAATTCCGCTCAAAGTACAATTATTTTTGTCGTTTAATATAATTACGATATTGAGCAGTTAAATCCGCATCAAAGCATAGTCCTGCGAAGCTCCTCACCCGACTTGGGGGAGAGATATGCGGGAGCAATGTCGAAAACGGTCTTGCAGCCGAAGCTCTTCTCAGCGGCAAGTCTTGCAGCCGCTCTTGCGTATGCCACCAGAACGCTTGACGTAAATTCGGGGTTTGAGCCAAGCTTCAGGGAGTATTCGATAATGTGCTTTGTTTCGCCGTTTTTGCCCGTCTGACCGCTTCTGATAACGAAGCCGCCGTGGGGGATACCGCTGTGGTCACGGTCCAGCTCCTCTTGTGAGATGAAGTGAACGGTGGTGTCATAATCGGCAAAATAGTTGGGCATGGTCTTGATGTCATTCTCTATCTTTGCTTTGTCAGCGCCCTCCTTGGCAACCACGAAGCACTCTCTTGTGTGCTTCTGGCGGGTAGTCAGGTCGGGATTTTCGCCGTTTCTTACAGCCTCGATAGCCTCGGGAACGGGGATAGTGTACTGCTTTCCGTCGGCAACGCCCTCAATGCGTCTGATAGCGTCGGAATGTCCCTGAGAAACGCCCTTGCCCCAGAAGGTGTAATCCTTGCCGTCGGGCAGGAAGCAGGTGCCGAAGAGTCTGTTAAGGGAGAAAAGTCCCGGGTCCCAGCCCACGGAGATGACGGAAACGTGGTTTGTTTCCTTTGCAGCCTTGTCAACATTGGCGAAATGCTCGGGGATCTTTGCGTGAGTATCAAAGCTGTCGATAGTGTTGAACAGCCTTGCAAGCTTAGGTCCCTGAACGGGCAGGTCGGTCGCCGAACCGCCGCAGAGTATCATAACATCAACGTCGTCAGCGTGCTTTTCGGCATCGTCAAGGCTGTATACCTTTGCGCCCTCGGTCAAGGGCTTCAGGGAAGCGGGGTCACGTCTGGTGAAAATTCCCGCAAGCTCCATATCGGGGTTCTGCATAAGGGCAAGCTCAACGCCCTTTCCGAGATTTCCGTAGCCTGCAATACCTATTCTTATCTTTGACATAATATATTCCTCCGATTTTAAGGACGGAATTATCCGCCCGAATGCACTTTACCGAAATATTATATCACAAAAGAATACAATTTTGCAAGATGTTTTTTAAATAATTTCATCAGATTTTTAATTTTTGGTGGAAACTGCACTAATGCTCGGGGTTGAATTGTTTGATTTTTATTGATATTGCAAGGGCAATTGCAGGATTACAGACTTGCGTTTGCAACTACATGACTTGATACTGCCGAAAATCGGCAGCCGTCCGCATTATTCTGCCGGATAGCAGCCAACAATACAGCTTCCGTCAAGGTCGATAGGTCCGCCCTTTTCTGCGGCTTCTCCGAAGGCGGGGTCTGCGCTCCACATGGCTTTTGAAGGTGCGCCGTTCTCGAATATAACATAGTAATATCCGCCGTCTTCGCTGCCCATATAGTATGCCAGAGCCTTTTTGAAATCGGCTTCGGTGCCGTCATATGCGGGCTTTTCGTCGATGTAATCGCCTATGCTTCCGCCTGTGGAAGAATAGTTGATGTAACAGTCCCTTATCTCGCAATTTGTCATATAGGTCGCAGCGTTTATATATACAGTCTTTGCGTTGGAGTTTGCCGATGCCTCCTTGCTCTTGCGGATATAATCTCCCAGAGCGGAGTCGGATTCCTCAAACATTTCATAAAGTGAATCGCCGATAGCCTCGCCCATAGCTTCAAATTCCTCCTCGGTAATGGAGAAAAACGGCTTGCTTTCGGGCTTTGTCAGGCTGCCGCATTCGGTAACGGTGATGATAATATCGGTTTCGGCGTCCTCGCCCATAAGGGTGAAGCTGTCGGAGGCGATGGTCAGCTTGCCGTTTTCATCGGTGACAGTTCCCGTCATTTTCATAAGCTCTTCGCCTGCCTGCTTGGCGGAAAGCGTAAATTTGCCGTCCTTAGAATTCAGGGAGATGTTGGTTTTCTCCGATTCGTCCGTGTATGCGGAAACTGTGTCTGCATTGACCGACAGGGAATAGCCGTCGGTCTTGTCGCAGATTATGGAAATATCTGCCGACACCTCGCCGTTCTCAAGTATCTTTGCGGACATTCCGTCGGAACCGAAATTTACCTCATATCCCGCATCGGTGAAGTCCTGCACATCTCCCGTAATGGAAGCGCTGACCTTTGCGGAGATAAGCTCCTCGGTGGTCTTGTCGGCGGTAAATTCGGCGGTCAGAACGGCATCGGGTTCCTTGCCGCCGTTCATTTCGATGTAGTAATCTTTATACTCGGAGTAATCTGTTACCCCGTGGCGTCCAAACAGGAACTCATAAGCCTTGTCGCCCTCGGCGGCGGCTGTGATGATGATATTGTCCCCGTCCTCCGAAACGGTCAGGGGCATATCCGCAAACTGTTCGGTCATTTTTGTGTATTTTTCGGTGTCGGGAACAAGCGTTGAAAAGTCGAAATCCTCGGAAATCGCAAAATCCGAACCGGAATCGGGAGCGAAAATGGATTTTTTGATATCCTCCTCGGCAGTGTCCATATTCACGCCGTAAAAATACTTGTTATCGGGTGTGATGATGGAAAGCACAGCGTCCGAGCTGTCGCAGAAAAGCCCGAAAGAAGCGGTTTTTCCCGTGCTCTTGTCGTCAACGGAAAGTGACATATCCGCAGTATCGCCATTCTGTGCGGCAATGCCCGAGAAGGTCAGACCGCCGTTTACAACATCAATGCGGACGGTCTTGTTTTCGCCTTCAAACTGAGCCAAGCTGTCGGGGGCAAATGCGGCGTTCAGCGAATTTACGGTGTTTGCGAAGGCTGCGGACAGCACATCTCCCGCCGTTTCATCGGTTATCTCCGACGGGAAAGCTACCTTTTCGGCAGCGGGCTTGGGCTTTGCGGGAGCGGTGGTTTCCGTCGGCTCGGCTTCGGCAGAGGCGGTTGTTTCGGCGGCTGTGGTTTCAGCCGATGCCCCGTCGGTGTCGGCGGGAAGGGT
Source organism: Oscillospiraceae bacterium (assembly GCA_017828975.1). GTDB lineage: Bacteria > Bacillota > Clostridia > Oscillospirales > Ruminococcaceae > UMGS1889. The sequence goes on along the minus strand of JAGAJN010000029.1, from coordinate 6,738 downwards.
GGTTTCCTCGGCTGCGGGCTTAGCTTGACAGCCGCAGAGCATTGCCGCACAGACAGCAATGGCAAGAATGGTTGACTTTGTGTGTTTCATTTTACAATCTCTCCTTTTTATTATACCATTTGTATAATCACGTAAAATAATTGAAAAGCCCGTTTGCGGAGATCACCATAAGAGCGGCGAAAAACGCAGTCCCCGCAATAGTGGTGGTAAATGCGTTTGCGTCGAACACTATATTTTTCTTTTTAACAAGCCGCACAGTCACCTGTTTTTCGGGGATATACAGCTTTTTTCGCAATGCTACCTCGCATGGGAACGCATTGCGGTACTCCTCGCCGTCAACCAGATAATATGCGCAGTCAAATCTCATATGTTCGTTTTTATCTATCTTCGAGAACACGGCGGTTTTTCTTTCGGCACCTGCCAGCAGTATCATGCAGCAGACGAAAAATACCAGAATAAGCAGGTTTACAAGGCTCAGTGCACCAAGTATCACCGCAATTATAATGCTCATCTGAGCACCCGTGCAGAAAAGCAGCACAAGTATCAGGATAAATGCAACTAAAACTTCCATATGCTTTCCCCTTGATTAAATGACATTTGACGGCACGGTCGCCGTGCTCAATCCGCCGACATTTTGAAGCCCAGACCCCACACCGTCTGTATGTAGCTTTCGTCGGGGTCCAGCTTGGACAGCTTCTGACGGATATTGGAAATATGGACATTCACCGCATTGTCCTCGCCCAGAAACTGCTCATTCCAGACGCTTTCAAAGATGTTGTTTTTCGTGAAAATTTTCTTGGGATTGCTCATAAGCAGCTCAAGGATAAGATACTCTCTTTTGGTCAGGGAAACGGGCTTGTCACGGACGCTTACCTCCATTGTGGAACGGTTCAGCTTCACATTTTTGAATGTGAGAACGTCCGCAGAACCGCCGCTGCTGCTTCGCCTGAGAAGGGCTTCTATCCTCGCCATAAGCTCGTCATTGTCAAAGGGCTTTCCGATAAAATCGTCCACTCCCGACTTTAAAAGCCCCACCTTGGTGGACTTGTCGTCCTTTGCGGAAACGGCTATCACGGGGACATTCCCCTGAGAGCGTATCCGTTCAAGCACCTCCTCGCCCGTAAGCCCGGGGAGCATAAGGTCAAGCAGAATAAGGTCGAATTCCTCCCTTTCCGCACACATGACCGCCTCCGTTCCCGAAAATGCCTGAGAAATGCTGTAATGGGGCGACAGCAGCTCACGGAGCATATTGCTAATATCGGCATCGTCCTCAACAATCAGTATCCTGCTCATTTTTTACCGTCCTTTCGCTTTGATTTTTTTCTGACGGAAAATCCGAAATCTCCCAGCTTTCGTCCGAGAGCGAAATATTCGCCGTGGGAGTACGCCATAAGTCCCGCCTGCTGGAGATTGAGCTTTCCCTTGCTGTCCATAAACCGTTCCTCCGCCTGAATTCCCGTTATTTCGGCGATAAACATATGATGGGAACCCAGCTCCCTTATCTCCCTGACCTTACATTCCAGCGACAGAGGCGACTGCTCGATAACGGGTGCGGACACGGTTTTTCCCGCCGTCAAAGTCAGCCTGCATTTTTCCAGCTTGTTCATATCCCGCCCGCTGCGGACGCCGCAGAAGTCGGTTTCCCTTGCCATTGCCGATGTGGTCAGGTTGATGACAAATTCCCCCGTTTCCTTTATTATGGGGTATGAATGTCGTTCGGGACGCACGGAAATATAGGTCATGGGCGGGATAGTGTTGATTATCCCCGTCCATGCGATAGTCAGGGCGTTTGCCTTTTCAATGGTCCCGCAGGTCACAAGGACGGCGGGCAGGGGGGCAAGAAGCGTCCCGGGTTTAAGTGTTATTTTGCTCATGATTTTGTACCTTTCAGTCGTTCAGGTGATTTTCGATGATAAACTCCGTCAGACGGTCAGCCATTTTCCGATGCGTCTTTGCGGAGGGGTGATATTTTGAGCCCATTCCGTCATTTTCGATGTCGTGCAGGTCGAATTCCAAAGTGTAGATATTTTCGTCAAGCTCCTCTCTGAAACGCTCCGCACACCGCTCGATCTCGGGCATAAGCTGATTTCCCAGAACGCCCAGGGTGCAGATAATGTCCGCATGAGGGTTCTGACGGCGTATCTCCGTGAGCAGGTCATAATAACATTCTCCGAATTCGGTAATAAGCTCGGGAACATCTCCCGTGTAAAAATAATCGTTAGTGCCGATGTTTACGACAACTATGTCGGGCTGACGGTTTTCCCTGACAAATTCCACAGGCTCACGTCCGTTAACATTGTCAAAGTTAAAGTCCTCACGTCGGTAAAGGTCGCCGATAAGCACGTAATCCTCCTTGACGCCTACCTTGTCGGTACAGCAGGAAACCGCACCTATGCCGCTCCATGAGATAAGCTCTTTGTCGGCGGACAAGCTTTCGGCGGTGAGATTTGCAAAGCCTATCAGGGGATTTTCCTCGGCGGTGTCAAAGGGAGAGTTCTCGTCCGCACCCTCAATGCCGTATGCGCAGGTGATGGAGTCACCCACAAACTGTATTTTCAGCGGCTTTTCCTCGGTGGGGGACGGTTCAAAATATGAGATGGTTTTTATCCTTTCAATGCCCATTGAAGCCATGGCGGATTCGGACAGCTTTTCCAGCCGAATTTTCACCTTCTGCGGAGTTTCGCTTTGGAAAATGCGGTAGGTGTGGGTGCCGTCCTCCAGCTTGAAACGCCACGAGTTTTCCGCATCGTCATTTCGTGTGACAACGGCGTATGCCTTTCGGTCGTCAGAGAAGCGTTCGCCGTCGGTGGTCAGGGTGACGTCGCAGAGAGTGCCTTCCATTTCAAATTCTATGCCCGACAGGGAATAGCTTGCGTAAAGGGTGTCGCCGTCGTTGGTGGTCCTGCCCAGTTTGCGGACAAATTCATCTGTCGGCTTTACGATAAACTCGGAACATTCCGAGGGCTTTGGTGTTTCGGTCATTTCCGTTTCCTCCCATGTGGTTTCGGGCAATACAGCCTCCGTCAGTTCGGGAATGTCCTCTATCTCCGTTTTCGTGGGAGCGCAGGAGATAAGAAGCAGGGGACAGAGCGTTCCTGTCAGCAGTTTTTTTATCGTTTTGGATAGCTTCAATTTTTCCTCCGTTGGTTGGGGACGGGTCATACTACACTTATTATAAAATATTGCGGGGATAAAGTCAATAGTTAATAAAATCCGCAGAAAAAATCGGCATCTGCAAAGCCGCAGATGCCGAAGCTGTCAATTATCAGCCGGAAGTATCTCAATATCGGGATTTAACACATTGTCATTTTTGATATTCTCAAAAAGAATGAGTGCGTTGTCGTAATTCTGCTGCATTTTCTCCTGATTATAGCCCTTTTCGTGAATGACATTCCGCAGGGACAGCATATAATTTCCCGGCATTTCGGGGAATCCTACCTGTTCGCCGAAATCAAATGCGGACACTTTATATCCCGGCAGAAGCGCATTTTCGTCATCGGGATAAAGCTCACGCATATCGGTGAAAATGGGGTCACGGTAAACATGGAGCAGGTCGCAGACAACGGGACCCGTCACCGCCATAATTATCTCATCGCTCTGGAATTCCGCAATTATCTTTGTGGAGCCTACCTGATAATTCTGCATGGAATAGTAGTCGCCGTCTATGTACTCGGTCGCCATATAGTAAACATCGACCTTGGTCTTGCCGTCGTCGTTGAAGTCGGGGCAGTACCGCTCGAAGAATTTTTCCATATACGACACCCGTGACTCCATCTCAAAGCCGCCTGTAATGCACATTACGGTAATATCGGGCTTGACGGTAAAAATGGACTGCAAAATGAGATACAGCAGCACAACAAAGGTAAAGCAGCCAAGCAGGAACTGCCACTTATAATGATAGAAGAAATTCTCCACCTTTTCGCTGAAGGTATACTCCTTTTGGACTGCCTCCTCCTTTTTGATGGTGGTTTCCTCCTCGGACATAACGCCTGCTTTCAGCTTCATCAGCTCGACCTTTTCGTCCTTCAGCTGTTTTTCGTATTCGGCACGCTGACGCTGTTCCTCCTCGGCGGCTTCACGCTCTGCCTGTTCCTCAAGGGCTTGTGCCTTTGCTTCTATTTCCTTTGCACGTTTGAAAAAATTATCCTTTGACATGGGATTCTCCTTGAATTAAAAAAGGGCAGAACCCGACATATTGTCCGATTTTGCCCCTTTAAATTTTTCTTTATTCTTCCGTTTCGGCAGATGTGCTTGTCTGACCGTTTGCGATGGGCTTCATGGTGGGGAACAGCAGAACGTCCCTGATGGACGGACTGTCCGTCAGCAGCATAACAAGTCTGTCAAGACCAAAGCCCAGACCGCCCGTAGGAGGCATTGCATATTCCAGAGCGGTTACAAAGTCCTCGTCAACCTCGGCATTTGCGCCCTGAGCACGCTTTGCTTCAACCTGCTTAACGAATCTTTCCTTCTGGTCGATGGGGTCGTTCAGCTCGGAGAATGCGTTGCCCATTTCACGGCAGTAGATAAAATACTCAAATCTCTCGGTAAATGCGGGGTTTGAGGGCTTTCTCTTTGCCAGCGGAGAATTTTCTACGGGATAATCGTAGATGATAGTCGGCTGGATAAGCTTGTCCTCAACAAAAGCTTCAAAGAATGCGATAAGAACGTGACCCTTAGTAGCCTTGTCGCCCTCGTCAACCTCGACGTTATGTGCCTTTGCGCAAGCCCTTGCTTCCTCGTCGGAATTCCACTCGTTATAGTCAACGCCTGCGTACTTCTTAACGGCTTCCACCATTGTCAGACGCTCCCACGGGGACGCCATATTTATTTCCGTACCCTGATAGGTGATAACGTCGCTGCCGCAAATTTTCTTGGAAATAGTGGTGTACATTTCCTCGATAAGGTCCATCATTCCGAGATAATCGGTGTATGCCTGATACATCTCAACGGACGTAAATTCGGGGTTGTGGGAGGTGTCCATACCCTCATTTCGGAAGATACGTCCAACCTCGTAAACTCTCTCAAATCCGCCGACAATAAGGCGCTTTAGGTAAAGCTCGGTTTCGATTCTCAGGTACATATCCATATCAAGGGTGTTATGATGTGTAACAAAGGGACGTGCGGACGCACCAATTTCCAGCGTGTGGAGAACGGGCGTATCTACCTCCAGATAACCCCTTGAATTCAGGAAATTTCTTACCTCGGTGAGAATCATGCTTCTCTTGATAAATGTGTCCTTAACATCGGGATTTACGATAAGGTCAACATAGCGCTGACGGTATCTCATATCCTGGTCCTTTAAGCCGTGCCACTTTTCGGGCAGGGGCAGCAGGGACTTGGACAGGAGAGTTATCTTCTTTGCGTGGACTGAGATCTCGCCCTTTCTTGTACGGAAAACAAAGCCCTCAACGCCCACAATATCGCCGATGTCCCACTTCTTGAACTCTGCGAACTCGTCAGCGCCGATGTCGTTCATGCGGACATAGACCTGCATTCTGTCGGTGCCGTCACGGACGTCGATAAAGTTTGCCTTTCCCATATCTCTCCAGGACATGATACGTCCCGCAATGGAGATGGTTTCCGCCTTGATAGCCTCAAGACCCTCGTTTACCTTAGCCTCGTCGCCGTTTGCCGCAGCGATTATCTCCGCTTCACGCTTTTCGTAGGAAGCACGGAGGTTGGCGTTTTTCACGGTAACGTCGTACTTGGTTATCTGATAGGGGTCTGCGCCCTTTGCCTTTAACTCATTGAGCTTGTCGATCCTTATCTTCTTTAATATGTGTACGTCCTGTTCCTGCTCCTCCTCGGCAGCGGGGGACGTGATGGGTGTATCGCTCATTTATTTGATTCGTCCTTTCTGAGATTATTCGTTTCCGATGGAGATTACCTGCATACGGATAACTCCGATGGGTGCATTTACCTCGATAACATCGCCAACCTTGTGTTTCAGGGCAGCGATACCGATAGGAGATTCATCGGAGATCTTGCCGTTTTCGGGGTCTGCTTCGGTGGAGCCGACGATCTGCAGCTTTTCGTCCTCGTTAAGCTCAAGGTCACGGAGGACAACGAAGGAGCCGACGCCGATCTCATCTGAGGAAAGGTCGCCTGCGTCAACTATCTCGGCGTTTGCCAGAGTCTGCTCCATTTCGGTGATCTTTGCTTCCAGGATACCCTGTTCGTTTTTAGCTTCATCGTACTCAGCGTTTTCGGAAAGGTCACCGAAGGAACGTGCTTCCTTAAGCTTTTTAGCGACCTCAACTCTGCGGACGGTTATGAGATATTCCAGTTCTTTTTCAAGATTTTTATAGCCCTCTGAGGACATTTTTATACGCTTAGCCATGTAAAAAACTCTCCTTTTTTAGGATTTTTGCGGATATTCCGATATACTTTTATATTGTATCACAGTTTGTAATGATTGTCAAGAAAAAAGTGAAAAGTGGAGTATTTAGTGTTGAATGTTGAGAGGTGAGAGTTGAATTTATAGCGATCCGTAAAAATATGGGACTGCTGATTAAATCGACAATTATATACTATTTGTTGCCTTAGTGACGTATCTATAACGGTACATAAAATATCCTAACAGGTTTTGTAGGGGACGGGTTCCTGTCAAGAGTAAGATAGTTTACACTTTGTGCAAGCACATGGTTTACACAATTTATGTATCAGAGTTCTTCTGAAATCTCGGGTCGTTTTCGATGAGGTAAGCCCTTTTAAAGGTAAAAACCCTTTTTTCAACAT
>JAGAJN010000028.1 GCA_017828975.1 Oscillospiraceae bacterium | reverse complement strand
GTTGCGCAAAATTAGAGAGGTCACAAAAGAAGTGTCGCCAAAAGAAAGCAGGACGGGAAAAAGCCAACTTACGACAGGCGACATCTCTTTAGTGACCTATGTCAGTTTGTGCAACTCCCGCAAAGGGGACAACCTTATAGGGGCGGGGGACAGAATAAACCCAACAAAGCGAGGACTTTCCCCCGCCCCTAACGGTTTTCCCCTCTGCACTCCTCTTTCCCTCTCACCCCACCCTCTTTTCCTCGCTTTGCATTTTGATAGGGTATATAGCTTAGAATCCTATTGTAAGCTTGTGTATGTTTGTGGTTTTACTATTTGTTTGTGATTTTTGTGAGTTTGATATTTTGCCGATTTAGCCTAAAAATAGTGCGTAATTATGGCTTGTTGGATTTACTGAAAAATTTCACTTTCCACTTTTCACACTTCACATTAAATTCAACACTGAAAATTTCATTTACCCTTTTCTTGCATTTTTCATCAAAATATGGTATAATGTGCTTGCGGCTCGCAGAACACACCATGACCGCAGTTCCCTACGAACAAGGAGAATGAATATGGAAAATAACAGTATCGCTCTGCAGGAATTCTGCGATATGGACCAGCTTCACAGGCTGATAGATAATTGGTCAAAAAGCACGGGAATGTCAGCCGTTATTATTGATACGGAGGGAAACCGTACCTCGGGCAGCTTCGGAATGACCGATTTCTGCACATTGATACATACCAATGTAAAGGGTCTTGAAAGCTGTATGTCATCACGGAATTCGGATAAGAAAGGCGTTTTCGTTTGTCCTATGGGCTTCTGCGATTTCTCTATACCCATCGAGCTTCCCGACGGACAGGTGCTTGGCAGAGTGCTGGCGGGACAGGCTCTTTCCGATAAGCAGGACGAGGAGGAGATCGTTCGGAAAGCCGTTCAGCTTGGCATTGACGAAGCGGAGGTGAGAGCCGTTCTTCCCCGTGTATGCAGGAAAACCGAAAGGGAGATGCAGGGTTCATACGAGCTTTTAAAGGAAACGCTGCATTTCTTTATCGAAAAGAATTATCATATCCGTGAAGCCAATAACGAGCTGAAAAAAGCACCCGCAAAAAAGGACCGTGTGCTTGCCCAGATAACGCAGATAATGTACAGCTACAACCTGACTATCGACCTTGCTACGGGAGATTATTCGCTGATAACGGGCACGGGTATGGAGCGTACCGTCAATGAATACAAACGCCACAGCAATCAGGCGGAGCTTACCGAGTTTCAGAACAGTATCATTCACCCCGCCTATGTTGACCGCTTTAACAAGCTGACCAACTTTGATTCGGCAAGGAATAACGCTGCGGAAAACGGCTTCAAGGGAACGCTGGAGTACCCCGTTATCTATCCCGACGATGATGAATTTGAGTGGCATGAGATAAATGTTTTCGTTGACACGGAGGAGGACGGCAGAAGGATAGCAAACATTCTCGGACGTGATGTTACCGAGATACACAAGCAGCAGGAGGCAAAGGAGCGTGAGCTGAAAGCCTCTGCCGCAAAGGACCAGATACTTTCCGATATTACAAAAACGCTGTACAGCTACAATGCGACTGTTAACCTTAACACGGGAAAGTACAGCCTTATCGTGGGCACGGGCATGGAGGAGCTTATCCGTCATTTCTCGCATACGGACGATTTTGATGCAGCCTGTGGATATTTATTGGAGAAAGTTCTCCCCGAATATCGTGAGGATATGAACGATCAATTCTCACTGGAAGCACTGCGCAGACAGCAGAATTTAAGCGGACATATCGGTCAGAAGGAGTATGCTGCGGTAACAGAGAACGGTATTGGCTGGTTTGAGGTCAACGCTTTTATGGGAGTTGACGAAGAGGGAACGCCCATTGCAAATATTCTCGGACGTGACATTACGGAAATGCGCAAGGCACAGGAGCATCGTGAAAATGAGCTGAAAGCCGTTGCGGCAAAGGACCAGATACTTTCCAATATTACAAAGACACTTTACAGCTATAACCTGACGCTTAACCTTGTCAGCGGAAAATACAGCCTTATCGTGGGCACGGGCATGAAGGATTTCGTAAAGATATTTGAGTCCACCGACGATTACGAAACCGCTTACCGACAGAAGATACAGTATGTTACGGAGGACTACATTGAAGCGTTTGACAGCTTCAGCAGCCTGTCCGCTCTCAGGAAACGTGAGAATGAAACGGGCTATATCGGCAATCTGGAATATGCCGCAAAGACCGAAAAGGGCATTGAGTGGCACGAGATAAACATCTTCCTCGGAACAGACGAAAACGGCAACCGCATTGCAAATATCCTTGGACGTGACATTACGGAAGCCCACGAGCAGCAGGAGAAAAAGGAACGTGAGCTGCGTGCATCTACGGCGAGAGATCAGCTGCTTTCGAGCATTACAAAAATGCTTTACAGCTACAATATGACGGTAAATGTCGATACGGGAAAATATACTCTTATCACGGGTACAGGTATGGAAGACACCGTTGCAAGAATGAATTCCACGGATAATTACGAAGATATTTACAAACGTTTCTTAAATGCCGTCGATGATACTTACCTGAAAAAGGGTGTAGAGCTTATGTCCCTCGACAACTATCGGGGAAAGCAGTTCGGGGCAGGTCATCTGGGTACGGAGGAATTCCTCCTGCATTATACCAAAAAGCCCGAGTGGCACGAGATAAACGTATTTGCGGGCTATGATGAGGACGGCAACACCATAATCAACATCTTAGGACGAGATGTTACCGAAGCCCATGACAAGGCGGACACAAAGGCTCAGCTTGAGATAGCAAATGCGTCAAGTGCGGCAAAGTCTGCGTTTCTCTTTAATATGTCCCACGACATACGCACGCCTATGAATGCTATAATCGGATTTACCGAGCTGCTGGACAAGCATCTTGACGACAAGGAGCTTGCAAGGGAATACATAAAGAAGATAAAGACCTCAAACGAATTCCTGCTGTCGCTTATCAATAACGTCCTGGAAATGGCACGTATCGAAAGCGGCAAGACGACGCTGGACGAAAGCTTCTGGAATATCTATGCCTTTAACGATACGCTGTATTCGCTGTTTGATTCGCAGATGAAGGAAAAGGGCATTGAGTTTACACGTTCCATTGATGTTGAGCATACGGAGGTCATCTGCGACGCAACAAAGCTCCGCGAGATATTCCTGAATATCCTGAGCAATGCGCTGAAATACACTCCGTCGGGCGGCAGGGTGACTATGCGACTTACGGAGGTGCCGTCGAACAGAGCGGGTCATGCTATGTATCGGACGGAGATAGAGGACACGGGCATCGGTATTTCCGAAGAGTTTTTGCCTAAGATGTTCGACGAATTTACAAGAGAACGTTCCAGCACGGAAAGCCGTGTAAACGGAACAGGCTTGGGAATGGCTATTGTAAAGCGGCTGGTGGATTTCCTGGGCGGAACTATCAAGGTGGAAAGTCAGGTGGGCAGGGGAACAAAATTTACGGTGACCGTACCCCACCGCATAGCAGATAAGAGGGATAAGGTTCAGAGCATAGAAAGCGATTCCGTTTACGATGCCGAGAAATTCAAGGGAAAGCGTATCCTTCTTGCGGAGGATAACGAGCTGAACGCCGAGATAGCTATGACCATACTTGAAGAATCGGGCTTTATGACCGAACACGCTGCGGACGGCATTATCTGCGCCGATATGCTGGCAAAGGCGGCGCCCGGCTATTATGACCTTATCCTGATGGACATTCAGATGCCCAATATGGACGGCTACAAAGCCACTAAGACTATCAGGCACTCCGCCGACAAATCGAAGGCTGACATTCCCATTATCGCCATGACCGCAAACGCCTTTGAGGAGGACAAGCAGAACGCATACAAGGCGGGCATGAACGGACATATTGCAAAGCCTATCAATGTAAATGAACTTATGGCAACGCTGGCAAAGATTTTGTGAAGCTTGATCGGCAAATAAAAACCTCCCGTACCGATATGGCACGGGAGGAATTTTTATACCGTAATAAGGTTGTTTGATTGAAGCAGCTTATAGTAGCTGAGTATTTATGCCGTTTTCGCTCATAATGTCAAGGACGTTGAAGCCGTCGAGAACGGGCATGGAAATATCCAGAAGAACGCCGTCTATCTTTATCCTGTTTTTGGTGATAAGCTCCAGTGCGGCGTAACCGTTTTCCACCTCTGTTATCTCAAAGCACTTGCTTAGAATGTTTCTGAGTATGCTTCTGTCGATTTCCGAATCGTCCACGATAAGCAGTCTTTTTGCATTTGCCATAAATAATTATCCTCCAATTTTACTGCATATCAAGACAGTTTCTGAGCGTATCGGTCACCAGCTCGTATTTTTCGGTAATTTCGGGCATCATGGCATAAGCCTCGTCCCACTTGTCCGCTCTCATAAGAACGACCTGTTCCGCAAAAAGGTCAAAAAGGCTTTCGATGGACAGATTTCCGCAGACGCCTTTAAGGGTATGGGACGCTTCCAGCGCCGCCTGACCGTTACCCTCCGCAACGGCTGCGGTGAGCTTTGCAAATGTAGGTTCACCGAGAAATTTTTTCAGCATCTTTGCATACAGGGATTCATTGCCCATAAATCTTTCAATTGCGCTGTCGGTATTTATTCCGATCTGTTTTAAAGATGAAAGTTCCATATTCTTTGTTTCCTTGGCGGAAACGTCCTCCTTTACGGTTCCAACGGCGGACTGGTCGCTGCCGTTAAGTATGTCATCGGTCATTTCCTGTATTTCTCTTTTGTTTTTAAGTCCGGGTGAGTTTTCTTTAAGCTCCTTTTCCAGCTTGCCGCTTACATCAAGCAGACATTCCAGAAGCATGGGGTTGAAGGTGCCGCACTATCCGCCGCATATCATTTCTATCGCCTTTTCGTGGGAATATGCCTTCTTGTAGCAGCGTTCGCCGGTAAGGGCATCATACACGTCGGCAATGGAAACTATCTGTGCGGAGATAGGTATCTCGTCGCCTTTAAGACCGTCGGGATAGCCCTTTCCGTCATATCTTTCGTGGTGCCAGCGGCATATCTCATAGGATGCTTTAAGCAGCGGCTCGTTCTGATACTCGGTAAGATTTTTCAGCATTGACGCACCTATTTCCGAGTGGGTCTTCATTATCTCATATTCCTTGGGAGTAAATCTGCCGGGCTTGTTGAGTATCTCGTCGGGGATAGCTATTTTTCCGATGTCGTGCAGGGAGGAGGCGGTGCTTATCAGGCGTATATCCGACGTGGACATTGCATACCGCTTGTCCTTCTTCACAAGCTGCTTCAGCAGAAGCTCGGTGATGATGTTTATATGTATAGTATGGGTACCGCTCTCGCCGTTTCGGAATTCCACAATATGACTGAGGATAGAGATCATCATATTGCTGTTCTTTTCCTTTTCATATATCTGGTCTGCGACAATATCCAGAAGCTTTCTCTGCTTTGCGTATAATGCTATGGTATTCTTTACACGCCGCTGAACAACGGTGGATTCAAAGGGACGGCTCACATAATCCGCAGCGCCGAGGTCGTATGCCTTTGTGATAAATCCCGGGGCGCTTTCTGCGGAAATCATAATTACGGGGACATCTTCGATTATACCGAGGCTGTTCATCTGCACAAGGACATCGTAACCGTCCGTATCGGGCATAACAACGTCCAGCAGCACCAATGAAATGCTTCCCGCTTCTCTTTGCAGTATCTCAATGGCATGCTCGCCGCCCGATGCTTCGATAATTTCGTAGTCATCCTTTAGTATTTCCACCAGCATGGCTCTGTTGGTTTCGCAGTCGTCAACAATTAGCACTCTGTTTTTTATCAAAGAATGTTCTCCCATAGCATCCTCCCTTAGGTACCTTAAAAAGTTCTTCCGAAATGAGGGATAAACCCTCAAAAACGGCGGGTTATTATTTATTATATCAGCTGCGTCGAAAAATGTCAATTTTTCTCTGCAAATGTGGCAAACAATTACAGGAAAATTTACATTTGAAAGCATAGATCGTAACCTGCTGTTCAAAAACGAACATTGAGTTTAATGAGAGGTACAGCGAAATGTTGGCGGGGTGCTGTAATACTAATCTTTTATCAGCATATAGACTATTTTTGCAAGCATATTTCTGTTGTGAGTATTGGGTAATTTGCATTTTTTTGCTCCACTTTCTTTTCTCTCACCCCCTTTGTGACCTTTGTTTCTGTTGTGGCTCTCCCGCAAAGGGGGAACCTATATGGGCAATGCAAAAATGCATAGGGACACAGCAAACCCTAACGCAAAGCAGGGAGTTTCCCCCGCCCCTAACGGTTCCCCCTTTGCAAACCCCTTCCCTTTCACCCCACCCTCTTTACCCTGCTTTACATTTTAGTGGAATGAGAAAAATTGAATACCGAGGGAAAATAGTTAATGATCTGTTAGAGTGGCTGTTGAATGGAATTTGGTGAAATGATGTAAATTATTTTGATGTTTTTGTCTACATAGTGATAATACTAATTTCTAATCAAAGTTTAGACAAAAAATCAGCACAAAACCCATAAACGCAAGCTTTTGCACTGATTTTTTGTCAACTTTATGATAGGAAATCAGTATAAAAGATTAGTATAATTCAACTTTCAACTTTCATCACTCAACATTAAAAAAATGTGTGACCAAAGTCCCGCTTTTCCGTGCAATACTTGACATAACAGGGGGGGCTGTTATACTTAATAATGGATATTAATGGATATTAATGGATTTTTGGCGCTTTTCCTTGGAAATCAAGTCGGTCAGAAATAAAGTGCCGAGTATTCCGGAGGTGGAAAAATGAGCCGCTTGAATAAAGAAACATCAGACCGTGAACAGACTATCAGAAATTTCCTTCGGGACCATCTGAACGATCCCAAGGACGGTCAGGCTATACATAAAATATTGTCGGAAGCAGGCAGCTATGAACGGAATTATCGGCATGACCGCAATTGCCGCCGCTCATTCGGACGACAGCGAACGTGTACGGGACTGCTTACAGAAGATCTCACAGGCGAGCAAGCATATGCTCAGCCTTATAAATGAAGTCCTGGATATGAGCAAGATCGAATCGGGAAAGGTGGACCTTACCGAGGAGGAATTCAATCTTTCAAATCTGGTGGATAATCTGCTTACCATGACCTGCGCACAGATAAACAAGCATCATCACGAGCTTTCCGTAAACATTTCGGGCGTTATACACGAGAATGTTATCGGGGACAGTCTGCGGATACAGAAGGTGTTCACAAACCTTATGAGCAATGCTGTCAAGTACACGCCCGACGGGGGGAAAATACGGTTTTCAATCACGGAAAAGCCGTCGGCACAGGAAAAGGTGGGCTGCTATGAGTTCATATTTGAGGACAACGGCATCGGCATGAGCGAGGAGTATCTTTCCCAAATATTTGAGCCGTTCTCACGGGCTGTTGACGGCAGGGTGAACAAAATCCAGGGAACGGGGCTTGGCATGCCTATCAGCCGAAATATTGTGCGCATGATGGGCGGTGACATTAAGGTGGAAAGTAAGCTGAATGTAGGTTCCCGCTTTACGGTGACCATGTATCTGAAGCTGCAGGACAGCACCGAGATAGATCGGGGGAAATTTGCCGACCTTAATGTGCTTGTGGCTGACGATGACCAAATGAGCCTTGAATCCTGCTGTGACATTCTGGAGGAGCTTGGAATGAAGCCCGACGGTGTTTCCACGGGGGCGGAGGCGGTGGAATACTGCACCGTTCGTCATCAGAAAAACCGGGACTATTACGCCTGCATAATCGACTGGAAAATGCCCGAAATGGACGGTATCGCCACGACAAGGGCTATCAGGAAGGCTGTCGGAGATGAGGTGCCTATCATTATCATTTCCGCCTACGATTGGTCGGACATTGAGCAGGAGGCAAGGGCGGCAGGCGCAAACGCATTTATCAGCAAGCCGCTGTTCCGTTCAAGGCTGGCAAAGACCTTTAACTCCCTTGAGGCGGGTGAGGAGCAGCCCGAGCAGACGGCACCTCTTGACGTTTTGGCTGATATGAAGCTGTCGGGCAGGAGGATACTTCTTGCCGAGGACAACGAGCTTAATGCGGAGATAGCCACGGAAATTTTCGGTACTACGGGACTTGCCGTTGAACGTGCCTGCGACGGTGCGGAGGCTGTGGAGATGATGTCGAAATGCGCTGACGGATATTACGATATGATCTTCATGGACATTCAGATGCCGAGAATGAACGGCTACGACGCAGCAAGAGTTATCCGTGCAATGGACAGAGCCTACTGCAAGCGCATACCAATTATCGCTATGACGGCAAACGCATTTGCGGAGGACGTTCAGGCAGCAAGGACAGTGGGCATGAACGAGCATATCGCCAAGCCCCTTGACCTAAAGGTCCTGGCAAAAACGCTTCGCAAATATATAGTTAAATAAATTTCACAAGGAGAATGTAAATGACAAAAACAAAGCTTATCTGTCTGCTGCTTTCCGCTTCTGTGACGGCGGGAATGCTTGCGGGCTGTGCCGATAAAAACACGGCTCAGAGCAAAGATGACGGCAGAATTTCTATCAGTATGTATATGTGGGACAGGTCAATGTTCAAGGAGCTGTCCCCCTGGCTGGAGCAGAAATTCCCCGATATTGACTTTACCTTTGTGCAGAGCTACAACACTATGGAATATTACAAGGACCTGCTTGCACGAGGCGAGGAGATGCCCGACATTATCACCTGCCGCAGATTTTCCCTGAACGACGCAGCCCCTCTTGCCGACTATCTTATGGACCTCAGTACTACCGAGGTCGCAGGCACATTTTACAGCAGCTATCTGGAGGTGAACCGTGAGGAAAACGGTGCTATCCGCTGGCTGCCTATGTGCGCAGAGGTCGATTGTATCGTGGCTAACAAGGACCTTTTTGATGAGCATAATATCCCCCTGCCCACAAATTATGCCGAGTTTTTGTCAGCGATCGACGCTTTTGAGCAGCTGGGCATAAAGGGCTTTCAGGCTGACTGGTATTATGATTACACCTGTCTGGAAACCATGCAGGGCTGCGCTATCCCTGAGCTTATGAGCCTTGAGGGGACAAAGTGGCGTATGTCGTATGAAAGCGAAACTGCGGATGATCAGGTAGGTCTTGACAATACCGTATGGCCAAAGGTCTTTGAAAAGTACGAGCAGTTTTTGAAGGACGTTCGCTTTGAAAAGGGCGATGAGGAGCTTCAATTCAGTGCTGTTATGGAGCCCTTCTTTAACGGACAGACCGCTATGATACGAAACACCGCAGCGATCTGCGACAGTATCAAGGCTGAGCGGGATATGAACTGCGTTATCCTCCCCTATTTCGGCGAAAGCTCCGATGATAACTGGGTGCTTACCTATCCTATGTGTCAGCTGGCAGTTTCCCATAGGGTCGAAGAGGACAATGAAAAGAAGGCGGCTGTAAATGATGTTCTTATGGCGATATTCAGCGAGGAGGGTCAGAAGCATGTTGCGGCAGGCACCTCCGTGCTGTCCTACAACAAGGAGGTTAAGATAACCCCCTCTCCCGCTCTTGACTATGTTCAGGACTGCATAGGCAGAAACCACCTGTATATGCGCCTTGCTTCTACCGAGGTGTTCGGTATTTCTCAGGACGTGGGACACAAGATGATGACAGGCGAATATGACGCAAAGACCGCTTACGATGCCTTCAATGCGCAGATAACCGATTACAAGGATCCCGAATCGGAGGAAGTTCTTTTCACCCAGACAACGGCATATTCCAATGACTTCGGCGTTCACGGAAGTCAGGCGGCTTCCTCGCTGATGAACACTCTGCGGTATAAAAATAACGACAGTATAGCTATCGGATATGCAAGCGTTGCAAGCTCGTCCATATATGAGGGAGATTACACCACTCAGCAGGTAAAGTGGATAATGACCTTCCGAAATGCTATGTACCGAGGAGAGTACACGGGAGCGGAGATACGCAGAATAATGGACTGGCTTGTAAACATCAAGGAGGACGGCTCCAATCCTATCCATCACCGCAACCAGATGCCCGTTACAAGCGGTCTTGAATACACCGTTACCGAAACGGAGCGGGGAAAATTCACTCTCGGGGAAATTACCGTAGACGGTCAGCCCCTTGAGGACGATGCCGTTTACACCGTTCTGCTTATCGGTGCGGACACATATCTTGAACACCCCACCTTCTGCAACTGTCCCATGCCCGAGGACATCAAGGCAAAGCGTGAGGATTATTATACGAATGATTTCACCAGTCAGGAATATATCTGCGAGGCGCTTGCCGAAACAAAGCAGTTCCTGCCGCCTACGGAGTATGTGACTATTATTCAGGGATAATAATGACGAAAGGAGGGCAGTGCCGTGAAAAAGAAGCTTCTTGCCGCTCTGCTTGCGCTGATATTTGCAGCGGGCGTTATCTTTGCGGGTGCCGAATATTTCGGATTTGTTTCACAGACCATTTACGAGGAAAGCACTGCCCACCTTGTGGAGATATTCCGTCAGGCAAATATGGCTCTTTCCAACCTTGTTTCCGTAAACCGGAGCCGTATGCAGATGTGGACGCCCTATCTGGAAAATACGGAAAGTGAAGCGGATATAATCGAATATGTCGCCGAGGCAAAGGAAGTAAACCGATTTACCGATTTCTATTTTATTTCCCGAAACGGCGAATATCTCTCTATCGACGGGCAGAGGGGCTACCTTAATCTGCGGGACAAGCTGCCTGCGCTGATACTTGACGATCAGCCTATCGTTGCAAACTCCGTTGTCCCCGACAAGCCCGAAATAATGGTGTTTGCCGCTCCGTGCGAGCTGTGCAGCTACAAGGGCTTTGAGTATGAGGCTATCGCTATTACCTTTAACAATTCCGACCTGGTGGAGGCGCTGAAAATTTCCGCCTTTAACGGGCAGGCAAGCACCTATGCGGTACTGCCCGACGGAAGAGTGGTCGTTGACAACGGAAGCGAGGATATGGAGGATATACACAATATTTTCGCATTTCTGGAAAGGTCGGAAAGACTTTCGGACGAGGACATTTCCAAGCTGCATACGGATTTTCTTGCGGGGAATTCGGGTCAGATGCTGTTTGACGTAAACGGCAGGAAATATTATCTGGTCTATGAATCCGCAGGCTTTCAGGACTGGATGGTGCTGGGTATCGTTCCCACAGATATAGTCAATGCCAGCATGAACAAGCTGCAGTCTGCGACTATGGCGGTAGTGTCGGTGATAACCATAGCCTTTGCCGTTATGCTCCTTATGCTGGTAATTCAGCGAAACAGGCAGATGCTTGCGGAAAAGGACCATGAGCTTGTTGCCCGTGATGAATTGTTCTCAAAGCTGTCCATCAATGTGGACGATGTGTTTATGATGATAAATGCGGAGGACCATCGGGTGGAATATGTCAGCCCGAACATTGAAAAGCTTCTGGGAATTACGGAGGCAGAGGTCCGCAAAGACGTTTATTCGCTGGGACGGCTGGTGAAGGAAGATGAAGCCGCCGGTGTCCTTGACCAGCTTTCGGACATTATTCCCGGAAAACAGAGGGAATGGGACAGGGAGTATATCCATCAGGCGAGCGGCGAGCTGCGCTGGTTCCATGTTATCGCATTTTGCAGCGATATACGGGGGGCGAAGAAGTACATACTTGACCTGTCCGACCGAACAAGTGACAAGAAGATAAATCAGAAGCTGGAGGAGGCTGTGCATACGGCGCAGAACGCAAGCCTTGCAAAGACTACCTTCCTGAACAATATGTCCCATGACATTCGCACGCCTATGAATGCTATCATGGGCTTTACGGGAATCGCCCTGAAGCAGGACCCCGAGCCTGAGGTAAAAAGCTGCCTTGAAAAGATAAGCAAAAGCTCCGAGCATCTGCTGACGCTTATCAACGACGTGCTGGACATCAGCCGTATCGAGAGCGGAAAGATGAAATTCGAGCCTGTTCCCGTCGATATTACGTCGGTCAACGATATGGTCGCGAACATCGTCCACGGCTTCCTGACCGACAGAAATATCACCTTTGACACAAAGGCGGAGGTCCCCGAAACGCCCTATGTGCTTGCCGACTCCGTGCGTATCCGTGAGGTGCTGGTAAATATCCTCGGAAACGCTGTGAAATTTACCGAGGACGGCGGCAGCATCACCTTTGAAACAAGCTACCGTCAAGGCTGCGATGACAGGCATATGAACGTGTGCTATCGCATTGCCGATACGGGCGTCGGTATGAGCGAGGAGTTTGTGGAGCATATCTTTGACGAGTTCTCGCAGGAGGAAACGGGCGCAAGGACGCAGTATAAGGGTACAGGTCTGGGAATGGCTATCTCCAAGCATTATGTTGACCTGATGGGCGGCAGCATTCTGGTGGAGAGCAGGAAGGGAGCGGGTTCTGTATTTACCGTTGAGCTTCCGCTGGAAATTACCGATAAAAGCAATGTCTGTGAAAAGGCTATGCCCATTGCAAATGTTGACCTGAACGGCGTAAAGATACTGCTGGCAGAGGACAACGACCTGAATGCCGAAATTGCCGTTATTCAGCTGGAGGAGCTTGGCATAAAGGTGACAAGAGCCGCCGACGGAAAAGAAACGGTAAAGCTATTTGAGGAAAATCCCCCCGAAGCCTTTGATATGATACTTATGGATATTATGATGCCCGAAATGAACGGCTATGAAGCAACAAAGGCGATACGTTCAATGCAGGGACGCCCCGATGCCCGGAATATCCCCATTATTGCGCTGACCGCCAACGCCTTTGCCGAGGACGTTCAGGCTTCTCTGGACGCAGGAATGAACGGTCATCTTGCAAAGCCTATTGTTATTCAGGAGGTCATCGGGACTATTGCACGGCAGGTGCATAGGTAGTGTTTTGTGTAAAAGTGATGAAAGGAATGGTCATATAGATGGATAAAAAGGCTGTGATGAGGTCGGCGGCTCTGGCTGCGGCGGCAATGATGGCAGCGTCGGTTCTTTCGGGCTGCACATCGGACAATTCAAGGGAGGACGGGGAAACTATCTCCGTTTATTTATGGAGCACCGCAATGTATGAAAGCTTTGCTCCGTATATACAGTCACAGCTGCCCGATGTCAACATTCAGTTTGTTGTGGGAAACAATGACCTTGATTTCTATAAATTCATGAATGAAAACGGCAAGCTCCCCGATATTATCACATCACGCAGATTTTCCCTGCATGATGCGGCGGCGCTTAAGGATCAGCTGATGGACCTGTCTGCCACCGAGGAGGCGGGTGCCATATATGAAGCCTATATCGGCAGCTTCACCAATCCCGACGGCACGGTGAACTGGCTGCCCATGTGCGGCGAGGTGGACGGTCTTGTGGCAAACAGGTCTGTTTTTGAAGAATACGATATTCCGCTGCCTACGGATTACGACAGCTTTGTTTACGCCTGCCAAGAATTTGAAAAGGTCGGTGTTCGGGGCTTTGCTGCCGATTTTTCATATGACTATACCTGCATGGAGGTGCTCCAGGGGCTTTCCATTCCCGAGATAACCTCTATGGAAGGCTGTATCTGGCGAAGCGGCTATGAGGACCCGTCGAATATGGAAATAACGGGGCTGGACGACACTGTTTGGCATACTGCCTTTGAGCGCATGGAAAAGTTTATAGAGGACGCTGATATTCACCCGGGTGATGTTGAATTCTCCTATAATCCCGTTATAGAAATGTTTACAAATGGCGAAGCTGCTGTTATCCGTTCGGGCGGCTCAAATACGGTAGCATTCCAAAATATGGGCGTTGATGCGGTATTTCTCCCCTATTTCGGACAGAACGGCGAACAGTGGCTGCTTACCTATCCCTCTTTTCAGATTGCCCTCAACAAGGACCTGGAAAATGACAAAGCACGTCAGGAAAAGGCGTTGAAGGTGCTGAACGTTATGCTTTCCGAGGAGGGTCAGAACACTCTGGCAAAGGGCGAAGATGTTATTACATACAGTCAGAATGTTGAGCTTCAGCTTTCTCCCTATCTCGAAAATTTGAAGACGCTTATCGAACAGAACCATCTGTATATCCGCATTGCTTCAAATGACTTTTTTGCGGCGTCAAAGGACGTTGTTTCCAAGATGATACAGGGCGAATATGACGCAAAACAGGCATACGAAGCCTTTGATTCTCAGCTTAAGCAGCCAAAGGACAATACCGAAGAAGCGATTCTGACTGTTGACCGTGACTATTCAAACATATTCCACAAAAACGGCGGAAACGAAGCGTATTCGGTCATGGCAAATACTCTGCGGGAATTTTACGGCAGCGATGTGCTTGTCGCACCCGCATACAGCTTTACGGGTTCCGTTTTCAAGGCAGATTACACCGAGAAGATGGTCGGAAATATGGTAACGCCAAATCCTCTCTGCGCATGGCAGTCCGAAATGACAGGCGCACAGCTGAAAGAATTTGTAAAGGCGTATGTGGAGGGCTGTGAGGGCGGAATCACGCCTTTTAACAGAGGTTCTCTTCCAACAGTCAGCGGAATATCGATCGAGGTTCGGGAGGCAGACGGTAAATACACTCTTATGCGTGTTCTGAGGGACGGCAGGGAGGTCGGAGATGAGGATACCTTCAAGGTCACCTGCCTTGATATATTGTCATATTTCAGCACATTTCTCGAAGATGAAAGCCGTGTGTTTGTGAAAGAGGACGACAGAGTAAAGCCGGCGTGGACGGCGTATATAAAGGACGGCGGAAGTCCGGCAGAACCCACAAATTATATTATACTAAGAACCAATTAAAAAGTGAATAAAAAAATCAAGCAAAAACTTGCGTATATGGTTTTTGCGCAGGTTTTTTATCTAGACTTTTATTGGTTATTGGTATTGCGACAGCTACATAGATAACAACAGAGAGCCGAACGGTGAAGTGCGCCGGCTGCCCATGTGCGCGGAGGTGGACGGTTCAAACCCTATCCGCCACAAAAATCTTATGCCCGTCACAAGCGGCATTGAATATACCGTTTCGGATAACGGCGACGGCACCTATACGCTTGGAGATATTACAATAAACGGAGATACTCTTGATGACAGCAAGGCTTATACGGTAATGTCCGCACCGAAAATCTGATGAAAAGGAGAGCTTTACAATGAAAAAACGGATAGTCGCAGTCATTGCTGCCGTTATATTTTTGATAGGAATTGCTGCGGTCAGCGTCCGTTATTACTCCTTTGTGTCGCAGACCATATATTCTGAAAGTATCTCCCATCTTACGGAGATATATCATCAGGCAAACCGTTCTCTGAATAATCTTGTCGGCAGAAACTGGACAAATATGCACCTCTGGGCGGATTATCTTCAGGACGTTTCGGACGAAAAGGAGATAGATGCTTTCATAACCCATGCAAAGGAGAAAACAGGCTTTACCGACTTCTATTTCATTTCACGGGAAGGAAATTATCGGACGGTAAGCGATGAAACGGGCTACCTTGATTTGAAGGACGAGCTGCCCGAGCTTATCCTCCGCGGCAAGGACATGGCAGTAAATTCCGTAGTGCCCGGAAAGCCCCGGATAATGGTGTTTGTCAGCCCCGCCGTAAAGGGTACATACAAGGGCTTTGACTATGAGGCAATAGCCGTAAGCTTCAACAATTCCGACATGGTAAATGCGCTGAAAATATCCGCCTTTGACGGACATTCAAGCAGCTATGTTATCCATTCCGACGGACGTGTTGTGGTGGATAACGCCGCAAACAAGCAGCAGGACATCTATAACCTTATCGCAATGCTGAAAAAGTACTCGGATATGGACAGTGCCCAAATGGAAAGATTCCGTCAGGACCTCTGTCAGGGAAATTCGGGAGCGGCTGTTGTCACCTTGGGAGAAACAAGCTATTATTTCATATATGAATCTGCGGATTTCGAGGACTGGACGGTCGTCGGCATAGTGCCCACAGCTGTCGTAAATGAGAGCATGAACAGACTCCAGTCAAGCACGCTTATGCTGGCGGCGGGTATCACCGTAAGCCTTGCGCTGCTTATGATAGCCGTAGTTATCAGGCAAAATCAGCTGAAGCTGAAAAAGAAGGATACGGAGATACTCTATCGTGATGAGCTGTTTTCCAAGCTGTCCGTTAATGTTGACGACGTTTTCCTTATGCTCAATGCGGAGGATATGCATGTTGACTATATCAGCCCGAACATTGAAAAACTTGTGGGGATCCCCGAAAAGCAGGTGTCGGCAAATATCCATGCGCTGGACAGGCTGGTCAAAAGTGATGATACTGTCCGTGTGCTTGATAAGCTGCCCGAAATTTCCCCCGGAGAACAGGGCGAATGGGACAGAGAGTATGTTCATCGGAAAACGGGCGAGGTGCGCTGGTTCCACGTTATCGCCCTTTGCAGCGACATCAACGGCGAGAAAAAGTATATCATGGTAATGTCCGACCGAACTAAGGAAAAGAAGATAAATCATGCGCTTGAAGATGCGGTAAACGCCGCACAGAGCGCAAACAGGGCAAAGAGCACCTTCCTTTCCAATATGTCCCACGACATACGCACGCCTATGAATGCTATTATCGGATTTACCACGCTGGCAAGCGCAAATGTGGGCAATGAGGAGAAGGTAAAGGATTATCTGTCCAAGATACTTTCGTCGAGCAATCATCTGCTTTCGCTTATAAACGATGTGCTTGATATGAGCCGTATCGAAAGCGGAAAGATACACCTTGAAGAAACAGAGGTAAATCTTTCGGACATTCTCCACGACCTGAAAACCATCGTCAGCGGTCAGATACACGCAAAGCAGCTGGAGCTTTATATGGACACCCTGGATGTTGTTGACGAGGACGTTTACTGCGACAAGATACGCCTTAATCAGGTGCTTTTGAACCTGCTGTCCAATGCCATAAAGTTTACCGCTCCGGGCGGAACGGTTTCGGTTCGTGTTTCGCAGCTGCATAATTCTGCGGAAGGAAAGGGACTTTATGAGTTCCGTGTAAAGGACACGGGCATCGGTATGAGCAGGGATTTCGCAGAGCGCATCTTCAACCCCTTTGAACGTGAGCGCACATCCACCGTCAGCAGGATACAGGGCACGGGGCTGGGTATGTCCATTGCAAAGAACATTGTCGATATGATGGGCGGTACCATTGAAGTCAACACCGAACAGGGCAAGGGCACGGAGTTCATTATCCGAATTAAAATGCGCTTGCAGTCGGAGCACAGGAGCGTTGAAAAGGTAAAGGAGCTTGAGGGACTTAAGGCTCTGGTTGTCGATGACGATTTCAACACCTGCGACAGCGTTACAAAGATGCTGCTTCGTGTGGGCATGCGGTCGGAGTGGACTGTTTCGGGAAGAGAGGCGGTTCTCAGGGCAAAGCAGGCTATTGAGGTCAACGACCGCTTTCCATGCCTACATCATCGACTGGCGTTTGCCCGATATGAACGGTATCGAGGTCACAAGGCAGATACGTTCTCTCGGTGACCATACGCCCATAATTATCCTTACGGCGTATGACTGGTCGGATATTGAGGTGGAAGCAAGGGCTGCGGGAGTGACTGCGTTCTGTTCAAAGCCCATGTTTATGTCCGACCTTAGGGAGTCGCTGCTAAGTGCTCTCGGTCAGCAGAAGGCGGAGAAGAATGAAGCCGTGCTGCCCGTTACCGACAAAACGGATAATTTCAAGGGCAAGCATCTGCTGCTGGTTGAGGATAACGAGCTTAACCGTGAGATAGCCTTTGAGATACTTAATGAGTACGGATTTATTGTTGATACAGCCGAAAACGGTCAGGAGGCGGTGGACAAGGTTTCATCTTCCGAGCCGGGTGATCTTGACCTTGTGCTGATGGACATTCAGATGCCCGTTATGGACGGTTACGAAGCCACAAGGCAGATAAGGCTGCTGGAAAACAAGGCGCTTGCCTGTGTCCCCATTGTTGCTATGACCGCAAACGCCTTTGACGAGGACCGCCGAACCGCCAAGGAATGTGGCATGAACGGTTTCATCTCCAAGCCCATAAATATGAACGAGGTTGTCGAAACACTTGAACTAGTGCTTCAATAAATGTGAAAAGTGGAAAGTGAAGCTATTTTAAATGAGCAAATACCGATAAAGGGTGCTCTCCCCGCACAAGGCGGAGGGAGCGCCCTTTTTACTGCATAAAAACATAGGTATTAAAATTGCGCACTAAAAAAATTCACTTTCCACATTTGACATAACGCTTTTCACATTAATCTGCGATCTCATTCTGCTCTTCATCAACATACCGAATAAACGGGCATTCACGCACTTTTGCCGTGAATGCCAGTTAACTTTATCAGCTGTAAGGGTACCTGAATTTTGTTATTATATAACCGTTTTTGTCGGGATTGGAGGTCAGGACGAAATCTCCGCCGTCGGTGTAGCCTGTTTCAAAGCCGTTGTCATCTCTGGTAAGCTGGCGGGTGTGGAAGATGATGGACTGTCCGTCCTCGGAGATCTCATATCCCGTAAAGGTGACGGGACCGAGATTAATGTTATATCCTCCGTCGCCCAGAATACCGTAAAGCTTTCCGTCAAAATCCTTATACTGCATAGGCGCAGCCGCAAGCATGTCGTCCGCTATTCTCTGATTGAATATGGTCAGCAGATAATTATACAGCTCCTCATAGGTGGAAAATCTTGGGTCGGAAATGGGAAAATACATTGCAGTATAGGTGCTGTCGCCGTTTGCTATCTCGGTTTCGACATAATTCTCATAATCCTCAACGGGCAGAGTGGTCTGATTCATATAGTAAGCTATTTCCATTGCCCTGTAATAATAGTAATATCCGAAATAGAGCATATTGTCCTGAACGGGCGGCTCTACATTTTTTGTCAGAGTGTTTTCGGCAATGTCGTAGGTGTAGGTGTAAATTTGCAGGGAAACCCCGTCCTTTGTCACCTCGGGGACGGGCACTTCCATCAGCTTCAGCGGCTCGGTATGGAGCATATCCACGGGACAGTAGGGGAGCGGCTCGCCCTCCTGCTTGGTATTGTCTATCATCTTGACCTCGGACAGCTTGCCCTCGTGTACCGCATAGAATTTGGAAACGACGGCCGGACGCTGCTCCTCGGCAATGTCATCATAATCGTACAGCCAGAAATCCAGCTGTATCAGGTCGGGGACGGGTGTGAAATCTATGTCATTCTTTATAATAGTGCAGGCGGTGTATGCTCCGTTTGCGCTGTATGGCAGACCGATGTAATATCCCTCGGGTGCGGTCGCTTCAACGGTCTGTGAGGCAAAATTCTTATCCTCACAGGTGAACGTCACGGAAATGGGCAGCATCTGGGCGCCGTTGTTGTAGATGTCCCTGTATTCGCCCGGGGACAGGGTCACAAGGTAATTGTCCCGTGAATCGGAATAGGTAAAGGTATATGATGTGAACGGCTCGTTTTCCTCGACAGGTTCGTCGCTCATAAGTGCCGGCTGCGCACCCACAACTGTCTCGGACGATGCTTCGGAGGACGTTTCCGTCACCTCTGCGGCTCTTGCTTCTGCCGTTGTTTCGGTCACGGCAACGTTTTCATTGCCCGAACAGGCAGACAGAGATACGGCGGTGCAAAGCAGTGCAGCCAACGCAATAATTTTCATCTTCACAGGAAATCACCCCCTTAACATTCAATTTATTATACCATTATTTTACCTGATTTTCAATTACATTTTGATTACAATACGGAGATAATTCAGTTACTTCGGATTTTAGTGTTGAGTGTTGAGAGTTGAGTGATAAATTAAATGGGGAAATTCAACACTCATCACTCAACACTCAACATTTTTTCCGCAAAACCCCTTGACATTTTCCCATATATATGGTATAATAATAAAGTTGGCTGATACGGGACTTGACGGGTGATAAATTGTCACTTTGCAGAAAATTTCCCGAAAGCGGCATTGTAAAATTTGCACAAAAGCAAGCTAAAAATAACTGCAAATTTCTACACAGGATTTTATAAAAAATCCTTGAAATGCGGTAATTTGTATGTTATAATACTTCTTGCGTGACTGCAATAGATATGCGAAGAAACGGAAGGTTGCTGACGGTTTGTCAGGTAATTTCCGCGGAGTATGTCCGATTTAAAATTGGGCGGCTGTAATAGCGAACACGGTAATGTGCGTAAACTGCGGTAGATCTGTGATGGGTTCACAGATACTATTGTAAGTATGCTTGTGCTATGTACGTCAGACTGCCCCGAAAGAAAAACTTTCAGGGCTGTTTTTATTTGATAAATGACGATACACACGGTAGCGTGTAACGAAATTCAGAACTCGTCCCCATACAGTAAGTTTAATCAAGGAGGCGATTTTAGTGGCAGTCAATGAAAAGCTCAGAATCAAGATCAAAGGTTATGACCACGCAGTTGTAGATGCAGCTTCTGCAAAAATCGTAGAGGCGGCTAAGCGTTCGGGTGCAAAGGTTTCCGGTCCTATTCCCCTGCCTACCGACAAGGAAGTTGTTACTATCCTGAGAGCGGTTCATAAGTACAAGGATAGCCGTGAGCAGTTCGAGCTGAGAACACACAAAAGACTCATCGACGTTCTCAGACCTACCGCAAAGACCACCGAAGCTCTGCAGGGTCTTGAGCTTCCTGCGGGTGTTGACATCGTAATGGAGATCAAGTAAGATCTCTTAAAGATGCAAGCCTGTGGGTCATGTCGGGAAACCGACCAATAACCAAAAGGAGGAAAAAATAATGACAAAGGCAATCATCGGTAAGAAAATCGGTATGACACAGATTTTCGATGAAGCGGGCAAGGTTATCCCCGTTACCGTTGTTGAAGCAGGTCCCTGCGTTGTCGTACAGAAGAAAACTGTTGACAATGACGGATATGACGCTGTTCAGCTCGGCTTCGGCGACCTCCGCGAGAAGCTTGCAAACAAGCCCATCAAGGGTCACTTTGCAAAGGCTGACGTTGCTGTTAAGAGAACTCTGAAGGAATTCAGACTCGAAAACACAGCTGAAAAGAACGTCGGCGATATTCTGAAGGCTGATACTTTTGAGGTTGGCGACATCGTTGATGTTTCCGGTACTTCCAAGGGTAAGGGCTTCCAGGGTACAATCAAGAGAAACAACAATTCCAGACTGAAGGAAACCCACGGTACAGGTCCTGTACACAGACACGCAGGTTCTATGGGTGCTTGTTCTTCCCCTTCCAGAATTTATAAGGGCAAGGCTCTCCCCGGACACATGGGTGCCGAGAAGGTTACCGTTCAGAATCTCGAGATCGTTAAGATCGACGCAGAAAATAATCTTATCGCTATCAAGGGAGCTGTTCCCGGTCCTAAGAACGGAATAGTTACCATTGTTGACTGCGTTAAGAAGGCTTAGTGGAAGGAGGAAGCATAATGCCTAAGATTTCAGTATTAAATATGCAGGGCTCACAGGTTTCCGAAACTGAGCTTTCAGATGCGGTGTTCGGTATTGAACCCAACAAGACCGCTATGCACACTATGGTAGTGAATTATCTGGCTAACCAGCGTCAGGGCACACAGTCCACTCTTACCAGAACAGAGGTAAGCGGCGGCGGAAGAAAGCCCTGGAGACAGAAGGGTACAGGCCACGCTCGTCAGGGCTCTACAAGAGCTCCTCAGTGGACACACGGCGGTATCGCCCTCGGACCCAAGCCCAGAAGCTACCGTTTCACTGTAAACCGCAAGCTGAAAAGACTTGCTATGAAGTCCGCTCTTTCGTCCAAGGTGCTTGAGAACAACCTGATCGTTGTTGATTCCATCAAGACCGAGGAATTCAAGACAAAGACTATGGTTTCCATGCTCAAGGCTATCGGCGCAGAGGGCTCTAAGGCTCTCATCGTTATGCCTGAGGTTGATGAGAAGGTTATCAAGAGCGCTGCTAACATCCCCGGTGTTAAGACTGCTCTGGTAAACACCATCAATGTTTATGACATTCTGAACTACGATAAGTTCATCGTTGCTCAGGACGCTGTTGCTAAGATCGAGGAGGTGTACGCATAATGAAGGCTGCACAGGATATTATCTTAAAGCCCGTCATTACCGAAGCAAGTATGTCAGGTATCGCTGACATGAAGTACACCTTTAAGGTAGCCAAGGACGCTAACAAGATCGAAATTGCCAAGGCAGTTGAGGAGCTGTTCGGCGTTAAGGTTGCTAAGGTGAACACAATGAACTGCCGCGGCAGACAGAAGAGAATGGGTATGCACGTTGGTATGACACCTTCCTGGAAGAAGGCTATCGTTACTCTTGCAGAAGGTTCCAAGACCATCGAGTTCTTCGACGGTATGATGTGATCCCAAGGAGCAGAGGGTTGAAGAAAAGCCTCTGCGGAATGTATGGAAGTGAAAGCTTCCGCAAAACCACCAAAGGAGTTGAATAAGCACAATGGCTATAAAGACTTATAAGCCGACTACACCGTCAAGACGTCAGATGACAGTTACCGATTACAGCGGTCTTTCCAAGGTAGCTCCCGAAAAGAGCCTGCTCGCTCCTCTTAAGAAGAACGCAGGAAGAAACAGCTACGGTCGTATCACTGTTCGTCACAGAGGCGGCGGAGTCAGAAGAAAATACAGAATTATCGACTTCAAGAGAAACAAGCTTAATATGAATGCTACTGTTCTTACTCTTGAATACGATCCTAACCGTTCCGCACACATTGCTCTCGTTCAGTATGAGGACGGCGAGAAGAGATACATTCTCGCTCCCCACGGTCTGAAGGTAGGCGATACAGTCAGAGCAGGCGCTGATGCCGATATTATCCCCGGAAATGCTCTCGCACTGGCAAATATCCCCGTTGGTACCTTCATTCATAACCTTGAGCTTTATCCCGGCAAGGGCGCTCAGCTCGTTCGTGCCGCAGGCAACATGGCTCAGCTTATGGGTAAGGAAGATGATTACGCTCTCGTAAGACTTCCTTCCGGCGAAATGAGAAAGATTTCCATCAACTGCATGGCTACTGTCGGTCAGGTCGGCAATATCGACCACGAGAACGTTAGCCTCGGTAAGGCAGGACGTACACGTCACATGGGTATCAGACCTACCGTTAGAGGTTCTGTCATGAACCCCTGCGATCACCCCCACGGCGGTGGTGAAGGTAAGTCACCTGTTGGCCGTCCCGGACCTGTTACTCCTTGGGGCAAGCCCGCTCTCGGTTACAAGACCAGAGCAAACCACAACCGTTCCGACAAGTTCATCGTTAAGCGCAGAAACGGTAAATAATTTCATTCGATTTATAGAATCTCTGAGAAGAAAAGTGCGAAAGCGAAAGCTTTCCCTTTGCTTCCCATAGGGGAGGAGGAAAACCATGAGCAGAAGCATCAAGAAAGGCCCTTACGTTCAGGAGGTCCTTTTAAAGAGAGTAGTTGCAATGAACGAAGCAGGCGAGAAAAAGGTTCTCAAGACCTGGAGCCGTGCTTCTACAATATTCCCTGATTTCGTTGGTCATACCTTCGCTGTTCACGACGGACGCAAGCACGTTCCCGTTTATGTAACAGAGGATATGGTAGGACACAAGCTCGGCGAGTTCGCACCCACCAGAACCTACAAGGGTCATGCGGGTTCAAAGACATCCAATAACGGTAAGTAAAAGGCAAAGGAGGAGTTTAAATGGAAGCAAGAGCATACCTTAAAAATGCTCGTATCGCCCCCAGAAAGGTTCAGATCGTTCTTGACCTTATCAGAGGCAAGGATACTGAAACCGCAATGGCGATTTTAAAGCACACACCCAAATCTGCCTGTGAGTACCTGGAGAAGCTTCTGAAATCCGCTGTTGCAAACGCAGAGAACAATTTCAATATGGATAAGGATAACCTTTACGTTTCCGAATGCTACGTTTGCCCCGGACCTATCATGAAGAGAATCATGCCCAGAGCACAGGGCAGAGCATTCCGTATCCTGAAGAGAACTTCCCACGTTACAATCGTGGTAAAGGAAAAGGAATAATTAAGCTGAAAGAGGAGGTAAACTATGGGCCAGAAAGTAAATCCCCACGGCCTTCGTGTGGGAGTAATCAAGGATTGGGATTCCCGTTGGTTTGCAAACAAAGCAACTTTCGGCGATACTCTGGTTGAGGATTACAACGTTCGTAACTATATAAAGAAGAGCCTGTACGCAGCAGGCGTTGCCCGTATCGAGATCGAAAGATTTGCTGATAAGGTAAGGATCCACGTAAACTGCGCTAAGCCCGGTATCGTTATCGGTAAGGGCGGAGAAAACATCGAGAAGCTCAGACTCGGCGTTGAGAAGATGATGGGCAAGTCCGTTGCTATCAACATCGTTGAGGTAAAGCAGCCCGATCTTAACTCTCAGCTCGTTGCAGAGAGCATCGCTGCTCAGCTGGAGAACAGAGTGTCCTTCAGAAGAGCTATGAAGCAGGCTATCGGCAGAGCAATGCGTCTTGGTGCAAGAGGTATCAAGATCAGAGTAAGCGGCCGTCTTGGCGGTGCTGAAATCGCTAGAGCTGAAAGCTATCACGAGGGAACAATCCCCCTGCAGACAATCAGAGCCGACATCGACTACGGTTTTGCAGAGGCACACACAACCTACGGCCGTCTGGGCGTTAAGGTTTGGATCTATAAGGGCGAGGTTCTGAAGGGCGAAGCTGCTCCCAAGAACAACGAAACAAGGGAAAGACGCCCCAGAAGAAACAGGAGCGAAGGAGGTAACAAGTAATGCTGCTGCCAAAGAGAGTTAAGTACCGTCGAGTACAGAGAGGCAGACTTACAGGTAAGGCTTACAGAGGAAACACCGTTTCCAACGGTGAGTTCGGCCTTCAGGCACTGGAGCCCGCTTGGATCACCTCTAATCAGATCGAGGCTGCCCGTATCGCGATGACACGTTACATCAAGAGAGGCGGACAGGTTTGGATCAAGATTTTCCCCGACAAGCCTATCACTGAGAAGCCTGCTGAAACACGAATGGGTTCAGGTAAGGGTTCTCCCGAATACTGGGTTGCTGTTGTAAAGCCCGGAAGAGTTATGTTTGAGATCAGCGGCGTTCCCGAGGAAACCGCAAGAGAGGCTCTCCGTCTTGCTATGCACAAGCTTCCTATCAAGTGCAAGTTCGTTAAAAAAGAAGAAGGAGGCGAGCAGTAATGAAGGCATCTGAAGTTAGAGATATGACGATCGAAGAGCTTGAAAACAAGCGCACCGATCTCAAGAAAGAGCTTTTTGCTCTCCGTTTCCAGCTCGCTGTCAACCAGCTTGATAATCCTGCACGCCTCAAGGCTGTTAAGAAGGATTATGCTCGTGTAATGACTATTCTTCGTGAGAAGACAAACGCATAATTGCGAAGGAGGGTTAAACAGTGGCTGAAAGAAATCTTAGAAAAACAAGAGTCGGCACAGTTGTTTCCAACAAGATGGATAAGACCATCGTTGTTGCTATCGTTGACAACGTAAAGCATCCGCTCTATAAGAAGATCATCAAGAGAACCGTAAAGCTCAAGGCTCACGATGAGAACAATATTTGCAACATCGGCGACCGCGTTGAGGTTATGGAAACCCGTCCTATCTCCAAGGATAAGAGATGGAGACTCACAAGAGTTATCGAACAGGCTAAGTAATTAGCAGTTTGATCGCAATAGACGTTCATATGGTCCGCCGAAAATGCTGTGGCTTGTATGCTTGCAGGCAGGAACAGCACGGCGGCGTGTATGGAACGGGCAATATCAAAGCAGAAACCGCTACGGTTTCGCTTACAGGAAGGAGTAACCTGCTGTGATACAGATGCAGACTTATTTAAAGGTCGCTGACAACACCGGCGCTAAGGAGCTCATGTGCATCAGAGTTCTTGGCGGTACACGCAGAAGATATGCAAATATCGGCGATGTTGTTGTTGCTTCCGTAAAGAAAGCAGCACCCGGCGGCGTTGTTAAGAAGGGCGACGTTGTAAAGGCAGTTATCGTTCGTTCGGCAAAGGGTGTTCGCCGTGAGGACGGAACCTATATCCGTTTCGACGAAAACGCTGCTGTAATTATCAAGGAAGATAAGAATCCCAGAGGAACACGTATCTTTGGGCCTGTTGCAAGAGAGCTTCGTGACAAGGATTATATGAAGATCCTTTCCCTCGCTCCCGAAGTACTTTAATCGGAGGTGTCGTAAATGAATAAGTTACACGTTAAAACAGGCGACACCGTTGTTATCCTGTCCGGTAAGGACAAGGGCAAGCAGGGCAAGGTCCTTGAAGTAAGCCCTAAGGAGAACAAGGTTATCGTCGAGGGCCTTAACATCGCTACAAAGCACGTTAAGCCCAGACAGATGGGTCAGTCCGGCGGCATCGTTTCCGCTGAGGCTCCTATGTATGCTTCAAAGGTAATGGCTGTATGCCCCAAGTGCGGCAAGCCTACCAGAGTCGGCCATAAGATCGAGGCTGACGGCACTAAGTCCAGAGTTTGCAAGAACGCAGACTGCGGCAAAACTTTTTAATGAAGGGAGTTTTACGATATGGCAGCAAGACTCAAAGAATATTATGTTAGCACCGTAGCTCCGGCAATGATGAAAAAGTTTGGCTACAAGAGTGTTATGCAGATACCTAAGCTTGACAAGGTCGTTATCAACGTCGGCGCAGGCGAGGCAAGAGAAAATTCAAAGGTTATCGACGCTATCATGAACGATTTGGCTCTTATCACCGGTCAGAAGCCCATCGTTTGTCGTGCTAAGAAGTCCGTTGCTAACTTTAAGCTCCGTGAGGGCATGCCCATCGGTGTTAAGGTTACTCTTAGAAGCGACAAGATGTATGAGTTCGTTGACAGACTCTTCAACGTTGCGTTCCCCCGTGTTCGTGACTTCAGAGGCATCAACGGCAACTCCTTCGACGGAAGAGGAAACTACTCCACAGGTATCAAGGAGCAGCTCATTTTCCCCGAGATCGAGTATGATAAGATCGACAAGGTAAGAGGTATGGATATTAACTTCATCACCACTGCCAAGACCGATGAAGAAGCTAAAGAGCTGCTCACACTGATGGGTGCTCCGTTTGTGAAGTAATCAAGGAGGATTAATTAAATGGCTAAAACGTCTATGAAGATGAAGCAGCAGGCAACTCCTAAGTATTCCACAAGAGCTTATAACAGATGCAAGATCTGCGGAAGACCTCATGCTTATCTGAGAAAGTTCGGCATCTGCCGTATCTGCTTCAGAGAGTTAGCTCATAAGGGTCAGATCCCCGGAGTTAAAAAGGCCAGCTGGTAATCATCGGCTTGCGATTCGCTGTTTCCCGTCAAAAGAAACACGGGGCGGCGTTGATACAATAGAAATAAACAGATTTAATCGTTTCGGCGGTTTGACCGTCGGTACGGATGAGGAGGTTAACTGGTATGCAAATTACCGATACAATTGCTGATTTTCTGACCAGAATTCGTAATGCGAATTCCGCAAAGCACGCAACGGTTGACGTTCCCGCTTCAAATATGAAGAAAGCTATTGCACAGATCCTTGTTGACGAGGGTTATATAAAGAGCTATCAGCTTATTGAAGATGGCAAGCAGGGTGTGATCAGAATTACTCTGAAGTACGGTGACAACAAGTCACAGGTAATCACAGGCTTGCGCAGGGTTTCCAAACCGGGTTTAAGAATTTACTCAAGCTGCGAGGATATGCCTAAGGTTATGAAGGGTCTCGGCATCGCGATCGTTTCCACTTCCAAGGGCGTTATGACCGACAAGAAGGCAAGAGAGCTGAATGTCGGCGGCGAAGTTCTCGCATTCATTTGGTAAGGAGGAACACACAATGTCTAGAATAGGTAGAAAGCCGATCAGTGTTCCGGCCGGCGTTGAGGTCAAGGTTGACGGAACAACAGTTACCGTAAAGGGCCCTAAGGGTTCCCTGACCAACACCTTCAACAAGGATATGTTAATCAAGGTTGAGGGTACTGAGATCATCGTTGAGCGTCCTTCCGAGGATAAGCTCCACAAATCTCTCCACGGTCTGACAAGAACACTTATCCACAATATGGTTGTGGGCGTTACAGAGGGTTATTCCAAGTCACTTGATATCGAGGGTATTGGTTACAGAGCTGCTAAGCAGGGCAAGAACCTTGTGCTCAATATCGGCTACTCACATCAGGTCATCATTCCTGAGATCGATGGTATCACCATTGATGTTCCCGCTGCAACTAAGATCATCGTAAACGGTATCGACAAGCAGAAGGTTGGACAGTTCGCTGCCGAGATCCGCGAGAAGAGACCTCCCGAGCCTTATAAGGGCAAGGGTATCCGCTACACAGGCGAGCATATCATCCGCAAGGAAGGTAAGGCTGGTAAGGGTAAGAAGTAATCTTGCTTTTCACCTTACTATTTACTGTGAAATTATTTCCTGTTGTATAAGAGAATGGGACAGCCTGAAACACCGGCTACTATTCTCCGTTTGAAAAGGAGTGAATTTTTAAATGGTTAAGCAGATCAACAGAAAGGCTGCAAGAGCTAAAAGACAGGCTAGAGTAAGAGCTAAGATCAGCGGCACTGCAGCTTGCCCCAGACTTAACGTTTTCCGTTCCGCTAAGCACATTTACGCTCAGCTCATCGACGATGTTGCAGGCGTAACACTGGCTGCCGCTTCCAGCATGGACAAGGGCTTCGATGCAAATGGCGGCAACAAGGAAGGTGCTTTCAAGGTTGGCGAGGCTATCGCTGCCAAGGCTGCTGAGAAGGGCATCAAGGACGTTGTTTTCGACCGTGCAGGTTACCTGTATCACGGACGTGTTAAGGAACTCGCTGAGGGCGCAAGAAAGGGCGGTCTGAACTTCTAATAGAAGCTCGGAAACGCACTCGTAAAGATTTAACGAGGAGGTAATACTTTTGGCAAATATAGATGCTCAGGCTTTAGAGCTTTCCGAAAAGGTTGTTGCTATCAACCGTGTATCTAAAACCGTTAAGGGCGGACGTATTTTCAAGTTTGCAGCACTTGTTGTTGTAGGCGACGGAAACGGTACCGTTGGATTCGGCCTCGGCAAGTCGGGTGAAGTTCCCGACGCTATCCGTAAGGGTATCGAGGACGCTAAGAAGAATTTGATAAAGGTTTCTCTGAAGGGTTCCACTATCCCTCATGAGGTCATCGGTGAATTCGGCGCAGGCAGAGTTCTTATGAAGCCCGCCGCTCCCGGTACAGGCGTTATCGCAGGCGGTCCTGTTCGTGCCGTTATCGAAATGGCAGGCATCAAGGACATCAGAACAAAGTCCCTGCGTTCCAACAACGCTTGCAACGTTGTAAGAGCTACCATCAACGGTCTGGCTTCCTGCAAGTCCGCTAAGGAAGTTGCTGCTAAGAGAGGCAAGTCCGTTAAGGAAATTTTAGGTTAAGGGGGATACTCGCTATGGCACTTAAAATCAAGCTGGTCAAGAGCTTAAACGGCAGACTGAAGGATCAGATCGCTACTGCCGAGTCCCTCGGTCTTAAGAAGATCGGCGCTGTAACAGTTCAGCCCGACAACGCTCAGACACAGGGCAAGATCAAGAAAATTTCCCACCTCGTCGAGGTAAGCGAAGCATAATTAAAGGGAGGTGCGAGCTTTATGAAGTTACACGAATTATCACCCGCTGAGGGTTCCACCAAGGAAGTTAAGCGTATCGGCAGAGGCCACGGTTCCGGTCACGGCAAGACAGCCGGCAAGGGTCACAAGGGCCAGTGGGCACGTTCCGGCGGCGGAGTAAGACCCGGCTTTGAAGGCGGTCAGATGCCTCTTGCAAGAAGAATTCCTAAGAGAGGCTTCAATAACATCTTCGGTACTACCTACACTGTTATCAATGTTTCCGATCTTGAAGTTTTCAAGGAGGGCACTGTTGTTGATGAGGAGCTTCTCATTGCTTCCGGTATCGTTAAGAAGCTCAACAGCGGCGTTAAGGTTCTCGGAAACGGCGAACTGACAAAGAATCTCACTGTAAAGGCTGCTGCATTCTCTGCATCGGCTAAGGAAAAAATTGAGAAGGCAGGCGGGAAGGCTGAGGTGATGTAATGTGTTTCAGACCTTCAGAAATGCTTGGAAGTCTGT
Organism: Oscillospiraceae bacterium; assembly: GCA_017828975.1. Taxonomy (GTDB): domain Bacteria; phylum Bacillota; class Clostridia; order Oscillospirales; family Ruminococcaceae; genus UMGS1889. The sequence goes on along the minus strand of JAGAJN010000028.1, from coordinate 37,716 downwards.
GGAGTTAAGGAAGAAGATCCTCTACACATTACTCATTTTATTCATTTTCCGTATCGGCTGTACTATCCCTGTTCCCTTTGTCGAGGCAGGCAAGCTTGCAGGTCTTATGGGAACCAGCGGAAACATTCTCAACTATATGGACGCTCTTTCGGGCGGCGCGCTCTCTAAGGCGACTCTGTTCGCTCTTTCGATCCAGCCGTACATTAACTCGTCCATTATCATGCAGCTTCTGACCTATGCGCTGCCCCCTCTGGAAAGACTCCAGAAGGAAGGCGAAGATGGAAGAAAGAAGATCCAGAAGATCACAAATGTCGTTTCAATGTTTATCGCACTGTTTATGGCTTATGCCTACTACCTCACTATGAAGAGCGCAGGTGCGATCAGATATACAAGCGGCTTTGAAGGCGTTTTCACCGCAGTTGTCATTATCGCCTGCTTTGTTGCGGGTGCGTCCCTCATCGTTTGGCTGGGCAACCAGATCAACGAAAAGGGTATGGGCAACGGCATCTCCCTGATACTCTTTGCGGGTATCGTTGCAAGAGGTCCTTCCGCTGTTCTCAAGCTCTTTGAAACAGCTAAGGCGGATATGAAGATGATCTTCCTCGTTATCCTTGTTCTGCTGATCTTCGTATTTATGATAGGCTTTATCGTATTCATGAACGAGTCGGAAAGACGTATTCCTATTCAGTACGCTAAGAGGGTTGTGGGAAGAAAGCAGTACGGCGGTCAGAATACTCATATTCCTATCAAGGTCGCAATGAGCGGCGTTATGCCTATCATCTTTGCAATGTCCTTTATGTCTATCCCCGCTACTTTGGAGCTTTTCATTAAGCGTCCCACAGATCCCGTTGGATTCTGGCAGAACTTCTATGTAGGCGTTCTCAATTTCTTCGCTTATAACAGCCCCTGGTATGCGATAGTTTATTTCCTGCTTATCATCGGATTTAACTACTTCTATGTTTCGATGCAGTATAATCCCGTTGAGATAGCTAACAATCTCCGCCAGAACAACGGCGGTATCCCCGGTATCAGACCCGGTAAACCCACCAGCGATTTCATTCAGAGAGTTCTCTCCAAGATCACTCTCATCGGTGCGATATTCCTCGGAGTTATCGCTATTCTCCCGATCATCTTCAACCTCGCTGTTCCTCAGCTGCAGATCTCGATGGGCGGTACTTCTATCCTCATCATCGTAAGCGTTGCGCTGGAAACTGTGAGAACTCTGGAATCCCAGCTGATGATGCGTCATCACAAGGGCTTCCTTGAATAAACCGATAAACCCACGACTTTTCTGAAAGGATTGAAGAATATGAACCTTATTCTCTTAGGCGCTCCCGGCGCAGGCAAGGGTACTCAGGCTGAAAAGATCAGCGAGAACCTCGGAATCCCCCAGATCTCCACAGGAAATATTCTCAGAGCTGCCGTTAAGAACGGTACAGAATGCGGACTCAAGGCTAAGAGCTTTATGGACGCAGGCGCTCTCGTTCCCGATGAGGTCGTTATCGGTATTCTCAAGGACAGGATTGCTGAGGACGACTGCAAAAACGGTTTTATCCTTGACGGCTTCCCCAGAACAGTTCCCCAGGCTGAGGCTCTGGAAACTATGGGCGTACGCATTGACAAGGTGATCGAGATCTCCGTTCCCGACGAGGACATTAAGGCTCGTTTGGGCGGAAGAAGAGTCTGCGAGAGCTGCGGTGCTACCTACCACATCGAATTTAACCCTCCCAAGGTCGAGGGCAAGTGCGATAAGTGCGGCGGCAACGCTGTTCAGCGTAAGGACGACGCTCCCGAAACTGTTATCGACAGACTTAAGACTTATCACGAAGCAACTGCTCCCCTGGTAGACTTCTACAAGGGCAAGGGCAAGCTGAAGACCGTTTACGGTCAGAGCGAGGTTTCCGAAACCACCAAGCTTGTTCTCGAAGCAGTAAATGCCTGATTTTAAGAAGAAGGCTTAGAAATGATAAATATCAAATCTAAAAGCGAGCTTGAAAAGATGCGCATCGCCGGCAAGATCACAGGCGGCGCTCTTGAGCTTGCAGGCCGTTCGATCAGAGTTGGTATGACTACTAAGGAGCTTGACAGGATAATCCACAACTACATCGTATCCCACGGCGCTAAGCCGTCATTTCTGGGATACGGCGGGTTCCCCGGTTCGGCGTGTATCTCAATCAATGATGAGGTCATCCACGGCATTCCGGGAAAGAGGAAGATCTGTGAGGGCGACATAGTAAGCGTCGATGTGGGAGCCTATATTAACGGCTACCACGGCGACAGCTGCAAGACCTTCGCTGTCGGACAGATTTCCGACGAGGCGGCAAAGCTCATGAAGGTCACCGAGGAAAGCCTTTACAAGGGTATTGAAAAGGCAGTAGTCGGCGGCAGGCTGGGGGACATCTCCCACGCTATCGAGCAGCACGTCGTAACAAACGGAATGGCAGTGGTCAAGAAGTACGTCGGCCACGGCGTCGGCAGGGAGCTTCACGAATCCCCCGAAGTACCGAATTTCGGCAGAGAGGGACACGGTCCCCGTCTTGTGGCGGGAATGGTCATTGCTATTGAACCGATGGTCAATGCAGTCGGCGAAGGCGTCAAGGTTCTTCCCGATGGCTGGACTGTTTTAACTCAAAGCGGTTCGTTATCCGCTCATTTCGAGCATACGGTGGCGATAACACCCGACGGCCCCGTTCTCCTTACCAAACCCGACTAAACAGGAGGGCGGCATGGAGATAAAGGCAGGCAGCATTGTAAAGTCCGCTTCGGGTCACGATAAGGGCTTGTACCATGCGGTGATAAACATCGAGGGTGATTTCGCTTTCATTGCGGACGGTAAGCATAGGCATATCGACAAACCCAAAAAAAAGCGAATAAAACACCTTAAACCTACCAATGCTTATGTGGATACGGCAGACTTAACAGATAAAAAACTCAGAAACCTATTGCGGGCATATAACAGCCCGTCAGAACCTCAAGGGGGTACTAAGCTTGTCTAAGGAAGACGTTATTGAGTTAGAGGGTACAGTTCTGGAGGCTCTCCCGAATGCGAATTTTCAGGTTGAGCTTGCAAACGGCCACCAGATCCTTGCCCATGTATCAGGCAAACTCAGAATGAACTACATCAGGATCGTTCCCGGCGATAAGGTCACGGTTGAAATGTCACCCTATGACCTCTCCAAGGGACGCATTACCTGGAGATCAAAGTAATTCGAGCTGCCGCAGTAAAATTACTGAGGAGGTAATCAAAATGAAAGTAAGACCTTCAGTTAAGCCTATTTGCGAAAAGTGCAAGGTCATCAAGCGCAAAGGCAAAATTATGATTATCTGCGAAAACCCCAAGCATAAGCAAAGACAGGGCTAATGCCCGTCGCTTCGGCGGTTTTTGGGATATACGAATATTGTTTGAATAAGAAACACGGAGGTGCATCAAAAAATGGCACGTATTGCTGGTATTGACCTTCCCAAGAATAAGAGAGTCGAGATCGGTCTCACTTATATCTACGGTATCGGTCGTAATTCTGCTGACCTTATCCTCAAGGAAACAGGCGTAGATCCTTCTATCAGAGTTAAGGATCTGTCCGAAGATGATGTAACTAAGCTGCGTGAATATATCGACAAGCATTTCACAGTTGAGGGCGACCTTAGAAGAGAAACCGCTCTGAACATCAAAAGACTTGTTGAGATCGGCTGTTACAGAGGCGTTCGTCATCGTAAGGGTCTGCCCGTAAGAGGTCAGAGAACCAAGACTAACGCAAGAACCCGCAAGGGTCCCGTAAAGACCATTGCTAACAAGAAGAAGTAAGGAGGGTATGATTTATGGCACAGGTTAAAGGCGGTAAGAAAGCCACAGTTGTCAGAAGACGCAGAGAGCGTAAGAACATTGAAAATGGTGCTGTTCATATCCAGTCCACTTTCAACAACACTATCGTAACTATCACAGATACACAGGGTAATGCTATTTCCTGGGCAAGCGCAGGCGGACTGGGATTCAGAGGCTCCAAGAAGTCTACTCCCTTCGCAGCTCAGACTGCTGCTGAGGTTGCTGCTAAGGCTGCTATGGAACACGGTCTGAAGACTGTTGAGGTTTTCGTTAAGGGCCCCGGCGCAGGCAGAGAGGCAGCTATCAGAGCACTCCAGCAGGTTGGCCTTGAGGTCAAGCTTATCAAGGACGTTACTCCTATTCCTCATAACGGATGCCGTCCTCCCAAGAGAAGACGTGTCTGATGAAAACACTTGGAGGTGTAATTTAAATGGCAGTAAGTAAAGAACCTATCCTGAAAAGATGCAGGGCTTTAGGTATCAGCCCTGTTGTTATGGGTATTTCTAAGGAATCCAACAGAAACCCCGGCGCTAACAGCCGCAAGAAGGTTTCCGAATACGGTATGCAGCTCAAGGAAAAGCAGAAGCTGAAGTTCATCTACGGCGTTCTTGAGAAGCAGTTCTATCACCTCTTTGAGATCGCTTCCAAGATGGAAGGCAAGGCCGGTGATAACCTCATCACTCTGCTGGAATCCAGACTGGACAATGTTGCGTTCAGAATGGGCTGCGCTCTCACAAGAAGAGAAGCCAGACAGCTCGTTTCTCACGGTCACTTTAACGTAAACGGTCAGAGAGTGGATATCCCCTCTTACAGAGTAAAGCCCGGTGACGTTATCACTCTGAGAGAAGCAAGCAAGTCCAGCGCAAAATTCAAGGAGATCGCTGAGCAGACAAACGGACGTCTTGTTCCCGCTTGGCTGGAAGTTAACAAGGACGCTGCTGAGGCTAAGGTAACTCGTCTGCCCGCAGTTGAAGACCTTGACTATGAGGTTGAATCTCACCTTATCGTCGAGCTGTACTCCAAGTAACAGAACGGTGCTTTTTAATATTGTACTGTCACCAATGCGAATATGGGAGGGTTTTGTGAATGCTTGAGAAAATTGAAAAGCCGGAAATAGAAACAGTCGACGCTAAGCCTGACGGGACCTATGCAAGGTTCATCGTCGCTCCTCTTGAGCGCGGCTATGGTACAACTCTGGGCAACAGCCTTAGAAGAGTACTGCTCTCCTCGCTTCCCGGTGTAGCTGTTACATCTGTTAAGATTGATGGAGTGCACCACGAATTATCTACCGTTCCCGGGGTCAAGGAGGACGTTACAGAGATCGTCCTGAACCTCAAGGGACTGACTGCCAAGCTCTACGGCGAAGGCCCCAAGACCATCTATGTAGAGGCAGAGGGCGAATGCACGGTAACAGCAGGCGATATCAAGACCGATTCTGAGGTGGATATCCTTGTTCCCGATATGCACATTGCCACACTTGGCAAGGACGCTAAGCTTTATATGGAGATCACTATCGACAAGGGCAGGGGATATGTTCCCGCTGAAAAGAACAAGCAGCAGCTCAACCTCGGTCTTGACGTGATCGCAGTAGATTCCATCTACACGCCCGTACTGAAAGTAAATTTCCAGGTCGAGGATACTAGACTTGGACAGGTGACCGACTTCGACAAGCTGATACTTGACGTCTGGACGGACGGCACAGTTTCCGCTAAGGAAGCGGTTTCACAGGCAGCCAATCTCCTCAACGAGCATCTGAAATTGTTCATCGACCTTTCCGACGAGGCTTCACTGCCCGATATTATGGTGGAAAAGGATGAAAAGGGTAAAGAAAAGATCCTTGAGATGACCATTGAGGAACTTGACTTGTCAGTACGTTCATTTAACTGTCTGAAGCGCGCAGGCATCAACACCGTTGACGACTTGATCAACAAGTCCGAAGAGGAAATGATGAAAGTTAGAAATCTCGGAAAGAAATCATTCGACGAGGTCAAGGAAAAGCTCCAGTCCCTGGGCTTCGACCTCAGTTCCGATGAAGAATAAGCAAAGGAGTGAATCTGAATGCCAGGAACAAGAAAGCTGGGAAGAACCAGCGACCATAGAAAGGCTATGCTCAGAGCTATGGTTACTTTTCTTCTCGAAAACGGCAGAATAGAAACAACAGTAACAAGAGCCAAAGAGGTTCGTTCTATGACCGAAAAGATGATCACAACAGCTAAGGTCAACGACCTCCACTCCAAGCGTCAGGTTTTAGCATACGTTACCAAAGAGGACGTTGTTAAGAAGCTTTTTGATGAAATTGCACCTAAGTACGCTGAAGTTAAGGGCGGCTACACCAGGATCGTAAAGGTTGGTCCCCGCCGCGGCGACGCTGCTGAAATGGCTATTATCGAGCTGGTTTGATTTTTACCGCTTGAATAAATTTTGCCCGTTCCGACGTTTTTTGTCGGGGCGGGCTTTTCTTTTGGTTACATAATTATTGTGAAATTTAACGATTTTAACTGCTAAAATTCTACCGATTTTATGTGTTAAAGTGCTTTACAAATCCAAATCCTTGTGATATAATAATAAACGTCGGTTGACCACCGATTTTTAACTAAAATGATTTTCTGTTTTGGAGGAATATAAAATGAAGGTTTTGTCGGAATTAATGGGTTACAGAGAAAGTATCAAGGTCGTTGACGCCACTCTCAGAGATGGCGGTCTTGTAAATGACTTCTACTTTACAGATGATTTCGTAAAGGCGCTTTACCGCACTAATATCGAGGCGGGCGTTGACTATATGGAAATGGGCTACCGTGCGTCCAAGAAGGTGTTCGACGAGAGCAAGTTCGGCAAGTGGAAGTTCTGCAGCGATGACCATATCAGGGAGATCGTGGGCGATAACGACACCGACCTTAAGATCGCTATTATGGCAGACATCGGCAGACACGAGCTGGACGATTTCGATAGGAAGGAAAATTCTCCCGTTGACCTGGTACGGGTCGCAACCTATATCCACCAGATGCCCGAGGCTATCGAGATGATCGAGGACGCTGCCAAGAAGGGCTATGAAACCAGCTGCAACATTATGGCTGTATCTCAGGCACAGAAGGAGGATATCGAGGTCGCTCTGGATATGCTGGGCAAGACTCCCGTTGACTGCATCTATATCGTTGACAGCTTCGGTTCGCTCTATCCCGAGCAGATCGCAAGAATCGCAGACCTGTATCTGAATTTTGCCGCTAAGACGGGCAAGAAGGTCGGAATTCACGCTCACAACAATCAGCAGCTGGCATTTGCAAACACTATCGAGTGCTGCGGCGACGGCGTTGACTGGCTGGACGGCACATACATGGGCATGGGCAGAGGTGCAGGAAACTGCGCTATGGAGCTGCTTCTCGGCTTCCTGAAAAATCCTAAGTACGACGTTTACCCCGTTTTCAAGTTCCTGGAGAATTACATGCTCAAGCTCAAGGAGGACGGCGCTGTATGGGGCTACGACCTTCAGTACCTTATGACAGGTCAGCTTAACCAGCACCCCAGAACTGCTATCCAGTTTACAAAGGAAAACAGAAGAGATTACGCTAATTTTTATAGTGAGATACACGAATAATTGTCAAAAAAGCGTTTCATCAACGGCAGACCGCTATTGATGGAACGCTTTCGATTTTTATTCAACAGCTTTCATGTTTTCCAGAGCTGCATCAATGTCGATGTTCTCAATGCTGTGTTCCGAATCGTTGTAACAATCGGAGTTGGTTCTTAATGCTATTCCGTCGGCAGCACTAAGCTTTCCGTCCTCATAAACATAGACAGTTCCGCTGTCCATGATACCTTGGATAACAACGTAATATTTGTTTCCAAATCGGCGGGCGGGTACGGGTGGAATAAACTCCTCATTTTCCGGGAAGAAATCGGCGGTGATGTTTTCCGTGTCAAGAGCACGGAATTCCTCAAGGGAAACAGGTTCACCGGTAATGGAGATATACTGCTGCTTTTCGGTGTCAAAATACATAGTCGAGCCTGTGCCCTGCCAGCCGTATGCAGAAAGAAAGCAGCCGAACTTTTCAAATCCGCCCCTCATACCATAAAGCACCTCGGCTTTTTCGCCGTTCACTCCGTACAGTAACGTGTGATCATCAGCTCCGTAGATGCCATATCCGCCGAAGCTGATATGCTTGAATTCGCCGTAGTCCAGCAATACTGCGGGGTATAAGCCTGTCATATTATCAAGTATTGTCATTTCGTCGTTTTTATCCAAAAAGATAAGAAAGCTTCTTTCCGTTGAAATGCTGTCGTTATATGTCATAGGCATATTCACCAGCAGGAAAGCTTCTTCGCTGCCATCACCGTCGAAATCGTCCTGCCAACCGTCCAGAAACATCGGCTTTATCCTGCCGTTTTCGACATATTTTGCAAGGTCGGTATCGCTTTCGTAAAGGGCGATATTTTCCTGAGATTTCGCATAGTAATCGCTGCTTTTCAGAAATTCGACCGCCTTTTCCTGCATATCCTCGGGGATTTCGCTTGCGGGATAGTCCTCGATGAACTTGTAGTTGAAGAACTCAATGTCCATATCGGACGGGGATTCCGCTGCGGTTTCGGCTGTGGTTTCCTCGGCAGTCGTGGTTTCTTCCGCTGTGCTTGCCAATGTGGTTTCTTCGGTTGTTGTTTCCGCAGATGTTTGCTCTGTGGTCGTTTCCTCGGACGTTTCGGAAACTGTCGTCACCTCGGCGGAAAGCGTATCTCCCGAAGCTTCGGCGGGTGTATTTGACGATGAACAGCCCGTCATTATTACGGCGGAAATTATCGCTATACATTTTGTAAGTGCTCTTTTATTCATTGATATTCCCCCAAAAATTTACTGTAATACCATTATATCACAGCAAAGAAAAATTTTAAAGAACAGAACAAATACAGTTCGGTTACAATATGTTTACAGGAAAATTTCCCGAAAAAATTGAAAAAAGCCCTTGACAGCGGGGGAAATATGTGATATAATTGTAATACCTCTTTGAGAGGTCTATTTTTTTGCGCTCATTTGCAAAATAGACCGACGCCCCGTGCGGAGTTGTTTTTCCCGTCGGCGGCAGGAGGGAGGCAAAATCGAAGCTGTTCGTTATGAACAATATCGTCAGGAGGTGCCGATATGAGAGTAAAAATCACTTTGGCTTGCACAGAATGTAAGCAGCGCAACTACAACACAAAGAAGAACAAGAAGAACGACCCCGACAGACTTGAGATGAATAAGTACTGCAAGTTCTGCAAGAAGCATACTCTTCACAAGGAAACTAAGTAAGCGAAAGGTGGTCGTCTGTTTTGGCTGATAAAAAACCATCCGCTTCCAAGAAGAATTCCATCCTTGCCCAGGCCGAAGCAAAGGCTGAAAAAATCGTAAAGGACAAGGAAAAAGCAAAGAAATCTGCAAAAAACGGCAAGTCCGCAAAGAAACAGAACGGATTCGTGAAGTATTTCAAGGATCTTAAGAGCGAATTCAAGAAGGTAGTTTGGCCCTCTTGGTCAAAGGTCGTAAACAATACAGGCGTCGTGCTTGCGTTTATGGTCGTTTCCGCACTGTTTATTTGGGGAATTGATTCGGGACTTTCAGCGCTTTTAAAGCTTGCTTTGAACGCTTGATCCCGTCAGACGTACAGGAAGGAGAGAATTTATGTCAGAATCAGCTAAGTGGTACGTTATCCATACCTATTCGGGTTATGAAAATAAGGTTGCTCAGACCATTATGAAGGTCGTTGAGAACCGTAAGCTGCACGACCTTATCAACGAGATAAGAGTGCCTACCGAAAAGGCTATCGAAATTACCGAAAATAACAAGGAAAAGGAAGTCGAGAGGAAAATTTTCCCCGGCTACGTTCTTGTTAAGATGACACTGACTGATGATTCCTGGTATGTCGTAAGAAACACAAGGGGCGTTACAGGATTTGTGGGCCCCGGATCCAAGCCTGTTCCTCTGACCGATAAGGAAGTCGCTGCTATGGGCTTCGATAAGGCTGAGGAGGATACTTCCGCTCCCGTTACAGTCGAACTGAACTTCAAGGAGGGCGACCGTGTTAAGATCACAGGCGGCGCTATGGAAGGCTTCACAGGCATTGTCAAGGCTATCAATCTGGAGGATAAGACGGTGGACGTTTCCGTTTCCATGTTCGGACGTGAAACTCCCGCAGCTGTGAGCATTTCACAGGTCACTCCCGATGAGGACTGACAGAACGTTATTTGATGTATAAGCCGGTTTTGGCTAATTTTATTGGAGGTGCAAAATCATGGCACAGAAAGTTGTAGGCTTAATTAAGCTTCAGATCGCAGCAGGTAAGGCTACTCCTGCTCCCCCGGTTGGTCCTGCTCTGGGTCAGCACGGCGTTAACATTATGTCCTTTACTAAGGAATTCAACGAGAGAACTAAGAACGACATCGGCATGATCATTCCCGTAGTTATCACTGTTTATGCTGACCGTTCCTTCACATTCATCACTAAGACTCCTCCGGCAGCTGTTCTTATCAAGAAAGAGCTGGGTCTTGAGTCCGCTTCCGGCGTTCCCAACAAGACTAAGGTTGGTAAGCTCACTAAGGCACAGGTTGAGAAGATCGCACAGATCAAGATGCCCGACCTGAACGCTGCTTCCCTTGAAAGCGCTATGAGTATGATCGCAGGTACTGCTCGTTCTATGGGCGTTGAGGTTGAGGCTTGATTTCAGCCGAAGCTCGCAGTGGGAGGAAATTTCCGTTATTTTACCACATTTGAGGAGGATATATAAATGAAACACGGTAAGAAATATGTAGACAGCGCTAAGCTGGTTGACAGAAGCAAGGCTTACGAGGCTGCTGAGGCTCTCGACCTGGCTTGCAAGACAGCTAAGGCTAAGTTTGATGAAACAATTGAGATCCACGTACGTCTGGGCGTTGACTCCCGTCACGCAGATCAGCAGGTTAGAGGCGCAGTTGTACTTCCCAACGGTACAGGTAAGAACGTAAAGATTCTGGTATTCTGTAAGGAAGACAAGGCTGAGGCTGCTAAGGCTGCAGGTGCAGATTACGTTGGCGCTGAGGATATGGTTGAGAAGATCACCAAGGAAAACTGGATGGACTTCGACGTTGTAATCGCTTCTCCCGATATGATGGGTCTGGTTGGACGTCTTGGTAAGGTCCTCGGTCCCCGTGGTCTGATGCCTAACCCCAAGGCAGGTACTGTATCTCCCGACGTTGCTAAGGCTGTTACTGAGGCTAAGGCAGGTAAGATCGAGTACCGTCTGGACAAGTCCAATATCATTCACTGCCCCATCGGCAAGGCTTCCTTCGGTGCTGCTAAGCTGGAAGAGAACTTCAATGCTCTTATGGAAGCTATCGTTAAGGCTAAGCCTGCTGCTGCAAAGGGTGCATACCTCAAGTCCTGCACAGTTGCTTCTACTATGGGCGTTGGTATCACAGTTTCCACAGCTAAGTTTGGTGTTTGATTTTAGTTTAGTGTTAAGTGTTGAGTGTTGAAAGTTGAATTAGATATGGCTTCGGCTGAATTTGATTTTGGGTTTTAACGCTATATACTGAAAATTTTACGGCTCTGTCAGTTTTGATGGAGCCGTTTTTATTAGTGTTGAGTGTTGAAAGTTGAGTGTTGAGTTGAATGCGGAATGTGAAAACTCAACACTCATCACTCAACATTCAACACTAAAAAAACCGCCGCCCCGTTTGATAAGGACGGGACGGCATAAAAGCGACTAAGCCGATAAGCCGGGTTCTGTCGTGTGCGATAATCTATCCAGACTCCCCGTTGCCGCGGGAGTTCAAGCCGTCATTACAGGCTGCCTGCCGAGCAGACATTGACAGACTGTACCATTAGACGTTGCATCGGGTAGGGTTTACAGGGCTGTACAGTCGCCTGTACACCGGTGAGCTCTTACCTCGCCATTCCACCATCACCGCCCGTCAAAAGACGGGAGGCAGTATCTTTCTGTTGCACTATCCCTAAGGTCGCCCTCGGCTGCCGTTAGCAGCTACCCCGCTCTGTGATGCCCGGACTTTCCTCGTGACCATAAAGCGCTCACGCTATCGCATAGCTTACTCGCAGATTTGATTATAACTCATTTTCGCTGAAATGTCAACAGCAGTGTTGAGTGTTAAGTGTTGAAAGTTAAGTTAATTGCGTAAAATTCAACATTCAACTCTTAACACTAAACATTTTATATAATTTCAACGTCCTTCTCCCGATACTTCAAAAGTGCATAGCACCCGAATGCCACCGCTCCGAAAAACAGCGCAGGAGCATAGTTCGCCCTCAGCCGTTTGGTAGTAACATAAACTGCCTGAGGCTTGCCCTTTTTGCCCGCAATGGTGAGGTTTGCGGGGACGCCGTTCTCTATCATTATCTTCGTGGGACGGGGCGCAAATATCGCTCTGACCGTTTCTGCGGCGAACATATTCACAGCCATTACAGCGGCACTTTCCATCGCCTGAGTGAGTGCCTGTTTCAGAAGCTGTTCGTTTATTTGAAATTCAGCCATTTTCATCAACCTTTCTCAATGTGGTAAATATACACGAAATCGTCCATTACATAGCCGTTGCCGATGTCGGTGACCTCCGAACGCAGCAGCTCAAAGCCCAGCTTTTCGTAAACCGCAATGGTGTCGGCGTTGTACTTATTCACCGTCAGACGGATATATCTGTACCCCTTTTCGGCGCAAAGCTTTTTCAGAAACTCAAACGCCTGACGTGCATAGCCCTTTCCTCGGAATTCCTTTTTGAGATACAGCTTTGACAGGAAAAGTCCGTCCTCCTCGGGGCAGACAGCCGTATATCCCAAGTATTCCCCGTTTTTTGAGATAATATAATAGGAATATCCGCCTGAAACCTGATTTTTCATAGTGGGAAACGACTGAAATTTCTCCACCATATAATCTATCTGTCCCGCCGTCAGGATACAGGGGAAATACTCGTGCCATATCTCGTTTGCAAGCCTTGAAACCGTCAGAAGCTGTTCGTCGGTGTCCGCCTTTATCATATTGATGTCCATATGCTTTTTCTCCTTCCTGAGGTCACGGAAAAATTTTCGGAGAAGCTCCGAACATTCCTCCTCCATTATCCCGCCGACAAAATTGGGACGGTGCGTAAACGGCTGCTCAGACATATCCATCACCGAGCCGCCGCAGCCGTTTTTCTTGTCATATGCGCCGAAATACACATTGTCTATCCGTGCATTGACCGCCGCTCCCGAACACATTGGGCAGGGTTCAAGGGTAACATACAGGTCGCAGCTATGCAGCCGCCAGCCGCCCAGTGTTTCGCAGGCGTCGGCTATGGCGGACAGCTCGGCGTGTCCCAGAGCGGTCTTTTGGGATTCACGGCTGTTTGCGCCCCGTCCGACTATCCTTTCGCCGTCGGGGAAACGTTTCACAACCACCGCACCGATAGGCACCTCGCCCAGCTTCGCACATTCCTCCGCAAGACGGACAGCTTCCTTCATAAATGCTTCGTTCATATCACACCACGTTCAGCGAGATTATCATAAGCGCCGCCGATGTCGCCATAAACAGCAGCGACGGCGGACAGAAAAATGCTTCCGGGAGCTTTTCTTTAAGGGTCAGCTCCGTTTCGATAGCCGTCAGACCGATACCTTTGCGGCTTTTTCCGATAAATCTGAGTATACCGATAAGCCCGACAGTAAGGAATACAGTGAATACTATGCCGATGAACAGTATGTTATCCTCCGCAGGCAGGTACCGCTCCGCATACCATGCCGAGGTCGCTGCCAGCTTGAATATCATGCGCATAATGACCGCAGTTATCATAGAGCCTGTACGCAGCGCAAAATGTCCGATAACGATGGCACTAATAAATACATAGCACATCTGGGTCAGGTTATGCACGCACAGGGTGGAAACCAAGGCGGAAATGAGTATGGCGTAAGCATCACCGAACTGCCTGAGAGAGTGCAGTATCATTCCCCGCATGAGCAGCTCGCTGACAATGGGAACATATATCACCGAAATAATAACCGAAGCCACAGAGCCTGTCATGGTGTTCATATGGGGCACGATGTTGTTATAGGGCAATATCCCGACAGTTGACAGCAATCTGTTAAAAAGTCCCGAAAATGCCGAAAGCAGGGGAAAGCACATAAGTGCCGCCGGTATCGCAATGCCGAATGCCTCACGGTCGTATATCTTCATGGGCAGGACGATATTTATGGGCATATTCAGCGCCTTTTTCACCATCAGAAAGGGGATAAGCTGCTTTACCGTTTCGCAGAGGTACATAATTATGATGACAGTAACATCGTTGCCGTACATAAGCCCCGTTACCGCATCTGTGCCGATATGCGCCCCAAGCTTGCCGATAACAGGCGGCAGCACAGAGCTGAGGCAAAGCTCGATAACAAGGTAGAATACCATCGCCCACATTATGACCGAATGGACATAGACCAGCGTCCGACGTTCGGCAGCCGTCCTGTTCTCGGCAATGATTCCGACGCCGTCCTTGTATATCATTTCGTTGGGATTGTCGGGGTCGGGGTGTCCCAGAAAAATGCGGCTCTCGCTCCTCCATTTCCGATAGGCGTTGTTATATTCATTGTCCTGATTTTTATATTTGACCTGCGGGGGCTTGGACGCAAGGTTACGGTTTTTTACCGCTTCATTGTCGGCGATACGTTTTTCGCTAAGTCTTGCCACGCTGCTGCCTCCTTTTTGGGTTTTTGATAATTATATCACAAAATGTTGAATTTTCTTAGGATATTTTTGTAAGATAGGATTAATTCTTTAGGGAGAATTTGCCCTGAAAGCTGTCACGCCGACGCATTTCCTTGTCTATCTCATTGAGGACGCAGAATTTTTTCAGGCTCCACAGCGGTGCTATAAGGTCGTCCTTTGCGCCGTCCCCCGTAAGCCGCTGAATGATAACGTCGGGCGGTATCAGTTCCAGCTGGTCGCAGATAAGGCTCACATACTCGTCAAGCTCCATTGCGGGAAATTCGCCCCGCTCGTACATATCCGCAAGCCTTGTCCCTCGGATTATATGCAGGAGATGCAGCTTTATGCTGTGTACGGGCAGCTCCGAGACCCGTCTGACAGTTTCCAGCATCATCTCACGGCTTTCAAAGGGCAGGCCGTTTATCAGGTGGACGCAGACGTTTATCCCCCGTGAATGAAGCATTTCAAAGCCGTTCAGGAAATCTGCGTAGGTGTGGCAGCGGTTGATAAGTGCGGCGGTTTTGTCGTGGACTGTCTGCAAGCCCAGCTCCACCGTCAGATATGTCCGACGGGAAATTTCCGCCAGATAGTCCGCCGTTTCCTCGGAAATGCAGTCGGGACGGGTGGACACTGCCAGTCCGCAGACATTTTCAAGGGAAAGTGCTTCTTCAAACAATGCTTTCAGTCGGGGCAGGGGAGCATAGGTGTTCGTCCCCGCCTGAAAATAGGGGATAAACAGGGAGCAGTCCCGCCACTTTTTCATCAGAGGTGCCCTGACGGCTTCAAACTGTTCCGTCACCGACATAGACGGGTTTCCCGCAAAATCTCCGCTGCCGCTTTCCGAACAGTAGATGCAGCCGCCGACGCCCTTTGTGCCGTCACGGTTGGGACAGGTAAATCCGCCGTTCAAGGACACCTTCATTACCTTTCCGCCGAAGCGTTTCCTAAGATAATCGTTCTGAGAAAGGTAGCGCTTGCCGTTTTCGGCGGGGAATTTATCGTTCATATGATCACGTCCAATAGTATTATACTCCTATTTTAACATATATCATAAAAATTTGCAAGAAAAATAGTGAAAAACGCCGATTTTATCTGAAGAGTAAAAATTTTTTATCACTTTTTCCGAAAAAGATATTGCTTTTTTATTGGTTTGTGGTATAATAGTATATAGATATAGAATAGGGATAACTATGTAATGCTGAATGTTGTATCTTTTGGCATCTCATTGTGACTGACATACACACATAGCATCTGTTCCCTAGCCCGAATGGAGGATTAACGGCTGATGAAAACAGTATTCATAACAGGAGCCAGCGGTCTTATAGGTCGTGAACTTACAAAAACCTTGCTTAGCAGGGGATATAATGTTATAGGCACAGACTCTTCCCCCAGTGAGTTTGTCGGTCAGCCGAATTACAGCTTCGTTCAGTGCTCTGTTACCGACAAGGCGAAGATCTCCAGTATTCTGGAGGGCAGTAAGATAGACGCTCTCATTCATCTTGCGTGCAGCGTGGATAATGATTACAGCAACGTTATGGAGCCTAATTATGCCAAGGACGCAGACGCCTGCGATAAGTATATCTACAAGACAGCCGCAACAGCCGGCATTTCTGATATTCTGCTTCTTAGCACACATCTGGTATATGCTCCGCAGAAAACAAGAGAGCCTATCAGAGAAACCAATGCGGACAAACCCGTTACGGATTATGCGAAGATGAAATCCGAAAGTGAGAAGTATCTGTCCGCAGTTATAAAGAAGCACCCCAATACCAAGGGCGTTATAATGAGAGTATGCCCAATTTACACAAAGACCTACATAGAAAATCTCAATGCAAGAATATATGACCCTAAGGACGGCTGTGCGTTCATTTACGGCACGGGAGATTACGGATTTTCCTTCTGCTGCCTGTACAATCTGATAGATTTCATCTGGGGCGTGCTGGAAGTGCCCGCAGGAACCAACTATCAGGGCGTATACAATATCTGCGACAGCAAGCCTATCTACGCAAAGGAGATAGTTGAGTATATCCGCACCAACTTCAAGCTGGGTCCCGTTATCCAGAGAAACTACGGTGCAGATGCGGTGAAGTCTGCAATTGCGTTCGGCAACAAGAGATTGAAAACCGACTATCGCTGCGTTGATATAAGCACCATTTGCAACAACGTAACCTTTGACAACACGAAGGCACAGCGTATCTCACGTTTCAGATGGAAGCTGTCCAACACACTTTAATTTGCCTTAAATAATGTTTTGTATATAGGAAAAGGCTGTCGTGCATATGCTCGGCAGCCTTTTGCTTTAATGTGGAAAGTATTTATCGGTATTCTTTATACTAATTCCCGATTATAAAGTAGACAAAAAATCTGTGCAAAAGCTTGCGTTTATGGGCTTTGTGCAGATTTTTAGTCAATACTTTAATGAGGGATTAGTATTAGGGCACCATTCTTAAAAACGGTATTGACAAAGTATGCCTTCTGATGTACAATATAAGTACAGGGTAAATATGATGTTATTAAAGGAGATGATTTTATGGCAACAACAAGCGTTACTATGCGTGTGGATTGCGATGATAAGGCAAAAGCAGAGCAGATTTTCAGCGCACTCGGTCTGAATATGTCAACGGCGTTCAATATGTTTCTCAAGCAGACTATCCGCTGTGACGGTATCCCTTTTGATGTTACACTTCGCAATAGAAGCGATGATGATTATTTTTACAGTCCCGCAAATCTTGCTCACCTTAAACGTTCCATTGCCCAGCTAAATTCCGGAAAGATTTCGGAACACGAACTTATAGAGGTTGATGACGATGAACAAGATATGGACTGATGAGGCTTGGGAGGATTACCTTTACTGGCAGGGGGAGGACAGAAAAACTCTCAAACGAATAAACCTGCTGATTAAAGATATAGAACGAAACCCTTTTGACGGAATAGGAAAAGCCGAACCGCTAAAGCATGACCTGAGCGGGCTTTGGAGCCGCCGCATTGATGATGTAAACCGATTTGTCTATAAGATAGAGGACGGACAGCTTTATATCATTTCCTGCCGTTATCACTATAAATAACACGGGTACAAAAGAAAAAGGACACCTTTCATTCACCGAAAAGTGTCCTTTATTGTTTTTATTTACCCTTTTTATCGGGAGTTTTCCCCGTATTAAGCGAGAAGATAAACTCAACATACTCGTTAAGCGCACTTTTTACGGAAATGGTTCCGTCATGCAGCTTGACAATTGAGCGGACGATGGAAAGCCCCAGCCCGACGCCTGTCTTGTCCTTTCCTCGGGACGCATCTGTTTTGTAGAACCTGTCGAAAACCTGCGGCAGCTCCTCGCTGTTGAGTCCCTCGCCGCTGTTTCTGATACAGATAAGGGTCTTGTCCTTTTCCTGAGAGAAGGTGAACTTTATATATCCGCCGTCGTTTACAAATTTGATGGCGTTTTCCACCAGATTGTAGATGACCTGCTGGATAAGATCGGTGTCGGCATTGACGAAAAATCTGCCCGTGTCAAGCCCGATGACCTCAACGTTCTTGTCCTCGATACGCTTTTCAAAAAGCAGCACGGTCTTGATGACCAGCGGGACAATATCAAAGTCCTCCGTCTTCATGGCGATGTCGCCCGTTTCATACTTGGCGATATTGAGCATGGACCGTACCAGACGTGCCAGACGCTTTACCTCGTCGGAAACTATTCCCAGATAGTATCGGTGCTTATCCTCGGGAATGGTACCGTCCAGAATTCCGTCGATAAATCCGCCGATGGAGGTCATAGGCGTTTTCAACTCATGGGAAACGTTGGAAACAAAGCTCTTTCTCGTTTCCTCAATGATCTCAAGGGACGCTGCCATTTCGTTCAGCGTGTTGGCGAGATAGCCCAGCTCGTTTTCCTCTTTTATATCGACCTTCTGCGAAAAATCGCCCTCACCGAACCGTTTTGCGGCAATTGTCATATCCTTGATGGGATCTGTGAGCCGTTTTACGGAAAAATACACGATGGGGAGCAGTATCACCACAATGACCACTGCAACTATCCCAAAGGTAAGCAGCAGAGAACGGAGATAGGTTTCCAACTCATTCGGGCTTACCTGAGAGAAGAGATAGAGGGATTCGTTATTCAGCATAAACTTGCTGCCCAGATTAAATGCGGGCGGTTCGTCGCTGCTGTCAAGGATGCCGTAAACAAAATAGCCCTCTGCGCCCGCTGCACTGACCGTTTCAAGAGTTCTCTGAGAGAAGGGACGGTTTTTGTGGGTACAGCTGCTCTCCTGCTCGGTGCAGACCAGCAGTTCTCCGCCGCTGTCGGTCAGGGTGAATTTGTCATTTGAAATATCCGCAAGCTTTATGAGCAGTTTTTCGGTAAAATCCAAATCAAGCTGTCCGCCGGAAGGACAGGACAGCTTGATTTCTTCAATAGCTTCATTGGCAGCAGTTATCATATCCGCCTTAGTGCTTGACTTGAAATATTCTTTTGAAACAAGCAGCAGCACCGCTCCGATAACCAGAATAGCCGAAACGATTATTGCCGCAAACAGCCCGAAAAAGCTGCGGAAGATGCTTTTAGGCATTTTCTTCCTCTGCCTCGAACTTGTAGCCTACGCCCCATACGGTCTTGAGAGCCCACTTGTCGGAAACGCCCTCCAGCTTTTCTCTCAGACGCTTGATGTGAACGTCGATAGTACGGGAATCGCCGTAATATTCAAAGCCCCATACCTCGTCAAGGAGCTGATCTCTTGTGTAAACTCTGTTGGGATTGGAGGCAAGATAGAACAGCAGCTCCAGCTCCTTGGGAGGAGTATCCTGGACCTTTCCGTTTACTCTCAGCTCATATCTTGTCATATTGACAACAAGCTTGTCGTACTTAACTTCCTTGATCTCGGTTTCGGAAGAGGTCTGACCGATTCTTCTGGAAACAGCCTTGATTCTTGCGATAACTTCCTTTGTATCAAAGGGCTTAACAATATAGTCATCTGCACCCAGCTCAAGACCCAGAACCTTGTCAAAGGTCTCGCTCTTAGCGGTTATCATAATGATAGGCACGTTGGACTTCTTTCTGATCTCACGGCATACCTGCCAGCCGTCCAGACCGGGCAGCATGATGTCCAGCAGGACAACATCGGGCTTCAAGGCGTTGAACTTAACAACAGCCTCATCTCCGTCGTGTGAAATGATAACTCCGTAGCCGTCCTTCTCCAGATACAGCTTAAGAAGTTCGCAGATATTGTTGTCATCATCGACAACGAGAACCTTACCAAGTGACATATTGCAACATCCTTCCCCACTCAAAATACAGTGTTTAACCGTCAGAGTGATAAAAATTGTGAATTAACATAAATATACCAAACATATAGAAATCTGACGGTGTTCGGTATGGGACAATTGAGGAAAATTCTCCCCCAAAATATCGTATACTTCTATTATAATCATTTTCAGAAAATATTATTGTATATATGACGTCCAAATTATTAACAGATTGTAAATTTCATATTATAACGAGTTTTACGAAAGAAAACGCTTAAAAATTATTCACTTTTGGGGGCTTCTTAGGGCAATTTTTTTGTTCATTATCAAATATAACCGACAGAATAACATCTCCTAAATTGTGCAGATATACAAAGATTTTGGTTATTACAGAAAAACACTTGATTTTTTTGGATAATGAGGTAAAATATATATTAGCACTCAAAGTTAAAGAGTGCTAGCAGATTGCAAGTCCATTTGATAAATCTGCTTAATAAATCAGAAAACTTCAAGACCTTGTACTAACTTCCTATTAAATTAGAAATTAGTATTTTTCGCCTTGAAAAATATTACGAGGAGGAATTTTACAATGACTATCAAACCACTTGCAGACAGAGTCGTTATTAAAATGACAGAAGCTGAGGAAACCACCAAGAGCGGCATTATCCTCTCGGGCGCTGCTAAGGAAAAGCCCGTTATCGCTGAGATCGTCGCAGTTGGCGAGGGCGGCATGGTTGACGGCAACGAGGTAAAGATGTATGTTTCCGTCGGTCAGAAGGTGCTTATCAGCAAGTACGCAGGCACCGAAGTAAAGCTGGACGGCGTTGAGTACACTATCCTCAAGCAGTCCGACATTCTGGCAGTTGTTGAGTAATACATTATTATAGGGAAAGGAAGATATTATTATGGCTAAGGATATTATTTACGGCGAGGAAGCAAGAAAGGCGCTCCAGTCGGGCATCGACAAGCTGGCAAACACTGTTAAGATCACTCTGGGACCCAAGGGCAGAAACGTTGTGCTTGACAAGAAGTTCGGCGCTCCCCTTATCACCAACGACGGCGTTACCATTGCAAAGGAAATTGAGCTGGACGACGCTTTCGAGAACATGGGCGCACAGCTGGTCAAGGAAGTTGCTACCAAGACCAACGACGCAGCAGGTGACGGTACAACCACCGCTACTCTTCTTGCTCAGGCTCTTATCAGAGAGGGTATGAAGAACATTGCAGCAGGTGCTAACCCCATGATCGTTAAGAAGGGTATGAAGAAGGCTGTTGATTCCGCAGTTGAATATATCGTTGCAAACTCCACAAAGGTTGCAGGTCACGACGACATTGCAAGCGTTGCTGCAAACTCCTCCGCTGACGAGAACGTTGGCAAGCTCATTGCAGACGCTATGGAAAAGGTTTCCGCTGACGGCGTTATCACCATTGAGGAGTCCAAGACTGCCGAAACCTATTCCGAGGTAGTTGAGGGTATGCAGTTCGACAGAGGCTACATCTCTCCCTATATGGTAACAGATACCGACAAGATGGAAGCTGTTATCAGCGACGCTTACATTCTTATCACCGACAAGAAGATCTCCAACATTCAGGAGATCCTTCCTCTGCTGGAGCAGGTAGTTCAGAGCGGCAAGAAGCTTGTTATCATTGCTGAGGACGTTGAGGGCGAGGCTCTCTCCACACTTATCCTCAACAAGCTGAGAGGAACATTTACCGTTGTTGCAGTTAAGGCTCCCGGCTTCGGCGACAGAAGAAAGGAAATGCTCCAGGATATTGCTATCCTCACAGGCGGTCAGGTAATCACCGAGGAGGTTGGTCTTGAGCTTAAGGAAACCACTATGGACCAGCTGGGACGTGCTAAGCAGGTCAAGATCACCAAGGAAAACACTATCATCGTTGACGGCTACGGCAGCTCCGAGGACATCAAGGCAAGAGTTCAGCAGATCAGAGCAGCTATCGAGAACGCTACCTCCGATTTCGACAAGGAAAAGCTCCAGGAAAGACTTGCCAAGATGGCAGGCGGCGTTGCAGTTATCAAGGTAGGTGCTGCTACCGAAGTCGAGATGAAGGAAAAGAAGCTCCGCATCGAGGACGCTCTTGCAGCTACTAAGGCAGCTGTTGAGGAGGGTATCGTTGCAGGCGGCGGAACAGCATTCATCAACGCTATGCCCGCTGTTGCAAAGCTTATCCCCGACCTTTCCGGCGACGAAAAGACAGGCGCTCAGATCGTTCTGAAGGCTCTGGAGGAACCCGTTCGTCAGATCGCTGCAAACGCAGGTCTGGAAGGCTCCGTTATCATCGACACCATCAAGCGTTCCGAGAAGCAGGGCTACGGCTTTGACGCTTACAACGAGGAGTATGTTGAGATGATCCCCGCAGGTATCGTTGACCCGACTAAGGTAACACGTTCCGCTCTGCAGAACGCTGCTTCCGTTGCTGCTATGGTACTGACCACAGAAAGCCTTGTTGCTGACATCAAGGAGAAGAACCCCGCTCCCGCAATGCCCGCAGGCGGTATGGACGGAATGTATTAATAGTTTCCCGTAAAATAGATTTTTTCGCCCCTCATCGTTTTTTCGGTGAGGGGTGTTTTTTGCTCTGTTCACGGAAATTTAACACTTGCAGGGGCTGGTGGTTGTATAATAGAAGTATATTGAATTTTCAGGGGGAAAAGCTATGCCCGATCACAAAAATATGCCGCTTGTTTCGGTCGTTATTCCCGTTTACGGAACGGAAAAATATCTCGGAAAATGCCTTGACAGCATTCTTTCGCAGACATATAAAAACATTGAGATAATCATTGTAAATGATGCGACTAAGGACAATTCCGAGGAGATCATTTCCGAATATCTCAGTGAACACGATAATATAAAATATGTGCGGCATGCCGAAAACAGAGGGCTTTTCCGCGCGAGAATATCGGGTGCGGAGGAGGCAGAGGGCGAGTATATCGCTTTTGTGGACAGCGATGACTATCTTTCGCCCGATTTCTACCGTCAGCTGGTAAACAAGGCTTGCGATGACGATGCGGATATGGTTCTCGGCACTTTTTTTCTTGCATATGAGGACGGAAAATGCGAGTATTTCAACCTTGACCCCACAAGGTTGACGGAGCTTCGCCTTGACGGAGATAACGTGCTCCGAACATATATGGAGCAGTCGGGGCTTTGCTATTCGTGGCAGCTTGTCTGGAACAAGCTGTATAAAAAGTCACTGTGGGACAAGGACTATAAGCGTTTCCTGAAATTTTCCGAGGAAAATCCGGGGCTGATAATGACGGAGGATATTGCCTTTTCAAGCGTTTTCTGGACAAATGCCGTAAGAGTGAGAAGCGTCCCCGATGCGGTCTACTATTACCGTCAGCGGGCGGGACAGTCTACCGATAATGTTACACAGAACAGGCTGAAAAAAAATCTTGATGATGTTATTGCTGTGTTCGGATTTTTCAAGGAGTCGCTGGAGCTTTCGGGCAGATATGATGAATTTGCGGAAAATTACATAAGTTGGCGGAAGCTTTACGGCAGGATATATTTTGACAATTTCCGTGAAAAGGGCATTATCGACTGTTACGGCGAGGTTATCAGGGACGAGCTGTTTTTGGGAGATGAGCTGTGCGGTCTTGCCTTTGAGGACGAATATTTTTACAGCATAAAAACTCCCGTTTCCGAGTCGTATAGGTGGTTTGAGGATATAAAGGCAGCTATTGCAGATGAAAAGACGGAATGTGTCAGCTTTGATATTTTCGATACGCTGACCGTTAGACCCTTCTGGATCCCTACCGACCTTTTCTATATGATGAACGGCTATTTTATGGAGGTTGCAGGGGCAAACGCAGATATTGATTTTGCTCAGATAAGGATCGAGAGCGAACGCAGCTGCCGTGAAAAATTCCGTCTGCTGCACCCCTCCTTTGACGATATTACTATTGACGAGATTTACGGGGAAATGGCGGAAAGATACTGCTTTTCCCCCGAGCTTTGCCGTAAAATGAAGGAAAAGGAGATAGAACTGGAGCTTCGCTTCTGCAAGCCAAGACGTGTCGGCGCACAGCTTTTCCGTATGGCGCTGGATATGGGAAAGCGTGTTGTCCTTACCTCGGATATGTACCTTGACAGGGGCACTGTGGAAAGGATACTTGAAAATAACGGCATCACAGGATATGAGCGGCTGTATTTGTCCTCGGAAAAAAGGCTGGGGAAATGGAGCGGCAGGCTTTTCAAGTGCCTTTTGGACGATGTGGATATTTCCCCCGAAAGAGTCGTGCATATCGGTGACAACTGGGCAAGCGATATTGAAATGCCCCGAAGCCTGGGAATGAGCAGCTTCCATCTGGACAGATCGGTCAACATTATCGGCAACCTGAATCAGGGCATCTATGCGGGGGAGGGATTTACTCAGAGCTTTGTAAACAATCCGTCCGACAGAGATTTGAACGGCGGGCTTTGGGGCTTTTCGGGGCTTCGGACCCTTGTCGCCGCTGCCGCAAACAGGATATTCGATAACCCCTATGTCAGCTTCAACAGGCAGACGGATTTTAACGCCGACCCCGTGTATATCGGCTGCTTTGCGCTGGGAATGCACCTTCTGGCTGTTGCCCTGTGGCTTTGCAGGGCGGCAAAAAGCAAAAATGTCCGAAAGCTTCACTTTGTCGCAAGAGATGGCTATCTTGTGAAGCAGGCTTACGATATTATCAACAGGGAAGGCAGACTGCCCGAAAGCAGTTATCTGTATCTTTCGAGAAAGGCGCTTGCTCTTGCGGATATAAAGCGCCCCGAGGATATGTATTCGCTGATAAACAAGCTGAATATCAAAAATGCCACTCCTCAGAGCTTTGTGGATATGTTTGCGTCGGTGCTGCCCGAAAATGAGCGGCTAAGCTTCTGCGGCAGTCTGGCAGAGCGGGGCTTTTTGAAGGACAAGAAATTCACATCAAGAGAGGAATACGAGATCTTTCTCAGAGAGTTTATCACCGCATTGTGGGATAAGCTTGACCTTGACAGCCACAGGGCGGCTCTTTCCGATTATTTCAAGGATATTATCGCCCCGCAGGATTTGCTTTTTGACATCGGTTACAGCGGACGGGCAGAAAGTGCGCTGAAAAGCCTTCTCGGATATGCCCCCAATTCCTGCTATATCCACTCCAATGCAGAGGTGCTTGACCGCCGAATGAAGCGGGACGGCTTTGAAAATGAGCTGTTTTACGGCTACAAGCCCGGCGTAACGGGCGTTATGCGTGAGCATCTTTTTATGAAGCAGGCACCGTCTGCTGTGGGATATGCCCGAAACTCAGATGGAACGGTTTCTCCTGTTTTTGAGGAATATCACACCGACTATCAGACGAAATTTGTTACAGATACAGTACAAAACGCTGCCCTTGACTTTGTTCGGGATATATATGAGATGTTCGGGGATATGCTCGATGAACTGTATTTCCGTCATGAGGATGCTTCTCAGCCCTTTGAATATTACCTGAATTACGGAAAAACTCTTGACAGAAATATCTTCTCCACCCTTGTTTTTGAGGACGATTTCGGAGAGGGAAAGCGTGTGAGAGCGGTGGATTTCTGGGCGGGAGAAATAGCCCGTCTGATGAAGCTAAAGATAAATATTGCCTTTGAGAACAGGGTCATCGGTGAGGACGCTTACATCGGCATAAAGAAGCCCGAATATTACAAGCTCCCCGATAAAAAGGCGAAAAAGCCCGACCCTTTCCGTGCGGTCATGTTTATGGACAAAATAACCGCAGACGACACCGAGGAGGATAAATTCCAGAAATGTGCGGGAAATACGTCGAATCTGTTTGACTGGTCATATATGGAACGGAATTTCAGACCGAAGCTCGTCAATAATTGGTACCTGACCCATGAGGGCGGTTTTTCCGACGGTGAGCAGGACATTTTCCTCAGCACAAATCTTGTGTGGATAAGAGAAAATGACGACCTCACCTACCTTGACAGGACTCTTGAGCTGATAGGCGATAAGCCGCTGCTGCCCATAAGCATAGGCTTTGACTGTACGGAGGGCTGTGCTTTCAGCTTGGGCAGGGAGTCCGTTAAGACCCTTAGGGCAATAGCCGAAAGATGCCGTTCCGTGGGAGTAAGGGGAGAGCTTTCGGCGGAGATACTCAGGGGCTTTGGCGTCAATAATGTAAGGATAATTGGCTGTCCGTCAATGTATGAAAACATTTCGGAAATGAAAAATATCCGCAGGGACAAGCAGAAAATAGGCAGAGCCTCGGCAAGCTTTAAGCCCTTTTACGGCAGCCTTTCGGCGGTGGAAATTGATATGCTTATGTGGTTTGCGGAGAATGGCTTTGAGCTTACCGATACCACCCCGCTGTCCCTTTCGGCTGAAAATATTTCCGATAAGGAATTGCTTGAAAGGCTGTGTGAATATGAGAAGGGCAAGAGTATCTATTTCGATACGAGGCGCTGGAATGACAGCTTTGAGGACACCGACTTTGCTATGGGCATGAGCTTTGCAAACAATGCTGCGGCTATGCGCTGCGGCGTTCCCGCTTTGTTTGTGAATTATGATGCGGCGGGCAGAGAGCTTTGCAGATTTTTCGGGCTGCCGTCCATAGAGGCGGAGGAGTTTGACAAGAATAAGTCCGTCAGCGAGTATTATGAAGCGGCAGACCTCAGCTTGTTCAGGTCGAAGATAGACAGGAATTTCAGGGAGTTTACGGAATTTCTGTCGGAAAACGGAGTTAAGCTTTGTTCCGCTTTGGAAAAAGTGATAGTCAAATAGCAGTTTTAGGAGAAAACAGAGTTGAAAAAAATCGGAATTTTTCTTGATGAAATAACAGACAGCTCAATACCCGAAAGCGAAAAGCTTGCCAAGCTGGGTAACAATACGGGAAATATGCTTTTCTGGGAATCCTTAAAGGCAAATCTGAACCTTGAGGTCATTCCCAGACGGTATATAAATGACCCGCAAAAGCTTAGGCTTGACAGGTTCTCTGCGTTTGTCACCACAGACCTTATCTGGATAAGGCAGATGCAGGATTTTTCCTATCTGAATAAGGCACTTGACGCAATAGGCGAGCTGCCGCTTATCCCCATCAGCATAGGCTTGCAGTGCGACCGTATGATACCCGATTTCAGGCTTCACCCCGAAACGGTCAGGGTCATAAGGCGCATTTCCGAGCGTTGTGTTATGGGCATTCGGGGGGACTATACCGCAGAGATACTCAGACGATACGGCATTGACAATTTTATGGTAATAGGCTGCCCGTCAATGTATATGGACACGGCGGGACTTCTAAGTGTCGGGACGGAGAAAAAGTCCGTCGGAAGAGTTTCGGCGAACTTTGAAACATTTTATAAAAAGCTGGACAAGCCAAGGCTGGATTTTCTTCGGTATTGTGCGGAAAATGATTTCAGCTTTGCCGAACAGACAGCGGCGGAGGTTTCCGAAAAGCAGATAGGTGACCCTTTGCTGCTAAAGGATATTCAGAGCTGGCTGGGCAAAAACAGTCACCGCTTTTTCGATATAAACGAGTGGAGAAGCTATATAAGAGGGTTTGATCTCAGCATCGGGGCAAGGTTCCATGGGAATGTTATTGCGCTGTGGGAGAATGTTCCTGCGCTTTTCCTTACGTCGGATTCACGCACAAAGGAATTGTGTGAGCATTTTTCTCTGCCGCATATAGATATCAATGATTTTGACCGCTCAAAGCCTGTGGAGTATTATTATGGATTGGCGGATTATTCGGAGTTTCATAGAAATTACCCCGATAGGCTCGGGGAGTGGAGGGAGTTTTTGAAGGTGAATGGATTGGTAAACGAAAAGAAAACCGTGGTTTATCAGGTAGGACATTTCGGATTTCTCATTAATTGTATCCTTCACAAGCTTTGCTTTCATAAGGACGCAGATGCGGTTTTTCTGCTGGATAAGGTAATTGCCGATAATATTACCGTTGATAATTTCAGCAGGTGCATGGATAATTTCGGCTATATCGGAAAATTTTATTTTTACAATGACAGAGATGTTATTTCGGAGATAGCTTCATCGGGCAATGCGGAAAATGCTGTTGCAAAATATTTTGACAGATTTACGGCGGAGATAGGGCTTGATCTTTCGGCTTCCCATGAGATATATTCGATCTTTGACACATACAATTCCTTCGGTGTTTATCTGAATATAAGGCAGCTTCCGTTCAATATGATAGAAGGCGTGGCGGGGCAGTGCCGTGACCATAAGAGGTATAATTTGAACAAAGGCGTTATCCCCGCCTATGATAATGCAATTTTCAAATACAAGGCATTGTCCTCGGATTCACCTTTTTGCCGAAAGCTTTACGCTTATGGTGCGGGCGAAACGACAGACGGCATCATTTACGGAAATTCGCCGTCTGAGCTGCTGCAAAGGCTTCCCGCAGAGGAAAGGGACAGGCTTGTTTCCGCTTACGGCATTGATTTTCGGTACAGCCCGGATAAGGAGTATACCGTTTATATCCTGAACTCCGAGTGGTGGTCAAGGGAGCAGAAAAAAAAGATAGGCTCTCTCAACTCCCGAGAGCTTTATTTTTACGGGAACCAGACAGTCGCAGATCATTTCATCAATTCCGAAAATGTCATAATCAAGCCCCACCCTAACAGTGATTTTGACAGGAAGGTGCTTAGTGAGAGATTTCTCGGGGCTGATGTCATACCGGGATATTTCCCCAGCTTCCTTATTGAGTGTATCCCCGGTCTGAAAATAAGCGAAACCGTAAGTACAGGCTCATCGGGAGCAAGATCGGTCAGCATTTCCGATAATACGGTGCCTTTTCTCTTTTTCGACAGTCTGAGGATTATAAACAAGCTGTATGCGGCTATTGGGCTTGCAAAGCATCTCGGAGTCGAAAGGGAAAAATTCTTTCATTACGGCATACATAATTCTGTTATCTGGCGAATGGAAAAGGAGATATTCGGCTGTGAATTTTCTTCGGTATGGTCAACGTTCGATTTCTCCGAAAACTCGGTGACTGTTATTGATAATATTTTCTGGAATCCGGGAGATTTTCTGAACAGGCTTCTTTGCAGAATGAGGGATATACGCAATAACGCTGTGATAGTTTTTCTGAATTCTGCGAAGGATTTCATCTTCCTGAACGATACCCGTGAATTCCTGCCCTTTATTTACGAACTCAGGCTTGAAAAAAAGCTCCTGCGGCAGGATACTCTTGAAGACCTCAATGAGGAAGTCGTATATGTTTTTTGCAGGGACCCCGAAAAGGCTCGGCAGCTTTCCGATTTTCGGTTTGAAAAGATCAATAAATACCGCGGCTTTGAACTGTCCGCAGAGGGAATATCCATGGACAGAAAAAGCACGTATAATTCGATAAAAACGGATTATCTTTTTGAAAAGGCATTGAAGGGCTCGCAAAACATGGCTGTTCTGAACAAGGCTGCGGGATACGGTATAATAATATTCGATAAGTTTGTACAGCAGACCGATATTACCGTTGAAGCCCCCGTGAATATGCGCATCGGGACATATAATGTAAAGCAGATAGGCGCACACTCGATGATAAATGAGAATTTCAGCTCCGTTGGTGTGACCTCCATAGGAAGATACGCAAATATTGCACCAAATGTAAAGCTGGGCACATATAATCACCCTACAAATTGTATCAGCGGGCATAATCTGTTTGACCCATGCTGCCAATATGCCGCAGACAAGAGCAGATTCCACAGCTTCACCAATACAAAGGAAAACGAAGCCGCCATTCTTGCGGGCAGACATATCAGAGCGGGCGGCGTTACGGTTGGGAATGATGTGTGGATAGGTCACAGCGCAATTATTCTGTCAGGCGTGAATATCGGAGATGGAGCAATTGTTGCAGCAGGTGCGGTTGTTACAAAGGACGTCCCGCCGTATGCAATTGTCGGCGGAGTTCCCGCAAGAGTCATAAAATACCGTTTCACCGAGGAACAGATAAAAGAGCTTCTTGAACTCAGATGGTGGGACTATGAACCCGGAATTCTCAGCAATTGTAATATTAGCGACATATCCGAAACCATAAAAACCGTCAGGGAAAGGATAAACGGCGGTTACCCGAAATTTTCGCCGAATAAATACGTCATAAAGAAAAACCTTGCGGATATTGTCAAGGTGTAAAAGGAGATAAGTCAAGTATGAAAACAACTCAACTAGATTTCCCGGGAAGCCGCTTGCGGAAATCTTATGTGTATTCAAAAAATAAGGATAGAATTATCCTCTTACTGGCAGATATGCGGTCATAAATATTGAGGTGGAAGTATGATACAGCTTGAAAACGACATAGTTTTAAAGGACGGCAGAGCTGCTGTGACAGTAAGCGAAGCCCCTCAGATAGGCACTTGGGGAATGTTTAAAAGTACAGTTATCGAAGCCCCGTGCTATATCGGAGGAAGTCAGATAGAAACAGGCTTCATCGGTGCGTTTACTCAGATAAATATGCGGTCGGTCAGAAACGTTAAAAACTGCTGTGTGATAGAAGCCCGTGAGATCGGCAGATTTTGTATGATCGCATACAATGTGAATATCGGATTGGTAGGTCATCCGACCGAGTTTTTGTCGCCGCATCTGATGTTCAGATACGATCTCAAAAGCCAATATGCGCAGGATTTTATTTCACAGCACGATATGCAGAATGAAGCAATAATGCGGGAAAAGTATATCGCCGCATCTACAAAGAAAAAGCTCCCCATAATCGGCAATGATGTCTGGATAGGATACGGAGCGACCGTTCTGAACGGAGTTACCATAGGAGATGGTGCAATAGCAGCGGCAGGAGCGGTAGTTACAAGGGACGTCCCGCCGTATACTATTGTCGGAGGAAACCCTGCAAGAATTATCAGGCAGAAATTCAGCGATAATATCGTTGAACGTCTGGTGAAGCTCAAGTGGTGGGACTATGGTCCCGATATACTCACGGGACTTGATATTTCATCACCCGAGCTGTGTATTGATGAACTTGAGGAAAGGGCGGCATCGGGCGCATATAAAAAATATGACCCGCCTAAGGTCATTCTGGATTTTGAAACCAATGAAATTTGTATAGGAGATAATTAATATGAAAATAATCGGCGTTATACCCGCAAGATACAAATCAAGCAGATTTCCCGGAAAGCCTCTTGCGGACATCTGCGGCAAGCCTATGATATGGTGGGTGTATAATCAGGCGGCAAAGGTCGGGGAGCTTGATGCTGTTTATGTTGCCACCGATGATGAAAGGATAGAATCTGTCTGCAAGGCTCTGGATATTAACGTTATCATGACATCTGATAAGCACCGTACAGGCACTGACCGTATAGGCGAGGTCGCAGAGAAAATACCCGCCGACCTTTATGTAAATATCCAGGGGGACGAGCCTATGCTTGACCCGAACACCATCAGAGCGGCTATCCTGCCTTTTTACGAGGACAGCGGGCTGCAGGTGTCAAACCTTATGGCTGAGATAACCGACCCTGTGGACGTTGTAAACTGCACCGTCCCGAAGGTTATCACCAACAAGGAAAATGTGGGTATTTTCCTGACGAGAGCCGCTGCGCCCTATCCCAAGGGAAGCATTGACTATAAATATTACAAGCAGGTATGCGTTTACGGTTTTAAGCCCGAGGCACTGCGGTTTTTCTGCGATTACGGAAAAGAATTCGGCAAGGCGAAAATTGAAGCCATTGAAGATATTGAGATACTTCGTTTTATCGAAAACGGATACAAAGTGCAGTATGTGGAGGTCGAAAGCGATTCGGTAGCCGTTGACACGGAAAACGACCTGAAAAGGGTAAACGAGCTTATGAAGATGAGGATACGGGGCAATGGCGAAAATTGACATTCTGGACTGTACCCTCCGTGACGGCGGATATATAAACAACTGGAGCTTCGGCAGAAGGACTATCCCTGCCATAGCGGAAAAGCTTGGTAAGTCTGCCATTGACTATATCGAGTGCGGATTTCTCAGCAGGACAAAGGAAAGCAGTGAGGAGCAGAGCATTTTCGGAAGCATAGCCGAAGCGGAAACGGTTTTCTCGGGCTGTCCCTCAAAAAATCTTGCGCTGATGATAAACTGCGGAGAGTATTCAGCCGACGATATTCCCGAATATTCGGGAGGAAATATTTCCATACTCAGGATAGCATTCCACAAAAGTCAGATAAAAGAAGCGCAGGAGCTTTGCCGCCGATGCAGGGACAAGGGCTACCGTGTGTTCGTTCAGCCCATGGTGACGCTCAGCTATTCCGATTCGGAGCTGCTGGGGCTTATCGAGTGGGCAAACGCCTTTCAGCCCGAGGCGTTTTATATGGTGGACAGCTTCGGCACTATGCGCAAGAGAGATGTCCTGCGTATGTTTTTCCTTATCGACAACAATCTTACGTCGGGCATAAGTGTGGGATTTCATTCGCACAATAATTTACAGCTTTCCTTTTCAAATGCGCAGGAGCTTATTTCGGCAAATTCCCGTCGGAGCATTATCATAGATTCCACCGTGCTGGGCATGGGACGGGGAGCGGGTAACCTCTGCACGGAGCTTATCACCCGCCATATCAACGAAAATATTGAGGATAAATACGACATTCTCCCCATTCTGGAGATAATGGACGAGTATATCATGCCCATTTACAACTGCCGTCCCTGGGGATATTCGGCGGCGTACTATATCGCTGCCATAAACGGCTGTCACCCGAATTACGCCTCCTGGCTGACCGACCATCATACGCTTTGCATACGTGACATAAATGCCGTTATCAAATCAATTCCCGACGGCAAAAAGCAGTTTTTCGACAGCGGTCTGATAGAAAAGCTGTATTTTGATTATCAGGCGCACACCATTGACGACAAGGCGGCTGTGGCTGAAATTGCGGAGCTTTGCAGGGGACGCGACGTGCTTATCCTTGCCCCCGGAAAAAGCCTGCTGACCTGCCGTGAAGCTGTCAGCGGATATATTGAGGAGCATCGTCCCGTGGTTTTCGGGATAAATCATATCCCCGAGCTGTACGGTTTTGACAGGGTGTTTATAAGCAATCTGAAACGCTTCAAAAGCGCAGATGAAGCAGTCATGCGGCTTGGCGGCAGGATAATCTGCACCTCGAATATCTCCGTTTCGGGAGATGTCACTGCGGTGAATTACAGCGACTATCTCTGCGAGGACAGCCATATTTCGGACAATGCGGGGCTTATGCTGATAAATCTGCTGCGAAAGGCGGGAGTGCGGTCGGCGGCTTTGGCGGGATATGACGGCTTCCATTATTCGGGTGCACAGAATTATTATGACGAACGTATGGTAAACAGCGTTGGGTACGAGGAACAGCAGAGGATAAACGAGGCTATTTCCAAATATATCGCAAAGCTTCGGAAGGTCATGGATATAAGGTTTATTACGCCGAGTATCTATGAAAAAAACAATTAAGACGGCAAAAGCGGCTCACCTCCGTAAAGAGATGAGCCGCCGTTTAATTTATATTATCGGAAAAGTCGGTGCTTACTGGATCTGAAGCCGTCTTGCGCCTTCCTGTTCCGGAGTTTTTTTCGGCAGATCCAGAGTGAGGACGCCGTTTTCGTATTTTGCGGAGATAGCAGCTGCGTTTACAGCGGAAATGTCGAAGCTTCTTGTGAAGCTGCCGTAGGAACGCTCTCTGCGGATATACTTGCCGTTCTCGTCCTTTTCGTCCTTATTTTCGGAATGTTCGGCGGAGATGACAAGTCTGTCCTTGTCGATGTCGATGGAGATGTCCTCCTTGTTAAAGCCGGGAAGCTCTGCGGACAGCTCGAAAGCGTCGCCGTTATCCTTAATATCGGTCTTTATGGAAGGCATCTGTCTGCCGTCATAGAATCTATCGAAATCTGCAAAGGGGTCAAAAACGTTAAAATTTCTTTCAAAGGGTGTAATGTTCATCATAAATAATTCCTCCGGTCTTGCATGATATTTTTTTGTGGGGATAATTCTCACTCGGTTCAATGGTATCAGCTCCTGTTCTCTTTCTTTATTGTGATTATGATTATATCCCCCGTATTTGACGATACAATAATAGAATTGTGAAAGAATGATGAAAATTAGCACTCTAAGATTGAGAGCGCAAGCAGATATTAATCGGGAGTGCTAAATTTATCTTCCCGAACCAGCTTTTCCTCGTAAAAATCGCAAATTTCCGAAGCCGCTTCAATGCTCATGCTTTCCACATACATCATCAGCCCTCTGCCGGTTTTTACGGGACGGATAAACACTCTTGAACCGCTTTCGTCCAGCATTATGCCCTCATCGGAGCTTTGGGGACTTCTCACGTCGGACAGTCCCCGAAGCGCCCGTGAACTGCGGTCTATGGGGATAAATCTTGCTGCGGACGCATATTTCGGGAGCAGCTCCGCCGCCCGGTTCAGGGAGATCCCCTCACGGCTGAGATAGTCGGAAACGCTGAGAGCCAGCGCAAGACCGTCCCGCACTTCGGGGAAACCGAAGGCTGCCGCTCTTGCCAAATCGTCCGAATTGTCTGTGGGACAGCAGCCGTACCTAAGGACAGTCCCTCTGTATTTTTCCGCCAGCTTGTCGGCGGCTGCGGGAAATTCGCAGGGCAGGGAAACCGTTCTGCCCTCGGAAAATGCCTTGATCGCAGCTATCATCACCAGCCTTTCCCAGAAAACATAGCCGCTTTCCTCGGAATATGCGGACGCCTTCCGTCCGTCGGAGGATATGCTGAAAACTATCTCCCGACCGCTCGGGGAATTTACGGGAGCAAGCAGCTCCGCACCGAGCTTGCATATCCTGTCGTCCGATGAGGAAATGCGCACCCTTACGCCGTTTAGAGGTGCTTTGCAAAGAGCGGAAATATGCAGCTTGTACAGCTCGCTTATTGAGGACATATCTTGTATTCCGCCGAATCGGGGAAAGCCGTTTTTCGGGTAATCGCCCCTGTTCAGCCCCGCTTCGACAATGCGCTCCTCATGGCGTTTCAGGGGCAGACCGTCCGAGGAGATAAGGGAAACCCTTGCGGTAACGCCTGCGTCAACATAGCAGCCCGCCGACAGTTCCGCTTTCCGCACCGCAAAGGCAGTTTCCTCGGCGGTGGCTCCTCCGATGTCCGAAACCTCGCCGCCCGCTGCGGAAATGCCCGACATTACCGCAAATGCCAGAGCCTTTGAAGCGTCGTTTTGCCGATAACCTACGGCAATGCGCTTTTTCCCTCGGATTTCCGCAGCGGCGGCGGTCAGGGCGCTTCCCGTTACGGCGCAGCTTTGGGGGTCCACCGAACCGCCGCTGTCCCCCCATATGCCGTCCTCGCCGATGGTGACGGGCTTTCCCACGCCGTATTTCACGTCGGAGGATACCAGCGTTTCCGCTTCGACCTCACGACCGCTCCAAATCTTCACATTCGGCTCGACAACGGCATTTTCGCCCACAACAGCCTTTTCTCCCACGGCAGCCCCCTCGAACACGGACGCTCCCGTCATAAGCCGTGCGCCGCCGCAGATATATCCGCCGCTGACGGAAGCACGTTCGCCGATATAGCAGCCGTTACCGATAAATCCGCCGTTTATGCGGGCGTTTCTGCCCATAAACACGTTGTCCCCGATGACCGAGCCTGCGCCTATCTTTACGCCCTCGGAGAATGTCACGTCCTTTCCGATGACACAGGGGTACTCTATCTGCACGCCCATTCGTTCATATTGGGGATATGTTTCGGTAAATTTCCCCGAAAACAGCATATCCGTCTGACAGGCAAGCAGGTCGTTTACGGTATTTATGTCGAAAAATTTCTCGGCGCATTTTATCCCGAAAACAGGTCGTTTTTTTCTGATAAACAGCGGGATAAGCCCCGTTTCAAGGCATTCGGGCAGCTTTCGGTTATCCTCCGAAATTATCTCGGAGAGGGCTTTTCCCGAGATGATGACCGTTCCGCAGAGGGCAAGTCCCGTTCGGCAGCTGTAATAGGACGGCTTTTCTATGACGGACAGAATTTCGCCGTTTTCCGAGAGGAGAGCAAGGTTTTTGTCCCGAATATCGTAACATTCGCAGAGGGCGCAGGTCAGCTCCGAACGGTTTTCACGGTGAAATTCCGCCAGCCGTGCAATATCGCAGTCGGAAACCGTGTCCCCCGCCGAAATAAGTATGTCCTCCCCTGTGTTAAGGGAATAAAGGGCGGAAAGCTCGCTGTTTTCGCTGTCGCTGCCGAGAAATTCCCAATCGTTCGGGACAGCGGCTTTCAGGCTGCGGGAGAAGCATCCGCCCGAAATTATCTTTCGGGAGAATGGAACGCCGCTTTTTTCAATCGCTTCGATGGGGTAGGAGATAAGCGGTGCGCCGCATAGGTTTGCAAGGGGCTTTGGAGTTCGGCAGGTAACGGGCTTCATTCGCAGACCTTCCCCGCCTGCGGTGAGAAATGCTATCATAAGTATACCTCTTTTCTGTTGGGGATTTGCTTTGATTATTGGCAGCAGAGGGGGAAATATACAAAAGTTTCGTTCATCTTTTCTCTGCAATAAAATTGACTGCCGTGAAAAAGCAATACAATTTGTTGACTTTTTGATAATAGTGTAGTATAATATAAATGATTTTGACAGAAAAAAAGGGACGTTTTTGTTTTTGTCAGAAATATTTTAACGGAGGTATGTTTTATGAATTTCAACGGCGTAGAATTTGACACCTATTTCAAGAATTATCCCGACGACAACGGCTATTTCGGCAAATACGGCGGAGCGTATATCCCCGATGACCTGAAAAAGGCTATGGACGAGATAACAGACGCTTATTTCACTATCGCAAAATCCAGCAAGTTCATCGGCGAGCTTCGCAGGATACGCAGGGATTTTCAGGGCAGACCTACACCTATCTCCTATCTGGAACGCCTTTCGGGCAGTCTGGGAAATGTTCAGCTTTATGTTAAGCGTGAGGACCTGAACCACTCGGGCGCACACAAGCTGAACCACTGCATGGGCGAGGCGCTTCTGGCAAAATATATGGGCAAAAAGAAGGTCATTGCCGAAACGGGAGCAGGTCAGCACGGCGTTGCGCTGGCGACTGCGGCTGCATATTTCGGTCTCGAATGTGACATTTACATGGGCGCTGTTGACATCAAAAAGCAGGCTCCCAATGTTGCGAGAATGAAGATACTCGGCGCAAATGTTATCGAGGTAACACACGGTCTTGCCACACTCAAGGAAGCCGTTGATGCTGCTTTCGAGGCATACACAAGGGAGTACAAGGACTGCATCTACTGCATCGGTTCAGTCGTTGGACCTCACCCGTTCCCTATGATGGTAAGAGATTTCCAGAGCGTTGTGGGAATCGAAGCCAGGGAGCAGTTCCTTGAAATGACGGGCGAGCTGCCCGACGCTGTTGTTGCCTGTGTGGGCGGCGGCTCAAACGCTGCGGGTATGTTTGCGGGATTCCTTAATGACCCCGTTGACATTTACGGCGTTGAACCTCTCGGCAGAGGTCCCAAGATGGGCGACCATGCTGCCAGTCTGACATACGGCACAGAGGGCGTTATGCACGGCTTTAACAGCATTATGCTCAAGGACGAAAACGGCGAGCCTGCTCCCGTCTACTCGGTGGCAAGCGGTCTGGACTATCCGTCCTCGGGACCCGAGCACGCATTCCTTCACGACCTTGGCAGGGTAAAATACGACGTTGTGGACGACGAGGAAACTATCGACGCATTCTTCACCCTTTCAAGAATGGAGGGCATTATCCCCGCTATCGAAAGCTCTCACGCCGTTGCATATGCTATCAAGCTGGCTAAGCAGATGAAGAAGGGCTCTATCCTTATAAATCTCTCGGGCAGAGGCGATAAGGATATGGACTATATTATCGAGAAGTACGGAATTCGCTGAGAAGCGTGTGTTTTCAATAAAATGCTGCACAAAAAAAGCTGACTATTTTGTAGGGGACGGGTTTCTGTCAAGAGTAAGATAGTTTACACTTTGTGCAAGCACATGGTTTACACAATTTATGTATCAGAGTTCTTCTGAAATCTCGGGTCGTTTTCGATGAGGTAAGCCCTTTTAAAGGTAAAAACCCTTT
>JAGAJN010000027.1 GCA_017828975.1 Oscillospiraceae bacterium | reverse complement strand
TGGGTAGGCACTTCATGGGCGCCGTCAATTGTTTCGAGAGTTGAAGATGACGGACTTACACATTTCTATCTGTATTTTTCTTACAACGGTGCAGGTGTTGGTGTTCTCACATCAACCGACCCTGTAACAGGCTGGACGGACCCACTGGGCAAAGCGCTTGTTGACCAGCAGACCGAGGGACTTGAAAACTGTCCCGCACCGTTTGACCCGGGTGTCTGCATTGACGAAAACGGAACAGGCTGGCTCTCATTCGGAGGCGGCGCGCCTGCTGAAAGCAAAGATCCGCACAGCTTTATTCCCAAAATCGTAAAGCTTGGCGAAGACCTTATTTCCTTTGACAGCAAATTCTTTTCAATTGACGCCCCGTATTTCTTTGAAGCAAGCGAGCTTAACTACATCGACGGTACATATTACTACACCTACAATAACAACTGGCAGACACGAGATTCTGAATGGGATTATGAGGGTTTTGATGCTCCTCCTACATGCAGTATGACATACCTTATAACCAAGACTCCTCTTGACGCTGAAAGCTGGGAATACAGAGGTGCATATTTCTACAATTCGGGACAGAATGCTGACGGCAACTCGGGTATGCGCCGGGGTAACAACCATACACATTTTATGGAATATCAGGGTACTCTTCTTTTTTTATTAGTGGGAAATATGCAAACATGCGGCTATCCTTCTCATGAGCGATAACGCCCTTATTTTCCAAACGAATAAGAATTGTTTGAATAGTTTTATTGTTATATGAAAAAATGCCCTTCATTGATACTCGTCCTTTCGGTATAGATAATCTGCCGATGAGATGAGTCATAGGCATTGCAATTTCCTGTAATGCCAAGGGCTGGGGAACTATTGATGATATTCTGCTGAACCCTGTTAAATCAAATAAAAGGTGTGATGCCGCTGTGACGGTATCACACCTTTGAATTTTATCCGTTAAGAATTGCATTAAACTGCTCATAAAGCTCCGCTGACTTTTCCTCGGTGTCCGCCTTGCCGTAAAGCACAGCGTTGCAGGCCTCCTGAAATGCGTCGAGCATATTTGAGTTCTCCATAAATGGGTGAATAAGTGTCATTGAATCAATGTTTGCGCTCATCAGCTGAAATGCGTCATAGTGAAGGCCTTTGAGCATATCATGCTGTTCGAGATAATCTCTTGAAGAACGGCTCAGAGGTATTCCCTTTTCAATACCCTGAAGCTCGGATATTTCGTCGCTGTTGAGGAGAAAATCAAGGAGAAGTGCAGCTTCCTCGGGGTGTTCGGTCTCGGCGCTTACCGCATAAAGTGTCGCAGGCTTTGTGTACCAGCCCTTAACGCCGCCCTGACAGCCTGTGTAGCTGCCTACAACTATCTCGTTTCCGTCCTCACGGGCGGGACCCATATAATTTTCCGCATCACTTAGCCACGCCAAAACTCCCGCATAGGTGCCGTTTCTGATGTCATTCTTATCAAAATATTCCACCTGCGGCATAACGTGACCGTTTATAAGCTCAACGTAAAAATCAAGCATTATCCCAAGCTCTTCTTTTCCGAAACCAAGCTGTCCGTCCTCCGACACAAACGTCTTGCCGCTCTGCTGTTCGGTGTATGCGGTTATGAAGAACATTGCGGATTTTGCAGGCATAGCAATGGGATAAACCTCGTCCCCCATTACCTCTGCCGCATTGAAAAGATCTTCCCATGTTTCGGGGAGCGTCAGACCGAAGCGGTCGTAAATGGTCTTGTTGTAATATACCGTCTGAGTATTCAGCGCAATGGGAACGGCATTGAGCTTTCCGTTTCTTATTCCGAAGCTCAGCTCGCTTTCCGAAAACTGTGAAATGTCGAAGAATTCGCTCAGCTCATATATATCATAGTAGCCGTTTCCGTCAGCGGAATATTTGTCGAGCCACGGAAAGTTTACAAGCATAACATCAGCTTCCGTATCCGACATCATCTGAATGTTGTATCTCGTCTGATAGCCCGACCATTCCGAGTAGCTGCATTTAACACGGATATCGGGGTGAAGCTGTTCAAATTCCTTGACCGCCGCAAGAGTATATTCGGTCCTCGTGTCATTACCCCACCAGGAAAGGGATATTTCGGTATATTCCTCCTGATTGATGACGACCGGTTCGGAAGCGCATGAGGTGAGCAAAAGCACCGCCGCCGAAAGGGATACAAGCCTTCTTTTAAGCATTTTCATCACCCTCCTCCCTTACATCGCTGTAAATGGTGAACGTATCCTTGCCCTTGTGCTTGGAGGAGTAAAGAGCGGCATCGGCACATTTGTAAAGCTCCGGGAAGGTCTTTCCGTCATCGGGAAATACCGCAGCGCCGATACTTGCGGAAATTTTGTAATCCCTGCTGCTGCCTGTGTAATTGTTATGGAATTCGCCGCAGAGGGCACGGCATTTTTCATTTATAAGCGTCATATAGTCTTTCTGCCTGTTTGCGGGAATGTTGAGCAGAACGCCGAATTCATCTCCGCCAATTCTGCCGAGGCAGTCGGAGGAATTGAAGGTGATCCTTAAAATGTTGCCAATATCGGCAAGGACCTTGTCGCCGTAAGCATGACCAAGCTCATCATTGACTCCCTTAAAGTTGTCCACATCAAGCAGAATAACGGCATGACGCTCGTCCTTCCCGGCATTTTTCAGCATATATTCGGCATTCTCTTCAAAGGAAAGCTTGTTGTAAATGCCTGTAAGCCTGTCAATGTTAGCCTGAGTGTTAAGCTTTGTAACGATCCGGTTAACGGGGTTGGTAACGTAAATTGAAAGGAGCGTGCCGAGTATCATTGCAACAACAGAGGTAACGACGGTGATAATGATAGTATATCTGATAACTATATTTCGCTCGGCAAGGATTATCTGCGTAGGTGCGGAGCAGATGACATACCAGCTGTCAGCGCAGGTGTTGACGGTGATAAGATAATCATCGTCCATAAATGACGCTGAGGTGCTCCCGCCTATCCTGTCAAGAATATCGGAATGCAGCTTTGAGCCTGTTTCCTCATTTTCGCTGGAATACATAATATAG
The DNA here is from genome assembly GCA_017828975.1 of Oscillospiraceae bacterium. Taxonomy (GTDB): domain Bacteria; phylum Bacillota; class Clostridia; order Oscillospirales; family Ruminococcaceae; genus UMGS1889. The sequence goes on along the minus strand of JAGAJN010000027.1, from coordinate 34,277 downwards.
TGGTCCTCATTGACAAGTCTTACCGCAGTATTACGCATATCATCTGGCCGCACGAAAACAGTTTCCAGCTCGGAGGTATAAAAGGACGCCACAAGCAAAGCATTGTCATTTATGTGCTTGACATAATAAATGCGCCTGAAATCATCATTATAGCCTGTTGACCAGCCGTCCCCCGTGCGCTTTCTTGTAACGGTCTGTGCCATATCATTGTAAAGGTCGTCGCCGAAAAGCTTAGTGGTTCCGTTTGATACCTTTCCCACAGTATGGTCATCGCTGTAAACTATGAAAAAATCCACATAGTTTTCCATTATACACAGGTCATAAAGCTTGTCCGAAATAAGCTTTTCCGTGTTGAGAGCCTCATATTGGTCGGCATTATCGGGAGATGAATAATAGCTGACCGCCTCCTCCATACCGAAAACCAGCGTTGAAATGGATTCCAGCTTTGACAGATATGTGTTGATATTCAGCTTCATCTGGACGTTAAGGGAGTATGTAAGGTCACTGACCTTTGATTTTAGCACCATATCATTTTTTCTGATGGTAAAATACGCCATAAATACCGCTGCAATGATCACTATAAGAGCATAGCCAAATATCATTATCAGCTTGATCTGTTTGATCTTATCGTTATTTTCATTCCTTCGCTTGTCCATGATCCTGTCCCCTTCATATGATAGCTTTATAATATAATAACATATTTTGCCGATTTTTTCAATATATTTTTATAATTTTTATTATTTATTTTCTCAAAAAGCGTAATGCCGTGACGGACCATATGATCCCTCACGGCATTTGGTATATATTATCTTATCAGATCCTTGTAAATACGTCAGTTTCGGCTTTTACTGCTGCCTGAGTGACGTATCTTGGCGGGTGTTCACTAAGTGTGAAACGCATCCCCCCGCTGTATCCGAAAAACCTCTAACCTATTTTTATTGGATTTATTGATTTTCTCGGTTCAATATGGTATAATGTATTCAGCATAATGTTGGATAAGACTGCACGATAAATTGGATTTTTTTCAATGTGGAATGTGAAAAGACAAATTCCAAGTTATACTTCGATATTGATTTGCAGGAAAAATAATTACCTCACCTAAAACAAACGGAAAGGACGATATATATGCTGAATTTTGTTTATCATACCCCTACAAAGGTCTATTTCGGAAAAGATGAAGAGCTTAATGTCGGAAAAATTGTGGCAGGCTTTGCCCCGAAAAAGGTGCTGATACATTACGGCAGTCAGTCAGCAAGAAAAAGCGGACTTCTTGACAAAGTGAAAAAGTCGCTGGATAATGAAAATATCAAATATGTTGAGCTTGGAGGAGTTAAGCCTAATCCCGAGCTACCTTTGGTGAAAAAAGGAATAGAACTCTGTCTTTCGGAGGGAGTGGATTTTGTTCTCGCAGTCGGCGGCGGTTCCGTTATCGACTCCGCAAAGGATATTGCCAACGGTGCGGCAAATCCCGAAACCGATGTCTGGGATTTTTCTCTGAAAAAATGCGTCCCGGGAAAGACGCTGAAAAAAGGTGCGGTACTTACTTTGTCTGCGGCGGGTTCGGAAATGTCGGACTCCTGCGTTATAACCAATCCTGAAACAGGCGAAAAGATGGGATACAGCTGTGCCTGCAACAGAATGGATTTTGCCATAGAAAATCCCGAGCTGACATATACCGTAAGTCCCTACCAGACAGCCTGCGGTGCTGTCGATATTGCAATGCACACCATTGAACGCTATTTCTGCCCCGGCGAAGCTACATATCTTACGGACGCTATTGCCGAAGCGGTAATAAAAAGCACAATAAAGGCAGGAAATGACTGCCTTGCAGACCCAAATAACTATGAAGCAAGAGCAAATATGATGTGGGCATCCTCACTTGCGCATAACGGTCTTACTCAATGCGGAAGGTCGTATATGCTTACTGTACACCAGTTTGAACACGAGGTTTCGGGCATGTATCCCGAGATCGCACACGGCGCAGGTCTTGCCGCTTTATGGTGCAGCTGGGCAAGATATGTGTACAGTGCCAATATTTCAAGATGGACGCAATATGCCGCTAATGTATGGAATCTTGATGTGGACTATGAACACCCCGAAAGGACTGTCGAAGCTGCAATTGACATGCAGGAAAATTATTATAAGTCCATAGGTATGCCGACAAATCTTAAGGCTTTGGGCGTAAAAGAGGAAGACCTTGAAAAGCTTGCGCTGAACTGTACAAGGAACAAAACAAGGGAGCTTCCCGGATATAAGACCTTGGGATATGATGATATCCTAAGCATCTATAAAATGTCGTATAATGCCGACTGAGCATGAACAAATACAACGATCAAAGGGACCTGCCGCCGCAGTTCAGTTTATTTGTCAATTTTAAGTAAATATGTTTCGTAAATAAATTCGGAGTCTGTGGGATCATCATTTTGAAAAGGATCATCAAATTCAGCTATATGAACTGTGTTTTTGCCGTCCTTCAGCTGACTGACAAGATCGGTCAGCATTTTACATTCTGCGCTGTTGGCTGTTTTCTCATAGGGCATTATAAATCCGCAGCGTTTTGCCTGAAACAGCAGCACATACGACAAAAGCTGGTGCGTATCATGGCGGCTGCCGAATGAACTGTCCGGGTGCTTGTATTTGGCGTCAAATACATAAGAGCACTTATTTTCCGTATCATACAAAAGAATATCGGGTATGACATGCTTGAGAACGTGGGGCTTTGTGCTGCCGCTCAGCACAGGAAATTTTCTGTTGTACGGGACCATCTTAATGCTGCTGCCTTCGATCATTTCCTTGATCTTTACACGGCAGTAGAATTCAAATAATGCCTCCATCTTTATTACAAACGGAATTATGTACCTTTCCTTTTCGGCATTGATGCTGTCCTCAATGCTGATGTTCATATTAAGAATGAGCGCTTTTGCAAGCTCAAGGGCAGGCTTATAGTATGAATAAAAGCCTCCCGTCTTGACCTGTGAAAATGATGCTGACGTAACATTTGCTTTGCTGACGCTGTCAAGCGCATTAAAGCAGAATTTCATCATTTTCTGTATGTGCGTCATTCCCGAGGCGTTGGCTGACTGCCCTAGGATTATCTTCGCCTTGAATAATGCCGCTTTCAGTATTTGGTTTTCTATACAATCGATCGTAAAGACTCCGCAGCGGCAGAAAACTCTGTCCTCTCTGCCCTGAAAAACATTATTTTTCAGCTGCTTCCGGAAAAGTATTTTCCCCCTGACCTTGCCGCTCAGATTTTCTTCGGTTGATGTCATTCTGGGCTTCAGCTGCTTCCTGCAAAGGTTGTGACAGAGATTTATAAATGATATTGCTACCATAAGCGCTGAATCATTGCTCTGGGTGGTTTTTATTCTGATAGGCTTTTCATTTGTAAATATCTTATACAGAGTATCGGGATCGGGGCCGTTTTCTTTTGTGATGTAATCAGCATATTCATCATCGGCAAGAACAGCGTTGAGCATTTCCCATGGGTCAAGATCGAATCTGGGCTTGATCTGCAGAATAACTTCTCCGTTTTCGTCGGAAATAATATTATTCTTTTCTCTGAGGCGAGTTATGCCTATATATCCCTGTGAAGCAATATTCCCATCGTTATCTCTGCGAAGCCCGAGATTTGTTTCGGGACTGCCGTTCAGCTCTGCTGTGCCGTAAGGAAATATGCCTTTATAGGGACTCCAGTCTTTAAAGGATATTATTGTATTCATGGCGTGATTCTCTTATTGATCATTCTCGGCGGAAAGCTTTTCAAATGCTTCGTAACACTCATTGAACTTGGAGTCAGTGAATTCATCATAATGAACCGCAAAATAATAGATATTCTCACTTGTAAAGCCTTTTTCTTTGTCATATTTGCCTGTATCCGCCTTGAGTATCCCGTCCTTGTAATATTCCCTGAGAATGGGGAGTATCTGATATTTTAAACGGTTATACATAAGCGTTTGGATATTATCTTTTTTCTCATTTATCAAAAAGTATGTATGACCTATCTGGACATCGTCCTTATGGTAATCGGATTCAAGGTATTTATCAAATATTCCCGCAACAGCGTCAAAAAGCATAACGGTAAGCTGCTTTTCGGCTTTCTTTTTATATTCTTCCTTTTCCTCGGGTGCAGCTTTTTCCGGATCCCAGCCAAGTAATTTTGCTGTGTTTTCAATAACAACATTTCTTTCGGGAAGCACAGGGAAGAAAAGGAATCTTCTTCTGATGGCATAATCCATTCCGCCTATGGATTTATCGGCTGTATTCATTGTGCCGATTATGTACAGATTGTCGGGGATAACAATGTTGTTTCTGTTTGATACGCTATACGGCGTCGAAACCTCCTGACCACGGTATTCAAGGGCATATATCAGCTCACCGAATACCGTTGCCATATTTGCTCGGTTTATTTCGTCGATGATAAGATAATATTCGGGAGGCTCGGAGGAATTGGCTGCTTTGGCTGCTGCGGCTGCGTCTGCTATTCTGCCGAGAATTTTATTTACTGTCTTATAGCATACCTCATGCTTTTCACTTGTGCTGACCTCAATTCCTCTTACAAAGTCCTCATAGGAATAGGAGGGATGAAACTGAACTATATCCCAGAGTACTTTCCTGCCGCTGTTATTATCCTTGAGCTGATAGTTTGCCAATTCATTTTTATACTCTTCAATAGGTTTTTTATCCTTTTCTTCTTTGCCCTCCTCTTCCCGCTCTTTGATTCGCTTAGCAATAAACTCCTTAGCTCCATAGGTTTTTGATGTGCCCGGAGGTCCCTGAAGTATCATCTGATGAATGTTAAGAGTATTCATTACCTCAAAATAATTAGCAGTGTCCATAACTTTATATATTCCTTTCGTTGGGTGGTTTTGACGGACTTCGTGAAGTGCGGCGCAAAATTCCCTTATCTTTTCAATAAAATATATGGTTTTTAATATGTTATCCGATTTTGAGCGTTCATCTGACGGCAGTTTTGATTTATGATCCGAATAATCATTTTTTAAATTGAAGAAATTTTTAAATGCCTGAATGATCTTATCGTAATACGGTATTATGTCATTGTTATCTGTCATAAGCATATTTGAATTATTTTTATATTCGATAACCGAATCACAGAATGTTTTATAGAATTGATGAATAATTACAATTATATCTGAATATCTGTTTGAAGCTGACTCTATTTTGATCGTGTTGCTTAAGTCGGATAAATCTAAATCTATATTTATTTTTGAGCCTGTTTGTTTTTTACCGGTTGAATTTGCTCCGACACTTACAACATATTCCTTCGATTTTTTATTAATTATAAAGAAAGAATAGAAATCAGTATTTCTCAATGGCTTCCTGGGTATATACGCCGTATTTTTGTCATGATACAGTGTAGATAGTATATTGCATTTATATTTTTCGGGATCTGATTTGCTTTCCTGGATCTTTCCAAGTGATTCGGTATAACCATTTCCTTTATACCATATTTTTCTCATTATTTCATTATAGAAGGCAGTATTGTCTATCAGCTTTAAATCAAGAAGAAAGAAAACAATAGTATTTATCAATTCGGGATAACTGAATTTATTCTTAAAAACAAAACTGTCAAAATAATAATTTTCATTTAATTCTGTTGCTATATATTGCTGATATTGATTTAGGAAAAATACAGTAAATTCATATACATTTCTGCATATTCCCTTTTGAATATTGCCATCTTCATCAAATTTGAGCGTTCCATCAGATCCTCTTATTTCAAATTCCGCACCATTTTTTATTGCCTGTCCTAATTTTCCGCCGTCCTGACTGCACCACTCAATAGACATATCCCTGTCAACCTCATTATAATCGGTGACATAGGTCACAGTATATTTTTTCTGTATGGAATACTTTTCATCGTTTGTGAAATCAATTATTCCGTCTTTTTTATACTGTTCAAGGATAGGGATAATATGATATATTATTTTTCTTTTTACATTTGTGACGGCTCCCTTAGAAGCTTCGGGGAGAAAATATGTATATCCCAATAAATATTCCTTTATCTTATCATCGTCAACAACCTTATGTTTAGCTATAAAATCGTTTATTTCATTATATATCTCGATTATTGCTTGTTCATCGGTCACGCATTTTTCTTTCAATGCTGTTTTAAGCATTTCCTCCGATGAGTACATATAGTTGACCTTAAATCTGCGCAGCATAGCATAATCTATCGTCCCTTTGCTGCCTGCGGCGGACATTGTTGCAAATATTTTGAGATTGGAAGGAACGCAGACCGACACATTTCCCTCAGAAAGAGTTATCTTCTGATCTCTGTATTCAATAGCATACATAAGCTCCCCAAGGACTCCCGAAAGATCTGCACGCTGTATATCGTCAAGTATCAGCGCATATTCCGATTCTCTGTCCCCATCGGCTTTTTTGCAGTATTCAAGAAATATTTTGTCCGATGACATATATATCATTTTATCATTTTCTGTCTGAACATTGATGCCTTTGATAAAATCCTGATAGGTATATCCGGGGTGAAAGGGGATCAGTCGGTATTCTTTACACTTTTCGGCTTCCTGCAAGGCAGTATAGGTTTTTCCTGTTCCCGGAGGACCAATGTATATAATGTTATTTTCGGTCATAGACGATTTCTCCCTAGTGTTCATATCATATGTGAATAGTATAACATGGTCTGCATTGCTTGTCAACATCTCATAATTTTTTCCATAATTCCTGACAAAACCGCAATTTCCGCTATGTTATCTTTAATGTGAGGACAGGGCTGCTCCGCCGTATTTTGGAGCAGCCTTTTCTGTCAGTCCATAACTATTTTATGCTTGACTAATACCATATAAGTGTATTATAATAAAAATTGAAAGGCACAGTACAGGTGACCATAAAAGCTATTCAAGCAAAGGAGTTTTGTATGAAAAATCCGCTTTTCCTTATCGCAGCCTTAACAATGGCATTGCCGCTCGGAGGCTGTTCTGCCGATGAAGCACCTATCACATATACATCTATTCCCTCTTCCGAAGCCAAAGCCCTTATGGACAGCGAAACCGATTATATCATTCTCGACGTCCGCACCGAAAAAGAATTTGCCGACGGACATATTCCGGGCGCAGTTCTTATCCCCGATTATGACATTGAAGCAAAAGCCGAAAATGAACTTCCCGACAAAAATCAGCTTATCCTCGTCTACTGCCGCAGCGGGAGAAAAAGCAAAAATGCCGCCGAAAAGCTGGCAGCATTGGGATACAGCAATGTTAAGGAATTCGGCGGAATAATTGAATGGGGCTATGAAACTACTGCCGAAAACATTACCGATAACAACAGCAAAGGAGCATGATAATGAAACCGATATTCACAGCCATTCTTGAAGCCATAGTATTATTTGTTTCCATAGGACTTGTTTTTCTCGCGGCAAAACTATTCGGATATGAAAGCCCGTACAACGATTTCAAGGAAAAATATCCCGATACCGTTATTACCGTAAGCAGCGCTATCGGTGCCGTTCCCGACGGGACCATATTGACTCCCGAGGAGGCTTCCGTAGAGGTCGGAAAATATCTTTTCGGAACCAAAAGCGATAAAAAAATACCTATGCCTATCGCAAAGCTGCTCTGTATCGAGATCGGTGAATTTACCGCAAAGGTCATAAGAATGTATCTGTTTGTCGATCTTGTCGCAGGACTGCTGTGTCTTATCTTCGGCATAGGACTTCCCTGTTCGCTGTACCGTCATCTTGACCCCGCAGCCGCTATTGACGATGCCTTGATAAACAAAAACTTCATCTATGTAAACGAAGAGGGAAAGTCCATGGGCTATGTGGGCGAAGACCGTGCCGATACGGTTAATTTGATTTTGGCGTTTCTGATGCTTGGCGTATCCTGCATATGGTGCCTTTTCCTGCCGCTGTTTATCCTTACAAACCTTGCCGCAGGAATAGTTCTGGCACTGCTTCGGCTTCTGGGGATAACCATGTCCGATTCCGCCGCAAAGACCGAAAGAAAGCTTGCCGCAGGGAAATCGGGAAAGGATACATACAGGATAATCGCAGACAGCGGTCTGTTTATGGTCGCAGGGGACAAGCACCCCAACCGCACTCTCTATTTTAGGCAATACTGGAATGCGGTCATCGCACAGCGGATAATGGAGCGTGACGGCGAGATAAAGCCCTTCACCCCCGACGACGCAAGAGATACCATACAGTACGGCGATGAGAACGAGCACGAACGATATGAAACCAGCCGCCGCATAAACAGATCGAAGCTGCTGGCATCACCCTCCGCAAAAGCTGCCGCAGCCCGTCTGGAAAACGATATAAAGTGCATGAACTATACATATTCCCGTGTCCGCAGAGGTTCTCATATCTGCGAATATATCGTAATGTTCAACAGCAGCGATAAGTATATGCTTTTCCGCATACCGCTGAACGCTTCCCTGATGTATGCGGTAATGTCCTATGATGCGGTCGGTGAGGATTTCGACGTTCGGGAATGGAATGTCTGGGCAAGGTCAAGCGAGGAATCCAAGCTTGCATTTATGAATGGAAAATCGGGCTGGGTGGACCCTCCACCGGGTGAGGAAGTCCGTGACGGCGATACCCGAGAGCTGTAACAGTCCTGTTGAACAGTATTTTCCCAATGACCGATGTATCCGCTTACTTTTTGAAATACACACTAAACTCCGCACCCTTATCCGGCGCACCGACAGCTTGTATTTTCCCGCCGTGACGCCTGATTATCCTGTCGCAAAGAGCAAGTCCCACACCGCTCCCCTCGAATTCATCGGAATGAAGCCTTCTGAACACCGCAAAAAGCTTGTCATAGTACTTCATATCAAAACCCGCTCCGTTATCCTTTACGGAAATAATTTCATACTTCCTGTCATCAACGGCAGAAACTGCGATCACCGCATTTTCACGATTTCTTGTGAATTTAAAAGCGTTGGACAGCAGATTCCTGAAAAGCAGCCTGATAAGCACGCTGTCGCCCGAAACCGTCGGCAGAGGTGAAATATCCAATGTGATATTCCTGTCAGGTTCAAGTGCGGTAAGCTCAGTGCAAATATCTTCAAGCAGGATATTCAGGTCAATGCTTTCGATTTTCGGGACGGCGTTGCAGACCCTTGAAAACTCCAGAAGATGCTCCGTCATTTTCAGCGTCTGTTCGGATTTGCCTTTGAGCATTTCCATAATTTGCTTTACATCGTCGCCGCTGCCGTTTTCAAGTTCATCTTCAAGAGTATCGATGAGCATTTTCATAACGCTGAGGGGCGATCTCAGGTCGTGTGACACCGCCGATGTGAACATTTTCAGCTCGCTGTTTGCATTTTCAAGCTCAATGGTTTTCCTTGCTATCTCAATGTGAGTTTTTACTCTCGCAAGATATTCTTCTCTTATGAACGGTTTCAGAACATAATCACAGCAGCCCGCTTCAAAGCCCTTTCGTATGGTTTGCGGACTTCCGTCGGAAGTGAAGAAGATCACGGGGATATTTGTTGTCATTTCGTCGGACTTTATTTTTCTGCATACATCAAGCCCGTTCATATCCGCCATTTTTATATCAAGCATAATAAGATCGGGCTGATGTCTTTCGAGATATGACAGCGCCGCTCCTCCGCTTGTGACAGCCCGCACCTTGTAACCCGCTTCACGGAGAATACTCCCTGCAAAGGTTATCTGCTCGGGAACATCATCAACTATAAGTATTTCGCCGATGTCACTCATTAAATTTACCTCCGTGGAAATTATTCTGTCATCAGACGCTGCACCTCTGCACCGTCGGCAGCTTTGGTATCGTTTTGATAAATGATCTTGCCCTTTTCCATTACATATAGCATATCGGTGTTTTCCAGCACGAAATCAAGATACTGCTCCACAAGCAGAACGGTAATGCCCTTCCACTCGTTTATCTTTTTGATAGCCGCACCAATGTCCCGAATAATAGACGGCTGAATTCCCTCTGTGGGTTCATCGAGAATAAGTATCTTCGGCTCAGCCGCCAAGGCTCTTGCAATAGCCAACTGCTGCTGCTGACCGCCCGACAGGTCGCCGCCCCTTCTCTTTGCAAATTTCGGAAGTATGGGAAACAGATCAAAGAGATAATCGGGGATATTTCCCTTCCCTCCGATAGGCTGAAGTCCCAGCTCAAGATTTTCCTGAACAGTCATCTGCGGGAAAATGTCACGCCCCTGCGGAACATATCCGATACCAAGCTTTACCCGCTCATAAACGGGCTTTTTTGTTATGTCCTCGCCGTTGAAAATGACCTGTCCCGAGGGCGTTTTCACAATACCCATAATGCTTTTGAGAGTGGTGCTCTTTCCGACGCCGTTTCTGCCGATAAAGCCGACTATTTTGCCCTTTGGAACATTAAAGGAAAGGTCCTCGATAACACGGCTCTCACCGTAATATGAATCAATATTTTTAAGCTCCAGCATTTTTATTCACCGCCTCTGCCAAGATATACCGCCTGAACGGTCTTGTCCGCAAGCACATCGGTTATGCTGCCCTCCATAAGCATTTTCCCCTCATGAAGAACGGTAACAATATCCGCCGCCTGCTTGACAAAATCCATATCATGCTCGATAACGATAATAGTGCAGTCCTTTTTTATCTCTTTGAGAATTTCGCCCGTTTTGAAGGTTTCGGGCTTTCCCATACCCGCAGCAGGCTCGTCCAGCATGATTATTTCGGGCTTCTGCAAAAGCTGCATTGCAATTTCCAGCCACTGCTTTTCGCCGTGGGCAAGGCTGCCCGCTCTCACATCTGCACGCTCTCTCAGACCGACCTTTTCAAGAGTCGCATAGATATTTTCCATATCTTCACCGGACGGTTTGCGGAAAATTGAATCCATAATGCCCTTATGACCTTTCAGCGAAAGTATCATATTTTCGGCGACGGTAAGATTTACGAAAACACTGGGGACCTGAAATTTCCTGCCAATGCCCTCGGTGACTATCTTGTATTCCTTCATTCCCGTCAGACGGACAGGCTCCTTGTCCTTGGGATAGAAAATGACCGTTCCCGAGGTGGGCTTTGTCTTTGCGCAGATAATATCAAGCAGCGTAGTTTTTCCCGCACCGTTAGGACCGATGAAGAAATGCACGGTGTTTCTTTTTACCGCAGTTTTTACTTCGGTCAGTGCGTAAAATCCGTCAAAGCAAACGGAAATATTGTTTATTTCAAGCACATTTTCATTGACGATCATTTTGCTGCCTCCTTTGCGGGAACTGCTTTTTTATTCTTCAATCTGCCGATAAATGCGGGAAGCTGATCTCTTACAATTCCGACAATACCGCCCTTGAAAAACAGAATTGTTATGCAGAAAACAGCACCGATTATGTACTGCCAGATCTCCACCATACTGCCCGAGCTGAGGTTGTATTCGCAGAGATTGATAAGGAATGCACCGATAACCGCACCGATAATTGTTCCTCTGCCGCCGATAGCCACCCATATTACCATAGTGATGGAATATGCGATAGTCATCTGCGAGGGCGTAATGCTGCCGTTGAAGTTTACGAAAACCGCACCCGCAATTCCCGCAATTGCAGCGGAAAGAACGTAGATAAAGGTCTTGTAGCTGCTGACATTGTAGCCGGAGAAATATGTCCTGTTCTCGCCGTCACGGATAGCAACGAGAAGCTTTCCGAATTTTCTGCTTACAAGGAATTTTGCCAGTGCATAAACAAGCACCAGAATTGCCAGAGATACGTAGAAAAGCGTGAACATATTCGCCCTGTTTGCATCGCCCTTTATGCTGCCGAAAACGGTCTTTATCTCGGTAATGCCGACGTTTCCGTTTGTGTAGGGAGAAAGTGCGATGAATATGGAATATGCTGCCCATGTAAGAGCCTGTGATATGATGGAAAAATAAACGCCCTTAACTCTCTTTTTGAACATAAAATATCCAACTAAAAATGCCACCAGCGAGGGTACGGCAACTATCAGAATAATTGTCAGCGGAAGATACTTAAAGGGACGCCATACAAGAGGAAGTGTTTCAATTCCGCCGATGTGCATAAAGTCGGTTATCTGTCCGTTTGTCTGCTGTAATTTAAGATACATTGCCATGCAGTATCCGCCGAGGGCAAAATACAGTCCGTGACCGAGGCTGAGTATTCCCGTATAGCCCCAAATAAGGTCAAGCCCGATAGCTACCACCGCAAATGCAATACATTTTCCGAGAAACAGCACCGTTGATGAACCGCTGAGCATTCCCGCATTAAGCATCAAAGGCATTGCCGCAAGAATAAGCACGATAACAGAAAAGCAGATATTATCTCCCTGCTTTTTGATAAGCTTCATACCGACACCTCCTTATTCATCAAGGCTTCTGCTCTTGATAACGAACAGACCCTGAGGACGCTTCTGCAAAAATACGATAACGATAAGCAGAACGATAGCCTTTGCAATGGTCGAAGAAGTATAATGCTCCGTAAAAATACTTGCCGAACCGATTATGGTCGAACCGATAACAGTTCCCAGAAGCTTTCCTACGCCGCCCAAAACGACTGCCATAAATGAGTTTACAATATAGCTCTGACCGACCGTGGAATCTATGGAACCGAGAAGTGCCACCGAACAGCCCGCAATTCCCGCAAGCCCCGAACCGATGGAAAATGTGATATTATCAACACGGCGGGAGTTTATTCCCATGCACTGTGCCATAGTTCTGTTCTGCATGACTGCTCTCATCTGCTTGCCGAAATTTGACTTGTACATAATCAGCCATACAAGGAAAAGGCAAAGTGCGACCATAAAAATGATGAACAGTCTGTTGTAAGAGAATGTGCAGCCGCCTATGGTTATTCCGCCGTTTAGGAAGGACGGCGCATTGACGTTGACGCCCTGTGTTCCGAAAATGCTTCTTGCCGCCTGCTGTAAAATTAGGCTTATGCCGTAGGTCGCAAGAAGGCTGTCTATCTCACGTCCGTAAAGTCTTGAAATAACGAACCGCTCAAGCAGGCTGCCAAGCAGGAAGGTCACAAGAAATGCGAACGGAATTGCCGCAAAATAATATATATCCCTGACGCTTTCGGGGAAAAATTTAACGAATATCTGCTGCATAACGAAGGTCATGTATGCACCGATCATAAGAAATTCGCCGTGTGCCATATTGATGACCTTCATAAGTCCGAAGGTTATGGCAAGACCGATAGATGTCAGCAAAATAATGGAGCTGAGGCTTATGCCGTTAAACAGCGTATTTATAAGCTGTTCCATAAAAACACTCCTTTTCGTAAAGAAAAATAAAGCGAGATCTCCGGCTGCAAGTATCTTGAAAATGAAATCCGTGCAGCCGAAGATTTCGCTCAGGAGGGGGATTTTTAACCAATGAAAATAGGTATTATCAATTATTCAAGAGGCTGGATACCTGCTGCAACAGCCCAATCATATGTAGCAAGGTAAGGGTCGGGAGCAACGGGGTCGGTCGCATATACTTCGTTGATAAGTCCGTCTGCGCCGACTTCGCCAATTCTTACAGGCTTTACAAGGTGGTGATTGTCGCCCTGAATGGTAACTGTACCCTCAGGAGCGTCAAAGGAAATTCCGCCTGCTTCAATTGCCGCAACTACGGAAGCCGTATCAAATGCACCCGCCTTTTCACAAGCTGCCTTCCAGAGATATACAGCATCATAAGCTGCCTCCGCAGGGTCGCTTGTTACTCTGTTTTCGCCGTATGCAGCCTTGTATGCACTTACAAATGCTTCGTTTACGCTGCCGGGTGTGGTCTGGTAGTAGTTCCAGGAAACCATATGTCCCTGAAGAATGTTAGCGCCGATGGTAGCAACCTCTTCCTCTGCAATAGAGAAGGACATGGTCATATATTCCTTGCTTGTGTAATTCTTTTCGGACATCTGCTTGAAGAAGGAAACGTTGCCCGTACCGTTGAGTGTATTGATGATAACATCGGGCTGTGCAGCTTCGATCTTGGAGATGATCGCAGCAAAATCAGTCTGGTCCATATCGGCATATTCCTCGCCGACAACTTCAAGACCCGCAGCCTTAACCTGTGCATTGATTATCATATTTGCAGTTCTGGGGAATACATAGTCCGAACCCAGCAGGAAGAACTTTTTATAGCCCTTGTCGATAAGATATTCAATAGCGGGAACTATCTGCTGATTGGGTGCAGCACCTGTATACACAATGTTGGGCGATGCCTCCATGCCCTCATACTGAACGGGGTACCAGAGCAGTGAACCGTAATCCTCAACGATAGGCTTTACCGCTTTTCTTGAAGAGGAGGTCCAGCAGCCGAAAATAGTTGTGACCTTTTCGCCGTCAATGAGCTTTTCAGCTTTTGTTGCGAATGTGGAAGGCTCGGAAGCACCGTCCTCCTCAACGAAAACTATCTGCTTGCCCAGAACGCCGCCCGCTGCGTTTATCTCGGAAATAGCAAGCTTTTCCGCATCGCTTACCGCCTTTTCGCTGATAGCCATTGAGCCTGTCAGGGAGTGGAGAAGTCCCACCTTTACGGTGTCATCTCCTGCCGATGCAGCTGCTGTTGTGACCTCGGAAGAAGCACTTCCGCCGTCTGAACTTCCTCCTCCGCAGCCCGAAAGTGACATCATCATTGCCGCCGCTGCAGCAAGTGCCGCAGCTTTTGTTAATTCTAACTTTCTCATAAATCTTTCCTCCATTTAAATATAAAAAAGCCGGTCACGGAACTTAAAAAAATTCCATAGCCGACCTCTTTGTCGAATAATTATTGCTGAATAATACCCATCTGGCGAAGTGCCTTTTCATTTTCCTCAGTACCCTTTTTCTCAAGAATATCATCGCCCAGCTTTATCTTGAGATATTCAATGATAAGCTCTGCGCATTTGTCCCTGCCGATACGGGCACTGTTCAGGGTCATATCATAAAGCACGGGATTTGTCCAGTTATCGCCGCCCGTGTAGTATTTGTAATAATCTGCACGGTATTTGTCCGTCTGATATATCATATTATGTGCTTCTTCCTCTGTGACGCCTAACTTTTCGGTAACAGATTTGACGCAGTAGGCACGGGGAGCTTCAATATAAACGCTGACGACATTGTCATAATCCCGAAGCAGATGATTTGCACATTTTCCTATGATAATGCAGGACTGATTTTTTCCCAGCTCACGAATTATCTTCGCCTGAATGTTGTAAAGATTCACATCGGAGGTAAAGCTTCTCTCCGTAGGCTCGACGATGTCATCTTTATTGTTGGCTTTCATCAGCCGCTTGATAAGATGGTAGCCTCTCAGCTTTTCGTCCACCTGAAAGAAGAGATCCTTATTTATTCCGCTGTAATTTGATGCCATTGCAAGTATCTGACTTTCGTAGCAGGGGATCCCAAGCCTTTTTGAAAGGTCAAGACCTATCTGCTTTCCGCCGCTGCCGAAGCCTCTTGCTATCGTTATAACGTAATTGTCCATAATAACCACGCCTTTCCGAAAGAACCTTGCGGTTTTTATTTGATGATTAGATTATAACATATAAAATCCTGCATTTGCACCCGAATAATCAGATAAAACACTGCAAAAAGCAGCAAAATCACAACTTTTATGAAAGTCAGGAGAAAGAATTATTCATTATGCGTCTTAAACTGCGTGGGTGTGACACCCGTCATCTCCTTGAAAATTTTTGCGAAATAATCCACCGTCGAATAGCCCAGCATATCGCTTATCTCATAATTTTTGTAATTACCCGTTTTCAGCAAGACCTTGGCTTTCTCAATTTTTACAGCCGAATAGAAGCTGTTGAAGCTTACTCCCATATGACTTTTGAAAAGCTTTCCGAAATAATCCTTGCTGAATCCGAAGCCCTCCGACATTTCTTCAAGGGTTATTATCCTGTCGGAATTGTCCGAAAAATATCGGCAGATATTATACGTCATACCCTCCTCGGGAACGGAAATATCAAAGCTGTCTGCGGCTTCTCTGACCTCCTTTGCAATTTCCCTTCTTGCATCAAGCTTGTCCTTTACGCGAAGGAGCATTTCCTTCAGCTTATTGTCATCGGCGGGCTTTAATATGTAGTCCGTTGCACCGTAAACAAGCCCCTGACGTGCATATTCAAATTCATCATAGGAGCTTACAAGCACAACCTCGCTTTGAATATTCCTTGACCGCATCTCACGCATAAGCTCTATGCCGTCGATAAAGGACATCTGAATATCGGTAAGGATAAGGTCGTACTTTTTCTTTTCAATAAGCGCAAGAGCGTCCTTCCCGTTTGACGCCTGATCTTCAATGCAGAAACCGCAGTCGCTCCACACCTTTTTCTTTGAGTAGACAAATCTCAGTGCAGAATCGTCCTCAACAATAAGTATCTTATACATCTGTATTCACCTCTCCAAAAACAGTCAGTACGCTGTCAAAATCGTATTTGCTGACCGCTTCACTTAACTTTGCGAATGCTCTGTTATCCATATTCCGTCGGAAAATATCGCTGTATTTTTCAAACCATTCCGCCGCATAAATGTCATAATCGGAGCAAAGCTCAATGAATTTTTTCTTTACACTGTCATACGGCAAATCGTCCGAAACGCTCTTTTTTCTGCTTTCAAATGCCGAAATGAACCCATCAAGTTCTTTTATCGTACTGTCCCAGACCGACTTGAATTTTTCAAGCGAAGTGTATTCCCCGTTAATAAGCTCAGCATGCAGCTTCTCCGCAGCGTCGCATAAACGGTAACAGCACATATTTCCCGCCATGCCCTTTACATCGTGAAGAATGTTTTTCGCAGTATCATATCTTCCGCCGTTAATATGCGCCTCGATATATTTGCCGCTGTACCGTTCATTGACCATAAATTTCTTGACAACGCTGTACAGAAGCTCATTATTTCCGCCGAGATTTTTCAGCACCTCTTCTATGCAGAAAAATGAATCGCTTTCGGGGACCTCATCACTGTAAGCTATTTCACTCCCGAGAAATCTGTTTATAACGCTTTTGAGTTTTTCCGCTTTGAAGGGCTTTGTCAGATAGCCGTCCATTCCCGCAGCGATTATCTTTTCCCTTGTCCCCGAAACAACATCGGCGGTCAGCGCAATAATGGGGACGCAGATGCCGTCCGCTCTCAGCTTTGCCGCCGTTTCATAACCGTCCATTCCGGGCATATGAAGGTCAAGCAGGATAAGGTCCGGCGAAGCGTCGGCGGCAAGTCTGAGAGCAGCATTTCCGCTTTCTGCCGCAATTACCTCAAGACCGAAGCTTCCGAGTATCTCGCTTTCTATTTTAAGGTTTATGCCGTTATCGTCAACAAGCAGGATAGTATTTCCCTTTACCGACAGATCGTCCGCAGCCGAGCCTTCAACAGACCTCAGCTCAGCGCCCTTATCAAATTCCGCCTTAAATCGGAAGTATGAGCCTATGCCCTCCTCCGATGATACGACAATGTGATATTTCCCGCCGCTCATTCCGCTTACTATCATATCCGCAATGGGCAGTCCAAGACCTGTTCCGCCGTACTTTCTTGTTACTCCAGCATCGGACTGAACAAACGGCGAAAAAATGCTTTGAATATCCTCCTTTTTTATTCCGACGCCGCTGTCACGGATACCGAATTCGACTATATGCCTTCCGCCGTTCATTCCCATATACACAGCGGATATGTCAACATTCCCTTTTTCGGTGAATTTTATCCCATTGCCCACAAGGTTTATCAGCACCTGTCTGAGCCTGAGAGGATCGCCAGAAACAACGGCGGGTATCTTTTCGGAAATGTTCAGCATAAGTCCTATGCCCTTGCTTTTTGCCGTATTTTCCATCATCTCAAACACTTCATTCAGCAGCCCGTGAAGCTCAAAGGATACATTTTCAAAGGTCATATTCCCCGATTCTATCTTTGAAAAATCAAGGACATTGTTGATAAGCCCCAGCAGGTTGTCCGCCGCTATTCCGATGCCATGAGTGCATTTTCTCTGTTCATCGTCAAGCTCGGTTCTTTCAAGAAGATAAAGATAGCCTGTAACAGCATTCAAAGGGGTGCGCAGCTCATGACTCATCTGTGCGAAAAACTGAGTTTTGGCTTCGTTTGCGCTGTCCGCCTGCTCTTTTGCGATACGCATATTCTCTTCCGCCTGTGCCCTGATCTTCAGCTCCTTATTCAGCACCAGCGACAAATGATTGAACACCTCACCAAATCGGTAAAGCTCCGCCGCTCCGTCGGGGACCACACGCACTACCGAAAGGTCCGCACTTGAAATATCATTCTCGATATTTGAATGGGAAAGCGTATCGGAATACCTTTCTATGGGCTTTATGTAAAAAAAGTTTATCCCGATTATCAATATGCCCACAAGCACAATTACCGCCACCGAGCCTATTATCTGAACATATGACGCAAACGCAATGCCCCTTGCCGACTCGTCCTCGTCCTTGTCAAGACGTGCCGCCATTGCCGCCTGAAATTCCTGTATGGGCGACATTATCAGCGACTTTGATTCATTGTAAAAAGCGTCATGCAATATAGCCTCTGCCTTTTCTCCCATTTCATCGGCGGTCATATTGTCATATTCGGCAGGAAGCTCACATTCCTCCACCATTCTGACATAACCGCAAAGCTCCTCATTATAAAAGTAGTCATCGGCAGTTTTCCCGTCGGAAATAAGACGCAGCTTCATTGAGATCATTTCGGTGTTTATCAGCATATCCGAATACTGCTTTGCCTTTTCAAGCAGCTCCCTTTCATTTGCGGGCGGACCGTATGAGGACAGCGTTTCAATGACTCCATCTCTCGTTTTTGCAGAAAAGACCTCGTGCCAGTAATTGTACAAATGCGAAATATCCCCCGTGACCGAATACCGCCTTGCTTCATCTGTCAAATAGTCGGACGCATACGCCAGCTTTTCGCCCAGCATTCTCAGCTCCTCGGAATTTTTTCGGGCATTTTCCGCCGCTTCGATACAGGTGTTCACATATCTGCTCCCCGCAAAAATAATGGTCATAACGCAAAGGAAAATCAGTATGGTCACCACGGAAATAGTTTTGCTGCTAAAGGTATTTATCCTGAATTTTCGTTTCATTAAGACGCCCCCATTTTGCAACTTTCAATATAAAATCCTGCATTTTTCATCAGAATTTTACCATAGATAACCGCTGTTGTCAATGACAGTTTTTTGAATTTACCGAAAATTATCTTGTTTTTGCTGTATTTTCACTGTTTTTTACTGTATCAATGAAAGCAATGCCGTGGTATAATGAAATACAGAAAAAGCATATTTTAGGAACAACGAAGTTCGTGCTGGGTCAATGACCCGTACGGACTTTTATTTTTTTAAAAGGAGAGATACCGTATGCACCTCACCCCAAGAGAGCAGGAACGACTAATGACGCATTACGCAGGCGAACTTGCAAAACAACGTAAAGCAAGAGGTTTGAAGCTCAACTACCCGGAGGCTGTGGCATACATAACCTCGGAGCTTCTGGAGCTTGCCCGTGACGGCTTGTCCGTGACCGAGCTTATGAGCAGGGGCAGACAGCTGTTATCTGCCGACGACGTTATGGACGGCGTTGCGGAGATGATTCACGAGATACAGCTTGAAGCCACCTTCCCCGACGGCACAAAGCTTGTGACCGTACACGAGCCTATCATACCGAACAACAAAATTATCCCCGGCGAAATGCTGATCGACGACGGCGAGATAACTGTCAATGAGGGCAAAAATTCGGTGGAAATAACCGTCACCAACACCGCCGACCGTCCCGTTCAGACAGGTTCGCATTTCCATTTCTTTGAAGTAAACAAAATGCTGGAATTTGACCGTGCGGCGGCTTTCGGAAAACGGCTTGACATTCCCGCAGGAACTGCCGTGAGATTTGAACCGGGTGAAAGCAAGAAGGTAAGACTTGTGGATATAGGCGGAAACCGTGTGGGAATGGGTCTGAACGACCTTACACAGGGCTGCTTTGACGATGAAAATGTCAGACAGGCTGCCCTTGAAAAGGCGAAAAAGCTTGGCTTTAAGGGGGCATAAAAATGTTTAAAATGAGCAAAAAGCAGTATGCCGATATGTACGGTCCAACAACGGGCGACAGAGTGCGTCTTGCGGACACTTCTCTTATTATCGAGGTCGAAAAGGACTATACGGTGTATGGAGATGAAGCCAAATTCGGAGGCGGAAAATCTCTCCGTGACGGCATGGGACAGTCCTGTACCGTCCCCGACAGCGAATGTCCCGATACGGTCATTACCTCTGCGCTTGTCGTTGACTGCACGGGAATTTACAAGGCGGACATCGGCATTAAGGACGGGAAAATTTGCGGCATAGGCAAGGCGGGAAATCCCGATATTATGGACGGTGTAACACCATCTCTCGTTTTCGGCGCAGGCACGGAAGCCATTGCGGGAGAGGGGCTTATCCTCACAGCAGGCGGAATCGACACCCATATCCACTTTATCAGCCCGACACAGATAGAAACCGCTCTTTATTCGGGAATCACAACAATGATAGGCGGCGGAACGGGTCCTGCCGACGGAACAAACGCCACCACCTGCACCCCCGGAAAATTCAATCTTGAAAAAATGATAGAAGCAGCGGAAGAATACCCGATGAATCTGGGATTTCTCGGAAAGGGAAACAGCGCAGACCTTGATACACTTGCCGAGCAGATAGAAGCGGGCGCATGCGGTCTGAAAATTCACGAGGACTGGGGTTCAACGCCTTCCGTTATTGACAGGGCACTGACTGTTGCGGATAAATATGATGTTCAGGTTTCCATACATACCGATACGCTCAATGAGGGCGGATTTGTGGAGGATACTCTGAATGCCATCGGCGGCAGAGTTATCCACACATATCACACCGAGGGCGCAGGCGGCGGACACGCTCCCGATATTATCAAGGCGGCGGCATTCCCGAATATTCTGCCGTCTTCCACAAATCCCACAATGCCCTTTACAAAGAATACCATTGACGAACACCTTGATATGCTTATGGTTTGCCACCATCTTGACAGCAAGGTGCCCGAGGATATTGCCTTTGCGGATTCGAGGATTCGTCCCGAAACTATTGCGGCGGAGGACGTTCTTCACGATATGGGAATTTTCAGCATGATGTCCAGCGATTCACAGGCTATGGGACGTGTTGGCGAGGTCATTACCCGAACCTGGCAGACCGCATCGAAAATGAAGGATCAGCGAGGAGCTCTCCCCGAGGATAACGACAGAAACGACAATTTCCGTGTCAAGAGATATGTTTCAAAGTACACCATAAATCCCGCAGTTACTCACGGAATTTCCGAATATGTGGGTTCTGTCGAGGTCGGAAAAATTGCCGATCTTGTGCTGTGGAAACCGTCAATGTTCGGCGTAAAGCCCGAAATGATAATCAAAGGCGGATTTATCTGCGCATCAAAAATGGGCGATGCAAATGCGTCCATTCCAACACCCCAGCCCGTTGTTTACACGAAAATGTTCGGTGCCGAGGGACTTGCGGTGAAACGCTGCTGTGCGACCTTTGTATCAAAGGCGGCAAAGGAAAACGGCATTGAGGAAAGGCTTGATTTGCAGCGGATAATTCTTCCGGTTAAGGACTGCCGCAGCATCGGCAAAAAGGATATGCGCTTTAACGACAGAACGGGAGATATTAAGGTCGATCCCGAAAACTATCATGTAACCGTTGACGGCGAGGAGATCATCTGCGAAGCTGCGGAAAAACTCCCGCTCACACAAAAATATTATCTGTTTTAATGGAGGAAAATATTATGGCTTGTTTTACAGTTCCCGCAGCAGAAGCGATCATCACGACTGCCGCACAAAAAATTATCGAACATCACGAAAAGAAAACAGGAGAAAGCTTATCTGTGAATTTTTCCGAAAAAATAGGCTGGCTGAATAAAATGCTTTGGGGCGGCTCTGCACTTCTGGCATTTGAACACGTCTGGCACGGCGAGGTAACACCTTGGTTTCCGTTCCTCACCGCAGCAAATTCAGCAGAAAGCACTATGGCAATGCTGCACGAAATGTCTACCTCGGGAGTTGCTATGGCAGTGCTTGTAACGGCTGTTTGGGCGGTCATGGCTGCGGTCAGCACCGCTATTGAAAGACGCAGAGATAATGCTTTGAGAGGTGCTGAAAAATGACACTTCTTATTACGATAATTGCCGCAGTTATAAGCACAGCTATATGGTACACAAGCGAAAAGGCGAGAAAACACAATGTCAGCCTGCTTTGCTTTATGTACTGGGGAGCGTCGCTTATGTGGCTTGTTGACGCTGTTGCCGAGTATATGGAAGCCGGTGCGGATTATTTTCTTCCCGCAGCCGCAGATATGATAAACGACGGATTTCTGGGACTGTCCGTTACCGCCTTCGGAATGGTCATCTGGCTGGTTTCCCTTCTTATAAAAGACCCCGACGGCGTTTTAAAGGCGGTACTTACCAAGAAATGAAAGGACACTTTTTATGATAGCGGAAAAAATTATCGGAAAGCTTCACGAAACATCAAAGCAAGTTGAAACCGTCACTATCGACTGGTTCGAGCGTGACAAAAAGCTGCTTCGCAAAACCACATCAGCGGGTGAGGATATTGGCATAAAGGTGGATTCTCCGCTTAATGAGGGAGATATTCTTTACGAGGACGACAGCAGGATAATTGCGGTAGAAATTGCCCCATGCGACCTTGTAAGCGTAAATGTGAGCAGTATGAAGGAAATGGGACGGCTCTGCTTTGAGCTTGGAAACCGTCATCTGTCGCTCTCAATATCCGAAAATAACGTTAAATGTCCCTATGACGAACCGACCTTTGAATATCTGAAAAAGCTTGGATTCAGCGTGACAAAAACTCACGAGAAATTTTCCGGATATATCGAGTGCAGAGCCCATGCGCATACCCATCACCATGAATAATACAGGGCTTATCTCTCTGATGCAGGCACTTGACAGCCTGTTCCCTATTGGCACCTTCACGCTGTCAAACGGTATGGAAACCTACACTCAGAAGGAGATAGTAAAAGATAGGGAGAGTCTTGAAAATTTTCTGTCTGCGTATATTTACACCCTGCCAACGAGTGACTTAGGCTTTGCGGCAAAGGCTGCAAACGGCGGAGATGTTTCATTGCTTGACGAAATATGCACCGCCGCAAAATCGCCCTATGAACTGAGAAACGGCAGCGAAAAGCTTTGCGCAAGATTTCTCAAAGCCGAAATGGCAATGGGCAGATACCGACAGCTTGAAAGCTATTCCGAAAAAATATCCTCGGGCGAATGTTCGGGGCATCACTGCATTGCCGTGGGACTTTTCATTGCCGATACGAATACGGATATTGTCACAGGCTTGGAGATGTACTGTTACAGCCTGCTTTCATCAATGGTAAATCATGCGGTCAAGCTTGTGCCGCTCAGACAGCTTGACGGTCAGGCGGCATTAAGCGAAGCCATGAAGCTTATCCCCCATGCAGTTGAAAAAGCGCTGACTGTTCCCGAAGATGAGCTTGGAATAAGCGGCTTTGGCTTTGACCTGCGTTCCATGGAACACGAAAAACTATACTCGCGAATTTATATATCCTGAGAGGTGTATCGTATGTCATATGTAAAGATCGGCGTGGGCGGTCCCGTAGGCTCGGGAAAGACCGCACTTATTGAACGGCTTACAAGGAAAATGTCCGAGGAATACAGCATCTGCGTTGTTACCAACGATATTTACACAAAGGAGGACGCCGAGTTTCTCATAAAAAATTCCAAGCTTCCCCCCGAAAGAATCGTAGGCGTTGAAACAGGCGGCTGTCCTCATACTGCCATCAGAGAGGATTGTTCCATGAATCTTGAAGCTGTTGAGGAAATGGCGGAAAAATTTCCCGATGTTCAGATCATTTTTATTGAAAGCGGCGGAGATAACCTTTCTGCCACATTTTCCCCCGACCTGGCAGATGCAACGATCTATGTCATTGACGTTGCACAGGGCGAGAAAATTCCGAGGAAGGGCGGTCCCGGAGTAACACGTTCCGACCTGCTTGTAATAAACAAGACAGACCTTGCTCCACTTGTAGGCGCAAGCCTTGATGTCATGGCAAGGGATTCCGAAAGAATGAGAAACGGCAGACCGTATATGTTCACAAATCTGATGTCCCTTGACGGCGTTGATGAGGTCATTTCCTGGATAAAGAAAAATGTTCTTTTTGAGGATCTGAAATGAGCCGCCTATATATCTGCGCCGAAAATAAAAACGGCAGAACGGTCATAACGGACAGCTTTTTTTCATCTCCCATAAAAATAGCAAAGCCGTTTTATTACCCCCGATACACCGAGATAATGATGATGACGGCAAGTGCGGGAATGCTTGACGGCGATATTTACGAGATAGAAATTGTCGTTAAGGAAAACGCTTCCCTGAAATTTACGGGGCAGTCATTTACGAAAATTTTCAAATCGGGAGAAAAGGGCGGCGCAGTTCAGCGTGTAAAAATCACCGTGGAAAACGGCGGCAGATTTTTGTATCTTCCGCAGCCCGTTATCCCCTTTGCGGAAAGCATTTTTGACGGCAGGACAGAAATATTTCTCGGAAACGAAGCTTCGTTTCTTATGCAGGATATTTTCTCCTGCGGACGTACTGCCATGAATGAACAATTTGCTTTTACAAGCTACCGTTCAAGGACTGCCGTTCATATTGACGGAACGCTTGCTTTTCTGGACAATGTGAAGCTTCTGCCAAATGAAGCTGACCTTTCGGGCATTGGCTTTTTTGAGGGTCACACCCATTCGGGAATGATGTACTCCTTCAATTCAGACACCCCTGACAGCCTGTGCGGTACAAACGCACACAAGGGCAAGGTGATCCGCATGCTTTCGGATTCGGCGCAGGAAATATTAAACTCATTTTCCAACGAAAAATAAAACACCCGTCCTTTCAGGTGATATTCCCGACAGGACGGGTACTCATCTATGCAATACTTTCAGACCAAGGCAAACTTTTCCAAATCCCCCTATTCACTTTCCGACCGTTCTTATACTAATACTGATTTCTAATCAAAGTATAGACAAAAAATCCGTACAAAGCCCATATACACGAGCTTTTGTACGGATTTTTTGTCAACTTTATGATAGGAAATCAGTATAATGAACACTCACCTAAATACGTCACTCAGACAGCAAAAAAGCAAAAAATGTCGATTGGATCAGTGGTTCCCTGCTCCCTTTCTTCTTTTATGGTCTGCATCGACATCTTTTCTCCAAGCGGCTGATGCGGACAGCTTTGATCCCTTTCTCACAGTTGAAACAGCTTCACACATAGCATCGTACTGCACTGCACAGCCGACCGTATCGCAGCAATAATCCACCGCAGTGGCACGTCCTATGCCGATACTTTCCGCAGTTTCGGCAGAATCAATATTTGCTCCCAGAAAAACAAACTCCCAGCCGTACTTTTCCTGCTGTCTGCTTATGATTTTCTTCACCTTGTCTGCGGTAAAATGTCTGCTGGAATTTTCCATACCGTCGGTGGTAATGACAAACAACGTATGCTCGGGAACGTCCTCGTCACGGGCGTATTTGTGGATATTCCCGATATGCTTCACCGCATCGCCCACAGCGTCCAGAAGTGCGGTGCCTCCGCCGGGGCAGTAATCCTTGTCCGTCATCTTCCCAATCTCTTCAATAGGCACTCTGTCGTGCAGTACACGGCTTTCGGTGCTAAACAGTACCGTCGATACAACAGCTTCGCCCGCTTCAGCTTTTTGCTTTTCAATAAGGCTGTTGAAACCTCCGATAGTGTCGCCTTTCAGATCAGCCATGGAACCGCTTTCGTCCAGGATAAAAACTATCTCCGTAAAATTCTTTTTCATAAGAAATCCCTCCGTATGATTTATTGTAGCTTTATTATAAATCATTCGGAGGGATATTTGGTCGCATTTCAAGCGACAATTACACGCCGATAAGACTTTGGTCAAAGGCAAAAAGCGTTTCGTTTATCTCGTAAATATCATACATTCGATTTTCAATGAAATATTTTATTATGACATCAAACTTTAAGCTGTTTGACAGAGTGTAGCCTGCCTTTTCAAGCAGCCTCTGAGTTTCGGAAATGTCCAGCTCAAGGGCAACGGCAAGTGCGACAGCTGTCTGCTTTTTCGGCTTATAGTTCACATCGCTTCGTATCTTTGAAAACAGCCTTCGGTCGATGTTTGCCTTTTTGTAAACCTGAACATCGGTCATGCCCTTTTCGTCGATCAAACGCAAAAGTGCCTGTGAAAAGGATTCGTCCAGCTTATCAAAATCAACAGGCAAAGCATCATAGCAAGCGTCCTCCTGTAACATTTTTGCCTGAAATGCGGTTCGCCTGAAAGTGCTCCTGACCGGTTCTTCGGCATAATTCTCATTAATATATCTTCGGACATCGCAAAGCAGTCCTTCGCTGACAGAAACCGAATTTTTATCAAGCACTGCCAAGGTAATATCCATATCATTGTCCGCCAGAAAGTCCGAAATTGCCGAAACCGCAACCTCCAAAGCCTTGTCCTTCGGATAGCCGTAAATTCCCGACGAGATCAGCGGAAACACCACCGATTCGCATTTATACTCCTTCGCAAGCTGCAAGGATTTTTCATAGCAGGAATAAAGCAGCTCTTTTTCGCCGTTTTCTCCGCCCCGCCATACGGGACCTACCGTGTGGATTATGTATTTGCAGGGCATTTTATAACCCTTTGTGACCTTTGCCTGACCCGTTTTGCAGCCGCCTAAAGTCATACATTCCTTCAGAAGTCCCATTCCCGCCGCACGGTGGATAGCTCCGTCAACTCCCCCGCCGCCCAGCAGAGAACTGTTTGCAGCGTTGACCACAGCGTCCGCCTTGACCTTTGTTATATCACTCTTTACTATTTGAAACGGCATATTTTCACTCCTTGCATAAAAGCACCTTATTCCGTTACAGCAGCATTCTCAACCAGCTTTTTGAATTCCTCGCCGGTTATCCTGTTCCTTTCAAGGAGCGCAGCTGTTACCGTTTCAAGAAGAGAAATGTTCGCTCTCAGCGTATTTACGGTGTTGCTCATTTCCTCGGCAAGAATTTCATTTACACGGCTTCTGACAGAATCCATTTCGACCGCCTTTTCCCATTCTATGGACATAAGACCGAAATCCGAGTCCATTGCATAGGCTGTCAGCATATAAACGGCGTTGTTTGTTGCGGTCCTGAGATCGGAGCTGATGCCCGTAGTCAGACCGTCATCTTCGCCGTACTTGACTATCTCAGCTGCTCTTCCGCCGAGAGATGTACGGATAGTTTCCAAAAGCTCCTTTCTCGACCTGTACGGACGCTTTACCTCTTCCTCGGAATGTTCCATATATCCGCCGAAATTGCTTCTTCCCTCAATGGTGATATACCCGGGAATATTGCCCGACAGATAGTACATTACCGCATGACCTGCCTCGTGATATGCCGTTCTTTCAAGGTATTCCCTGCTGAACTCACGCTTTTCGCCGAAACGGACCTTTTCCAGAGCTTCAAGCATATGCTCGTCACTTAAAGGAGCATTTGCATCAAACGCCAGCTGCTTTGCCGCATTGATAACATTATCCAGAATAGCGGGACTGATACCCATAGCACGGGAAGCCACCGACTTGATTCCCTCCTCCGTAACATTGTGTACAGCTGTCTTTGCCAGACGGAGCTTCAAAAACTTTATTCTGTCCTCAAGGTCGGGGAGAGTTACAAGTATCTGCCTGTCAAATCTTCTCATGAACGCCTCATCGAGAACGCCTATGCCCGAACCGGGCTCCACATTGTAATTTGTGGCAGCCATAACAAATACGGGCTTCTGCGGGTCGGAGGCAAAGCCGTCCATTTCAGCCAGCAGAGTGTTCAGTATAGACTCCTCATATTTTGCGTAAACATTGCCCGTTCTCTGAGCAGCGATAGTGTCCACCTCGTCGATGAAAATGATGGAAGGCGCATATCGTCTTGCCTTTCTGAACAGCCTCCGAACGCCCTCGGGACCCTTGTTTGCTCCGTCGATGAACATACTGCCCACCGCAGGGAAGAACGCACAGCCGCTTTCCGCCGCCATAGCCTTTGCTATCATTGTTTTGCCTGTTCCGGGCTTTCCGTAAAGAAGTATGCCCTTAGGCAGCGAAAGACCCTTTGCAATGAATTCCCTGGGATCTTTGAAATATTTCACGAAGTATTTCAGCGACTCCTTTGCCTCTCTTGCGCCGATAACGTCGTCGAAGGAAAGGTTTGGTATCTCGTCGCTGTCAAGAATGTCATTAGCGTCCTCCGCATCTATGGCACGGATAAGCTTGAAGTTTCTCAGGGCAATAGTTATCTCGCCGTCGTTGTTTCTGGGAGCGGTTTCAAAGGACAGTACCTTGTGCTGAGCTGCCATTTTTGCAGCCATGCTTCTCATATAAAGGCTGCGTCCGACCTCAGTTATTGCGCTGACAAACTCTCCGCCGTCATCGCCCGAGGCTATGGAGATCTTGCCCTCCGCACCCGCTCTTACAAAGCTTGTGAACAGCCTTCCGTCGATCTTGTCCCCGAATGCCTCCAGAAGATAAACGGGCATTTCGGGGAATTTCTCTCTCAGGCTCTTGAAAAGATTTCGTCCTTCATTCCAGCGGTGAGCGGAAATGGAAGCATACACAGTCTTTGTATCGTCCGTATCGGAGATATGCTCCGAGCCCTTCAGGGAAATAAGCGCAAAATCGGGATATTTGTCCTCAGCCAGCTTCAAGGCGTCATGGACATCTGCCGCATTATACAGCACAGCACTGTCCCCCACCGCCGTTTTCAGAAGCTCTGCCGAACGTTCATCGGTGTACAGCAGAATTTTAGGCTTGCTGCCCGAAGTGAACAGCTCCTTCATCTTACTGTCCATAGACTCCGTTTCCACACGGAACAGCACCTTATCCATAGTCGGAATATCGTCGGTCATAAGGGTGAACAGCTTGTGAAGCTCATTTTTGAAGAAAAGCTCCGTCTGTGCCCTGAGAGTTCTGGCATCGACGATACCGCCGTTAGCGTAAAGAATGGAAAGCAGCACCTTGTTGTCCTCAATACCAATGTTCATATTGTACTGCTTCTTGATAAGCTTTCCGCATCTCTCGAATTCCGCATGGGAGATCTGCTCCAGATCGTGAGGAGTCAGCTTGTTGAAAAGGATAGGATAACCCGATGCAATACGGCTGATGATAGCTTCGGGGAAATAGGGCTGCTTTGTGATGGGGTCAATGTCCGCTTTAAGCGCATTTGTAATGGTCTGCATGGAAATATCCGAGCCGGAAGCAGGCTTGTCGCCCTCATAAAGAGAGTGTCCCGCATTGGTGGTGAAAATAATGATAGTGTCCTTAAAGCTTACCGTAGGATCGGTTTCCGTGAATTTCTTTCTCTGAGCCGAATCCATATCGTTGTTGGAGCCGTTTTCCACCGCAGCCTTGCCCGTGCTGATGTAGGCATCGGTAAGAATACCCGCATCAAGTATCTGATAGAAAAGCTGAATGGTCATGGGGTGAGCCTTTTCAAGCTCATCAAAGATAAGTATGCTCTTGGGGTGATTTCTAACATATGAGGTAAGAGTACCCTCCGTGGACGCCTTGTATGTAAACGCAAAGCCAATAAGCTGCTCATGGGACTGCGGCCCCGAGAATTCCGACATATCAAACCGTTTTACACCGTCAACGTAATCCATGCCCAAAAATTCCGCTGCCTTCTCCGCAAGGAATGTCTTGCCCACACCCGGAGGTCCCGCAAAGGTAAATATAGCCTTAGGACGGGTACGTTTACTGTCTGCCGCAGCCAGCACCTCCGCATTGAAAAGACCGTCAGCAAAGGCGTGAACAGCGTGATCCTGACCCTTTACGCAGCCGAGGAGCTGCTGCCGCATATAGCCTATCCTCTTGACCAGCTTCGGCAGCTCTACCTTTCTCTGCTCAGCCGCCGATTTGTGGAAGAACGTCACTTCCTCCGCATCAATGCTTGCAGCGTTCTCCTTTGCAGGCATATTGGAGCGGATATAAAGCGAAAGGAAATCACACTCGCCTCGTCCCATCCACAGCTCAGACTGCTTTTTAACGACGTTCATCATATCCTCGTACTCTTCATCGGTACACTCTATCATTTGGCGTATCACAGGGTCTACCCTTGAAAGGTCTGTGATACCTGCGTCTAAAATGCGCTTTGCTTCCTTGGCATTTGCGGCAAATTTTATAGAAGGATTTTCAAGCTTTACGCCTGAAAGCCGCTTCAGGAAGCCCTGCAAGGTCGAAGAAAGGCTGTCAACCAGAAATTCATTTTCTTTTGTGATGCCCGAGAAGCAGCTGTACTCGTCCAATCTGCTCTTTTCTTCCTCGGCAGTGTCCTCAGACTTATCGCAGCCGTTCTCATTATCGTCCTCGGACAGCTCTTCCTCCTCGGTATCCTCCTCAAGGTCGTCATCTTCATCGCCGAAATAGTTTGGATCGAAGGGACCAAGCTCCCAATCGCTCAGGTCAAGCATTTCATCATAATCTACGTCAATGGCATAATCAATAAAGCAGATAAGCAGCTCATAATCCACGGGGTCGGTCTTTTCCACCGCCGCGATCATGGTTTTTGTGGGATTTACAGCTATGATATTATCGTAAGGACAAACCTTTACCAATTCCTCATCTGTTTCCTTGGTCTTAAAATGCACGTCCTTATATTCATCGGGGTCAGCGCAGGCAGACACCAGCTTTTGTTCCCGGATATTGAAAGACGTAACTCTCTCGACCTTCTCGTAAATATCCTTGCTTCTGCGGACGTTGAACACCTGATTGATAAACAGCAGATCGCCCGAATCATCGAAGGTGACCGCAGAGCTTATCTGTACAGCATCAATACAGTCTTTTATCTCGGCATCGAGAAGCTTCATCTCGGCAGCAAGCTTCGGACCCTCCGTATCAAAAAAGCATATTTTCCGATTAAACGCAAGGACAAGGTACTTCCCGTCAGGTGAAAAGGCAGCACCGGTCAGATCGTTGTTACCCGAAACGGTTATCACCTCAGGCAGCATGCGCACCTCTGCCACATACGGCTCCCGAAGCAAAAGTATATGGGAATTTTCTGCGATAAAATCTCTTTTTAGCCTGAGAAGCTCCTGAGGTCTGCCATAGCTTGTGCAGTCTGTCATTCCGTTCAGACATTCAGCCTGTCTTTCGGGGTCGTCCTGCTCCAATGCCGTTTCATACTCGCTCATCAGCACTCTGTAACGCTCCTCACGCTCCAGCAGCTCGTTCATAAGCATGCTTCTGCTCAGCCTCGGACGGAAATGCAGGTCGGCGCCCTCGGTAGAATATATGAAAATATTATTCACATACTTTGCCGAAGAACGCTTGCCCGAAGAGTTATAGTCAGCCGAAGATCTGCATATTGCATACAGGCTGTCGTCAGCGCTGATGATATACTGCATTCCCGAAACAGAGTTCATTATCCTGCCTGTTTTCTTGTCGATAACGTTGGTATCGAACTCAAAGCGGTCGGAAATGAGCTTGTTTCCTGCCTTTATCTCCTCCAGGATATTTCTTACGGTCACATTGTCATTGTATCTTTCCAGCAGCTCGCCCGTTTCGGTCAGAAATGCCTCTGCAACGATCTCATATTCATAGCGGTATACCAGATAAAACTTCTTCCTGTCGCCCGAGAAGCCCATCTTCATATTTCCGCTCAGGCAGATATTTTCCGTGACCTTCGGAGTTTCGGTGTGCATTACGAAAACAGGCTCACCGAATATTCTCTTATACTCATCACGATAGAAGGCGTTGTAATTCCTTATAGGCGCAAGATAGTTCTCCAGCTCGATATTTGTAATCCTGCATCTTTCCCAGAGATAGGTGTAATAGTTATAGATACAGTCCCTGTGATTGGGATAACGTCTGGTCGCCTCCTTCCAGAGCCTTTCAGCTTCCTCCTCCTTGCCCATCATAAGGCAGCTGAGCGCCTTGTTATTGCAGATACCTCCGTTGTTGGGCGCAGCAGAGCCGTTATAGAAAAAGCTCTTTTTTGAAAACTTCAGCATTTCTCTGAAAAGCTGAAGCATAAAAGGCATATCGCTGACTGTATGGCGGTCGTTCAGAGCCGCACAGCATGACTCAAAGCACCTGCGATCGGCAATATTCTCGGGTTCTGTTTCCATCATGATCCGGGCATATATTCCGCAGGCAATATCCGCAGCGGTATCCACATCTATCCTGTTTTCGGGGTCGCTTTTGAAGCATTTTTCCAGTAATACCTTAAAATACAGCGGGACGGACACTCTCGCCTGCGTCAAATACTTATCAAAGCCGCTGTACGAAAGCCTGCTGCCGTCGCCCCAGCTATGATCTCCCGTAAGCATCTCCATGACCATGACCGCCCAGGAGTATATATCCGTACTCTTTGAGAGCGGCTTGCCTTTTGCCTGTTCGGGCGAGCAATAGGGTCTTGAAAATCCCGCAGAGCTTGAATCGGACATTCCGAAATCGGTTATCCTGGCTGTTCCGTCAGCGGAAAAAAGGATATTTCCGGGCTTTATATCCTTATGGACAACACCGTTTGAATGGGCGTATCTCAGACCCAGCAGCACCTCCGCAGCCACACGCAGTATCCGTGCCGAACACTCAGCCTCGGTACCCTCATAAAGGCTGCCGTCCCTGATCTTATCCGCAAGACTGCCGCACTCCATCCATTCGGAAAATGCCGCTGTTTCGCCTTCCTCTTTAACGACAAAATAGCAGGGAACGATATACGGATTCATGCCCAGGTCTATCCAAAGGCTGCATTCTCTGAGAAAATCCTCCCTGAGCCTGTCAATATCCCCGCTGCTGTCGGGTATCTTCATAGCCAGACTTATCTCCCACTCGGGGTGGCGGACCTTCCATATCTTTGCCATTCCGCCGACAATGGCGTCCGATTCCACATAGCAGGTACCGTTAAGTATACTGCTGCCCTTGGTTACATTTTTCAAGTTCATTCTTATTCCCCCTTGCGATCATCATATAAATATCCTGCAAATCCAAGCAGCTTGAGAACATCTTCAACGGCACTGTCGTTGTTTCCGAAATATAGTATCAGATAATTACTGGAATTCACAAAATAGAAAGAGCGGCTCAGATCGGACATATCCATATTGTCACTTAAAGCAAAGCTCGTATTTTTGCTTATATATTCTTCTGTTTCTTCACGTTTACAGCGGTCACCCAAAAATACGGATAAATATATCCTGCTAATGGAAAGCTTAGTGCTTACGCCTATTTTCAGCAAATAGCTGCTGTCCGTTCCGACGGCTGTAACACCCGATATGATATTTCCCCAAATGCTTTTTATGCTCAGTCCATTAAGAAGCTCCTTAAAGCTTGAAAGTTCTATACCGCACTTTTCGATGTCTTTCCTGTCACGAACCGCCCTGAGCAGCTTTTTAAGGGTAATGACCCCTTTAAGCTCCTCGGTGATCTCCTCATCATATCCCGAACATTTAATGATACTGCGCAGCTGAGCCAGCCTTTCATCACAGTCAATTCCCTCAAAGGCAGCAAGAACTAAGTTATAATATTTTTCATCGGGGAATGACTCGACGTCAGCCTTATTGCCATCCTCGTTACCTTGCACCGTCGTAAGTGCCTTCCATGCCTTCTCATTTTCTTCCTCTAAATTTTCCAGAACTTTATCAGCCATTCTCATGAAAGCGTCATTCTTTTCAAATTTCAGCACATTTACCGCAAAGCAGCGGAAATTAAAGTCCGCATCGTTAATAACGCCCTCGTTCTCGTACTCCTTCATTATGTTGCAATAAAGCTCACAAAGATTAAGGTATCTTTTTATGCTTCTGGGATTGTAAATGTTAAAGCCCTTGAGCAGCTGCGAATATTTCTCTGCCTTAGACTTTTCAAGACCGGGAATTATGCCCTGGATAAAACCGGTAAGGTCGTAGCTATTCTGAGGTATGGGGAAAGGCACCTGTATCAGCTTGTCAAAGAACTTATCGGCTCTTGACCTGGTTTCACCATTTTCGCACTTCAAAAATTCCTCGCCGTATTTTTTCTTCAGACCCTGATTTACTACCTTCTGGTCAATAGCGAGAACATACACGCAGCTGCTGAAATCCATAAAATTTTTCAGCTGTTCAAGCAGCTCCAAAGCAATTCGGGGTTCCAAACGATCCAGGTCGTCAATGAAAATACAGAAATTGACCTTCTTGTCAGTTTTATCGTGATAATTACTAACAATAGCTTTCATAAGCCTTTCTAATTCTTTGATAGATTGTCAAGTCAAGTGCAACAAAATCACTGAAAAAACTTTTTAAGCACCTCATAGGGAGTAAGAAAATTGAGACGTTTTCTCGGACGATTGTTGATCATATCTACAACGTGCTGCAGATCCTCATCGGTAACAT
>JAGAJN010000026.1 GCA_017828975.1 Oscillospiraceae bacterium | reverse complement strand
TCTCGTTCCGGTTCTCTGGAATACCTCTCGGTTCACTTAACCTTCGCTTCGCTCGTGCTGCCCTTTCGTGAGTCAGCTTTATTATTATACGCTTTTCGACTCCGTTTGTCAAGGCTTTTTTCGCACTTTTTTGCAGTTTGTGAAGTTTGCGTATTTTGGGTTCGGTTGTGCTTTGATTCGTTGTTGGGTTTGCACAATGGGATTTTATTGATTTAGCAGGGGGTCGGCTTTTTCCGCTTGTTTCGGCGGATTGCTTTGCTCCTGAGAAATACCTAGGCGTCAGCCGACCGCCGGGGAAGCAAGGCTGTGTACACAACAAAAGCTGCGGCTGAACACTATGGTATTATCCCCGCAAAAGCAAATTATCCAAAAATAAATATGAACGAAACTTTTCACAATTGTCTAAATCGGCGTTGCCACGATCTCCGTCCAAGCCGGATAAAACCCGCAGGAGATCGCCACATTCTGGGAAGCAATATTCCCCATCCACGTCCCATAATAAGGAATAGCACCACGCATAAAGATCTCCGAAGCCAGCATGGACACGCAAGCCGCCGCCACGCCACGTCCACGATATGGCTCAGCCACGTCCACGCCTATCTGCCAAAATCGTTCACTGTCGTTGCTTGCTCCTGCCACGCCCATCACCGTGCTGCCGTTTATAGCGGAAACAGCCAGCACATCACGGCGCTTTTCGGT
Source organism: Oscillospiraceae bacterium (assembly GCA_017828975.1). Classification (GTDB taxonomy): domain Bacteria; phylum Bacillota; class Clostridia; order Oscillospirales; family Ruminococcaceae; genus UMGS1889. The sequence continues at coordinate 13,119 of JAGAJN010000026.1, read as the reverse complement.
ACAATTATAGAGCAGCGCATTCTGAAATTCCGTGTATTTATACAGCTCGGAAATATCCTCCCCCTCGTAAACACGCAGAGGGAACGCATACCTATGTATATAATTATAGGGCATTTTCGGAAGATAATACTGACTGAAAATGCCGATAGTACGGTCGTATTTCGCCAGCTCCTTATTTATTTCGGCAACGCCCTTTCCGTCGAAAATGCGCAGAGCATTGCCGCAGCCCAGCAGTTCCTCGGCAAAATCGGTCATTTCGGGCGCAGCGGCAGCCACCACAGATTCCCCGAAAGTAGCCAGTTTGAAGAAATCAGGCTCATTCCGGAAATTCCGTCTGCCGAAATTCAGCTGGGACAGCACAACCTTATTGGTACGCCGAAAAAAGTCCTCCGCACGGCAGCCATAATCGGCAGCCAGCTGTTCGGCGGCGGCGTTTGTCAGCCTGTATCTGGAATTTGCGGCAGAATTTCTGTTAAACAAGGAATATCACCCGTTAAAATTATTGTTTAGCTTTTGCCTTTGCTCTCATGCTGTTATCGAGGATACGTTTTCTGATTCTGATAGACTTTGGAGTGACCTCCAGCAGCTCGTCATCGGCGATAAATTCAAGGCTGTCCTCAAGGCTCAGACGTCTTGGCGGAACAAGTCTGAGAGCATCGTCCGAACCGCTTGCACGGGTGTTTGTCAGATGCTTTTTCTTGCAGACATTAACAACCAGGTCCTCCACCTTGGGAGATGCGCCGACTATCATTCCCTCGTAAACAGGCGTGCCCGCACCAATGAACAGACTTCCTCTCTCCTGTGCATTGTACAGACCGTAGGTAACAGCCTCGCCCGTTTCAAAGGAAACGAGAGAACCTGTATTTCTTCTGGGAATATCTCCCTTATAGGGCTGATAGCTGTCGAAAACGCTGCTCATAACGCCCTCGCCCTTGGTATCGGTCAGGAACTCACTCTTATATCCGAAAAGACCTCTTGACGGAATAATGAACTCCAATCTCATTCTTGAGCCCTGGGGGTGCATAGTGGTCATCTCCGCCTTACGTGTGCCCATCTTTTCCATAACGGAACCGACGCACTCCTCGGGAACGTCGATAACAAGGCGCTCCATAGGCTCGCACTGAACGCCGTCTATCTCACGCATAAGCACTCTCGGTGTGGAAACGGAAAGCTCGTAGCCCTCTCTTCTCATATTTTCGATAAGGATAGAAAGGTGCATCTCACCTCGTCCCGCAACACGGAAGCTGTCGGTGCTTTCCGTTTCGCTGACACGAAGGGAAACGTCCCTGAGAATCTCCCTGAAAAGCCTGTCACGAAGCTGTCTTGAAGTAACAAACTTGCCCTCACGTCCCGCAAAGGGGCTGTCGTTTACGGAGAAGGTCATTTCAACGGTAGGCTCGGAAATTTTCACAAAGGGAATAGGCTCGTATCTGTTAGTGTCGCAGATAGTGTCGCCGATAGTGATGTTTTCGATACCCGAGATCCAGACAATATCGCCCACCTCAGCTTCGTCAACAGGCACTCTGTTCAGACCCTGTATCTGATAGATGGTAACCACCTTGCTGTTGTAGGGCTTCTTGTTTTCGTGGAAATCTCCGACGGTCACCTGCTGACCGACTCTCAGCTTACCTCTTTCAATTCTGCCGATGCCGATTCTTCCCACATAATCGTTATAGTCGATGGAGGAGATGAGCATCTGCATCTCGCCGTCGGGGTCGCCCTCGGGAGCGGGGATATAGCTGAGGATAGTTTCAAACAGCGGCACGAGATTTTCGCCGGGAACATTGTAATCCTCGGTAGCAGTACCCTGTCTGCCCGAACAGTAGAGAACGGGACTTTCCAGCTGTTCCTCGGAAGCGTCAAGATCAAGGAGAAGCTCCAGCACCTCGTCACCGATCTCGTCCAGACGTGCATCGGGACGGTCTATCTTATTTACAACAACAATTACACGCAGACCCAGCTCCAGAGCCTTTGACAGAACAAATCTCGTCTGCGGCATACAACCCTCCGCAGCATCGACCAGCAGGATAACGCCGTCAACCATTTTGAGGACACGCTCGACCTCACCGCCGAAATCGGCATGACCCGGTGTGTCGATAATGTTTATCTTAACGTCCTTGTAGCACACGGAGGTGTTCTTTGCAAGGATAGTGATACCTCTTTCACGCTCGATAGCGTTGGAGTCCATGACTCTCTCCGCAACCACCTGATTGTCACGGAAAGCGCCGCCCTGTTTCAGCATTTCGTCAACGAGGGTAGTTTTACCGTGGTCAACGTGGGCGATGATGGCGACGTTTCTCAGATCTTCTCTTACCATAAAAATTTTCCTCTCAATTCTCTTTTTCTTTCCTTTTTCTTCCAACTTTATCACATAAAAAAACCTTGCAAGGAAATCTTGCAAGGCATTAATGGTGGAGGAGGATGGATTCGGACCATCGAAGCTGAAAAGCAACAGATTTACAGTCTGCCCCCTTTGGCCACTCGGGAACTCCTCCCTAAGGTCGCTGCCGAATACGACAGGCGATATTTAAAAACGACAAACAGCGGAAGAACCACTGTTTTTTCGTTTATTATGGAGCTGGTGGACGGACTCGAACCCCCGACCTGCTGATTACAAATCAGCTGCTCTACCAACTGAGCTACACCAGCTTAGAACTGCTGCAATATTCCGTATTTAACGGCTTGTGTTATGCAACGATAATTATTATATCACATTCATTTGCATTTGTCAAGCCTTTTTTCAATTTTTTTCGATTTTTTTGAATCTCGGCTCACTCACAGCTTTTTTATTATAAGCGTTTTCGCCCCGATTGTCAATAGTTTTTTTGAAGATTGTAGAAATTTACAGCCACAAACGCCGTATTTTCCCGCTTTTTGATTATTTTGCTGATTGAAGCCGATAAATTTGCATCGGTAAACTATTTTATAAATGTAGGGGACGGGTTTCCCGTCCCGCAAGTTACAGAAAGCCTTTTGTAACCTGCGGGCGGGGAAACCCCGCCCCTACAAAATACATTTTTATTCCGAAAGCAGTTTTTCGGCAGAAGCCAGCTTTACGCACAGGCAGAACAGGTCAATAGCCATCTGAAGCTCCTCAATGGGAGGATAGGAGGGCGCAATTCTGATGTTTCTGTCCTCGGGGTCCTTCTTGTAAGGATAGGTAGCGCCCGCACCCGTCAGCACAACGCCAGCCTCCTTGCACAGTTCAACCACTCTCTTAGCGCAGCCGGGCAGAGTGTTTACGGAAATAAAGTAACCGCCGTTGGGCTTTACCCAATCGAGAATTCCCATATCTCCGACCTCTCTGTCAAGAGTATCGAGAACAGCCGCAAACTTGGGAGCAAGCAGCTTCTTATGCTTTTCCATATGCGCATTGATGCCGTCAAGGTTCTTGAAGAAGCGAACGTGACGGAGCATATTTACCTTATCATAGCTGATAGCCTGGAAGTTGAGTATCTTCAGAGTAGCCTGAATATTCTCCTCGGAAGCCGCCATAACAGCAACACCCGCTCCGGGGAAGGTTATCTTCGATGTAGATGCAAACATATACACCATATTTTCCTTGCCCGTCTTTTTCAGCTCGTCCATAAGGTTCAGCAGAGTGTCGGGCTTATCGGTCAGGTGATGAACGCAGTAAGCGTTGTCCCAGAAAATTCTGAAATCCTTAGCCTTGGGGGACAGGTTTGCAAATCTCTTAACGGTTTCATCGGAATATGTGATACCGTCGGGGTTTGAGTACATAGGAACGCACCAGATACCCTTAATAGACTCGTCCTCGGAAACCAGCTTTTCAACCATATCCATATCGGGACCCGTCTTGGTCATAGGAACGTTTACCAGCTCAATGCCGAAGGTTTCGGTAACGGAGAAATGTCTGTCATATCCGGGAACGGGACAGAGAAATTTCACCTTATCGCACTTGCACCAGGGCTTTTCGCCGCCGGGAACGCCGAAGTTCCACGCTCTCTGAACAGCGTCAAACATCAGAGTAAGGCTGGAGCTTCCGCCGACAATGACCTCCTCGGGCTTAACACCCAGCATTTCCGCAAACAGCTTCTTTGCCTCGGGGATACCCGAAAGAACGCCGTAGTTACGCACGTCCATACCGTTTTCCGACTTGAAATCAGCACCCTCTCTGAGAATGTCCAGCATAGGCATGGACAGTTCCAGCTGGTCTGCGCCGGGCTTGCCTCTGGACATATCCAGCTTGAGATTTTTCGCCTTTGCCTCGGCATATTTCTTTTCGCAGTCCGCCTTGAATTCGGCGAGCTGCTCTTTGTTCATTTCGCTAAGCAGCATAGAAATCTTTCCTTTCACACAATATATCGGTATTTATACCTTTTCTCCCGTATCTATTCTATTACAATCGGAGAGAATTTGCAAGTGAAAATAAAAACCTTGCAAAATTATTTTCGATTTGGACATAAATTTCAACTGTCCTTCTCAGACTTTCCAAGCCTTGTCGCCCAGACCATACCCAGCATCAGCCAGAAAAAGGGTGCGGTGGTTATGGAGGACGCATTAAAGCAGCTCTGAACAACATATCCGATAACAGCCGCCGTCATGCAGGGAATGTACCACTTTGACTTATCCCCGAAAAACTGCTTCATTCTTTTGCAGAGGACAACTATGGTGGAAATTATCAGCGCAGCATAAGCCGCAAGGGAGATATATCCCCGTGTAGCGGCAATATACAGGAACTCATTGTAGCACTTGTCGTTATAGTTTGCCTCCTGACCCCGCGCAAATGCAAGGCAGTCGGGACCTACACCCGTTACGGGCGCAGCGTTTGCCGTTTCAAGGGCAAATCCCCACTGTTCCTTCCAGAATTCAACTGTGTAGGGGATATTTCCCTTGCCGTGGTCGGTAAGCGTCATGGTATTTGTGATAAACAGGCGGTAAAAGCTGTCATAGAACGCAATCGGTCTGTCCCTGAAATAAAAGCCCTGAGTAAACAGCACGATAACAAAGGTCAGTATAAGCCCGGCGACCATTGCGCCTGCCCTTTTCAGAGATGTGTTAAGGAGCTTTCCGTCAAATTTCACTCCGCCGAATTTTGCTGAATTCACCGCTTCGATAATAATGACCGTCAGAATGACCGCAGCCTCGCCTATCAGCGGAACGGCGGAACAGGTGAACATTCCCGTCAGGAAGATGAAAAGAGCAGCAGCCGCATACAGCTTAGCCCGTCTTTTCGACGGAGAATACACCGCACCCATAACAGCCACCGCACCCGTCAGCGTGGTTATGGCGCCATAGAAAATAGGGCTGCCCGTCAGTCCGCTTGACAGAAAGACGTTTTCATACGCAATAGTGGGCAGATCCTTGTAATCGGAGGTGTTAAAGTCAAAGGGCAGATGCTGGAGAAGCGCCACAAACGCTTCCACAGTCCCCGCACCCACCAGCAGGTCAAAAAGCCTTTCCACGGTGGATTCCTTGGAAACAGCCGTTGCCAGCAGGAAGATGCCCAGATAGGAAAGGATCGCAAGCAGTCCCTCGTATCGTCCCAGATTTCCCAGAAGAGCCACCTTTATATAGTCCGCAGACTTGGAAAGTGTCCCATAATAGGAAATGACCGCCGTCAGCGCAAGGGCGATTATCAGAAGATAGGACTTGTTATCCTTGAAAAGCATATCCTTTTTCAGCATAACTATAAGGAAAAAGAGTACACAGGTGAAGCCCGTTGCGTACAGGATAGCGGCGGAGAAATAGTTTATCTTCGCCAGCAGGGTCAGCACGGCAGCGCCTATGAGCGGGATCATTATGCAGCAGGCAAGCACACCGTGTATCCATTTTTGCAGGGTTTCCGACTTCATATTCAGGATAAAGTTAGATTTCTCGGTAGTTCCGAAAATGGTCTTTGGCATAGTGATACAACCTTTCAAAAAATCCCCGCTGCGGTCATCGCAGCAGGGATATGGGTTATTTTGCGTATTCGATTACCCTGCTCTCTCTGGTAAGGTTTATCTTTATCTGTCCGGGATAATCCATTTCGTTTTCTATTCTCTTGGCGATCTCCCTTGCAACGATGACCATCTGCTCGTCGTTGACCTTTTCGGGAACGATCATTACTCTGACCTCACGGCCCGCCTGAATAGCATAGGACTTCTCAACGCCGTCATAAGAGGAGCAAATTTCCTCCAGCTTCTGCAGACGCTTGATGTAATTCTCGTAGTTCTCGCTTCTTGCTCCGGGACGTGCCGCCGAAATAGCGTCCGCCGCCTGAACCAGACAAGCGACCACCGTCTTGGACTCAACATCGCCGTGATGCGCCTCGATAGCGTGAATGACCTCGGGGCTTTCCTTATACTTGCGGCAGACATCAACGCCTATCTGAACGTGAGAGCCTTCTATCTCATAGCTGAGCGCCTTACCGATGTCGTGGAGCAGACCCGCTCTTCTGGCAAGATTTGCGTCAACTCCCAGCTCGGAAGCCATAATTCCCGCCAGATGTGCAACCTCGATAGAGTGGTTCAGCACGTTCTGACGATAGCTTGTTCTGTATCTCAGACGACCGATAAGCTTGATAAGCTCGTGGTTAAGACCGTGTACGTTGGTTTCCAGAACGGCTCTTTCGCCCTCCTGCTTGATCTTATGCTCGACCTCACGCTTAGCCTTATCGACCATTTCCTCGATGCGGGTGGGGTGGATACGTCCGTCGGCAATAAGCTTTTCAAGGGCGATCCTTGCGACCTCACGCCTTGCGGGGTCAAAGCAGGAAAGTGTGATAGCCTCGGGTGTATCGTCGATAATAAGGTCAACACCTGTGAGAGTTTCAAGTGTCCTGATGTTGCGTCCCTCACGTCCGATAATGCGTCCCTTCATATCGTCATTGGGCAGGGGGACAACTGAAACCGCAGTTTCGGAAACCTGGTCTGCGGAGCATTTGGCAATAGCAAGGGAGATAAGATCTCTCGCCTTTTCCTCGGCTTCGTCCTTGACCTGCTGTTCGTAATTCTGTATCATTACTGCCTTGTCGTGAGCAAGCTCATTTTCCAGCATGGACATAAGGTGCTCCTTTGCCTGGTCCATGGTATAGCCGGAAATTTCCTCCAGCCGCTGCATCTGAGCCTGCTTGACATTCTCAGCCTCCGCAAGCCTTTCCTCGGCAGCCTTTATCTTGTTGTGAAGGACCTCTTCCTTCTTTTCCAGATTGTCGGTCTTTTTGTCAAGATTTTCTTCCTTCTGCTGGATACGTCGTTCCTGACGTGAGATCTCGCTGCGCCTGTCCTTTATCTCTCTGTCCAGCTCGGAACGGCTCTTATGTATCTCGTCCTTTGCCTCGACCAGAGCGATCTTTTTCTTGTTTTCAGCTTCCTTGGCAGCGTCCTCAACAATTCGCTTAGCCTCCGCCTCTGCCGAACCGATAGCCGATTCCGCCTGCTGTTTGCGGTAATTGATCCCCAACTTGAAAAGGATAAAGCCCGAAATAGCTGCGCCGACCACAAAAGCGATGACCGCCGCTATAACTACTGTTGCTGTTGGCATGCAAATTCAACCTCCTTGTGATAAATTTTTCTCTTTTTTGGAATTTGGATATTTCTTACCACAGAGGTGCATTTTTCATCTGATAAATGGTTATTAAATTGTAAGTTGCTTATAACGTCGATTTAACAATGTATCGGCGTAAAGTGTTAAACGGTCAGCATACGAAATATTGATCTATCCGCATTTCTTAAACGTTTCACAGCAGACATAAAAATTATCCATTGTAGGGGACGGGTTCCCGTACCGCATTTTGCAGAAACAACATTTTAAATCTGCAAAACGGATATTTTTAGTCCGAATAAGTATATCTGTTTAAGAACAAAAAGCCTATCCGAATAAAGCTACCGAGGGGCATCTCCCCACGAAACGGCAGCAAGCATAATTTAAAAAAATATCTATCTGAAATCTGCTATACCTCTGCGGTCTGAATGAGCAGCAAATGTATTTGCAAACTATTCTTTTATTTTATAACATTTTCAAGCGATTGTCAAGACGATTTCAACAGTTTAACACTTATATATAATATTTCACTTGTTTTCCTGTAAAAATTGACTGTTGACAAAAACCGAAAATCGTGATAGTATAAAAAATACGGTAAACATATGGATAATCAAAATTTAGGTCAAAGTAAAATAATTTTGGTCGTTTACCTAAAATATAAAAAGCTTTGATAAGGAAGGCATTCTGCGCCGAGGTTTCAAAAGAGAGCACCCGTCAGCGGCTGAAAGCGGGAGCGGTCACCGAGCATTATGCACACCGCCTTTGAGTGCGTCCAATAAACGACGGCTTACCACCGTTAAAGGGTAGAATGAGGCTGTTTTCTTCGGGAAATCGGCGAATTTGGGTGGAAACACGGTAGAACTATCGTCCCTTATCCTGCATTTTGCGGGATAAGGGGCTTTTTATTTTCGGAAACGGGGGTATGATATGGACAAGGAAAAGGTCATAAAAACGCTGAAAAATATCGGGATATGCCTGCTTATCTATTTTGCGGCGTTTCTGCTTTCGGCGCTGTTATTCCCCATAAACAACGGCGGACTGGTTTTCCCCGTAAAGGTGATCCTGCTCTGTGCAGGCTCCGTGTTTATGACATACAGAACGGGCGGCACAATGCTCTGCCCCACAGTTTCGCTGGCGGCGGGGATAATCTCCGCAGTAAGGATCGCAGATATGGTAATGGAAGCACTTACTATGGAAAATCCCTCGGAAGGCTTTGAACAGCTTATAGCACTTTTCGGCGTAATCGGCGGAGGTCTGCTCTCGGCAGCAGTTGCCGCAGCGCTGATACTCACGTCAATACTGTCTTTCCTGCTGATGATGCTGTCCTCATTTATCGCAAAGAAGATTTTTATAAAGAAAGGCATTTTGCCAAAATAGTCCCCGTAAAACTCACAAACTAATGTAGGGGACGCATCCCGTCCCCTACAAAATATAAGCAAATTTCCCATAAAACCCATACAAACAAATTATACCATATAAAAAAGGAGAATGAAAAATGCTTAAACTTACATTGAAAGACGGCTCCGTCCGTGAATGTGAAAACGGTATCCCCGCCGCAGAAGCGGTAAAATCCATCGGAATGGGACTCTACAAGTCCGCCTGTGCCGTAAAGCTGAACGGCAAGGTATGCGACCTGAGAACCAAGCTCACCGAGGACGCACAGTTTGAAGTCCTGACCTTCTCGGACGAGGACGGCAGAAAGGCATTCCGCCACACTGCCTCCCATATCCTTGCACAGGCGGTAAAAAGACTGTTCCCCTCCGTTAAGCTGGCAATAGGTCCCGCTATCGACAACGGCTTCTATTACGATTTTGACATTGAAAAGCCCTTTACCGCCGAAGATTTAGAGAAGATCGAAGCGGAAATGAAGAAGATAGTCAAGGAGAATGTAGAGCTTGAACAGTTCGAGCTGCCCCCCGAAGAAGCAATCAAAAAGCTTGAAGAAATGGGCGAGCCCTACAAGGTTGAGCTTTGCAAGGAACATTCCGACAAGGGCGAACCTATCTCCTTCTATAAGCAGGGCGAGTTCACCGACCTTTGTGCGGGTCCTCACCTTATGTCCACGGGCGCTGTAAAGGCGTTCAAGCTGACAGCATGCACAGGCGCATATTGGCGAGGAGATGCAAAGGGCAAGCAGCTTTCCCGTATCTACGGAACGGCATATCCCAAGGCTTCCGAGCTGGAGGAACACCTGAAAGCCGTCGAGGAAGCAAAGCTCCGTGACCACAACAAGATAGGTCGTGAGCTTGAATACTTCACCACAGTTGACTATATCGGACAGGGACTGCCTATCCTCCTGCCCAAGGGCGCAAGAGTTATCCAGACACTTCAGAGATGGGTGGAGGACACCGAGCAGAAGAAAGGCTATCTCCTGACAAAAACACCTTATATGGCAAAGCGTGAGCTTTACAAAATTTCGGGACATTGGGACCACTACCTTGACGGTATGTTCGTGCTGGGTGACCCAAATGACGAGGAAAAGGAATGCTTTGCTCTCCGTCCCATGACCTGCCCCTTCCAGTATCAGGTATTTTTGAACAGACAGCGTTCCTACCGTGACCTGCCTATGAGATTGGGCGAAACATCTACCCTGTTCAGAAACGAGGACAGCGGCGAGATGCACGGACTTATCAGAGTGCGTCAGTTCACCATTTCCGAGGGACATCTTATCCTCCGTCCCGAACAGCTGGAGGAGGAATTCAAGGGCTGTCTGGAGCTGGCAAAATACTGCCTTGACACCGTGGGAATGCTTGAGGACTGCACCTTCCGCTTCTCTCAGTGGGACCCCGCAAATTCCAAAAACAAGTACGAGGGCACAGCCGAGCAGTGGGAAACAGCACAGGCAACTATGAAAACTATCCTTGACGACCTCGGCGTAAATTATACTATCGGTATAGATGAAGCTGCATTCTATGGACCTAAGCTTGACATTCAGTATAAAAATGTATTCGGCAAGGAAGATACTATTGTAACTATTCAGATAGATATGCTCCTTGCAGAGCGTTTCGGAATGGAATATATCGACACCGACGGCGCAAAGAAGCACCCCTACATTATCCACAGAACAAGCCTTGGCTGCTACGAGCGTACTCTTGCATATCTCCTTGAAAAATACGCAGGCGAGCTGCCTATGTGGATGGTTTCCGAACAGGTCAGAATTATCCCCGTTGCGGACAGACACCTTGACTACGCTTACGATGTCAAGAAGCAGCTTGAAGCAAGCGGCATAAAGGTTGAGATCGATGACAGAAGCGAGGGCGTCGGCAGAAAGAAGAGAGATGCTATCCTTGAAAAGCTGCCTTACATCTTCGTTATCGGCGACAAGGAGGTCGAAAACGGCACAGTTTCCGTGACATACCGCAAGAACAACGAGCTGGGCGCAATGTCCGTTGCAGATATTACTGCAAAGCTTGTTAAGGAGATCGAGGAAAAGGCTAAGGTTTGACGTTCAGTGTTGAGTGTTGAAAGTTGAAAGTTGAATTTTTCGCTTTTCGGATAAAAAATGGGTGTTCCCTCACTGCTGCGGGGGAACACCCATTTTCATTAATATATGCAAGCTAAGAGCGACCGCTATAATTCAACTTTCATCACTCAACACTTAACACTCGACCTCAAACTCACATTTGCAAAAAAGCTCATGAATACGCAGGTCATCGGTAAGTTCCGGGTGGAACGCAGTTGCCAGCATATTTTTCTGACGTGCGGCAACTATCTTTCCGTCCCATTCCGCCAGAATTTCGGCAGGTGCGGACAAATCCGAAATGTAGGGCGCTCTGATGAAAACCATGGGGAAATCGGGAATATCCCCTACCTTGGTCACAGCGGAAAAGCTTCCCAGCTGACGTCCGTAAGCGTTGCGCTTTGCGGAAATGTCCATAGTCCCGAGATGCACCTCGCCGCCGTCCACGCTTTTTGCCAGCAGGATAAGTCCCGCACAGGTTCCGAAAACGGGCATACCGTCCTCGATAAGCCTTTTCAGCTCGTCGAACATTCCCAGTTCTCGTGTCAGCTTGCCCATTACCGTGGATTCTCCCCCGGGAAGTATCAGACGGTCAAAGCTTTTTCGCATATCCGACGCCTGACGCAGTTCGATATATTCGCAGCCCAGACGGGACAGCGCCTTTTCATGTTCCGCAAAAGCCCCCTGAACAGCAAGCACAGCACATTTTTCCATTAGATTACTTACCTCTTTCAGCCATCAGGAGTTCGATTTCCTGCTCATTGATGCCGACCATAGCTTCGCCGAGATTTTCGGAAAGCTCTGCAATAAGCTTTGCATCGGTGTAGTTTGCGACAGCCTTAACGATAGCAGCCGCTCTCTTTGCGGGATTTCCCGACTTGAAGATACCCGAGCCGACAAATACGCCCTCTGCGCCCAGCTGCATCATCAGAGCAGCATCGGCGGGAGTTGCAACGCCGCCCGCAGCGAAGTTTACAACGGGAATTCTGCCGTTCTCGTGAACATATTTTACCAGGTCAAAAGGAACTCTCAGCTGCTTTGCCGCCTCGTAAAGCTCGTCCTCGGACATGGAAACCAGACGGCGTATCTCGCTGTTCATCATTCTCATGTGACGTACAGCCTGAACGATGTCGCCCGTTCCCGGCTCGCCCTTTGTCCTTATCATAGATGCACCCTCGTTTACACGTCTGAGTGCTTCGCCCAAGTCCTTTGCGCCGCAGACAAAAGGCACCTTGAACTTGGTCTTGTCAATGTGGTAAACGTCATCAGCGGGAGAAAGAACCTCGCTCTCGTCGATGTAGTCTATCTCGATAGCTTCAAGCACCTGTGCTTCCACGAAATGACCGATCCTCACCTTTGCCATTACGGGAATGGAAACTGCCTCCTGAATTCCCTTTATCATAGCGGGGTCGCTCATTCTGGAAACACCGCCTGCCGCTCTGATGTCGGCGGGGATACGCTCCAGCGCCATAACAGCGCATGCGCCCGCAGCCTCGGCGATCTTAGCCTGTTCGGGAGTGGTAACGTCCATGATAACGCCGCCCTTTAACATCTGGGCGAGATTTTTGTTAAGCTCATATCTTTCGTTCATTGAAAAACGCTCCTTATATTTATAATGAAAACATTATACTATTAATATTGCACAAAGTCAAAAGGCAGACGGATTTTCACCAAGCTGCCCGTGCTGTTGATGATATACAAATTATAATTTGACAGACAGCTTGTTTTAATGCACATAGCCAATATTTTTCAGCGCAAAATTTTACCCATTTTTGACGATTTGTGATTTTGCACAATCCAAGACCCGTCCGCCCGAGGAAAACTCATTTATAGAAAGAATTTTGTCATTCGCATTGAATACAGCACTAAGGAAACGATGAATTAATCGATATTTCTGCTTTTTCTGTTGCCAAAGTGACATATCTAGGTGGGAGACACCCGCCTATGGCAATCCATAAAAATAACGTTATTGTATGGGCGGGGTTTCCCCGCCCGCAGATTTCAAAAAGTTCTTTCATTAACTGCGGGACGGGGAACTGTATAGTGTGATAACATAGTTTACATAATGTGCAAGGACATAGTTTACAACTTTATGATATACTAAAGGCAGAAAATGTCGAAAGGAGACATAATATGCCTTGGAAAGAACAAGTGATCGAAACTATGCGAGA
>JAGAJN010000025.1 GCA_017828975.1 Oscillospiraceae bacterium | reverse complement strand
ATGTTACCGATGAGGATCTGCAGCACGTTGTAGATATGATCAACAATCGTCCGAGAAAACGTCTCAATTTTCTTACTCCCTATGAGGTGCTTAAAAAGTTTTTTCAGTGATTTTGTTGCACTTGACTTGACAATCTATCACTTAGATTTTGAAAAACACATATTAACACTCCATTCAATTAATTTCACAGATATATTTAAATATCTATATTTTATTATATTACTTTTTAGTAATATGTCAATGGATTATCAAGTAAATTTACAAAATAGCGTGTTTTTATTAAAAAAATAGATACGTCACTTATGCAACGGAAATAATGAAAAAGTTGATTAATTCAGAAAAGTCCGCCATTGTACTTTTTGATGGTGGAAAGCGCCGCAATTGCTCCCGCAGCCATAAATACCACTTCTATACACATTGCCGCATTCTCCCCGAAAAACATGACAAACAGCGGAAAAAGCACCAGTCCGATACCGATAATAAGATTTCCCAGCCCAACGCCCTTGCAGAATGACGGCTTATCATCTTCGGAAACATTTTTATAATGATACGAATGGACCAGCTGTATCTTTTTCCGCACGCCGATAAGATAAGCGAAAACTATCAGCAGTATTCCAACTAAAACAGTAATGATGTTCTCCATAAATGCTTCCTTCTTTCTTGTTTTGCGATTTGGAGTGGTTTTTGTGTTTGATTATATTATAGCATAAGTGCTTGCAAATGTCAATAATATTTACATAGATAACGATAAATTATAAAGTGTAGTTATATCACGTAAATCATATTGACTTAACAAGGCGTAACCCGAAAAATTCCACTTTTCACTTTTCGCTCTTCACATTCGGCAAATTCTTGTACATTATCAACAAAATCAATCCCCAAGTTTATAATTATCTGTATAATTTACAAACAACCTATTGAAATCATCACAGAAAAGTTATATAATAGTAATTACCGTAGTTCACACTACCAATATTTAAGATTTTCCGAAAAGGAGCGATTCAAGATGAAACATTTCAGCGTTTCCAATATACGCAATATCACCCTCGCAGGTCACGCAGGTTCGGGAAAAACTTCCCTTGCCGAGGCTCTGCTTTTCAAGGCTGGAGTTACCGACCGTCTGGGAAAGACAGCTGACGGAAATACCGTATGCGATTTCGACCCCGAGGAGATCAAGAGAAAGGCGTCGCTGAACACCTCCGCCGCTTCCTTTGAATATAACGACATCAGAGTAAATCTTCTGGACACTCCGGGACTGTTCGATTTTGCCGCAGGTATGTACGAGGGCATTGCCGCAGCGGGAACGGTCATGATAACCGTATCCGCAAAATCGGGCGTTAAGACCGCTACCGAAAAGGCTTACGAGCTGGCTGTTGCAGCAAAACGTCCCAAGATGTTCGCCGTTACTAAGATAGACGACCCCGACGCTAACTTCTATAACGTCCTCACCGACCTGAAAACGGTGTTCGGTCCCACCGTCTGCCCCGTCGTTGTCCCCGTTATCAAGGACAGACAGATAGTTTCCTACGTTAACCTCATTGAAATGAAAGCATACAAGTACGACGAAAAGGGCAATGCCGTTGAAACGGAAATGCCCACAGCCGAGATCTCCGAGAAGATGGAATACCGTATGGACGGTCTTATCGCCGCATTCTCCGAAGCCGTTGCCGAAACCGACGAGGCTCTCATGGAGAAATTCTTCGAGGGCGAACCCTTCACGCAGAAGGAGCTTATCCACGGTCTGCACAAGGGCATGAACGAGGGTATCATCACCCCTGTTGTCTGCTGCTCCGCATTTACGGGCGCAGGTATTGATATGCTCCTCAAGGAGATCGAGCTTCTGCTCCCCGCTCCCCAGGACAACGCACCCGTTTTCGGTACAGACGCAAAGGGCGAACCCGCCGAGATAGCATACAGCGAAACAGACCCCCTCGCTGCTTACATATTCAAGACAGTTGCCGACCCGTTCGTGGGCAAAATGTCCTTTATGAAGATAATCAGCGGACGCATCTACTCGGGCTGCGACTGCATAAACGCATCTACGGGACAGCCCGAAAAGATAGGCAAGCTGTACTCCGTATGCGGCAAGAAGCAGACTGAGATCACCGAAGCCTTTGCGGGCGACATCGTTGCGGCTGCTAAGATCGGTGCGTCCACCTGTGACACCCTCTGCGACCCGTCAAGAGTTATCGCCGCAGAAAAGACCGTTTACCCCGAGCCTTGTTACAGAATGGCTGTTAAGGCTAAATCTCAGGGCGATGAAAGCAAGATCTCCGGCGGACTTGCGAAGCTCCTTGAAGAGGATAAGACTCTTTCCTACGAGAAGGACCCCTTCACTTCAGAGATGATACTTTCCGGTCTTGGCGAACAGCATCTGGAAATTGCCGCAGCTAAGCTGAAAGCAAAATTCGGCGCAGACATTCTTCTGTCCGAGCCCCAGGTGGCATACAGAGAAACTATCCGCAAAAAGGTCAAGGCGGAAGGCAAATACAAGAAGCAGACAGGCGGCCACGGTCAGTACGGTCACGTTTGGATAGAATTTGAACCCTGCGTTTCCGATGATCTGGTGTTTGAAGAAAGAGTATTCGGCGGCGCTGTTCCGAGAAACTTCTTCCCCGCAGTTGAAAAGGGGCTGCAGGAGTGCGTAAAGAAGGGCGTTCTGGCAGGCTGTCCCGTTGTGGGTCTGAAGGCTATCCTGGTTGACGGCTCCTATCACCCCGTTGACAGCTCGGAAATGTCCTTTAAGACAGCCGCTTCCCTTGCATATAAGGAAGGCTTGAAGCAGGCAGACCCCACCATTCTTGAGCCTATTGGCAAGCTTTTCGTTACCGCTCCCGACGATAATACGGGAGATATTATGGGCGACCTTAACAAGAGAAGGGGCAGAGTCCTCGGCATGAACCCCGTGAAGAAGGGCGTTACCGAGATCGAAGCCGACGTCCCCATGAGAGAGATGCAGTCCTTTACCATGACGCTCCGTCAGATAACAAAGGGCAAGGGCAGCTTCAAGTTCAGCTTCCTCAGATATGAACAGCTCCCCGCAAACCTCGTAAGTGACGTAATTCTCAATTTGCAGAACGACTAAATTAGTGTATTTAGCAATTTAAACAAAATATCGCCTAAGATTTGTCAATGGATATTCACAGAAATCCATTGACAAAAGGGGTGGAATGTATTAAAATTAATTAGTAGAGCTATTGCGCCCTTTGGTGTCTTTATGCTCGGAAAATATACATATTTCGGAGGATGACAATGAAAAAGATAATTGGGGCAGTTTTTGCAGCGGCCGTTATGACCTTTGGCGGAATTGTATGCTCCGCCGCTAAGGAGGATAATGATTCCACCGCTAAGGCAAGCGCTACTTTTTGTTTTGATACAGATGCAGGACTTTCCAAATGGGAGACCTTCGGTTCTGCTGATACAGCTAATCTTACAATGAGCATTTCAAACGACAGGAAGGTTTCGGGAAGTGCATTGGTCATTAAAGAAAGCTTTGAAGAACCTCTGCCCGCAAAATTCGGCGGAATAAGATTATCCTCTCAGCAGTTCGGTTTGTCCAGCTTCGAGGGCTGCCGCTTTGAATTTGATATTTACGTTGATGCCGCCGTTCAAAATCACACTGACGAAATGAAGATGTTTTCCGACGGCAAGGCATGGATAGAGCAGATAATTGACGTTGATAAACAGAGCTGGGTGCATTATTCTATGACCGTTCCTGCAGATCAGAAAAACACCTATTTCGGTATCTCCATTCCTATTTCCGATAATTACAACGGTACCGTTGCTTCTATCGACGAGCTGAAGATCTACGACCCCAGCGGCGATATGATGTTCAACGTCGGAGACTTTTCACCCGAACAGGTCAAGGCAGAAACCAAGGGCGGAAGCACCTTCGGGTATGTAATGATGATAATCCTCTTTATCGTTCTTATCCTCGGCGTCCTTGCGGCACTTGCATATTTCGTAATGCGCCTGATAATCAGATACAGATAATAATTCCGGAGCTGTCCGAGAAAGGGCAGCTCCTTTTTTAATCGGATTGTTACCGAAATGTTGTTGATTTTTGCGGAATAATGCTGTATAATGATAGTAATACTAAACACCCATTAATTCTTCTCCGTGATTTAAATGGGGTGTGTTTAGTATAGACAATTATTGCAAAGGTGGTAACGAAAATGCCTCAGATATTCAAAAACAAATGGTTCATAGTGGGAGTCAGCCTTCTGGGACTTCTCTACACCGCAGGGCTGCTGGCTATCGACTATGCCGTGCTTTTCTATGACATTCAGTATGAAAACAAGGTAGTCTTTGCAGTGGTCTACTCCATAATCTCACTGCTTTTCGGGCTGCTGTATTTTTACACCAGAAAATCCTTTGTCACCTCGGCGGCAGCTATGTTCAATATGCTGTTCCTGTTCCCCGCCCTGCTGCTGGACTGGGGAAACTGGCCGCTCCTTATCCCCGCTATAATCGTGACACTGTTCACATTCTTCGCCTGCGGAATGGGCGATACGGCGAAAACCATTTTCGGCACCATCTTCCTGCTGATGTACATAATCGGCGGAGTGGCGTTCTTCCTTATCGTCAATATCTTCAACACAAAGACCATTGATACGGTTTTAGAGGAACAGGTTTCTCCCGACGGACAGTACAGGTACATTCTCGTAGATGTCCAGAATCAGGCAAACGGCAAGATGATAGTTTACGTCGAACCGAACACCCTTGACAAGGAGATCGGCGGCTTCTTAAAGCTTCGTGCAACAGGCTATCAGGATATGGTAAAGCAGGTCAACAGGCAAAGCGGAAAGGACGAGATAAAACTTGACTGCCAATGGGTCGGCGACAGCACGCTTTACATCAACGGCGAGCATTACGCCTTTGAGATAGGCGAATGGCAGTTTGACTTTTGATCAATGCTGAGTGTTGAATTTAATAAAAAGATGTGCCCCCGCTGCTTGCGAGGGCACATCTTTTTTCAATTATGCAAAAAATTCCGCTTTTCACATTCATCTTCAGATATAGTAAATAAACCTTTTACTGTACTTCTTATTGAAAAAATACGCCAAAGTTACCGACAAAAGCGCATAGAACATACACATCAGATGCAGGTCAAAGGAGGGCAGACGAGCCTCGATGACCAAAGTTCTTGCATAGGTTATGAAGCAGTACACGGGGTTCAGATAGAACAGCTTCTGCACCGCTGCGGGAAATGAGCTTACATAATAAAAGGTCGCACTCAGATAGAGGAGGACATTTGTGAATATAGTGTAGATATACTGGGTGTCCTTGAAAAACAGGGACAGTCCCGAAAGAATATAGCCTATCCCCATATTCATAATAAACATAAGCGTGGCAGGGAAAACCAGCCCGATGCAGTAGGGCGTTATCCGAACGTCCGAAACCAGAAGCACGGCAAAATATATCACCTCGACAAAGGCAAAGTTTATCAGACAGGCGATCGCCTTTGACAGAAAAAATGTCAGCTTCGGCACGTTTATCTTTGAGATTATCCCCGCATTCTGCCTAAGGGTGAACATCTCCTGCATTGTGGAGTCGTTGAAGAAATTGAAAAAGGTAGTTCCCGTCAACAGGTAGATAACATAGCTTGTATCACGGCCGAAAAGCCTTGAAAATACCAGATACTGCACCAGCATGACCGCAAAGGGCGACATCAGGCTCCACAGAACGCCGAAAAACGTCCCCTTGTACCTCGCCTTGAAATCACGCTTTATGAGCTGCTCCATAAGATAGCCGTATCTGTCTGTCAGCTGCATCAGCTTTGAACGCCGTTTTTTTTCGGGGACCTCCAAAGCCGGGACCTCTGTCGGTTCGGGAGGGGCTTCTTCCTCGGGAATTATTTCGGGCGGTTCGGGGACGGTCTGCTCCGGCTGCTCCTCCGTTTCCTGCGGTACCGCTTGCTCGGGCTGCTGTCTGCTGCGGATAAGCTCGTCCTGCCTGGCATATTCTTTTAAAATATCCTCTATGGTATAGAGCTTAAGCATACGAACAATATCCTTTCATCGGGAAATCAAAAACTTTATGCAGCTTCTAAGCGTATTGTCAGCCCGCAAAAGCCCTTTGAGCGAAACGTCCGACAAAGCAGCCGTTCCGCCGAACCAAATAAGGCTTTTTGCAGGCTTTCCCCTATGCAGCAGCTTTCTTGCCGCCGAATACAAAAGCGTCTGCCCGAAAAACTCCTCCGCCTCCAGCCTTTCCGAAACGGGCAGGAGATAGCAGTCTGAGCTGTCGTCACAGAACATCACCTCGGAGAAAGCCGCCGCCTGTTCGGGTGTGGGGTTTGTCATAAACGGGACGATACTTTTTTGTGTGATGCTCACCAGCTCGTCCTCGGACAGCTTCATAAACTCTGCGGCGTTCTCACGGCAGTATCCCTCAATATCACGGGAGATAGCTTCACAAAGAGCGTATTCCCCTTCCCCCGCCGAATTTCCCGAAAAAACAGGCTCTATCCCGCCCTCGGTGTATTCATATCCCACAGTCATAGGGTGGGGCGCACTGAGGGCTATCTCAATAAGGTTATTGCAGAATCTCGCCTTTCTCAGGACATTTTTCCCGGGCGAAAAATAAAAGCACCGACTGTCCCGCCGAACCTCATTTGGCGCAGCAAACAGCCCGAAATAGTAGCCGAAGACCCGCTGCTTCGCCCCTGCTGCCCTAATAAGCGTTGAGATGGACTGCTGCACAGAGCCGCACCAGCCGCTGTCCGCAATATAGATAGCGTCCTCCGAAAAAAATCCCTCGGCGGTGAAATAGTCGATAGTCCGCTCAAATGCCTTCTTGGACTTTATATCCATTATGCTGTCAAAAACGACGCTTTCCCGCAGCTTACGGCAAAGCTCCTCCGCTTCCTTGCGGGTAAGGACAGAATCGGAGTCTTCACGGGAAATGTCCGCAAGCACGGCGGCACGCTCCTCCCCATTAAGCTGAATACGGCTGAACAAGGTGTTTTCCGTCAGCCTTGCACAGCCGTTGAGCAGTCGTTTCATTGAAGCTTCCTCGTCAAGGAAATATTCCGCAGTCCTCAAAGAAAGCCTTGAACAGTATAGATACCGACATTCCAGCGAAATGCCGCAGACAGCGCAGACCTGCTCCGCTGCCCTTTTGAGCGTGTACCCGTCACGTGCGAGAAAATATATACGGCGGACGCCCCTTGCCGCTGCGTCCCTCACCATGCTGACAGCATAGGCAAGTACGGCGGGAGAAAACACCTCTGCGGTTATCTCCCGTCGGGCATTGGTCGGTTCAGCCGATATGGATAAAGCCGTCATTTAGACTGCTCGAAAACGTAGGAAGAAGCGTGGGTAAGGGTAAAGGTAAGGCTGCCGTCCTTGTTAACGGTGA
The DNA here is from genome assembly GCA_017828975.1 of Oscillospiraceae bacterium. Classification (GTDB taxonomy): domain Bacteria; phylum Bacillota; class Clostridia; order Oscillospirales; family Ruminococcaceae; genus UMGS1889. The sequence goes on along the minus strand of JAGAJN010000025.1, from coordinate 17,066 downwards.
AATTCTTCAGCTCCTTGCGCTTGCCGTCCTTTCCGACATAGAAGAATCTGAGTCCCTTCAGGTCAAAATCCTTCAGAGAATCGGCAGGAATGGTAACTGCCATTTCCAGACCGAATTCGCCCTTCTGAACGGGGTCAATGCTGATAATTCCCGCCTCGGGGAACAGGTCAACCTTCATTCCCAGGTTTATCTCCTTAGCTGTTGTGATGCTCTTGGGGTCAATGGACACGGTATATTCCTTTGATTGGAACACCACAGGCTCCTTCTGCTTCTTGATAACAGACATAGCCGACCTGTTGACATTTGCATCGTCCGATTTTATGGTTATCGTCTTGCCTGAATCGAGAGAAGCCTGCATAAGCTTTGCAGTGACCACCTTCACCTCAGACTTGGGGACATATACCACGCTGCTTGAATAAACGGGTCCGCTTGCTGTGGAGCTGCCGCCCTGAACAGGCTGCTTGGGAATGCTGTATCCCGCAGCGGAAGCGGTAGCAGCCATTGCTGTTACAATAAGGCAGCCTGCCAGAGCAGCTGCGATTATCTTTGATCTTTTCATAATGTACTCCTCCTTGTTATCTTTTTATGTTACGGAGATGTTATTTTTAGCTCTCCGACGATCTAGCTTTTGTAAATTTTCCGACGAAAAACGCCGCTGTGGACAGCCCGCACATTACAGCGGGATATACTGCCGAACCGCCGAAACGGGTGAACAGTCCGCAAAGCCTTGCCAAAGCGTCCAATATCTCGTTATAATCGGCATAGTCCGCATAAATTATAGGTATCTGCGGCAGAATATAGAAAAGCAGCGTAAATACCGCAAATCCCGTCCGCTTTTGCCTTCCCTCGGAAAATGAGGTAAGCGTCCAGATGACGGCTGCAAAGATAAGCGAGCCGACGGACATTATCAGATGACCGGTTTCCCCGAAATACATCTCATACTGCCAAACTCCGCCCACAAATGCAGCGGCAAGGCAGATAAGGATATTTTCCGAAAGCGAGTGCTTCTTCATTCCCCGTTCACCTCCGACATTACCGTTTCGTAGGTGCGGTAGGGAACAACGCCGTTGCCGTCCATTGCCAGCAAACAGCCGTAGTAAGCCACGCCGAACGCCGCAAATACCGCAGCCGCTATAAGACGTCCCCGTTTACCCTTTTTCTCGGACAAAATCTCCGAAACGCAGATAAACAGCTCGGGAACAGCCCCCAAAAGCACAGGCAGAACAAACAGCACGGCAAACCTTGACAGCATCGCAAACCGAATCCCGAGTATCTCGAAAAACGCCGTCAGAAACAGGCAGTTGACAAAGATGACATTCATCTCCGACCGCTCGTAAAGCCGTTCCCGAAGCAGATATGCCAAAATGAACAGCGCAGTAAATCCCAGCGCATAGTAAACGGGCAGCCCTGCCAGATCGGGGGTGTACTGCTCCTTGTATTTTGTGTAAAGCAGCTCGATGCCCATATTTACGGCGAATTCCGAAGCTATCAGCCCGCCCAGGACCGCAAGCCCGCCCAGCAGCATAACTGTGGTGTTCCACCGTATTTTCAGGAGAAAATATATGGGGATAAGTATAAGCGCAGACCAATGGAACGCCGCCGCAGCAAATATGACAGTCAGAAACCGCAGAAGCTCACGGCTTTCCGCATAGCGAAGTGCAGCTGTTACCAACATTCCCGCAATAAACTGCCGCATAAAGTTCATGGAATAGAACCACGCTCCGCCCAATATAAACGCAGCCGCAGCCACGGTAACCGAACCCGAGTACCGCTTGATAAGCATGGTCACGCCCACGGCGCATACTGCGGAAATGACGGCGAAGAACGTCCTCAGATCGGAAACGGCGGGACTTATGGCATACAGCGGCATCAGAAAGCCCTTTTCATGAGCCAGCCCGAAGATCTCCTCCTCCGACAGGAAATAGAAGCTTCTGAACAGCTCGGCATATGAGCCGTAATCGGAGCCTGTAAAGTACCGCATTGCCGAGATAGCAAATACTGCCAGCCCAAAACAGGCAAGAAACCCGTATTCGACCCCTTTTGTGGGGCTTATCCCACGTTTGCGAAAGGGTATTTCGCAAATCAGGCCTGCTGCAATGACAGCGGCGGGAAAGAACAGGTAGACAAGCATTTGCGGCACTCCATGACAATTCTGAATTGGGGCATAGCTATCCCCGGTTATACTTATACAAATTAATTATAGCATTATTTTACACACAAGTCAAGACTTAATTTGTACTTTGTGTGGATAGTGGAGCTTTTTAGTGTTGAATGTTGAAAGTTGAGAGTTGAATTTATCACTCAACACTTAATTCAACATTCAACTCTCAACACTCAACATTTCAAATAGTCCTTCCTACTAAAAATGTAAAATTTCTATGTATCTATTGCAATTCCTAGTAAATCGGTATATAATATAAGCATTGAAACCTATTTGATAAAATGAAAGGAAAATTCAAATGGAAAAGCGTTTCGTATATGCGGATAATTCCGCAACAACAAAAATATCAAAATCAGTCCTTGATGCTATGATGCCCTATCTGACGGAAGCCTACGGCAATCCGTCCTCAATATACAAGCTCGGCAGAGATTCCAAGCGGGCAATCGAAAACGCCCGTGAGAAATGCGCTGCCGCTCTCGGCTGTACGCCCTCCGAAATATATTTCACAGGCGGCGGCTCCGAGTCGGACAACTGGGCTGTTACAGGCACCGCACGGAAGCTGGCGGCTTCGGGAAAGAAGCACATCATCACCACCGCCGTGGAGCATCACGCAATTCTCCACACCTGCGCTGCCCTTGAAAAGGAGGGCTTTGAGGTGACATATCTCCCCGTTGACAGCGAAGGAAAAATTTCCCTGACAGAGCTGGAAAACGCTATCCGTCCCGACACGGCTCTTGTTTCAATTATGTACGCAAACAACGAGATAGGCGTTATCAATCCCATCTCGGAAATAGGCAAAATATGCCGCAAAAAGGGCGTTTTGTTCCACACGGACGCAGTTCAGGCGGTGGGAAATGTCCCCATAAATGTTGTCGAGCAGAGCATTGATATGCTGTCGCTTTCGGGGCACAAGATCCACGCTCAGAAGGGCGTCGGTATCCTCTATATCCGCAAGGGAGTAAATCTTCCGAACCTTATCAATGGCGGCGGACAGGAGCGTTCAAAGCGTGCGGGAACGGAGAATGTCCCCGCGATCGTGGGACTTGGAGTTGCCCTGGAAAATGCAGTTTCCGATATTCCCGGGAAGATCGAAAAGGTATCTAAAATGCGTGACAAGCTTATTGACGGTCTGCTGAAAATCGAGCGCACACGCTTAAACGGTTCCCGCACCGACAGGCTTTGCGGAAACGTGAATATTTCCGTTGAGGGCGTTGAGGGCGAATCGCTGCTGCTGTCCCTTGATCTGAAGGGGATCTGCGCATCAAGCGGTTCAGCCTGCACATCGGGTTCGCTGGACCCGTCCCACGTTCTGCTGGCGCTGGGTCTGCCTCACGAGGTCGCACACGGTTCCCTGAGATTGTCCATTTCCGACGAAACCACCGACGAGGATATTGACTACATTCTGGAGGTAGTTCCCGAGGTTGTGGAAAGACTTCGTGCAATGTCGCCCTTATGGGAACGCATAAAAAAGGGCGAATAAGAACACAGCGCATTAACGAGTAAACATTTTTTGCAATTTAAATGTAGGTGACGCATCCCGTCCCGCAGTTACAGAATGTTTCAAAAGGAGGAATTTTTATGTTATACAGTGAAAAAGTTATGGACCACTTTTCCAATCCCCGAAATGTGGGAGAAATAGAAAACGCAGACGGCATCGGTGAGGTGGGCAACGCTAAGTGCGGCGATATTATGAAGATGTATCTGAAGATCGACGACGGCGTTATCACCGACGTTAAGTTCAAAACCTTCGGCTGCGGTGCTGCCATAGCAACATCGTCCATTGCAACGGAAATGGTCAAGGGCAAGACTATCGATGAAGCCTTGAAGCTGACCAACAAGGCAGTCGTGGAAGCGCTGGACGGTCTGCCGCCCGTAAAACTGCATTGCTCCGTTCTGGCTGAACAGGCGATGAAGTCCGCACTTTCCGACTATTACCGCAGACAGGGCATTGACCCCGTTCCCATTGTAGGTGAAATAGGCGAATGTGAAGCCTGCCACTAATGTAAAAGCCCCTCCCCAATGAAAATTTCATCGGGAAGGGGCTTTGCTTTACTTAAAAAATCCTTTGTCCTCATCATCGACTTCGGTGATGACAGGCTTGCCGTTTTCGTCAAGCAAGGGAGTTAATCCGCCCGCATAGCCCGACCGCACGAAAAGGTAGTTCACGCCTGTTTCCAAGTCGATAAGTACCACCTTTGCTTCATCAGAAAGACCTGTGACCTCGCTGTACACGACCTTAAAGCGTTCCTTTTTTTCTGCCTTTGCCATAATTTTAACCTCCAAAAAATCCTTTATCATCGTCGATAATTTCCGTAACAACGGGCTTGCCGTCCGCATTAAGCAGCGGTGTCAGGGTGGTGGAATTTCCCGCTTGAACATACAGATAGTTCACGCCCGTTGCCCTGTCAACAAGGACGGCTTTCAGTGCGGAAGAAATCCCGTCACCCTCCTTATAGGTGGTAATAAATCTTTTCTGCTTATCCTTCATTACCTTCACCTCGAAAATTTAGGGAAATACCGATCAATGGGTGTTCCTTAGAAAAGTCCGTCTAAAACCATTTCGACTATTTCACAAATTATATCAAGAAAAAAATCATCTATACCGGCTAAAAATGAACGTTTCACTGCTTAATCAGACCTTTCTTACCTTTGCCAGCGCCTGTCTGATAGGACATTGTGAATATCTTATCTGTTGTGAACAGACGGACTGCAAGGAACATACAAACTGCAAAGAATACCAGCTGATATACCAGACCGCCCCAGAAAAGTGCGGTGTGTCCGAACACCAGATTGTTCATGGCTGTGTATGCGTGTGTAAAGGGAATTGCGTACATAATAAGCTTCGGAACTGTGGACATAGTGTTCAGGTCCGCAAACATGGTCACGAAGAAGGGTATCATTGTCACCAGCATAATGGGCATTGTCAGAGTCTGAACGGACTTGATGTCTGTTGCCATTGCGCCCAGCAGCAGGGAGATTGCAAGTGCTATCATTACCGAGATGAATATCTGGATACCGAAGAGAACGTAGCTGCCGACGGAAATGCTCATTCCCAGCTCGCCCATTGCCTCCATAGCGCTCATAACGCCGTCAGCGCTTGCGGACACTTCCTGTCCCGCAACAGCCATATTCATCATTTCCTCGCCCGCAGAACCAAGCATTCCGCCAACGTAGAACACCATGCCTATCATCATAACAACGGCGTTCAGCAGTGCGGAGATGACCGCAGCAAGCATCTTTGCGCCCAGTATGGACAGACGGGAAACGGGTGTGGAGAGAAGTGTTTCAAGGGTTTTGTCTATCTTTTCGGTGGAAATTGCTGTCATTATCATCTGGGACGCCATCATTACCATAAAGAACAGAGCAATGGGAACTACCATGGACTGCATCATCAGAACTGCGCTCAGCTCCTCGGTAGCGACCTCTGCGGACTTTCCGTTGAGCACAGAAATTTCCGTGGTGTTTACGGGAGCCTTGATGCGCTCTATCTCCTCGGGGGTAATGCCGTAGCTTTCAAGAAGAATGGAGTCCTCGGCAGCCTTTTCGATAGCATCAATGACCTCTGTTGCGCTCATGGTCTGGGCTGTGGATATCATTCCGCCGCCTGCGACCTTGCTTACTATCTTCAGGGAAGCAGGCTCCTTGTTTACCAGAACGCTGTCCGTAAAGCCTGCGGGAATTATAACAAGATTGTCAAGCTCCAGCCTGTCAAGCTCTGCCGCATAATCCTCGGAAGTAAGCTCCACCTGATTTACCTCGATGTTTTCCTCTTTGAGAGAAGCAAGAATGTCATCTACAAACGCTGTCTTATCCTGAACACAAATTGTTGCGCTGCTGATGTCCTCCATAGAATCGGTGAAATCGCCAAGCATCTGACCGAGGAAAATAAACAGCAGCAGCATTGCGCCCATACTAACAAGTGCCTGAGGAGTGATAAGCTCTCTCAGCTCTTTTTTAAGCAGATTACCGAACCTCATTTTCAATTACCACCCTTTCAAATACTTCTTCAAGGTTAGCCGCATTGTAACGCTGTTTAAGCTCGTCAATACCGCCTGTGACCATAAGATGTCCCTTTGTCATAATGCCTACTCTGTCGGAAACATACTCGATCTCCAGCATATTGTGGGAGGACAGCAGGAAGGACATTCCCGTTTCCTTTGCAAGCTTCTTTATCATCTTGCGAATTTCCAGCGCATTGATAACGTCAAGACCGGAAGTCGCCTCGTCCATAATAGCAAGCTTTGGCTCGGTCATGACCGCTCTCGAAAGGAGAAGCTTTCTTATCATACCTCTTGAATAGCTGCCTATCTTTTCGTTCAGACGGTCGCCCAGACCGCATATCTGCGCCGCTCTGTCGATATACCTTTCGGCAACATGCTTGTCGCCCGTGAAAAGTCCCGCCATAAATTCCAGATACTGCTTGCCCGTCATAGTCTTGTATGCGCCCGCTTCATCGGGGAGATATGTAATGTTCTCCCTGACCTTTGCAGGCTCGCTGATAATGCTGTGCCCCGCCACCAGCGCATCTCCGCCCGTGGGTGTGATAAGCGTGGAGATCATACGGATAGTGGTGGTTTTTCCCGCACCGTTGGGACCTATAAGTGCGAATATCTCGCCCTCGTCAACGGAAAAGCTTACGCTGTCCGCCGCAAGAACGTCTTTTTTGTAGGACTTGGAAAGCCCGTTTACTTCAAGTACCTTTCCCATAATGTTTTCCCTCTTTCGTTCAATCGTTGGGGTATCTCCCCTGTTCTTGATATAAGGATAACACAGTAATCCCCGAATGTCAATAGTATTTACACAACTTTATGTTTTCTTTATGTTTATAAGCCAATCTTAAAGATTTTATAGGGATTTTTAGCTGATTTCAGGCAGATGTAAATATAATTTACTAAGAAGGTAAATTCAAAAAATCATCGGACGGTTGACAATCAAGCTGTAATATGGTATAATTATTTCATAATTTACATAAACAAAAGGGGAACGGTACTATGGAATGTATAAACTGCAAAAAGGCTATCGAAGATGACAGTATGTTCTGCCGTTACTGCGGAAGCAAGCAGACTGTTATCTGCCCAAGCTGCGGAAAGGAGCTTGCGGGGGATTCCTGCTTCTGCTCAAAATGCGGTACTCCGCTGGATTCGGAAAGTAAGGTAACTAAGACAGAATCCAAAAAGAACGAGGGACACACCGCCGCAAAAGCACCCGACCTTCAGTTCAACAGATATATCGTTATTCCGAAAGAAATTGCCGAAAGCGGTGATTGTAAAAAGGTAACAGAATGGTTTGAAGCTCATTCCTCCGATGAATATTTCACTGTTGAGAACGGGACCGAGATCATCAATTGTCTGTCTGTGTTCACCGAAAAGCACGACCTCTGCAATCCTTACATTAAAAAGATAATTATCCCCGATTCTGTCACTTCTATCGGCAATTTTGCTTTTAAAAACTGCACCGCTCTGGAAAGCATTACTATCCCCCATTCGGTAACTTCTATCGGCACTTCTGTTTTTGGCGGCTGCACCGCTCTGAAAAACGTGAATATTCCCAACTCGGTCACTTCTCTCAACGGTACTTTTTGGGGCTGCACCTCTCTCGAAAGCGTGAACATTCCCAACTCGGTCACTTCTCTTATTCAAACCTTCAACGGCTGCACCTCTTTAGAAAGCGTGAACATCCCCAACTCGGTCACTTCTCTTATCGATACCGTCAGAGGCTGCACCGCTCTGAAAAGCATAACTATCCCCGATTCGGTAACTTCTATCGGCAGTTATGCTTTTGAAAACTGCACATCTCTCAAAAGCATAGTTATCCCATCATCTGTCACCTCCCTCGGAATCTCTGCCTTTTGCGGCTGCACAGCATTGGAAAGCGTGACTGTTCTCGGTCCGATCACTTTGATCGATCAGCATACCTTTGGGAAATGCCATTCTCTGAAAAAAATATCCCTGCCCAATTCGGTCAAGAGTACAAGCTACTGTTCTTTTTCCGACTGCACATCTCTGGAAAGCATTACTATCCCCGACTCAGTCACTTATATCGGTGAGTATTCTTTCGCCGGCTGCACCGCTCTGAAAAGCATAGTAATTCCCGATTCGGTCACTTCTATGGGCTTGCGTGCTTTCGATGGCTGCACGGCTCTGGAAAGCGTTACCCTCCCCGACTCGCTTGAAGCGATCGCCTATTCCGCTTTTGCTAACTGCACATCTCTGAAAAGCATAAATATCCCCGATTCGCTCACCGATATTGGCAGCTGTGCTTTTAAAGGCTGCTCAAATCTGACGCTCGTTTTTTCCCGCAATGTAAAAAAAGTAGATGAAGAAGCGTTTTCAGGCTGCAAAGTCAAGCTCCCCGCCAATTACTATAAAGGTGTCTTTAATGAAGAAGCCCTTAAAGGCGCAGAAATCGTCGAATAACATTTAATCATATCAAAAGAAAAAAACCTCCCTGTTCACCCGAACAAGGAGGTTTTCTCTTATTATAGTAAGCGTCATATATGTTTCTACCCGCCGAAGGCGGGTAGAAACATATACCTAACCCAAATTTCTTTCAAAGTAAAATAATTTTTGTCGTTTACTATAATTTCTAATCAAAGTTTAGACAAAAAATCAAACTAAATGATCTTCGCATTCTTATGCACACCCGTAACGGAAAATATCACCCACTCCGCAATATTTACGGCATGATCTCCGATACGCTCCAGATACTTAGCCACCATCAGCAGGTCTATCGCCTGTTCCCCGACCTGCTTGCCCTTTTCACGGCTGTCGGCTGCCATTTCGATAAGCTCGTCACGGATCTTGACAAAAAGCTCGTCCACCCTGTCGTCCTCCGCCATAACGTCGTTTGCCAGCTTTTCGTCGCTGTTGACATAGGCGTTTATGCTGTCGGTCACCATTCGTATGACCGCCTTTGCCATCTGGGGGATATGGACATTATCCGTCCTGCCTATCTTCAAGGTAAGTTCCGCAATATCCACCGCCTGGTCGCCTATTCTCTCAAGGTCGGTGGTCATTTTCAGCGCCGTGGACACTCTCCTGAGGTCGGTGGCAACGGGCTGCTGCTGCAAAAGGAGCTTTAAGCAGAGATGTTCTATCTTCTTTTCCATATCGTCAACTATCTCGTCGCCGCCCATCACCTGTTTTGCAAGGGTGATGTCGTTTTTGATAAGAGCCTCCGCAGCCCCTGCAATAGCGGTTTCCACCTGTCCCGCCATTTTTATCATTTCGATATTCAGCTCTTTCAGCTGCTCGTCAAATAGCTTTCTCATAGCATCTCCTTTTCGGTTATCCGAATCTTCCCGTAATGTAATCCTCTGTGCGCTTGTCGGACGGAGTGGAGAAAAGCTTCTCCGTTTCGTCAAATTCCACTATTTCCCCATGGAGGAAAAACGCCGTCTTATCGGAAATTCTTGTCGCCTGCTGCATATTGTGGGTAACGATAACGATGGTGTAGCTGTCCTTTATCTCGCAGCATAATTCCTCAATTTTCATGGTGGAGATAGGATCAAGGGCGGAGGTCGGTTCGTCCATAAGAATTACCTCGGGCTTTACCGCCAATGCCCTTGCAATGCAAAGACGCTGCTGCTGTCCGCCTGAAAGTCCCAGCGCAGAACGTTTCAGACGGTCGCTGACTTCATTCCAGATAGATGCCTTTTTCAGGCTTTCCTCCACAATATCGTCAAGGTCGGACTTGCGTCGGATACCGTGAGTCCTGGGTCCGTATGCAATATTATCGTAAATTGACATGGGGAACGGATTAGGCTTCTGGAAAACCATTCCCACATTTTTTCTGAGATAGGTTATCTCCATATCCTTGTAAATATCAACGCCGTCAAGGGTGACAGCTCCCGTGATTCGGCAGCCCTCCACAAGGTCGTTCATACGGTTGAGAGATTTTAAAAGCGTGGATTTTCCGCAGCCGGACGGACCGATGAAAGCGGTTATCTCGTTTGGTGCGATGTCGATATTTACATTTTTCAGCGCATGAAATTCCGAATAGTAAAGGTCAAGTCCGTTGACGGAAATTTTATTTTCGGGCATATCAATTATCCTTTCAAAGCTTGTTTTTATCTAACTTCTTGGCAATATATTCCGCAAGACCGTTCAGAGCGAAAACGGTTATCAGGAGAATAACGGCGGTGGCGGCTGCGTCATCGGTGTGCAGACCCTCTCTCGAAAGCTGGTACATATGGATAGAAAGCGTTCTGCCCGACATAAAGACGTTTTCGGGAAGCTGTGCGACTGTTCCGGCAGTGTACATAAGCGCCGCAGTTTCACCGATAATTCTGCCGATTGCGAGGATAATTCCCGCAAGGATACCGTTTCCTGCCGACGGGATAACTATCCTGAAAACGGTGCGAAGCTTTCCCGCACCCAGACCGTAGCTGCCCTCACGGTAGCTGTCGGGGACGGACTTTAAAGCTTCCTCGGTGGAACGCATTATCAGCGGAAGTATCATAATTGAAACGGTAAAGCAGCCCGCCAGCAGCGAATAGCCCCATTTCAGAGATGTAACAAAGCAAAGCATACCAAACAGTCCGTAAACGATTGACGGTATTCCCTGCAAGGTCTCGGCGGTAAGCCTTACTGCCTTGACTATCTTGTTTCCCCTTTTTGCGTATTCCGTCAGATAAACCGAGCAGAAAATTCCCAGAGGTCCGGCGATAAGCAGGGAGATAGCTACCATCTCAACGGTAGTGATTATAGCGGGCATCATGGAAACATTGTCGGTAGTGTAATTCCACGCAAACAGCGAGGGCTTCAGCTGCGGTATTCCCTTGATAAGGACATATCCCACAACAGCCAGAAAAACGGCAGCTGTAAGTGCGGCGGCTATCCACACAAGCAGCATAAACAGGAAGGAAAGCGGGTGCTTTTTGTAGGTTTTCATATCAAACCGAAAGCCTGTCATTGTCATTTTGATTTTCCCTCCTTGGGCTTTTTGTTTGTGAGAACGCTAAAGCATAAATTCAGAATAAGGATAAATCCGAAGAGGACAACAGCCGTTGCAACGAGAGCATCATAGTGCAGTCCGCCCGCATCGCCCATTTCGGTAACGATATTTGCGGTAAGTGTGCGCACACCTGCGAAAAGTCCCTTTGGCATTCTCGCCTGATTTCCCGCAACCATGATAACCGCCATAGTTTCGCCTATGGCTCTGCCGATACCGAGAATAACGCCCGCAAGAATACCCGACTTTGCGGCGGGGAAAACAACGGTTCCAACCGCACGTTCGTGAGTTGCGCCCAGGGCAACGGCACCCTCATAGTAGGATTCGGGAACAGACCGAATAGCCGTTTCCGAAAGCCCGATAATGGTGGGAAGTATCATCATTCCCAGAAGCAGTGCGGCGGTGAAAATGCAGTTTCCGTCGCCGCCCGCAAGATTTCTCACGATGGGGACGATAACTATCATACCGAACAGACCGTATACAATGGACGGTATACCCGCCAGCAGATTTATCATAGGCTTTAAGACCTTGTAAAGCGGGGCGGGACAAAATCTCGCCATAAAAATAGCCGTCAGCAGTCCCACGGGAACGCCTACTGCCACCGCACCGCCCGTAACATACAGGCTTCCCAGTATCATGGGGAAAATGCCGTATTCCGCAGGCTCGTTATAGGGCTTCCAGCGCTGTCCGCCCAGGAAGTCGAACAGTCCTATCTCCGCAATAGCGGGTATTCCTCCCGCAAAAATGTAAACGCATATAATGACAACGGCAGCTATGGAAATAAGGGCGCAGAGGAGGAAAACTATCTCCGCCCCTTTTTCGATAAACCGCTGAGTTCTGCCCGATGGGGGCTTGTGGAAAAAGTCGGAGCTGTCGCTCTTTCTTTCGGAAATGCTGTCGGCGGTGGTCAAAAAAATCATTCCTTTCATTATTTGCCAAAGCCGCCCTGTTGATTTTGCAAGGCGGCTTCGTGGGTGAAATTCGGTTTAATACCAAACACTCATTGAATTATGGGAATCTCTCGGCACAAAACCACATATACGCAAGCTTTTGTGCCGATTTCTTCTCCATAATTCTAATGGTGTTTAGTATAAGGTGATTACTGTACAGCGTCCCAGCTTGTTATCTCGCCTGTGTAGATCTTCATGATCTGGTCGGAGGTCAGAGCGTTTACGGGATTTTCCTTGTTGACGATAACTGCGATACCGTCCATAGCGATAACTGTGGGAATGAGAGAAGCCTTTTCCTCGTCCTTGAGTTCACGGGAAGCCATGCCGATGTCAACTGTGCCGTCCATAGCAGCCTTCATACCGGAGGAGGAGTCTGTGGTCTGGATCTCTATCTTAACATTGGGGTTAACTGCCTGATAGCTTTCTGCCAGCTTTTCCATTACGGGAGATACGGAGGAGGAACCGCCCACAACTACCTTACCCTCTGCGCCGTTGGAGGAAAATGCGGCAGCAGCACTGTCAATGGGAATAAAGTTCTTTTCCTGAACGACTGCCTGACCCTCTGCGCTGAGAATGTAGTTCATAAAGTCCTTGGCAGCGTCGGAAACATCGCCCTTTACTGCAATATTGAAGGGACGGGAAACCTTGTAGGTTCCTGCAAGGATATTGTCAACAGTAGCTTCCGTACCGTCAACGGTAACTGCCTTAACGGTGTCATCGAGAGAACCGAGGGAGATGTATCCGATACCGCCAACATTTCCGGCAACCTGAGTCATAACAACGTTTGTGCTGTTTGCGATAAGAGCTTCATCGGTGGTGCGGTCGGTCTTGGAGCCGTCCTCGCCCTTTACCTCAATGCCCATAAGTTCGATGAATGCGCCTCTTGTTCCCGAACCGCCTTCTCTGGAAACTACTGCAATAGTGCCTGCGGAAGCGGAGCTGCTGTTTGTATCACCGCCTGCGGTCGTGGTATCACCCGAGCCGCTATTGGAGCTGCCGCAGCCTGCAAGAGCCAAGCCCGCTGTCAGAGCAGCGGAAACTGCGATAAATCTTGATAAAAATGTTTTTTTCATAAAAAGTTCTTCCTTTCGGGGACATTCGATAGTCCCATATGATATGATTCGTCTTATCTGACTGTAATAAATGATATTCCGAGATTGTAAAGTCTGAAATCTGTGTTTTGTAAAATCGAAGTAAAACAGCATTTTCACCTTGCCGCCATTTGTAAAATCTCCCCGAAAGCGGAAATATTGATATTGTAAATAAGCTTAACTTATGCTATAATAAAATCACTCAATGATTTAAGGAGTCTGAAAATATGCAGAAAATTTTAGGATATATGAGAAAAGCCATACAGGAGTTTGACCTGATACAGGACGGTGACAGGATAGCCGTGGGCGTTTCGGGCGGAAAGGACAGTCTTGTGCTTTTAAAAGGTCTTGCCCTTCTGAAACGCTTTATCGGCATCGACTACGAGCTTGTAGCTATCACTCTTGACCCCCGTTTCGGCGGAACAGAGGGAGATTATACCGAGGTGGAAAGGCTCTGCGCCGAGCTGAATGTCCCCTACGTTCTGAAACGCACCGACATCGGGCAGATAGTTTTCGATATCCGCAAGGAGGAGCACCCATGCAGCCTTTGCGCCCGAATGAGGCGGGGCGGACTTCACGACGCCGCCAAGGAAGCGGGCTGCAACAAGATCGCTCTCGGTCACCACTACAACGACGCCGTGGAAACCTTTATGATGAACCTGTTCATCGAGGGACGCATCGGCTGCTTCGCCCCGAAAAGCTATCTCTCCCGCAAGGACCTGACGCTTATTCGTCCGCTGGTGTTCGCCCCCGAAAAAGAGATAAAAAAAGCCGCCAACAAGGGGGCGGTGAACGTTATAAAATCCCGCTGTCCCGTTGACGGACACACCTCACGGGAAACTATGAAGCAGTTTCTCGCCGACAGGGAGCGTTCCGACAAGGGCTTTACCGACAGGATATTCGGTGCAATGCGCCGTGCGGGCATTGACGGCTGGGGAATTACGGGGAAATCGGAGCGGAAGAAGTGATTTTTCATTTTAGACGAAAATTGTGTGAAATGTAGCAATTCCCCTCTTGACATTTCGGAAAATATGTGGTATAATGCTTATTTACCAAATAAAAATAACCCGTATCTTTAGGCAAGCTAATACAAAGCGTATATGCAAAATGCAGAGTTTTTGTCCGATTTTTTACATTCAACCGTCATATTTTACATTATGTTGAAAGATAAACGGTAAGATTTGTGCAAATATACAAAGTTGAAAAAATATGCAAAAACCTATTGACCTTTGGATACTTTCGGTATATAATATAGATGATGTTAGAATTCGTATTTAACTATTACCTAATTTGTAATAGTTTAACATCCGTTTTGTTGTCTCCTTTCTTTTGTTCTACACATATCTTTTTATTTCATCTCATTTCTCAGCAGGGCGTTGTCCCTGCTATTTTTTTTGCGTAAAAAACCGCCGCATAGGCTATCTGACCTATGCGGCGGTTTTGTGTTCCGAATAAATGGGCATTCCCCCGCCACCACGGAGAAACGCCCACCTCTCATCTTATACTAAACACCATTTAAATCACGGAGAAGAAATCGGCGTAAAAAACTTGCGTATATGGTTTTTTACGCCGAGAGATTCCCGTGATTAATGGGTGTTTAGTATTAATCCAAAGTTTCGTCCTGCATCAGCATAAAGCTTATCTCAAACTCCTCGCCCTCCTCGGTGGAAACGATGGAACGCCTGTAAACCTTCGCAGTGACCGTATCTCCGGGAACACAGCCCTCAAGTGCCTCCAGAACGGTGTCCGTATTATAAACCTTTTTGCCGTTTAACTCGGTGATGATGTCATCGACCTCAAGCTCGGTGTTGGAAATGTCGCAGTCATCACGGATACTCCTGATAAGCAGTCCCGACGGAATTCCGTTCTGAGCGGCGGCGACCTCATTAATGCCGATAAACTCAATGCCTATGCGCAGTCTGCCGCTGATATAGCCCTTGGAGATAATATCCTCGATAATGGGCTTTGCCTCGTTCATCTCAATAGCAAATCCCAGACCTTCATATTCCGCCAAAACATATTTGGAGGACACTATGCCGACCACCTGACCGTACATATTCACCAGCGCACCGCCCGAATTTCCGGGGTTTACGGCAGCGTCCGTCTGAATGCAGTTCATCAGATACTTGCTGGAATCGGTACGTACCTTGCGGTGAAGTCCCGAAACATAGCCCACGGTGATAGTTCCCGAAAGATTTCCCGGATTACCGATAGTAACGACCTGCTCGCCCAGCTCCATCTGGTCGGAATTTCCCAGCTCGGCGGGAGTAAGCCCCTCTGCTTCTATCCTTATAACAGCAAGGTCCGTCTTGGAGTCCTTGCCCACAAGCTCCGCCTTGTACTCGGTACCGTCGGTAAATACAGTCTTAACGCCTTTCGCATTATCCACAACATGAGCGTTTGTGATAATGTAGCCCTCCTCGGAAATGACGATACCCGAGCCTTTTGAAACGGGAGAAAGATTTCCCTCGCCGTAACAGATTATCTCGCAGACCGACGGAGAAACCATCTTTGCAACGCCCTCGGTAGTGAGCCGCACGCCGTCCGCCTGATAATAGTTGTCCTCCAGCTTGGGCTTATCCTTTACCTCGATATTAACGACAATGGAATCGGAGGGCTTATCCTTGCTGTCGGAAGGCTTTTTTGTTTCGCTGTCCGCGCTTACGGAAACGCTGTCCTTGTCATCATTCACATCGTCCTTGACGGAAAGGGACATAAGTATCCCGATGATAACCAGAAGCACAACAGCGGCGGAAATGACCGCAATAAGCACTCCCGCATTGCCCTTCTTAACGCCTGCACCATCTGCCATATAGGGCGGCACGGAATTAGGCGCACCGTTGTACGGCGGGATATTTCCGTTATATCTCTGCTGCGGATTTATGTACTGCGGGGGCGGCACGGGCTGACCGTACTGCGGCGGAGGTGTCTGCTGACCGTACTGCTGAGGGGGAGGTGTCTGCTGACCGCCGTACATAGGCTGCTGTCCGTACATAGGCGGCTGCTGACCGTAGGGCGGGGGTGTCTGTCCGCCGCTCGGGGGAGGGTTCCCGTTAAAATTATTGGTCGGGATAGTCCCGTGGTTAAAGCTTGACGGAACATTGTACCTCTGCGGGTTGGGCGGGGGTGTCTGAGGATAGCCGTTCCGATAATACACATTTCCGTTTGGTCCGTAGTTCGGCGGCTGGGGAGGAACATAAAAAGACTGTTCCCCGTAAGGATTGTATTTTTTCTCCTCGGGAATCTCTTCCGCCCCATTATTTTCATTGGGGACATTCCCTGCGGGGGGAATTTCGGCGGGACGGTTTTCCGCTGTGTCAGACGCCGAACCGTTTTCGGGCTGAGGATTCTCCTCGGGGAGCCTGTTATTCATATCGTCCATAGCAATATTTCCTTTCATTTATGAGATACTTACCCCATCAATAATTATACACTTATCCGCTTAAATTGTCAACTGCCTTGAGTTAGGGAAATACTGATTAATGGGTGTTCCCCCGCCGAAGGCGGGGGAACACCCACCTAGATACGTCACTATGGTAACAAAAATATACAATTGTCGATTTAATCAGCAGTTCCTTAGTGTTGAGTGATGAAAGTTGAAGGTTGAATTTTTTGCGCATAACCGACGAAATATTGTAGAGGACGGGATTTCCCGTCCCGCAGATACGCCACCTAGTTAACCAAAAAATCGTTGGTTTAATCATCAGCCCCTTAGTGTTGAGTGATGAAAGTTGAAGGTTGAATTTTTTTGCGCATGACCAACGAAATATCGTAGGGGACGGGTTTCTGTCAAGAGTAAGATAGTTTACACTTTGTGCAAGCACATGGTTTACACAATTTATGTATCAGAGTTCTTCTGAAATCTCGGGTCGTTTTCGATGAGGTAAGCCCTTTTAAAGGTAAAAACCCTTT
>JAGAJN010000024.1 GCA_017828975.1 Oscillospiraceae bacterium | reverse complement strand
CCGAGTTGAAAACAATGATCTGGCGGTATTATATGAGCTATTGGAACAACCGCAGAATATGCTCGGCTAACGGAGGGCTCCCGCCTGCTGTCAAACGAAAAAGGTACTATGAATCGCTCGTTTCAGCCGCCTGACCGGGCGGCGCCCGAAATGGAACAAATATCCATTTCGCTACGCTCCATGGATATTTGTTCCATTTCGGAGAGCTGATTCCAAAGCAATTTTGGATTTTGGGTAGAAAATGTGTCAAGGGATATTGACAATATCATTCTATATTTTTACCAATCATTTTTATCCTATGAAAATTCTTAACACCATTTTTCACATAATCTTTTAGTATGTCTTCCATATTAGTAACAGTCAATGTTATTTTAGGATTTGGATTAACGCCGGCTTTGCAGCGAAATCGTTCCGCAGCAATAATGAGATCCATTGAATTATCACCCGAAAGTGCTTTCTCAATAGGATTTTCTGTATCTCCATCATAAACAAAATAAAATAACCGCCTGTCTGTATCGTTTATTTCTTCTTGTGTCAGTTCTTTAACCTTAGTATTTTTCAATACACCGCTGATAGTAAATGAAGAGTAATTGATCTCAGCGTTCTCAGTCTTATTTGTGTATTTCTGTTTCCCACTTTTAGTCCAACCCGAAATAGATCCAATAATATTTTCCAAAGTATTCTGTTTCATAAAAAATCCCGTATGATATAGCAGCGTCTATATCATACTGCTCCTCCCATAAAAATATGAAATGGTCAATAAACCATACTGTCTGTCAAAATTATAGCATATTTAAAATATTATGTCAATCTCAAAGAAAAATCCGTATTATAATGACAAAGGAAGAACCAAGGCACAGGATAATGTATTACGTTCTTGAGAATATCAGCACCTGCAAAGGTATTTCACGTTATGATGCTCCGGAAAACGCTATGTATAACATATACCGCTTTTCAAGCTTTAGAATTCACTGCGGTACATTTAATACTAATACTAATCTTCTACCATCATATAGACTATTTTGTGCATGTGTATTCCTGTGAAGTGAAAGTTGGATTTTTCCCGGTCTGCTTTATATTCTCTTCATTTCTTTGTTTCCTCTGTTCCTTTTGTGGCTCTCCCGCAAAGGGGAAACCTATATGGGAAATGCAAAAATGCATAGCGACACAACAAACCCTAACGCAAAGCAGGGAGTTTCTCCCTCCCCTAACGGTTTCCCCTAATTATTCCGCTAGGAAGAATTTGCAATCACCCTTCCCTTTCACCTCTCCCTCTTTACTCTGCTTTACATTTTAGCGAAACGAAAATAATCGAATTTCTATGGGTAAACAGTTAAAAAATCTGTCAGAGTATCTGTTAATTGGCAAATAGATAAATTATATAGATTATTTTGGTTGTCTACATATTGATGAAAGATTAGTATAAGAAGTGCCGCCTCGGGGAGATATGCTCCTTGGGGCGGCGGGGTTTTGACACCCACTTTTGAGCAAAAATCACTAGATATTAACCAAAATTTTCAAATAAATAAAATCCCCTGCAAACATAAACCAGCCTGCAAACCATGTATTTAAGCGGTTTGCAGGCTGGTTTATGTGGAGCTGGAAACGTGACTTGAACACGCGACCTGCGCATTACGAATGCGCTGCTCTACCGACTGAGCTATTCCAGCATATAAGCGGCGAAAAACTGCCGCTTAATTATTATACTATATCCAAAAGGAAATGTCAAGAGATTTTTTTGATTATTCATCGGTAACGGGCGCATTGTTCTTGTTGACCTGCTCATAGAACCAGTCATCAAGCGCTTCCTTTGAGATAGAGTAACCGCCCTTGCTGTTCTGGATATACTCGGTGATCTCGCCATTTTTGATAAGGCTTACGACCTCGGTGGAATCGGACAGATTGAGATACTGCGCCGCCTCGGTGTCGGTGAGATAGGTCCTCTGAGCGGTGGCGGACACGCTTATATTTTCGGGTACCTTCATCGTGGACGCAAACTGTGTATTCTCAATAGTGGCATTCAGCTTTGTGATCTTCCCCGCAATATTCGACGAAGCAATGATAATGCAAATGCCTAAAATAAGCGAACCTACAACAGTCGGGCTTATGAGCGACGGCTGACGGCTCCTGCCTGACGAACCTGAGCTTCTTCTCTGATCCATAATGATTACCTCCGTTTTGTTTTTATATTTTTACTGAGATCGCCTTAGACAAACTGAACGAATAAATATACGCTTCCTTAACGGGCGTCCCAAGTATCAGCCCGAGAGCCGCCGAGTAAAGCCGCAGCTGCATACCGTAGCGGTCTGCCAAAACTTCCTCCGTAACGCCCCTGTCGGTCTTGTAGTCGATAAGCACAACGCCGTCCTCCTCAAAAAAGAGCGCATCGGCGATACCCTGCAACATTCCGTTAGTTTGATTATACACTTTTCCCAGCTCATCGTCAAGAGATAAATCGGAAATTTTCACTAAAAACTTCTTTTCCCGCATAATTTTCGGGGAATTTTTCAGCCGTGAATACAGCCTTGAAGCAAAGAACGAATTCAGCCGCCGCCTGTCAAGAGCGTCCGCCTCCGCCTCGGAGATGTACCCCATATCGCAGACGGACAGTATCGCCGCTTCAATATCCCGCTCAGCCAGCGCAAAATCCGCATACTGCATAAAGGTGTGATGCGCCGTACCACGCTCTGCGGCAGATATTTTCACGGGACTGTCGGGCAGACGGAAAATGTTCTCCGACAGAGTGACCTTTTGCTCGCTCTTTGCTATCTCCGTGACCGTCAGCTTCGCCGCCAGCTCCGACCGAACACGGTCATACCCGAAGCCGCACAGCCTTTTGATATTTTCCACAATAGCCTTGTCGGGCTTCTCCTCTGTAAACTGCTCGGAAATACTCTCCTCGGGCTTTCCGCATTTTATCCTGACGAACTTGAAAAGCGTCGGAATGACCGTCCCGCCGCTTATCGCCTGAAAATCGGTGTGAGTTGACAGCGTCCCCAATATCCAGTCCATAAAGCAGCCTGCGCTTTTTGCGTCGGAATATCCCGAAACGGCGTATTCATCGCATTTGCTCAGCAGATTTGTAAGATTATCCCCGCAGGGAACGGTAATAAACAGCTGCTCCCTTGCACGGGTGAGGGCAACGTACAAAAGCCGCATTTCCTCGCTGACCAGTTCCCGTTCCTTACGCTTTTTCAGCACGGCAAAGGGGACCGTCTGATACTTTTGCAGCCTGTCCCGCCGCCTGATACGGAATGCGACACCCAGCTGCCTGTCAAAAAGCGTCTGTTTTTGCAGATCCTTCTTGTTAAATCCCTTAAAGCCCCTGCACAGGAACACAAAGGGAAACTCCAGCCCCTTTGACTTGTGTATGGTAAATATCTGCACAGCGTCCGCCGAAGCCGAAACCGTCGCAGCGGAGGTCAGGTCCTTTTTGTGGGACTTCAGATTGTCGATGTATCTCAGAAAACCGTTCAGCCCGCCCCCCGAGGACGCTTCGTAATTCTTTATGTACTCGGTCAAAAGGCGGAGATTTGCGCATTTCTGCCGACCGTTGCCGCTTGCCTGCATGACCGCCATAAACGCCGTGCTGTTGTAGATATGCGTAACCAGCTCCCAGACGCTTGCACGGGACATATACTGCCGCAGGGACATGACCGTCTGCATAAACTCCTCCGCCTTGCCAAAAAGCTCCCACCCCGCCCGATGATATGAGGACAGCAGGAGGTTCAGCTTAACATAAAGGGGCTGACCGCCGCTTTGGCTGATGCGCCTTGCAAAGCTTTCCAATTCGGCAATGTCCTCCGCCGTAAATCCGAACATAGGCGACATCAGCACCGAAAGCACGGGAATATCCACCAGCGGATTATCCAGCACTCTCAGGAGATTCAGCATTACCGATATTTCCCACGAATCCAGATAGGCAGGCGAGCTTTCGCTGACGGACTTTATCCCCCGTGCGGCAAGGCTGTCGGAAAACAGTCCCGCAGCCGCCTTTCCCCTGAGAAGTATGCAGAAATCCTTAGGCGTGCAGGGACGGTCTGCGCCGTTTTCGTACACGGGTGCGCCGCTTTTTATCATCTCGGAAATGCGTATTGCGGCGGCTTCGGCTTCCAGGGCAGCCTCCGCCATGTCCTCCTCGTCATCGCCGTGGTCGTCTGCACCGTCGGAATTGTCCGCAGCAGCGGCGGCAGCTTCCTCCTGTTCGGCAATAATTATCTCGGAAAGTCTGGGACGGTCATTATACTCCGCCCCGCAGACCAGCGCTTCATTGTCGGTATAGTCTATGCCACCCACGTCCTCGGACATGGCACGTCGGAAAATGTAGTTTGCAAAATCCACCACATCGGGACTGCTTCGGAAATTTTTATTGAGCGAAACAGAAACATTCTTCCCCTTGCACTCGTCGGAATATTCCTCGGAGCTGTGCAAAACCTCGGTAAATATCCCGGGATTTGCCAGACGAAAGCCGTAGATAGCCTGCTTTACGTCCCCGACGCAGAAGATGTTATCCCCCGCCCTTTCCGCAGTTCCGTCGTGGGACAAAAGGCGGAAGATCATATTCTGCGCATCGTTCACGTCCTGAAATTCGTCTATCATTATTATCCTGTAATAGTCGGAAATGCGCCTGCAAAGGTCAGTCCGTGTGACCTCGCCTTCGGGAGATATTTCCGCCAGCAGCTTAACAGCCAGCTGCTCGCCGTCAGAGAAGCTGACTGCGCCCTTCTCCAGCTTTTTCTGCCACAGACAGTCGGACACACAGCGGTAAAGCTCCATCAGAAGCGGCACTATTTTCCCGTGTACTGCTAAATCGTCGGCGGCATCATCACGGGAAATAACAAGCTCGGAAAAGCTTTTGCGGCAGTCCTTGTATCTGTCACGATAAAGCTTTACCCGCTCAACGTCATCGTCGCTGTAATTGTCCTTTTTGGTCTTTATGGTAAGACGGGAAAAGGAGTAGTCCCGCAAAGCCTTTACATTGGGCGATGAAAACACCTTGTCCCACGAAAACTCGTCTGCGGAAACAGCCGCCCTCATCTCTCCCGCAGCGGCAAGGATAAGATTTATCTCCTCGGAAAGCGTCAGATACGCCTTTGAGGAAGTGTCCATAAAGCAGTCGGCGGTATTTTTTGCGGATATTGCCGCCTGCTCAGCCCGTTCCAACTCGGCAAACACTATCTTCCCATATTCCCGCCCGAAAATGCTTTTGTCGGGGTCGGTTTCGGAAAATATCCCGCAAATTTGGTCTGCGGTATAACGTGGGAACGGCAGAACGCTCATAAATTCCAGCAGCCCCGTTATCAGCTCCTCCAGCGGCATATCGTCCGAATCGCAGAACATATCATTCAAAAGCTTTATATCCTCGGGACGCTCGGTGTACCATTTCTCGAAAACGTCGTTGACAGCCGCCCGAACGGTCAGCTCCTGCTCCGTTTCGTCCATTATCCGAAAATCGGGGGCAAGCTCGGCGCTGTCGATATTCTCCCTGATAAGGTCGAAGCAGAAGGAGCTTATGGTGGAAATTTTGGCAGTTTCCAGCTTTGAATACTGCTCGGCAAGCCGCAGGTCCTCGGGCTTTTCAGCCATCTGACGGGAGAATTCGTTCATAAGCCTTCTGCGCATCTGTGCGGCTGCGGCGTTTGTGAAGGTAACGATTATCATTCGGTCTGCGGGGATATTTTCACGGGCGTCGGACAGCTGACGGACAAGCCTTTCCACCAGCACGGAGGTTTTTCCGCTGCCTGCCGCCGCAGATACGATTATGCCCTTGTTCCGTATGTCGATAGCCTGCTGCTGTTTTTCCGTCCAAGCCATAATAACCGCCTCCGTAAAATGTTGAGTGCTGAATGATGAGTGTTGAATGTTGAGTGTTGAGTGTTGAATTGATTTGAAAGTAAGAAAATACCCACCTAGATATGTCACTTAGGTGACAAGAAAAATCAGCAGTTTCCTAAAACACAGTAATTCAACACTCAACTTTCATAACTCAACACTAAATTACTCCCACCACATTGAAAAAAATTCCGTCCGCCGATATATCGGAGAACGGAAAATTTATGGTCGGGGCGACAGGACTTGAACCTGCGGCATCTTGGTCCCAAACCAAGCACTCTACCAAACTGAGTTACGCCCCGAACAATATATCTATTATACCACTTCTGTGCATAGTTGTCAAGAACTTTTTGAAAATGTGGAAAGTGAAAAGTGGAGAGTGAAAATGCTGAATTGACCTTAAAATTCCACTTTTCACTTTCCACTTTCAAATAAGCTTACATCGGAACAGGCTTTATCTCGCCGTCCTCCTCGGTCAGCAGCACCTTTACCCACTGGTCGGAAACGTTGTAAACGGAGTCATTTATGACCACCTTAACGCCGGGATACAGCTGCCTGTGACACGCAACAGCAAGGCTCTGCTTGTTTTGCAGGTACTGATTTATCTCCTTTATACGCTTCTCGTGAGCGCCCTTGTCGCAGTTGAGCTTGATGCGTTCCTTAACGGCAGCGGTGAGCATCTCCTCCCTTTCGGGCGGAAGAACGGCACCCTGCTTTTTCTTCTCGTTGAGGAAATCCACCACCTGTTTGAGCGTAGTCATTCTTGTGACTATCTTGGCAATTTCCTTTTCGAGATTTTCTCTTTCCTCTGTCATCATAGCATTGTCACCGACGGTTATGCTGGTAGGCGTATAATTCTTCGTGCCGATGACCTGAGCGTCAATATTCTGGAGTGCTATGTATTTACCGCCCATGATAACACCTTCACCGCCCTGAGCAGTAAGTGTTCCTGCGCAGTAAACATCGCAGGTAACAAAGCTCTGCGCCTTCAGATTGCCGTCGCAGACTATCTTCGCAGACTCGCAGAAGCCGATGGTAACATCACCGTGAGCTGTAATATTTGAATTTATGCAACCCTTTTTGATGACAACCTCCTGCCCCGCCTCAATTGTCGCACCCGTAACATTTCCGTCAATGTGAATACTTTTCTGCGATGACACCTTGAAGCCCTCCAGCACCTCGCCCTTTATGACAATATCACCGATAAAGTCGATGTTTCCCACAGAAGCGTCAACATCGCCCTTAATGGTAACAGTGCTGTCGATGGAAAAGCAGCCGCCGGAGAATTTCAGATGACCGTTGCAAGCCGCCAGTATCTGCGTGCCGGGGGTATTCAGCATAGTGTTCTGACCCAGCGTATACGCAGCCTTTTTGCCCCTTTTCTGCGAAACGGCAATGCCCTTTACGTCAATGCCCGGCTCGCCCTCGGTAGGCATAGTAATATCGGCAATGACCGTACCCTTGAGGATATTTCTGATAAGCCCGAGATTTTTGTAATCAACAAAGCCCTTGTCGTCC
This sequence comes from Oscillospiraceae bacterium, assembly GCA_017828975.1. Taxonomy (GTDB): domain Bacteria; phylum Bacillota; class Clostridia; order Oscillospirales; family Ruminococcaceae; genus UMGS1889. The sequence continues at coordinate 77,287 of JAGAJN010000024.1, read as the reverse complement.
TCCTTGGGAGCAAGCTCGTGAGTTTTGTCGAAGTGGTAGGTGATAGTTCCGTCCGTGCCGTCAACGGGAGCCGTCCAGAACGCCGCCCTTATCTGTCCGACGCTTTCCGGATTCTTGACAGCCAGCTTTATGGCATCGAAATCAATGCCGTGGCGGACACCCTTTTCTTCAAGAGCAGCGATCGCCTGTTCAAAGGTGACTGCCCTGCCGCCGTTCCGGGGTTCGTAAATGCTCAGGAATGCGTCCTTGTTGCCTGTTCCGACGGTTACCGTTACAAAGCCATCAACGGGAACACCCTTTTTCTCCAATGCTTCCTCGCCGGTCATCATAGCTTCATTATTCATATTTTCGGTCATAATATCCGCCTCACTTTCTTTTTCTATCTATTTTATTTATTTGGGGTTTTACACATTCTTTGTAGGCTTACCCGCCGCCTTGACCTGCATAATGCCGTCAGCAGCGGAGAAGAAAACCGTTCTGCCGAAGTTTGAGCCTGTTTCCTCGGCGATAATGGGAATTTTATAGGTAGCAAGCACCTTTTTGACCGCCTCCACGTTTCTTTCGCCGATATTGAAAACTGCGGAATTTGTGGCAAACATCTGCGCACCGCCAGCAATTTTCGCCGTCAGACGGGAAGCGGAAGCACCGCTCATATTCATCATCATAATAAGCTCGGTAATGCCCGTATCTGCAAATCTGCGCTTATTGTCCGAAGCATTTGCGGACTCCTTGCTCCACGGCAGCATAATGTGCGCAAGCCCTGCTATCTGCTTTGTCTTGTCATAAAGACATATTCCGACGCAGGAACCGAGAGCATATGTAACAAGCGTATCATCGCCCTTTGCGATATTAAGGTCTGAAATTCCGATATTTATCAGGTTACTCATAAATTCTGCCGCCCTTTCATTTCCCTGTTACTGTATTCCCAGAACCGAGAAAAGCTTATTGAGAGAGTCAAGCTCGGGGACAAGTATCATATTGCTTCTGACCTCGTTGTCGCCCATGATAAAGCTGTCGTCGATAAACAGCACCTTGTCGCCGATCTTCGAGAACTCAATAGCGGGCACGCTAAGTATCGCTCCCGCCATATCCACGCAGAGGGACGGCACCGAAATGTCGATGAACATTCCCGACAGCGAGGCTATTGCATTCACATAGGAAGCGGACATAATGTTGCCGACCTCGGAAATAAGTGAGGTATCCATCTCGTCCAGCTCCAGAATGGAAAGGCTTTCCTTTCCCATAATAGCCTTTGCGAGATTTGCCGCAAAGGACTCCTGAATAACGTAGAGCATCATTCCCGAAATGTCGCCCGACAGCCGAACCAGCATACCGATAGCGACCTTTTCGGGACCGCCGAGAAACTGTACCGCCTCGTCAAAGCCCAGCAATTTAACGTTGGGAACGCTTATATCCACCATTATCCCCAGCATTTCGGACAAAGAAGTTGCGGCATTTCCCGAACCAATATTTCCTATCTCCTTAAGCACGTCCAGGTGCATGGAGCTTAAATCGTCTATTTTAATGATAGCCATTGAATTACCTCCGATTATTTGCGGGATATGCCGCCAATAGTTTCATTACTGTCTTAAATGGTTTATGATATTCTGCAATTCGTCGTGAGTCTGGACCATTCTTACATTAGCCTGAAAGCCCCTCTGGAACTCAATTACCTTGACCATTTCCGTACCGAGATTTACCGAGGACATTTCTAAGTAGCCGTTAAGCTTCCTTGCCTCGGGGTCCGCCTGAGGCTCGCCGCTGGAACGGGTCTGAACGAAATAGTTGTCCCCCACAGGGTCAAGTCCGTAAGGATTATTGAAATTGTAAACGCCGATAGTTTCGGTGAGAGTGTTTCTGTCTATCTCGGTAGTTCCGTCAATAAACGGAATGGGAATGTTGTTCCCCTCATTGTCGAGAACGTAAGCGCCGCGGTTGTTTACCAGCTCCCAAACGCCCTCTGCATTTTGGCTCATATAGAAAGAACCGTCACGGGTGTATGTAATGGAATCTCCCTCACGAACGGCAAACAGTCCCTCCGCAGCAATAGCGAAATCAAGGGGCTTTTCCGTCTGAGCGAAGCTGTCAACTCCGTACATAAGGTCGGTTTTCAGCACACGTGAGCCGTGTCCCGTCTGGACCTCCTCATTGCGGAGCTTTCTTTCGGTATAAATAAGGTCGCCGAAGGAAGGACGCAGATGCTTATATCCGTTAGTATTGACATTGGCAACGTTGTTTGCGGTAATATCCATAGCGTCCTTGGCGGTAAATACGCCCGATGCGGACGAGTAAAAGCCTATGCTGCTCATTTCAGCTCATTCCTCCATCATATCTTCATAAGGTCGTTTGCGACTATTGAATTTACGCTGTTCATTATCTGGAGTGCCTGTGCGGACGCTTCAAAATTCCTCTGATACGCCATAGCGTCCACCATTTCCTCGCCAAGATCGACGTTTGAACGCTCATACGCACCCTGGATAACACGGTACTCGGCATCATCGGGGATATTTCCAATCTGCGCCCCGTCATAGGGTCTGAACATATTGTCCCCGTAACGCTCCATATCGGTGTAATCGTCAACGTAGGTAAGACCGAGGGTGAATGTCCGTCCGTCCCCTGTGGTGATAACGCCGTCCTCGGAAACCTCAAAATCGGAAGTTCCCAGCGGTATAGGCTGACCGTTTTCGTCAAGGATACGTCCCGCCGTGCCCAGAGAGAGATAGCCCTCCCCGTCGATAGCGAACTGACCGTCCCTTGTGAGCCAGCGTTCCCCGGAAACACGTCCCTCAATGTTGAAGAAAACATTTCCCCGAAGCGCCAGATCAAGGGGCTTGTAGGTGTATTCAAAGGTACCCTGCTCGGTGTCCGTCCAGGTGTACGCCTGTGTTCTGTATTGGATAGTGCCCGTTTCGTTCTTTCTGCTTCTCAAAAGGAGCAGTCTTTCCTCAAAGGTGGTGGGCATGGAAAGCTCCCGCTTGTAGCCTGCGGTGCTGCTGTTGGCGATGTTATTTGTGGTAACATTCAGCGCCCGCTCCTGATTTATGATATTATTTGCGGATATGTAAAAACCTCTTAGCATAAAAATCAACCTTTCAGATAATCCAGCGTGTACATTTTCAGCTTTGAAACGGCCTTCGAGTGAATCTGACTTACTCTTGACTCGGAAATGTCAAGCACCTTGCCGATCTCGGAAAGCCTGAGTTTTTCGTAATAATAAAGGGAGATGACGGTTTTTTCCTTGTCGTTCAGCTTGTCTATGGCATCGGCGAGAATTTTCCGTCTTTCGTTGACCCACAGCCGTTTTTCCGCCTCCCACACGCCTTCCTCGGAGGGAATTTCGGGGAGATCGAAGCTGCCGTCGTTCATCATTTCGTCTAAGGAAATTGTCTGAGCGGCTGACGACTGAGCGGTCATATTTCGGAGCTTTTCGAGGGAGATCCCCAGCTTTTCGGCGATCTCCTCATCGGTAGGCTCTCTGTCAAGCTCGGTAAACAGCGCCGAGAACGCCGTGTCGTAATCCTTTGCGAATTTGCGGACACCTCTCGGGATAATATCCTGCCTGCGGATATAGTCGATAACAGCGCCCCTGACCTTAACGGACGCATAGGTTTCAAACTTGACATTCCGTGACGGGTCGAAGCTCTCGGCGGCGGCAATGAGGGCAATAACGCCTTCGTTGATAATGTCCTCGCTGTCGGCATATTTGCAGTACATATTTCTGGTGGAAGCGGCGACGTATTTTACAACGCTCATATACTGCGTAACGACCTCATTCCGCAGGGCGGTACCGCCTGTTTCCTTATATTTTATCAGCAGCTGTTCTTTTGGTGAAAGCTCCTCGGTCTGAGGGGACATTATCTCACCTCCTGCACGGCGACCGTGCTTTAAATATAGTTCTCCTTATTATAATTTTACACTATTTTCCCCGATTTGTCTACTGTTTTTGTGAAATTTATATTGTAACATTTCCCACAGCCTGAATCTGAACTGTGTTGTCTATCTCATTAAACGACAAAACCGTAATATTCGGGATAAACTGGTCAACCAGCTTCTTAAAATACACCCGAACAATAGGCGAAGTCAGCACTATCGGGCTGGGAACTACTTCCTTGACCCGCTCTATCTGCTCATTCAGCGAATTCATCAGCTTCTGTATCGTCATGGGGTCAAGGGCAAGATACGAGCCCTGCTCCGATTTCTTGACACCCGCAACTATCTTGTTCTCCGTTTCCGTGTCAAGGGTGAGAACACGTATCTGTCCCGCATCGGCAAAACGCCTTGTTATGGTACGTTTCAGCGCCTGACGGACATACTCAACGGTAATATCAATATCCTTTAAGGTATGCTGATAATCGGAAAGCGTTTCCAGAATAGTTTCCAAGTCCCTGATAGGAACGCCCTCTTTTAAGAGCATGGACAGTACCTTTTGCAGATACGCCACCGACACCACCGACGGAACAATATCCTCCACCGTAGCGGGACTTGTGTCCTTCAGCTTGTCAAGCATGGTCTTAACGTCCTGCCTTGACAGAAGCTCATAGGCATGCTGTCTGATGACCTCGGAAAGGTGGGTTATCATAACGGAAGTGGGGTCAATAAGGGTATATCCCGCCATATCTGCGGCAAGCTCGTCCTCCTCGGCTATCCATTTTGCGGGGATATTGAAGGCAGGTTCGATAGTGTCGATGCCGTCCACCTCACGGGTGACATTTCCGCTGTCCAGCGCAAGATAGTGGTCAACCAGCACCTCATTCTGTGCGACCACCTCGCCCTTTATCTTGATAACGTACTGATTGGGGTTGATATGCTGATTATCACGCATACGGATAGACGGGAAAACCATTCCCATATCCAGCGCAAACTGTTTACGGAAGATAATGACACGCTCGATGAACGTTCCGCCGCTTGCCTCGTCCGCCAGCGGGATAAGGCTGTAACCGAACTCCATTTCGATAGGCTCGACGTTTAAGAGCTTGTAAACATTGTCAATGTCCTTGTAATATTCCATTTCGGAGAGAGCCTGCTTGTTCTCCTCCATAGCCTGTTCCTCGGCGGCTTGTGCGGCAAGGACCTCGGCTTCTGTGGGAGTGCTTCTCATCAGCAAAATTCCGCAGGTTATGAGCAATGCGCCGCACATAAGGCAGGCAAGCTTCGGGAATCCGGGGATAACCATTGCAATTACCATAACACCGCCCGCAATGCAGAGAACTCTCGGCTGAGAGGTCAGCTGCTGACGCATATCGGCGTTCAGGTTGTCCTCGGAGGCGTTTCGGGTAACTATCATACCCATTGAAGTTGAGATAAGCAGGGCGGGAATCTGAGAAACCAGACCGTCGCCTACGGTTGCGATAGAATATGTGGAAAGAACGCTGCCGAAGTCCATTCCCTCAACGGCAAGACCGATAACAGCGCCGCCTATAAGGTTTACGAACGCCGCAACAATGGAGAAGATAGCATCTCCCTTAACGAACTTGGAAGCACCGTCCATAGCTCCGAAGAAGTCGGATTCACGCTGAACGTCCGAGCGGCGTTTCTTGGCGGTGGCTTCGTCTATAAGACCCGAATTAAGGTCGGCGTCGATAGCCATCTGCTTACCGGGCATAGCGTCCAGAGTAAATCTTGCGGAAACCTCTGCAACTCGTTCCGCACCCTTTGTGATAACGAGGAACTGCACCACGGCTATCAGTATAAACACGATAAATCCGACAACGGCGTTATTTCCCGTAACAAAGTGTCCGAAAGCGTAAACGACCTGTCCCGCATTGCCCTTATTTCCGAGGATAAGACGGGTGGACGAAATGTTCAGCGAAAGTCGGAAAATGGTAGTCACCAGCAGCAGCGACGGGAATATCGAAAACTCCAGCGGTGATTTTATGTACATTGTCATCAGCAGGATAATAAGGGAAATGGAGATATTGAGTACCAGCATAAAGTCCAGCAGCCATGTAGGCAGCGGGATAATTATCAGCACGATAACAAGCAGCAGAAACACGGGAACGATATTGCTTGTTATGCTTTTCAGGCTGAATTTCACTTGGTACTCCTCCCTTCTTTATAATGATGAATGTTGAATTAAAACTCCACATTTAATTCAACTCTCAACTTTCAACACTTATCATTTACTTTCAAAATCCACAATATCCTCGGGATATTCATCACGCATATCGGAGATAGACCGTTTTTTCTCCTCAAAGGGGAGCTTTTTGTTTTTCAGGTCATATACGAATGCGAGAATTTCAGCGACCGGCTGATAGAATTCGGGGGCGATCTCCCGTCCCACGTCGATCTTATCGTAAAGGGCTCTTGCCAGAGGCTTGTTTTCCACCATGGTGACATCATTTTCCTCGGCAATGCCAATAATTTTCATAGCAACATAGTCGGCACCCTTGGCAACAACCACGGGAGCCTTTGCGCTTTCGGGGTCATACTTGACGGCGATAGCGTAGTGAGTAGGGTTTCTGATGATAACGTCCGCAGTGGGTACGTCCTGCATCATACGCTGCTGGGACATTTCCCTTTGCTTCTGCTTTATCTTTCCCTTTATCTGGGGGTCGCCCTCCATCTGCTTGTATTCTTCCTTGACCTCCTGCTTGGTCATTTTCAGGTTCTTGTTATGGTCATACCACTGATAAAGCAGGTCCAGTATGCCGATAAATACGAATACCATACCAATGGTCATAGCAATGGAAAAGGTAGTCGAGCAGATATATGCCGCTGCGGGGAGAATGTCCATCTCCGAAAGCTTCATGATCATGGGAAGCTGCTGTTCGATCTCGCTTTTGACAAGGGCGAAAATAACGGCAATTTTCAGGAGAGATTTTATAAGCTCCACCACCGAACGCAGGGAAAACATCTTCTTGAAGCCTTCGATGGGGTTAAGTCTGCTTATTTTGAATTTTGCAGGCTCCATTGAGAAAACAAATCTTGTCTGTGCGCCTGTCATGATAATGTTTATCGCGATACCGATAATAAGAAGCGGACCCGCCGCTATTGCCACCGTCCGTCCCACTCTGAGAAGGAGCGAGGTGGCAAAAGTTCCGTCCGCAAGGAGATCGCCGCCTGTTCCGCTGACGCCTATCCAATAGGTCATGGAGTCGGTGAGGCTTTCAAGGATAAGCTGAGATAGCACCTTGAACATAGCGAACATTCCCAGAATAAAGAATGCTGCGGTAAGGTCCTTGCTGGAGAATACGTTACCTTTTTTTCGTTCGTCCCGTTTCCGTTTGGGGGTCGCTTCTTCGGTTTTCTCCTCGCCGCTGTCGCTTGCCATTGTGCATCCCCCCTTTTACGGCGTTTCGGGTTTATACGAATATATATTTATCTAACAATTGTTAGGTAATGTCGAATAATAAGCTAAACGGTCATTGATGTCATTACATTTGCAACGGCGTCATTCATCATATCCAGCAGACCGTCAAGGAAATTGGCAAATACGGGACAAAGCACCACCGCAAGGAACAGTCCGAACAGCAGCTTCATCTGCATATTCACCACCATTACCTGGATCTGCGGGACGGCTTTCATGAGTATCCCGACGCATATCTCCATGATTATCTGCGCCGCCAGCATGGGCATTGCAAGCTTCAGTCCCAGAACAAGTACGGCGGCGAAGTAGTTCATCACCGACATTCCGAGATTTGGGTTCAGCCGCTCATAGCCTATTGGGATAATGTCAAAGCTTATGACAAACAGCCTGATATATGTCATATGGGCATTGGACGCAAAGAACATCAGATACAGCATATAGGACGTTATAGAACCCATCAGCGGCATCTGAACGCCCGATGCGGGGTCGTATATCTTCGCCATTCCAAGTCCCGACTGCATATCCATAATTTCGCCCGAAAGCAGCGTTGAGGACAGAAAAAGCTGTGTAATAAAGCCGAGAGTAACGCCTATGAGCATTTCTTTGAGTATCAGCACGGCAAATTCTCCCGCCGAGCCGATGACTATTGGCGAAACGTCAATAGCGGTCAGAGCGGCGGCGGTTATAGCCAGAGATACCATTACCCTGACGATAGAGGGGATATTTCTTCTGGAAAGCAGCGGATTAAAGGCGAAAATGCCCATTATCCTTGCAAATACCAACAGATTTGTATCGAGATTTGTAAGAAGCACACTCCAGAAATCCATCTCTAACCATTCCTCGACACTTCGGAGATTATATCGAACAGTTGAACGGTAAATTCGTTCATCTGATTCATCATCCACGGACCTGTTATCAGCAATATAAGGGCGATAGCAAGCAGCTTAGGCACAAAAGTGATAGTCTGCTCATGCACCTGTGTAGCCGCCTGTATTATGGAAATGACAAGACCGATAACTATGCTTATTACCAGCATAGGGCCGCAGAGAAGCAGGGTCATGGTCAATGCGTTATGAAATATTTCCAGAACTGCGTCCTGCGACATTTTTATCGATCCTTTCGTTTAATGCACATTTTTCCGCACCTACGTAAATGTGACGGGGTTGAACCCGCTTATGAGCGAACCCACCAACAATGTCCACCCGTCCACCATAACAAAAAGCAGTATCTTAAACGGCATGGCAATGGTCGCAGGCGGAAGCATTATCATACCCAGCGACATAAGCGTGGACGAAACCACAATATCTATTATCAGAAACGGTATGTACAGCAAAAAGCCTATCTCAAAGCCCTTCTTTATCTCGCTGAGGATAAATGCGGGAACTACCGTGCGGAAGTCCAGATTTTCGATAGCCTCCTCGTTTGTCTGAGGATAATCCCCGCCCGTCAGGTCGATGAAAAACGACATTGAGTCGTTGGACGTGTTGGCGAGCATCCACTTTTTCAAGGGGACTTCGGCTTCCTTCAGCGCTTCCGTCATGGTGATGTCGCCGTTTTTATAGGGAGCATATGCCACCCTGTCTATCTCGTCAACAACGGGCGTCATTATGAAAAGCGTCAGGAACAACGCCAGACCTACAAGCACCTGATTCGGCGGTGTCTGCTGGATACCCATAGCGTTTCGCAGCAAGGAAAACGAGATGATTATCCTCGTGAAGCAGGTGAACATTATAATGATAGACGGCGCAAGGGACAGCACCGTTATCAGCAGCATCAGGTCGATGGTGTCGTTTGAACCTGTTATTCCCAGACGTTCAAGCAGCGACTCCTCGTCCTCCTCGTCGGTGATGGGGGTGTCATAGGGCGTTTCGGTGACAGTCCAGTCGGTCTGCGGGAACGGCTCCACCTGTGTCTGAGTAGTTTCGGGGACGCTTGTTTCAACGTTCGGCACTTCCGTTACGATAGACGTTACGATAGGCTCCTCCGGCGGTGCTTCGGGCGTATTTGCGGCGCAGACGAACAGCGACATAACTGCTGCTGCGGCAAAAGAAACCGCCCCTGCGGCAGCGGCTTTAACAGCGGCTGCAAAAGACGTAGCTTTACTCTTCATTGATATTACCGTCCTTTTCATCGCTGTTTGTTGTGCCGTTTCCGTCGGAGCGGAGAACTGTTTTTTTGAGTACGGACAGGAAATCCGTGCCATAGGCGTTTTGTCCGCCGTTTTGGCAGACCTTCTCCGCATATTCCCTGTCCAGCTCACATAGAAGCTCCGTATGCTGCGGACTGACGGCGATAAGCAGATACTTATCCCCCGCCTTTATCACCAGCAGATATTTATCATTGGAAAGGGGCAGCCTTTCAACCGCCTTAAGCAGTCGGCCGCCCCCGTTTGTTCCTGATGTTTCCCCGCCCGAATATACACGGTTATTCAGCCATTTAGCAAGGCGGCAGGTCAGCCAGATAAGCAGCAGGACCCCCGTCAGTGCCAGCAAAACCGTAAATATTTCCTTCATTATCAGCCAATGACCTTCTTAACGGTCTGGAGAATTCTTTCGGGCTTAAAGGGCTTAACGATGAAGTCCAGAGCGCCCAGCTTGATAGCCTCAACGACCATAGACTCCTGTCCCATAGCGCTGCACATAACGATCTTAGCGCCGGGGTCGCTTGCCTTAATATCTCTGAGAGCCTCGATACCCGTCTTATTGGGCATAGTGATGTCCATGATAACCAGGTCGGGCTTTTCGGCTGCATATGTATTGCATGCGATCTCGCCGTCGGCAGCTTCAAGGATATTTGTATATCCGTTCTGAGTAAGGGCGTTTCTGATCATCATTCTCATAAATGCAGCGTCGTCAACCAGAAGAATTTTCTTATCCATAATGTTACTCCATTTCTCCGCAGCGGAAAGTGTATTTTGTCGGCGTTATTGTCTGTACGGCATCTGCGGAAGCCGTTCGCCATAAGGATAGTCTATTTTAAGCCTTTGGTAACCTTAGTTATTTTTTCTCGCCGATAGTTTCAAGCAGACGGTTTTTCACTATCTCGGTAATACGGACGGCGAAATTATCTCCGATAACCACAACGTCGCCCTTTGCGATAAGATTTCCGTTTACGATAATATCAACGGGAGCACCTGCCTGACGCTCCAGCTCGATTATGGTACCCTGCTGGAACTCCAGGATTTCCTTGACCTTCTTGCTTGTGGAACCCAGCTCAACGGTAACGTTCAGCGGGATATTCATCAGCAGCTTGAGGTTATCGTTTTCGTCCTTGCTAAGCAGCGGGGAATTGTAATCCTCGAAGCTTTTGAACTGTGCGGGACGGACGTTTACATTGGGCTGCATATACATCTGCTGCTGCGGATAGCCGTATTGAGGGGGCATACCGTACTGCATATTGGGATCGTACTGAGGGGGGTAGCCGTAGCCCTGCATTGCCTGAGGATTTTGCATCTGCTGCGGATTATAAGCCGCCTGCTGATTCTGCATACCCGTATTTGGCATTGGCTGAGCTGCGGGGGGAGGTGTCTGCATAGCGGGAGCTGACGGCTGTGCGGGTGCCGTTCCTCCGTTTAACAGAGCCTCTATCTCCTCCTGAGAAAGCGTACCGCCGCCGGAGGACGGTGCAGGCTCGGAGGGCTTCGGACCGCCAAGCATTGCCTCTATCTGCTCCTGAGAGAGCTTTCCGTCGGGATTCTCCGAAGCCAGCTTCTCAACTTCATTGGCAATAGAATCCGAAGGAGTGTTATCGAGAGCGCTGCCGTAGCCTTCCAGCATCTTATCCGCCATAGCCTTTGCAAGGTCAATGGACAGCACGGTGATGAACTCACTGTTTATAACGCCGTCAATGGTAATGTTGAACTTTACCTGACAAACGTATTTTTCAACGTCCTCCCCCTCGAAAGCGAAGGGCTTATCCTTGTCATGCACATCTGCGATAGGCGTTGAGATGTCGATAGGCGTATCTATCAGCTCGGAAAGAGCCGTAGCCGAAGCGCCCATCATCTGGTTCATGACCTCGCAGACGGCGGAGATATTCATCTCATCAAACTCAAAATCGTCCGTAACAACGAGGGGCTGTCCCATAAGCTGATTAAGGATAAGCTGAACATCGTTCTGCTTTAAAACCAGCACGGAAGAACCGCTTATTCCCTTTATGTACTGAATGGTAACGTGTATGGACGGTTCCAAATCGGGGTAGGACAAATTTTTTACCTGAACAACGCTGACTTGCGGAGTTGTTATCCACACCTTAGCGCCAAGCAGGTTGGAAACTGCGGTTGCGGCGGCACCCATGGTGATATTTTGTATCTCACCAATGGCGTCCTGTTCCACCTCGCCGAAGCCTTCAACAACAGGTTTTTCGCTGCTCATTATCTCCATTACCTCAATTCTTGTATATATTATCTATTTTTATAGCTTTGTGGTCATTCTTCTCTCCGAGCTTTCCGTCGAACCATATATGCTCGCCTATTTTCACGGTAACATTATCGGAAATGCTCATATTCAGGGGGATAATATCTCCCGGCTGGAGAGTAAGTATGTCGTAAAGGTCAACCTGAGTTTCGCTGAGAATAGCGTCGATCTTCAGCTTGCTGTTCTTGATGCCGTTGAGTATCTCCTCACGGCGTTCGTTATCCTTGTTGGCGTCGAATTTCTTTCCGTTTTTGGAAAATCGGTCGGAGAATTTCGCCATCATGCTTTCAAGATTCAGCGCGGGGATACAGATGGAAATAGTGTTCTTTATCTTCCTTATTTCCAGCTCCAGCATAACGAGTATGACCACGTCGTCGGGAGCGATGGACTGTAAAACTCTTGCGTTGGTTTCGACATTTGTCAGCTTCGGGTGTATCTCGATATAGGGGTCCCATGCCTGTTTAAGGCTGGCGGTCAGCTTGTTGATAACGTTGGTCATCAGCCCGACCTCTATTTCGGTGAAGTCCCTGTTTATCTCGGTAAACTGCCCGTCACCGCCCATGAGCCTGTCTATCATACAGTAGGTCACGGGGTTGGATATCTGCATGATAACGGAGGTTTCCATAACGTCCTCGTCCTCGATGCCCATATCAATGGTAGACAGCAGGACATAATCGGGGAGAGCGTTATTGAACTCATTGTACCTCTGCTCCTCTATCTGGAGCACCTCAACCTTGCAGTAAAGCCTGAGAAGTCCCGTAAGATATGAGGATACAACTCTGGCATATGTTTCAAAGATGCCCTCTACGGATTTCAGCTGCTCCTTGGTGAACTTTCGGGGCATTCTGAAGTCGTAGTTCTTGACGTTATTGGAATCGTTAGCTTCGATCTCCTCGAAAGCCTCCGAGCCGTTTGCGCTGAAGCTGTTGAGCAGGGCGTCTATCTGGCTTTGCGACAGTACGTCAGCCATTTTATATCCTCACCTCGGTCAATCGGATTAGATGTGTGTGTTATTCATTGCCTTCATTGTCGGCAGCAAGTGCGGGATCGTCGGACTCGGTAACAGTCTGATTTTCCTTTTCCACGGGAATGCCCTCGGGGTCCACGCTCTGGAGATAGTTGGGACCGAACTCCAGCTTCATAAACTCGTCAAGCACCTTAGGATCGGTATAGTCGGCGTCCTTCCTGATGAAAACCACCTCAACACGGCGGTTCTGGGTACGTCCCTCGCTTGTGTTATTATCGGAAATGGGACGGTATTTGCCGTAGCCCGTTGCGGAATATTTCGATGAATCGCTGATATTCATGGAGATCAGGTGATTTACCACGGCATCGGCACGTCCGGAGGAAAGCTCCCACTCGTTAGTGTCGGAGGTAAGCGCCTGAGCGGTGTGTCCGCTGACCTTGACAGCGGTTATTTTGCTGTCTATGTCCTGCAGTCCGCCGCAAATCTCGTCAAGTATCTCTGCGCCCGAATCCAGCAGCACATCACTGTCGGGAGCGAAGAAAACCTGGTCCTTGAATTTCAGATAGATAGCGAAATCGGTCATTTCCACGGTAGCATTATCGGTATTTCCCGTAGCGGCAATGACCTCTTTCAGGAACTGGTAGATGTCCTCGAACGCATCGTCCTGCTTTTCGCCTTCGGGGTCGAAGATGGAGAGAACGGAGTCGGTGTCCTTGGGTCCCGAATTTTGTGCGATGATCTCAGCAATTACCTCAACGGGCTGACCGCTGAGAGAAGCGATAACTATCTGCGTCCTGGAATCCTCCATAGAGGACATAGAGAACAGAAGCACAAAGAACGTCAGCAGCAGCGTAACCATGTCGCCGTATGTATCCATCCAGCTGCCTTCTTCTGCGGGCTCGGAGGGTCGTCTTGCCATAGAGATCACCTCGATTTCAAATTGGGATAATATGACATTTGGTAACGAAATTATGATTTTCGCAAATTCCGCCACCTAGTCTATTCTATCATTCTACTATTATAACACATATTAATTGATATTACCATAGCTTTTGATAAATATTGTGCGAAATGATGAAAAAAACCTGTAAAATCTATTATATTTTCATAATTTCCGCAATTATTCGCCTTCGGAGGAAGCAGCCGCCTTGCCCTTGGGCTTATCTGCCTTTGCGGGGAGCATCATGCGAAGCTTTTCTTCGACATAACGAGGGTTAGCGCCGCTGATGATAGCCAGCGCGCCCTCCTTGACTATCTGCATACAGAGAACTTCCTTATTATGGAGATATTTCAGCTGATTTGCGATAGGGTTAAAGATAACGTGGGCGAGGATACAGCCGTAGAATGTAGTAACCAGCGCCGTGGACATATTGATACCAAGGCTTGCCGCCGCATTCGGGTTGGAGAGATCCAGACCCTTCAGCATGTTGATAAGACCAACCAGCGTACCTACCATTCCCATTGCAGGAGCGATAGCACCCGCCTTTGTCCAGAGGGCGAAGTTGGATTCGTGTCTGTCGCACATAAAGTCGATGGAGTCGTCCAGCATAGACTGCACCTTTTCGGAATCGTTTGCGTCAACTATAAGCATCAGCGCAGATTTTACGAAGGGATCGGAGCAGGCATTTGCCGCTTCTTCCAGCTGTAAGATACCTTTAAGACGGGCAGTTTTACAGTATTCGACCATTTCGTCTATGTACTTGTTTGGGTCATATTTCGGCTGAACGAAGGTCAGCTTGAGCATAACGCCCACCTTTTTCAGCGTCGAAGCGGGGAAGGTAAAGATGACCGCACCGATAGTACCGCCGAGAACGATAGCTACCGAGGAGAAGTCCCAGAAATTTTTCAGCTCTCCTCCGCTCATAATACCCCAGACAATAAGTCCGAAGGCTATGACCAGACCGATGATTCCGGTTATATTCATAAAAAAGCAGCTCCTTGTTTATTTGTTTATGTTATCCGCACAAACGGCGGGGATATTCTTTAGTTATTTTTTTCGGCAATGAGCCTTGCAAACAGCTTTTCGGCATATTCGGTCTTTGCCTCGGCGATATGTTCCATTATCTCCGCAGTTTTTTCCTTGACCACATAGCGATGACCGTTCTGCATAGTTATCACGGTATCGGGGGTATCCTCGGCTATTTCGATAAATTCCTCATTCACAAGGAGGATAGTTCCGTTAAGTCTTGTAAGCTGTATCATATTTTACCTCAATGTTTATCCGCAAAGGCGGCAGTATGCTCCGCCGCCCCGCAGAAAGGGAAAGTTCCCCTAAAAATTATCTCTTAAGATTTACAAGCTCTTCCAGCATGGAGTCGGAGGTGGTGATAATACGGGAGTTTGCCTGGAAGCCTCTCTGAGTTATGATCATATCGGAGAACTCCTGAGCAAGGTTTACGTTGGACATTTCCAGCTTGCCTGATTCGGTAGTACCTGTACCGGGGTCGCCGGGCTTGTTGATGCCGGGCTGATTGGAAGCAGCGGAAACCATAAAGTCGGTGTTTCCTGCCTGGAGAAGTCCCTCGGGGTTATCGAAAATGGCGATCTCGATTCTTGCCAGAGCCTTGATGTCGCCCTTATAAGTAGCGGTAAGAACGCCGTCGGAACCGATAGAGAAGGATTCCAGATCCTTGAAGGTAAGCTCGTCATCACCGAAAGCATCCTGAATAAGGGAGTTGACATTGATGATCTGAAGGCTCTTAGCTTCATCGGCAGGGTCCTTTTCGGACATTGCCTTTGCGTCGAAATCGCCGTCATTGCAGGTACCGAGAACGAACTTGTTGTTGGCATTTACGAGATTTCCCGTGCTGTCCAGACCGAAGTTGCCCATTCTTGTGTAGGTGATGTCTACCATTTCGCCGCCTGTTGTGTTGTTTCCGCCTGTTGACTCGGGCTTGCCGACGATGAAGAAGCCCTCACCGCTGATAGCAAGGTCGAAGGTCCTGTCGGTACCCGCAAAGCTTGAACGGGACATATTCTTGTCGATAGAACCCAGCTGAACGCCGTAACCTACTTCTGTGGGATTGTTACCTGCCTTTTCGCTTGCAGTACCGCCTGAGGGAGATTTTACTGTCTGATAGTAAATATCCTTGAAGGTCGTACGGGAAGCCTTAAAGCCGTATGTATTGACGTTTGCGATGTTATTGCCGATAACGTCCATTCTTGTCTGGTGTGTTGTCAATCCGGTAACGCCGGAATAAAGTGACCTCATCATAGCTGAATCTACTCCTTTTAATATAAATTTGTATTTTCAACCGTTTTCCGTCCGTCAGTCGGTCGGGACGAAATGATCTCCTGAAAGGTCCGATCACATAATAACGGTCGAGTCGATGTTTGTAAAGCAGCTGCCTGTCATTTCCCCTGTATTCATAGCGGTAATGACCTTGTTATTTTTCACGCTCACAAGAAACGCCGCAGAATCCACGATAACGAGAGCATCGTTTGAACCCTTGCTTTCCGCCAGTTCAACAGCCTTGTTGAGCCTGCCCAGCATATCGCCCTCTGTAATGTCGATGTCCCTGTTGTCCAGCCGTTCGATAGCGTGCTTTGAAAACTGCACCTTAGATGCCGCCAGACGGTTTGCCCGCTCCAGCTCCTGTGCGAAGGTAGCGCCGTTTTCGTTGACTTTGGGATTATTCTCCTTGAAGCTTCCCGGGGAAACGTTTCCCGTTGTGACGGAAATATTATTTCTCAGCTGCAAATATTCGCTGATAAGCATAATTTCTCACTTCCGCCTGTCAGATCTCTGTGTTTTTAACGAACTTCATCTGACTGATATTGTTTTCAAAGGTTTCCATAGCCTGCTTTTCCGCAGCCGTGTATGCTCTTGAATAGTATCTGATAGCCAGCTCATTTCCGTTGAATTCGCCCGCATACTGTCCCGGAGCGCAGTCGAAATTGCAGATCTCGTCAAGGGTATGTTCGCCCGAGGTGGTAAAGTAAACGGAGTATCCGTAAGGAGAGATGACCTCTACACGCTGAGTTCCGTCTGCCCATGTAACTACCTCACCAAGTCTGCCAACGCCCGAAAAACCGATGTCGGTGAATGCTCTGCCCGATTCTGTTCTGCCGAGAATGGTAGATGTGTCGATCTTGCCTGTGATAGATGTGTTGAAGATGTACTGAGGAGCAGCCATTCTTGTGCCTGTTTCCTTTGCTCTTTCAAGGCAAAGCTGATAATCCTCGGTAACGCCTGTGCTGTTAACATTGCTGTAATTTCCCGAAATTCCCGCTGCCGCATTGCTCTGGCTTACGGAATAGCTGTCGGGAGCTGCCGATCTCACATTTGACTCAACAACATCAACTCTTGTGGCTGTGTAATCGTAAGAATTCACGGTTGCTTCTGTCATAACGGGGCTTTCGTCGGTAAATACCTCAGCCTTTATCTCCTCGATGGACTTTTGCAGCTCTGCATAAAGCTCGGAGGTAGCCTTTTCGTATTCCTCCATCAGCTTGTCAAGTCTTGCCTGAACATCCGCATTGGGGGAAGCACTGTTTTTGGTTTCCTCCTCGGTGTCGATAATGCCGCTTTCCTCGGTATTTTCGGTATTTTCCTGCTGAAGTCTGTCAAATACTTCTTTGGTGATCACCTCAACAACGCCGTTTGAAGGATACTCCTTGCCGTTGATAACAAGGCTGTATGTGCCGCCGTCCACCGCAACGCAGTCAACCAGTCCCGTAACATAATCCTCGTCACCCGTTTTAACGGTAACATACTTGCCTACCAGAGATGTGCCGTAGGAAAGGTTGGAATAGTTTGTGAGATTCTGCATAGCCTCAAGGGACGAGAACTGAGCCATCTGCGCAATAAATTCGTTGTTGTCGGTGGTATTGTTGAAATCCTGATTTTTCATCTGCTCAACGATAAGCTTGAGAAAATCGCTCTGACCGAGGGTAGATGATTTCTTTTCCTCGCTGTTGATAAGCGTGTTTGAGTATTTGTCATAAACTCCGATGCCGTCAATGCCGTAGTTGTTTATACTGTTTGCCATAATTTCGCCTCCCGGATCAAAATTGTTTCCTGTGCGGATTCGTCCGTTTCGGAAGAAGAATTCCCGTAAACGCTCCGATTTCCGCCGTTGTTCTGCGGTTCACCTCTGCCGAAGCTGTCTGAAAAGCCTGCGGAAAGGTTAAGTGAAGCACCCTCCGAACCGTCCGCCGCCTGAATAAGGTATACCGTTTCGGTTTCGCTGTCGTTCCTGCTTATAGCCGCCGCAAGACTTCTGATGTTATCGGAAAGAAGCTTTGCCGTGGAACTGTTTTCTGCGGTAAATGCTACCGTGAGCCTTTCGCCGTCGGTTGTGAGCTTAACGTTTATCTCGCCCAGCTCGTCGGGTGTGAGCTTAATATTCAGCTCCCTGACCGTATCCTTTTCGGGGATAACCGCCATTTCCGCCTTCATGACTCTTTCTATCTGCGCTGAGATGTTGGAGAACTGCGTATTTTCGGCTATTTCCGTAATGTCGGGTGCTGCCGTTTCTGCGCCTGTGAGGGCCTCTATCTCGCTCGCTGCGAAGCTGACGTTCACTCTCTTGACCGCAAATACGTTCATTTTCTCCCTGTCCGCCTGAGAAATTCCTTCCTCTGCGGGGATATTTCTTTCGGAAACCTCGCCAATCTTCTCGGGGATCTCTGCCTTCAACGCCTCGGAAAGCTTTGTCAGTCTTTCCACAAACTCCGTTTTCGGCATTTCGTTAGAATCGCCGTTTTCGGTTTTCGGGAGAGTTATCATCTCCTTTTCGGGGATATTCTCAACCGTTTCGGGGATATTTTCCGCTGTCTGAGAAACATTCTCCGTATTTTCGGGGACATTTGCCGCCGTCTGAGGAACATTTGCCGTTATTTCGGGGACATTTGCCGCAGCAATAATACTTTCGGTATTATCAACAGGAGTGATTTCGCCGTCAACATTACTTTCGGTATATTTTGCCGTCACCGACAGAGCCATTGTCTGCCAGAACATTGTGTCGCCCACAACATTTCCGCTTGCCGCCGCCATTTCGGGTATCTTATCCTCGTCCTCGCTGTCGTCAAACAGAATATCGAAGATGCTTTCCACGCCCTTTTCGCCGTAAGGCTTCTTCTCGGACGCCGCATAGAGCATCAGGTCGATAATTTTCAGCAGCTTTTTGCTGTCGTCAAGGGACATTCCCGCCCAATCCTCGGGCATATCGCTTTCGGTAAGGCTTTCATCGCCCTTTAAAAGCTTCAGAACTATCTCCTCGGGGTCAAAATCATCGTCGGAAATATCCTCGAAAAGCTTTGTGAGGACCTCCTTTGCCTTGTCGTCAAGCTGAACATCGCCCACCGCCTTTAAAAGGTCGAAGAGTGAAGCGTTTTCCCCGCCGTCACCGTACATTTCGGTAAGCATATCCTTAACGGGCTGCGAATTTATCACTTCCGAGGGATTTTTCAGCGAAACGCTTGACAGCACATCACCGAAGCTTTCGCCCGTAACAGCGGTATTTGAGCCGTCCGACACGAAGCCGTTTGAAAAGCCCGACATTGACGCAATTGCCATTCCAAGAACTGCACTATCCATTCTTTTCACCTCCTTTTACAGAATGTGTATATAGAAACAGTCTATACGATTTGTAAAACTGTTGCTACCATAAAACAGCTGCATTTGAATATGCGGGACACATCACGTCCCGTTTTACCAACTGCTGCGTATGCGGGACGGGAAACCCGTCCCCTACATTTTTTATCAGAAACCGACCTTATCGCTGCCCATAAAGCTGCCGCCGCCGTAAGCGGGGTCTATCTCCATGGGATTTATCCTGCCGTTAGCGATAGCCTCCGCCTTTATCTGCTCGTAAGCAAAGGCGTTTGCAGCCATCATATAGGGCTGAACGTAGAATATCGTGAGTATACCGAAGGTAAAGCAGCTCAGGATTATCCAGCCGAGAAAGCTTATCTGCATAATGAAAATGTCCATCTTATGACCGTCAGTCATTGCCTTGCTCATCTGAAAGCATCTGTCGCAGGGGATATTGGGGTTTTCGGATTTTAAGAAGGGAACTGCAAAATATTCGTAGGACTTAACAATTCCGGGGATATATAAAAGCAGCGACCAAAGCATTACCTTCAGGGACATGAGAAGCATGGTGCCCATTGTTCCCCACATATTCTCCTTAAAGGGGGCAAAAATCTCGCCCGAGGACAGTCCCTGCTGATAAATAGACTTTTGGAACCAGCCAATATATCCCACCAGCATAAGCGGTGTTACCAAAAGCTCGGCGACCCAGCCCACAACGGGTATAGCTGCGCATACGGTGCATATCGCCACATAAATAACGAAAACCAGAATGTTCGGACCGTAGTTGTTCTTAACGTGAAGTCTTGCATTTGCCTTTATAGCTGCTCTGTCAAATCCCATTTTAATTACCCCTTTAACATTGATTTGCGGTCTTGAAATAGACGCTGTTGGAAACATATTCCTCAATAAACTGCTCCTCCGCCTTAGCGACCTTGAAGTTATACTCCTCACGCTGCTTATCCTCAAGCTTTTCCAGGGAGGAAACGTCCTTGTTCGCCTCTACAACGACCTTGGTTTGAAATTTTATTTTCTCCTCCTCAAGCTGTATCTTTCGTTCAAGCTCCCTTATTTGGTCGGAAAGCGAGTTGAGATACTCCTTAAAGAGGGTCATTTCCATAATTGTCATGCCCGAGCCTGATTTTCTGAGGAATTCCTCATTTGCTTCATCAAGCTCCGCCTGTACCCTTGCCTGTTCTGCGGCATATTTTGCCTGCTGCGCCCTGAGAGCGGCTAAATCGCCCTTTTCCTTGGATAAAACCTGTTCCTTATAGCCCTTTAGCTTATCAAGGGTGAACTGAAACCGTTTTATAGAAACCACCTCTTATCAACAATATTCGTAAATTTTGTTGAAACTAGGAAACCGCTTCTGTCATCAGGCGGACCGTTTCCTCGAAGGAGAACGCTTCGTCCGTTGCCTGCTGCAAAAATGCGTTTATCTTGTCTATCTTCTTGACAGCCTCGTCCAGAGCCGGATTTGAACCCTTTTTGTATGCGCCGATAGCTATCAGGTCGAAGTTCGTGTTGTATACGGACAGCAGATTTCTGAGCTTTGCGGCAGTCTGCTGCTGAGATTTGTCGGTAATTTCGCTCATCAGACGGGAAACGCTTTCCAGAATCTCAATAGCGGGATAATGGTTTCTCGCCGCCACCTTTCTCGACAGGATAATATGTCCGTCGATGATACCTCTTACCGTATCTGAGATAGGCTCGTTGGTGTCATCGCCCTCAACGAGAACGGTGTAAACGCCTGTGATAGAGCCTTTTTCAAAGTTCCCCGCACGCTCCAGAAGCTTTGGCATTGCGGTGTAGATGGACGGCGTGTAACCTCTTGCAATAGGCGCTTCGCCCACGGCAAGACCTATCTCACGCTGCGCCATAGCGTAACGTGTCAGACTGTCCATCATCAGCAGGACGTTTTTGCCCTGGTCCTTGAAATATTCGGCAATTGCGGTAGCGGTCATGGGGCAGCGGTTACGCATCATAGCGGGCTGGTCGGAGGTGGCAACTACCAGAACGGAACGTGCCATACCCTTTTCTCCCAAGTCCCTTTCGATGAACTCTAAGACCTCACGTCCTCGCTCACCCACAAGGGCGATAACGTTGACGTCCGCCTTGACCTCACGGGCTATCATACCGAGAAGTGTGGATTTACCAACGCCCGAGCCTGCGAAAATGCCCATTCTCTGTCCTCTGCCGATAGTCAGCAGACCGTCGATAGCCTTAACGCCGAACTGCATAATGTCCTCTATCCTCGGACGGGTCAGGGGGTTCACGGGTTCGCCTGCAATGGAATAGCTGTCGGTGGTTTCGATGCTTCCCTTGCCGTCAATAGGCTGCCCGATGGCGTTGATTATCCGTCCGATAAGCTGATTTCCCACCTTAACGGTAAGCTTGTCGCCCGTATTGTCAACGATACAGCCGGGACCTATGCCGTCCGAATCGGTATAGGGCATCAGCATGACTCTGCCGTTGGAAAATCCCACGACCTCCGCAAAAATGTAGTCGTCGGAGCCTTTTTTGAATATCCTGCACACGTCGCCGATATTGCAGACAGGACCGCTCGATTCGATAGTCATACCGATTATCTTCTCGATCTTGCCCATATATCTGTAAAGCTCCGTGTTTCTCACGGCATTTCTGACAGCGGAAAAATCCATGTGTTTTAACCTCTTGCGCTTCGGGTATTCTTGATTATTTCCTGCAAAAAGTCCAGCTGAGTGGGAACAGACGCATCTATTATCTCCGAGCCGTTGTCGAGAATTACGGTGTTATCCTCCGCTTCGGGAAGAATTTCTATCTCGATGTCGGGGATAAAGGAGATAAGCTCTTTCAGGAATTTTGCGTCGGTTTTCAGCTTTTCGGAAACCTCGCCCTTTGCCAGCGAGATCTTCACGAAGTCGGAATTTCGGAAGTTTTTCGCCGCCTGTGCGATGATCTCTTCAAGGATATGAGGGTCGGTTTTCAGCTCTGTGAGGGTAATTTTCCGCACAAGCTCCATGACCGTGTCCTTCATTTCCTCCTGATTTGATATATAATAAGCTTCCTTTCGGGAGTTTATTTCGTTTAAGAAGCCTGCCGCCGCCTTAAGGTAGGATTCGCATTTGGCAAGGCTTTCCTTTTTGCCCGTGGCATAGCCGTCCTTGTAACCGTCCTTGCGGGCGTTTTCCATGGCAATGGCTGCCTCTTGCTCTGCCCTTTTGAGATACTGCATGGCGGCTGCCTTAGCTTCGGCTATCTGATGATTTGCCTGAGCCTTGGCTTCCTCAAGTATCCTGTCCCGTTCGCCGTTGATGACCATATGGCGTTCGTTCATGGCACGCTCGATGCCTGCTTCTATCTCACGCTGAATACGGGCTTCCGTTTCCGCCTGCTCCTGAATCTTGCGGATACGTTCCTCTTCCTCCCGCTGCTTCTGCTCACGGAAGGAGATGAACTCGTCGCTGTCCTCGGGGGGCGGGGGGAGCACCACGGTGTTGTCGATGGCAACGCTGTTATTGTAATCGAAAACTGCCTGTGAAGGCTTAACGACTTTAAGCAATTATCTCGTCCTTTCCGCCCTTTCCGATAACCAGCTCGCCTTCCTCCTCCAGATGACGGATAACTGCAACGATACGCTGCTGCGCCTCTTCAACGTCACGCATACGAACGTTATGCAGATATTCGATCTCCTGCTGGATAGACTCCTGCATTCTCTTCGGCATATTTGCGTAAAGGGCTGCGGCAACCTCCTGGGACGAACCCTTGATAGCCACCGCCAGGTCCTTGGTTTCCACATCTCTGATGAAACGCTGGATAGACATAGAGTCCAGCGAAAGAATATCCTCGAAAACGAACATCTTCTGTCTGATCTCGGCAACAAGGTCGGGATTCTTGACAGCCAGCTCGTCGAAGATGAACTTTTCCGTTCCTCTGTCCACGTGATTGAGTACCTCGGCAATGTAGTTGATACCGCCGACCTCTGTAAGGTCCATGGAAATGACATCTGCGAATTTTTTCTCCAGAATATCCTCCACCGCCTTGATAGTTTCGGGGGAGGCGGAGTCCATCTTAGCGATACGCTCAACGACCTCAACACGCTTTTCCTTAGGCAGCTCGCTGAGAACGGCAGCCGCCTGGTCGGAGTTGACATAGGAAAGAATAAGTGCGATAGTCTGCGGGTACTCGTTCTGCACGATAGCCAGCAGATTCTTGTAATCGGATTTTCTGACAAACTCGAACGCCTTGGACTGCAAGGAACGTGAAACCTTGTCCATAAGCACCCTTGCCTGTTCCTCGCCGAAAGCCTTTTCCAGGATATTTCTTGCGTAAACCACGCCGCCCTCGGTAATGACCTTCTGCGTCAGGCAAAGCTCGTAGAATTCATTCAGAACCTCATTAACGGTAGTAACATCTGTATAGGGAAGAGTGGAAACCTCGTAGGTGAGCTTTTCCACCTCGTCGTCCCCGAGAAAGCGGTAAACATTGGCGGCATTCTCCGCACCGATAGCGGTAATGACCGTTGCGCACCGCTGAATTGCGGTAAGCTCGGAAATATCACTCATTGTTCGTACCTCCGTCTGCGGACGCTGCCGCTGCCGACTTTTTGCCGTTATTTGCCTGTTCGTCCTCGCCCTCTCTCATCCAGTTCTTGAGCAGCTGAGCAACGATCTGAGGACTATGCTGTGCAAATTCGCAGATCTCGCGTCTGATGATAACTTCCTTTGTTTCCTGGTCGGAATCGGAAAGGCTGGCAATGTTGAGTCCCTCCGTATCCTGGGGATTGAACACCTCGTCGATAATGCCGCCTGCGCCCGCCTGCTGAGCCTCCAGCAGAGCCTTCTCGAATTTCTTCTTCTTTCTTGCGGCATTTCTGGAAGCAATAAACCAGATAAGCAGGATAATGATAAGCAGAACAACTACTGCCGCACCGCCCACAATAAGCTCCTGAGCGTTCAGACCGAACATTACCTCCTCCTGCATAGCGGGAACATTCTCGGTAAGCTTCGGCAGATTGATAACGGAAACAAGGTCGTCGTTTACGCCGCTTGCCCTTGCGCAGCTTTCTGCGATCTGCTCTCTCTGAGCGTCGGAGAGATAGTCCGTGTAGATAACGACTGCAACGGACAGTCCCTTTATATAGTAGCCCTGCTTTTCCAGCTGAGTCTTGTATGTACTTACAAGGTAGGTTTCGGAATCGTCGCTTTCACGCCAAATGCCGTCCTCGCCCGCATTTCCCGTGGGATAGTTGTCGTCGGCATTAGGCTCAAGTCCCGCAAGACCGCCCGCAGCATCTGTTGAACCTGCGGCATAGCTCTCGTCACGGTGCTGGAGAACGCCTGCCTGATAGCCGTCGGGATTTTCGCCCTCTGCGGCATATTCGGTGTTTTCCTGGACCTGCTTGTCAAAGTCGAGGACTGCATTTACGGCAACCTCAACGCCGTCCTCACCATAGGCTCTTACCAGCATTGAGAGGATCTTCTGTCTGATGGATTCCTCAAAATCCGACTTGAACTTGAACTTTCTTGTTTCGTCGGCAACAACGTCAACGCTTTCCTCGCCGACTAACAGCAGAACTCCGTTTCCGTCGGTGACGGTGATATTGTCCTCGGTAAGTCCAGTACCTCCCAGAGCGTGCATTATCAGGGAGTAGATACCCGCCTTTTGATTGTTGGTGAGGGTAACTCCGTTTTCAAGATGCAGCGTAACGGAAACGGTAGCGGGGAGCTTGTTCTCCACAATTACCGTGTTTTTCTGCTCGGGCAGGGAGATGTTCACTATCGCCTGACGAACGCCGGAAATGGTTTCCAGAGTAGCGGCAAGTCTTTCCTGTGTCTGGATCCTTGCGTACTCACGCTTTTCGTAGTCGGTGGAGAACATATCCACGTTATTTATCCAGGTAGTATAATCCAGAGAATTTTTCGGATAACCCTGCTCGGCGAGCTTCATAGTCAGCTCGTCCTCGGTGCCCTTTTCGACGATGATCTTACCGCCCGATCTGACGGTAACATCGTAGCCTTCGCCCTGAATGATCGTGGCTATCTGCGAAGCCTCCTCGGAATCCAGACCGTCAAAAAGCACGACTTCCTTTTTTACATTCAGTATAATTGTAATAACTATCGCAGCCACGATTATCGCAGCGGCAACAGCAATTATAAGTATTCTTCTTTTCTTCTCCTGAGCCTCCCAGAACTGGGAAAAGGAGCTTAAAACCTTGCTGAAAGGGTTTTCCATCTTTATGTGTTTCCTTCCTTAACCGTCGGAAAAACGGCGTTTATCTAGATTTTTGCCGATCACAGCGAAATGCCCATAAGCTCCTTGTAGGCATCAACGGCGGTATTTTTGATAGCAACAAAGGTCTGCACCGCCATCTGAGCCTTTTTAGCGTTCAGATTGATGGTGTGAAGGTCGTCTATCTCGCCCATAACAAGCTTGACGCTGTCCTCCTGAGTGACACGCTGAGTTTCTGTAACAGCGTCATAAGCCTCCTTGAAAACGTCCTTGAAGGAGGGCTGAGAGTTATCCTCCGAAGCAGCGGCGGTCTTTTCGAGTCCCAGCTGTGCGGGGGTGTTAAGAGGGGTTATAGTCGGGCTTAAAGGTACAATAAACATAATATTTTATCCTTTCGGTCATTTTCCAAGTTCCATAGCTTTTGTAAGCATTGCCTTAACTGCGGCGATTGCGGAAGCGTTTGCCTCGTAGGAACGCTGAGCAGCCAGCATGTCGATGTTTTCCTTGGTCTTGTCGACGTTGGGCATATATATGTAGCCTTCCTCGTCGGCGGCGGGATTTTCCGGGTCATAAACGGGAACGAGGGGAGTTTCGTCCTCCACCACCTGAGTTACCTTAACGCCCGAAAGCCTGTATTTCGACGAATGTCTGCGGGAAACCTGATCCTCAAGGGTATCTGCGAAGCTCTTTTTCTCCACAAACACCACCATCTGACGGCGGTACGCCCCGCCCTCCTCGGTTTCGTAAGCATCGGACATTGCGATATTCTGTGAGATAACGTCCATTCTCAGGCGCTGAGCGGAAAGTGCCGAAGCACCTATATCAAGCGAATTTATAAACGACATAAGCCGCTCCTTTCAAAATTCAACGGTTATTACTTCTGCAAAACGGCGGAGATCATATCAAACTCATTGTTCATATGGTCAATAAGCGAGCTGTACTGATACTGAGCGTCCACCAGCTTCATGGCCTCGGTTTCGACGTTTACGTTGTTTTCATCGAGGGTGAAGTTTGTGTCAGGCTCTGTGGACGTGACCACACGCAGGGAAACGGGGCGCCGTATCTCCTTTTCCTGATCTGCGGAATGGTAAGCGCACTTGCACTGCTCCTCGGCGAGGACAAGTCCGAAGTCAACATTTTTAGCCTTATAATTAGGTGTATCTGAATTAGAAATGTTATGGCTGATGACCTTTTGCTTGTACCATACGGCGTCAAGACCCTGTTCCATCAGCTTAAAGGGGGTATTCTGAAATAAAGCCACAAAAACCGCTCCTTTCGGCTATAATTTTGTATCATTCTCGGTTATTTTTATTCACATTCTTAAAAAATGGCATACTTATCACATAGTATCATTATTAATTATACACCTTTTTCCTATTAAATTCAAGACCGAATATTAACAAAATAAGCTGAATTTAATACAAAAAACTGCGGGCATTTTTGTGTATTTTGGATAATAATTATTTTACATTGTGAAAATTTTGTCATATTTTATCTCATTTTGCAAAACAGTCGGTTGACACTGCCGATTTTCGATGATATAATGTCAAAAGGGGGGAACTTATGCTTGACTTGAAACAAAAAATCGAGCTTCCGAAGGGGCTTGTGAATGTTTTTCTGCCGAATGTTTTCGCCCTTTATATGGTTCTGAGCTGTTACGGCGGAGATGATGCGCTTTTAGTCCTGTTTATTTGGCTTGACCCGTTTGTGTTTCTGTTTATCCCCATTTTTCAATGGTGCCTTGTCAAGGAATATTTCAGGCAAAACGAGGAGAAGCATTTGCCGATCTTGATATATTCTCTTTTTGAGATAGCTTTGGGTGTTATCATACTTTCGACCAAGATCCCGCAGCGGGAATCTTACGAGGTATTCAGCAGATTTTTATTCTGGTATTGCGTAATGAATATAATTTCGGGCGCATTAACATTAATAGGCATTTCCGTCAAAAACAAATGGATAGAATGATAAAAAACGGGCTTCCGAATTCAACGGAAGTCCATTTTTATACAAAAAAACCGCCGCACCCAAGGGCACGGCGGAAAATATCTCGATGAAACAATTATCAGTTGATAACGGTCTTTTCGGTTTCCTTGTCGAAGATGTGGATCTTGTTGGGATCGATAGCAACCTTGATAACGTCCTGAGGTCTTGCGGTAGATCTGGGGTCAACTCTTGCAGTAAGAGGAATACCCTCGCAGTTCAGGTACAGGTATGTTTCAGCACCCATCATTTCGGTAATTTCAACGTTACACTCGATGATACCGGTCTTAGCAGCGGAGAGGAACATTTCCTCGTCGTGAATGTTCTCGGGACGAACACCCATGATGATCTCCTTGTCAACCAGCTCGGAAAGTGCAATGTCATCAACCTTAGCATCGGGCAGCTCAACATAGTACTTCTTTCCTCTGGAGGTCTTGGTGTCCTCGGAACCGAATTCGATGTTGTATCTTCCGTCGATCTTTCTGAGAACAGCATCAACGAAGTTCATCTGAGGAGATCCCATGAAGCCTGCAACGAACTGGTTTACGGGAGAAGCATACAGATTCTGAGGAGAATCAACCTGCTGAACGAAACCGTCCTTCATAACAACGATACGGTCACCCATCGTCATAGCCTCAGTCTGGTCATGAGTTACGTAGATGAATGTTGTACCCAGCTTCTGGTGGAGCTTGGAGATCTCGGTTCTCATCTGAGCTCTCAGCTTAGCGTCCAGGTTGGACAGAGGCTCGTCGAGGAGGAATACCTGAGGTTCACGTACGATAGCACGGCCCAGCGCAACACGCTGTCTCTGACCACCGGAAAGAGCCTTAGGCTTTCTGTCGAGAAGGTGAGAGATGTCGAGGATCCTAGCAGCTTCCTCAACCTTACGAGCGATCTCGTCCTTAGGAACCTTACGGAGCTTCAGACCGAAAGCCATGTTCTCGAATACTGTCATATGAGGATACAGAGCGTAGTTCTGGAAAACCATCGCAATATCTCTGTCCTTAGGAGCAACGTCGTTAACAAGACGGTCGCCGATGTACAGCTCACCTTCGGAGATTTCTTCAAGACCGGCGATCATACGGAGGGTAGTAGACTTACCGCATCCGGAAGGACCAACGAGAATGATGAACTCCTTGTCCTTGATCTCGAGGTTTACGTCAGAAACGGCTACTACGCCGCCGGGATACTTCTTATAAATGTTTCTGAGTGACAAACTTGCCATTTTTTGAGGACCTCCCTAAAGAATTAATTCTGCCGCAGCGTTATGTTTCCGCATTGATGCTCCGACTTGAATTCCAATCGGATAAAAATATCCGTACGGAATAACAACACAATTTCGGCTCTGTTATTATCATAACAATATTTTCAATTTTTTTCAAGACTATAATTATCCAAACTTACAATTCGGTATTTATTTAGTTTGACGAAAAAAAACCGCCGAAAATTCTTTTATTGTCGGAAATATGTTAAAGTGCAATAATATTTTCGACTTCTTTGTGCAACATTTCCCGAACGGCTCCAAGGGGCAGATTTTCGTCCAGGGTCACCCCGCCTATCCTTATCCGCCTGAGATATACCACCTCGCTGCCTGCCGCATGAACCATTCTTTTTACCTGATGGAATTTCCCCTCGCAAAGGGTGATATGCACCTTTTTTCTGTCGGATGGGTCGGGGAATGTCAGCTTTGCGGGCAGACATTTTTCGCCGCCGTCAACGGTCATTCCCGATGCAAAAAGCTCGATAGCAGACTCGGAAAGCGGCTCGGACAATTCGGCGTAATACAGCTTTTCGACGTGATTTTTCGGGGAGAGCATACGGTGTGCCAAGTCCCCGTCGTCGGTGATGAACACGAAGCCTTCGGTGTCCTTGTCAAGGCGTCCTGCAGGGAAAAGTCCCTTTCTGCGGAGGTTTTCGGGGATAAGCTGCAAAACGGTTTCGCTAAGCTCGTCACGGGTGGCGCAGACCGTCCCTGCGGGCTTGTTGAGCATAAGGTAGACGTGCTCACGGTATTCCACGGCATTTCCCTCAATGGAAACAGCGTCCGTCCCCGGGGCGATCTTCATATCAAACAGGCGGGCAGTTTCGCCGTTTACCGTGACTACACGCCGCTTTATGAATTCCTTTATCTCATTTCGTGAATAGCTTGTCTGCTCGGACAGATACCTGTCAAGCCGTATTTTTCCCGAATTAGGGTGCAATTCTATCTTCCTTTCTTTATTAGTGTTAAGTGCTGCAATAATTCATCATTCAACTCTCAACATTCAACATTCAGTTCAGCCCGTTTTCCCCGCACTCAAACATCTTTTGTACCGCTTCAAGCAGCTTGGGGTGATCTTCAAGCATGGGGTCGCTGTCGGTTATCTTTTTTGCTGCATTCTGACAGGCATTTAAAAGCTCCCTGTCAGAGGACATCTCCGCAAATTTCAGCGGCGGCAGACCGTGCTGCCTGTCCCCGAAAAAGTCCCCCGAACCTCTCAGCTTCAGATCCTCCTCGGCGATCCTGAAGCCGTCGGAGGTGGAGGATATTATCTTTAGCCGCTGTCTTGTTTCCTCGGTGGGATTGTCCGTAATAAGAATACAGTAGCTTTTATACTGTCCACGTCCCACTCTGCCCCTCAGCTGGTGCAGCTGGGACAGTCCGAATCTATCTGAATTTTCTATTACCATTATAGCGGCATTGGGCACATCGACGCCTACCTCAACCACCGTAGTTGCCACTAACAGCGCAGTTTCTCCGTCCTTGAACCGCTGCATTGCCTCGTCCTTTTCGGCGGCTGTCATCTTGCCGTGGAGAAGTCCCACAGAGTAGTTTTTGAATGATCCGTTTTTCAGGTCCTCGGCATATTTTTCCGCTGCGATAAGCTCGGAATCTCCCTCGGTGTCCGTGATGAGCGGACAGACTATATACCCCTGTCTGCCCTCGTCCAGCTGCTTTCTGACGAACCCGTAAGCCCTCTCCCGAAGCTTTCCCGTAACGGCGAAGGTGTCCACAGGCTGCCTGCCCTTCGGTAATTCGTTCAGCACCGAAATGTCCAGATCTCCGTATATCATCAGCGCCAGTGTGCGGGGGATAGGCGTTGCAGACATTACCAGCTTGTGGGGATTTGCCCCCTTGTCCGCCAGCATTGCCCGCTGATTTACGCCGAAGCGGTGCTGCTCGTCGGTGATGACAAGTGCCAGCGACGAAAACTCCGTTGCCTTTGAGATAAGCGCATGAGTCCCCGCAACGACCTGTATCTCGCCGTTTTTCAGCCCCCTGCGGACGGCGTTTTTCTCCTTGACGGACAGGGAGCCCGTCAGAAGTGCGGTCTTTATCCCCAGCGGCTCAAGCATTGCCGAAAGGGTGTTGAAATGCTGTGCCGCCAGAATTTCCGTAGGTGCCATAAGCGCCGCCTGACAGCCGTTTTTCGCCGCAAAATAGCAAGCCGCCGCCGCAACTGCGGTCTTTCCCGAACCGACATCTCCCTGAACCAGCCTGTTCATGGGGTATCCGCCCAGCATATCCCCGCATATCTCGGAAACCGCCTTTTTCTGGGCATTTGTCAGCTCAAAGGGCAGCGATTTTTCAAAGGGTGCCATGGAAACTGCCTTCATTTTGAAGCTGCTTTTTGTCCGCTGATGATTTTTCAGATAGGACATTCCCAGCCTAAGGAAGAAAAATTCGTCGAAGGCAAGGCGTTTTTTCGCCAGAAGAATTGCCCTGTCGTCCATGGGAAAATGGATATTCTCAACGGCATATTCACGGGTGCAGAGCGTATTTTCCGACAAAATATCACGGGGCATATAGTCAACGAGAAGGTGCCCGACGCTGCTTATTGCCTCCTTCACGTTGGTGATTATCATGGGGTTGGTCAGCCCCTCGGTCAGGTGGTAGAGGGGGAGTATCTTGCTGTCGGCGTCCCCACGGATTACTTGTGGGGAATTCATTTCCTTTCGTGTGAAGCCGCCTGTGACCTTGCCGTAGAGGAGAAATTCGCCGTCCGCCTTGAAAACGTCGGCGGCGTAGGGGTTGTTATAGATGACAACGGTCAGGTCGTCGGTGCTGTCGGTGACGATTATTTTGAAAACGGTCAGCCCTTTGCGTATCCTTGCGGGCTGCATTATCTGTTTAACGGTGCAGCAGATGACGTTATACTCGTTCAGGACGGTTTCCGAGATACTGACGGGTGAGGTATAGTCGATATATCCTCTGGGAAATCTGTTCAGCAGGTCGCTGACAGTTTCTATGCCCATTTTTTTATACAGCTTTGCCCGCTTTTCGCCGACGCCTTTCAGGTTTGTTATGGGGTCAGATAAGGTCATTGCGTTCACCGTCCTTTTCTATAATTATAGCGCAAAACCAAAAGAAAATCAATATAAAAGTTTCGTCCACATTTTCAAAGGCGGCAGGAGTTCTCACAAACTATGGAGAAACTGCGGTCATATCAACTTGGTAACTGCGGGGCGGAGAGTTTGTGCCTTGACTGTACTGCTTTCTTTTGGCGACACTTCTTTTGTAACCTCTATACTTTTGCGCAACTCCCGCAGAGGGGGAACCTATATGGGCGGGGGACACAACAAACCCTAACGCAAAGCAGGGAGTTTCCCCCGCCCCTATCGGTTCCCCCTCTGCACTCCCCTTCCCTTTCACCCCACCCTCTTTACCCTGCTTTACATTTTTGTTGGGTGATTTAGATGATGTTCTTTTGAAAATTTGTGTTTGTTTGTTTTTTTACTATCTGTTTGTGATTTTTGTGAGTTTGATATTTTGCCTATGTAGCCGAAAAAAAATGGTGCGTATCTACGGGGCGGGATTTTGCAGGATTTACCGAAAATTTCACTTTCCACTTTCCACATTACCTAAAATTCCACTCTTCACATTAAATTCAACACTCAACATTAAAAGTGCGGCAAACGTTACCGTCTACCGCACTTTAAATTCAACATTCAACACTAATCACTTAACACTGTAACTCAGTCTTTGCGATTAACACTATCCTCCAGCACCATAGCGTGAACAAAAGCACCCATGCCTATGCTTGCTATCCTGCTGCCGTAAGCAACGGGCTCTATCCCCGAAAATACGGCAAACAGCGTCAGCAGCGAGAACACGGAGGTTCCCAATATCAGCATAGTTTTCGCAACGGCACTCCGCTTTTTTCCGCAGAATATCCCTTTTGAATAATAGATGCGAAACATAAACCTATGTCGGAACGCCTGACTGTCCGACTGCCAGCTGAAAAACAGCATACTGAGCAGATACCCCAGAACGCCGCTGGCAAGGCATTTCAGAAACTCTGTCATATGATTGATATGTCGCCTACGAAGGGAAGGGTTTTTGCCTTCATTCGCAGGGCGTTTATTATCTGGAAGATGGTTATAATGCCGAGAATTCCGTCAAGGATCCCGAACAGCCAGCCGATTATCCCGCCGAAAAAGGGTACATTTTTTACTATCGCCAGAATAATGTTCATAACTATTCCCACAATCAGCAGGAAACAGCCCTGATTGGCGTAGAAATTGATGTACTTGGAATCTCCCATTACCATCTTTATCCAGAAAAGCACGGGAACAACGCTGAGTGCTGCCACTATCCTGTTGTTGCTCATGTCGTCATAGGTGTAATCAAATGTCTTATCCTCCTGAATCTTCATAAATGTATCTCCTTTCTCTTTTGGGGATTTTTTTTGTAAGTATCAGCCGATAGCTCTTACTCTGATAACGCCGTCGATAGCGGAGAGCTTGCTTGTTATCTCGCCGGTAACGTCGCCGACAGCGTCAATGATGGTGTAAGCGTAGTCCTTCTTGGACTTGTTGAGCATATTCTCGATATTGATGCCCGCATCGCCCAGAACGGTGGTCAGCTGGGAGATGATAGCGGGGACGTTCTTGTGGATAACGCATACCTTTGTGCCCACTGCGGACATCTCTGCGTTGGGCAGGTTTACGGAGTTTCTGATGTTTCCGTTTTCGATATAGTCGATAAGCTCCTTGGCAGCCATTACTGCGCAGTTGTCCTCGGATTCGGGTGTAGATGCACCGAGATGAGGAGTGGGGATAACATTCTTCACGCCGAGAATATCATCTGCGGGGAAGTCAACGGCATATGCGGAAACCTTGCCGCTTTCCAGAGCCTTGGTGATGTCTGCGTTGTTTACCAGCTCGCCTCTTGCAAAATTGAGGATACGGACGCCGTCCTTCATCTGAGCGATGGTTTCTTCTCTTATCGTATCCTTAGTTTCGGCATTGTAGGGAACGTGGATAGTGATGTAATCGGAAACGGCATACAGGTCCTTCAGATCGGTGACAACCTTAACGGAGGGGGACAGGCTGAGCGCCGCATTTACGGACAGGAAGGGGTCATATCCCACAACGTCCATACCGAGAGAGATAGCAGCGTTTGCCACCAGAGCGCCGATCGCACCCAGACCGATGATACCGAGAGTTTTGCCCATTATCTCGGGTCCAACGAACTGAGATTTGCCCTTTTCGACCATTTTGCCGACCTCAGCGCCGTTGCCCTTGAGGGAGTTTGCCCATGCGATACCGTCGGAGATCTTTCTGGAGGTCATAAGCAGTGCGCAGAGAACCAGCTCCTTAACGGCATTAGCGTTTGCGCCGGGGGTGTTGAACACGCAGATACCCTGCTCGGAGCATCTGTCGATAGGGATATTGTTTACGCCTGCGCCTGCTCTTGCAATAGCCAGAAGGTTGTCACCGAACTGCATATCGTGCATAGCGGCGGAGCGTACCATAATAGCGTCGGGGTTCTGAATATCGTCTGCTACGTTATATTTTGCCTTGTCAAAATTATCCGTACCGCAGGCTGAGATCTTGTTTAATGTCTGAACATTTATCATTGGAAATTACCTCCGAGTTGAATTACTTGTTTGCTGCTTCAAATTCTTTCATAAATGCAACCAGCTTCTCGCAGCCTTCGATAGGCATAGCGTTGTAAACGGAAGCTCTCATGCCGCCGACGGAGCGGTGACCCTTAAGGTTGATAAATCCTGCCTTCTTAGCTTCGGAAACGAACTTAGCGTCCAGCTCCTCGTTGCCTGTTACGAAGGGGATATTCATAAGAGAACGGTCCTTGCCCGATACAGTCGCGGAGAACATTTCGGAGCTGTCAAGGAAATCGTAAATGATAGCTGCCTTCTTCTCGTTGTGGACCTTCATAGCTTCCAGACCGCCCATCTGCTTAACCCATTCAAGGACGAGTTTCAGAATGTAGATGGAGTATGTAGGAGGTGTGTTGTACATAGAGCCGTTATCTGCGTGTATCTGATAGTTGAGCATTGTAGGGCAGATGTCCATAGCATTGCCGATAAGATCCTCTCTGATGATAACAACGGTCAGACCTGCGGGACCCATATTCTTCTGTGCGCCTGCGTAGATCATAGCGTACTTGGAAACATCAACGGGTTCGGACAGAATGCAGGAGGACAGGTCTGCTACCAGGGGAACATTTCCCGTGTCGGGCAGCTCGGTGAAGCGTGTGCCGTAGATGGTGTTATTCTGGCAGATGTGGAAATAGTCAGCCTCGGGGTCGAACTTGGACTTATCCAGCTCGGGGATATAAGAGAAGGTCTTATCCTTGGAAGATGCGATAACATTGCACTTGCCGTATCTGGAAGCTTCCTGATAAGCCTTGTTAGCCCACTGACCTGTGATAACGAAATCAGCCTTGTTGTTCTTGTTCATCAGGTTGAGAGGTATCATTGCAAACTGTGTGGACGCACCGCCCTGGAGGAAAAGCACCTTGTAGTTATCGGGGACAGACATTACCTCTCTGAGCATTGCCTCGGTTTCCTTGATGATAGCGTCATACTCCTTGGAACGGTGGGACATTTCCATTACGGACTCGCCTGTGCCGTTGTAATCGAGCATTTCCTCTGCTGCCTTTTTAAGAACATATTCCGGAAGCATAGCCGGACCTGCACTGAAGTTATAAACTCTTGACATTGAAAAGACCTCCAATTAAATATTGATGTCCGACTCTTTCTCTCCCTAATACTAATTTCTTATCAAAGTTTCGACAAAAAATCTGCACAAAATCCATATACGCAAGATTTTGTTTGATTTTTTGTCAACTTTTACGATAGGAAATTAGTAAACACAAAAGCGTCCAACATATACACTTTTATTATATTACCGTTTTCATAATTTGTCAACTGTTTATTTTGTGTTAAATTGTTAAATTCCCGATAAACCGATTATCTGACATTCTCATAATGTGACTGCATACTGAGTATTCTGACCGTTTTTTCTTCCTCGAAAACCTCATAAACAAGCCTGTGCCGGATATTTATTCGGCGGGACAGAAAGCCTTTCAGATTGCCCACAAGAGCTTCATAGGGCGGCGAATTTTGATATGGATTTTCGGATATTACATTCAGCAAACGTCTTGCGTTTTCTTCAAGACCTGCCTGTTTAAGCATTTTCTTATGCTTTTCGGCTGCCTTTGAAAATCTTATCGTATACATTACCATTCCTCATTTTTGTCATATACCGAGCATTCGTTCAGAGGTTCTTTTGAAGCTGCTAATATTTCATCCTCCAGACCCGGAACAGACGTAATATACAGCGATTCCATAATATTTCTGTAATCCTGCTCACTCATAATAATGGCGTTTCCGTTTTTTGAGCTGACATTTATAACGTCGTTATACGAAACTGCCTGTTCGATATATTCAAACAGATTTTTTCGCAGATTGGTTATGTTTGTATTAGTCATAGAAAAACCTCCTTTGTTTAAGTACATTATACTGTACATATCTTCAATTGTCAAGCGAAATAGTTTCAGCATATGATAATCGTATATTCTCATATTCAATATATACAAAACCAACCAAAAATAATCGTAAAAATCCACAACATCACAAAAAAGCTATTGCAAAACGGGGAAGAAAATAGTATAATAGAAGTATGTATGAAAAGGAGGAGCATTAATGGTAAATAAGGATAAAATAATCAAGGTCACCATTTACAGCAGCGACGGCAAAATGCTGTTTTCCTCCAATTCCATTGATTGGCCGAGGGACTTTTTTAAGTTCAAACACAAGGAGCTTTGCGTTATCAAGGGCAAAAATATCCCCGAAATGCACAAGGACACTCCCGTTACCGTGATTTTCGAGTACCGTGACGGAACAAGAGTGCAGTGCGACACGGTCATTGACATTTGCACGGAGCATCAGATAAATATCCATGTCGATGACGGCAAGGTGCTGGAGGAGCGCAGATGTTCCTTCAAAATAAGTGTCGAACTGCCGGGATATATCTCCTTTTTCACAAGGGACGAGGAAACCTTGCAGTTTGAAGACCCTATCGAATGCAATATAAAAAATATCAATCTGGGAGGAGTTTTCTTTTCCTGCGATTACGAATTTAAAACAGGCGACTGCATTTTCCTTTCTCTGTTTGACGGGCAGATGGATATCCTTACGGAAATTTTACGGCTCCAGCTGAATAATGACGGCGATCTCATGGGCTACGGCTGCAGATTTCAGGGCGTTACCCCTCAGCAGGAGGAGAAGATAGCAAGGTATATCTTCGAGGTGCAGCTTGCCGAAAGAGAAAGAAAAAGAAAGCTTGCGGGCGGACTTTGATATAAGAATCGGACGGCTTTTCCTGTTTTTCGGGGAAAGCCGTATTCAAATCATGGAGGAAGTATATGGCTAGGATAATAGCTGTTACAAATCAGAAGGGCGGCGTCGGGAAAACCACCACCGTTTCGGGACTTGCGGGGGAATTCACCGCACAAAAGAAACGTGTCCTTGCCATCGACCTTGACCCGCAGGGAAATCTCAGCTTCAGTCTGGGTGCCGATGAGCTGGGAATTACCATTCATGAGGTGCTGACAGGGGAGGCGACACTTGCATCTGCCATCAAGCACACCGACAACTGCGACGTTATCACCTCAAACATTCTCCTGAGCGGCACGGAGCTGGAGCTGAAAACCAAGGGCAGAGAGTTTATCCTGAAAAATAAGCTTCGTGAAGCTGCCGAAGATTACGATTATATCCTTCTGGACACGCCCCCTGCGCTGAATATACTTACAATAAACGCCTATACTGCGGCGAATGACCTTATTATCCCCATGACGGCGGAAATTCTGTCCTTGCAGGGAATTGCGCAGCTGAAGGAAACCATCATTGCCGTGAAAAAATACTATAACAAGGAAATGGACGTAAGGGGAATTCTCCTTACGAGATATAACCCGAAATATCAGCTTACCAAGGACGTTGAGGAAATGGTGCAGATAGTCGCCGACCAGCTGGACACGGTGATACTTAACACGAAAATATCCCCCTGTATTTCGGCGGCGGAGGCTCCCGCCCATCAGAAAACCGTCAGGCGGTACGCTCCGAGATGCAAGGCGGCAAAGGAATACAAGGCACTTGCAGAGGAGTTGTACGGTAACATATGAGCAATGTTAAAACATCTGATAAATCATCTACAAAAACAAACAAAACAAATGCGGTACTGAATCTGCTGAACCGTTCTGCGGCTGAAAAAAATCCCATTCTGGACGATAAATTCAAGGAACAAAACATTATTGCGGAACAAATAGAAAGGGAAGCAAGGAAGCAGCCCGCACCCCGTCCCGCTTATACTGCGGGGGTGGAGATAAACGTTATTTCCGAGCTTATTTCCGAGCTTATGCCCGCCGTTCTCAAACGCTTTAACTGCTGTACCTGCGACCTGTGCAAGGCGGAAATGTCCGTTGAAGCGCTGACACGCCTTACCTCCGTGAAGGTCACTATCCGCACGGAAAACGATATGAAGGCCGCCGAGGAGCTGAAAACCCGTCACCGCAGACAGGTCATTGACGAGCTTATCAGGATAGTTTTAGACAGAAGAAGGCTGCCGAAGCACGTTTGATTTAGTGTTGAGTGATGAGAGTTGAATGTTGAATTTTTTGCGGATAACTATAAAATGGGTGTTTCTCCATTGTCGGGGAAACACCCATTTGTATTAAACTCAACACTAATTTCCGCTCTTCACTTTCTTATAAATGCTCATCATACGGTCATTGAACTTACGGCGGCGTTCCTGCTGCTCCTTGTATTTTTCGGAGGTATTGAAAATTCGGCGGGTGAGCCATTTTCCGTGGGGATAGTAGTCACGAAACTGTATGTAATCCAGTGTCTGACCGCCGTTTTCGTTGTACCACCAATGCTCGAACTCGATGCCGTTTTCAGTTTCGGTGTAGCGGAGTCTGTCGGAGCGTTCGGTGAAAAGGCGGGCTTTTCCGCTGATGACGATATAGCGTCCCGTGTAGAAAACGTCCTCGATGTCAGCCATTTTTATTACCCACAGCTTTTTGTAGCAAAGACCTTTTCCCTCACATTTTGCGGATTCCACAAACTGAGATATGACCATATCCCCGCCGCATATTTCGATATACGTTTCCTTGGAATGTCCCTTTAAAACGGGATTTGTCAGCACCGCCGATATAAGCGAGGTGAAAAATGCAATAGCCACAGCGCCCGTGAGAATGTAGAAATTCACCTTGTAATTGAAGATGGTCAGCGGCTTTCCGTCGTTTATCAGCGTCACCGCAAGCAGCGTCAGGACGGCGGCTATGGACGGGAGATTTACTATAAGCAGTGCACGGTTATATTTGGCGGCGAGCTTGTTTGTGTTTACCTTGTATATTCTATTAATGCCCGTCACCTCCAAAAAACCGCCGTTCGTCACCGACAAAAATTTATCGGCATCGAACGGCAAATATTATCTTCTTTCGCAGATAAGCTTCATAGCTGTTCTTTCCTCGCCCTCAATGATAACGCTTGCAAAGGCGGGAATACAAATAAGGTCTATTCCGATTGGCGCAAGATACCCTCGTGCAACAGCTATTGCTTTGATAGCCTGATTTGCGGCGCCTGCCCCCACAGCCTGTACCTCAACAGAGAAATTGTCCCTGATGACGCTGGCTATTGCGCCCGCAACAGAGTTTGGTGAAGATCTTGATGAAACCTTTAGTACTTCCATAATTAAGTCACTTTACCCGAAATTTTTCGGATAAGTATCTCCTTTCTCTGAAATAAAATACCCCCTTGGAAGTTGATTTATTCTATTAATCAAATAAAGCTTCCATATTTATATTATACAACTTCTCTTATAAAATTTCAACAAGTATTGTGAAGATTGTGAAATTTACCTAATCTGCATAGGGGTTATTCTGTATGCTTTACCTGTTTTTTCGTCAAATTCCACACAAACGCAGTTAATAAAGCACGGATTTGTCGATTCCTCAAACTTGACCGGGTGATGAAATCTCAGCTTTTCGATGATTATCTCCGACTTAACGCCTAATGCGGAAAGCTCGGGACCCGTCATTCCCACGTCGGTGATATAGGCGGTGTGTTCTCCTAAAACCATAGCATCTGCGGTCTGGACATGAGTGTGCGTCCCCAGAACGGCGGTGACTTTTCCCGTCAGGTAGTGTCCCATAGCCTTCTTTTCGGAGGTGGCTTCGGCGTGGAAATCTATAAAAATATTGGGCGTGTCAAGCTCGCTCAGAATTCTGTCAATGACGGTAAACGGGTTATCCAGCTGATCCATGTAGACCGTTCCCTGAATATTCACAACGGCAATGGAATATCTCCCGAAATCGAGGGTGCATACGCCCTTTCCCACAACGCCCTCGGGATAGTTTGCGGGTCTGAGGAGAATGTCCTCGCTGTCGTAAAAGCTCATTATCTCCTTGCGGCGGAAGCAGTGGTTTCCCGTGGTCACGACATCTGCGCCCATTTTTTTCAGCATTGCAAGGGACTGCGGGGTGATGCCGTTTCCCTCGGCGGAATTTTCGCCGTTTATGACCGTTATGTCGATATTTTCCGATTTTTTTAAGCTGTATATCCTGTCCGCAAGGAAATCGCAGCCGCTTTTTCCGACTACATCGCCGATGAAGAGTAGTTTCATATTTGCTCCTTTTACAGAAATGTCACCCGCTTTTTTGACGGGTGACATTTTTATTGTTTATTTTCGGGGAAAATTATTCCTCGTCGCCGTCATCGGGAACGGGTTCATCAACAATGACCTCGTTCTTCTCCATCTCCAAAGCCTCCGCTTCTTCCTTTGCAAGCTCGGCTTCGGCAGGCTGCTCGACCTTCTGAACGTCGGCATTCTCGTCATGCTCTGCTCTCGTGAACGCAACCACCTTGCTGTCGCCCTGAACACGCATTACCCTTACGCCGGACGCATATCTGCTCATAACACGGACATCATTCGCCCTTATCCTGATGATAACGCCGTCGTCGGAGATAAGGATAATATCGTCCGTATCGTCAACGACCTTTATGCCGCATACATAACCCTTTTCGTTGGAAACAGGGTAATTCTTCAAGCCGTAGCCGCCCCTGTTCTGTATCCTGTACTGCGAAAGGTCTGCACGTCTGCCAAGACCCTTTTCGCTGACGGTGAGGACAGTCGCCCCATCTCTGACTCTTGCCATGGAAACAACGCTGTCGCCCTCTCTGAGCTTGATAGCCCTAACGCCGTGAGCGGAACGTCCCAGAGGACGCATAGTGTTTTCCTCGATCCTGATAGCATAGCCGCCGCGGGTCGCAACGATAAGCTGTGCGCTGCCGTCGGTCATTCTTACGCCCTCTATCTCGTCGCCCTCGTCAAGTCCGATAGCGATAAGTCCGTTCTTGCGGACGTTCTTATATTCCGCAAGGCAGGTGCGCTTTATCTTGCCGTTTTTCGTTACCATAACGATAAACTTGTTCTCGTCAAAATCGGAGGTCTTTATCATTGCAGCTATCTTTTCGCCGTCGGTAAGGGGCAGCAGATTAACGGCGTTCACACCTCTGGACTGCTTTGAACCCTCGGGGATCTCATAGCATTTCAGCTTATACATAATGCCCTTGTTGGTGATGAAAAGCACGTTGTCGTGAGTCGAAGAAATGAACATCTCCTGAACAAAGTCCTCGTCACGCTGCTTCATACCCGTAACGCCCTTGCCGCCTCGGTTCTGTATCTTATAGTCGGAAACGGGCTGACGCTTGATGTAGCCGATATTTGTATATGTCACAACGCAGTCCTCAACGGGGATAAGATCCTCAATGTCCACCTCGCCGCTGACGGACTCTATCTGTGTTCTTCTGTCGTCGCCGTACTTATCCTTGATAACGTTTATTTCGTCCTTGATGATGCCGAGAAGCTTATGTTCATTTGCGAGGATTTCCTCCAGCTCGGCAATTTTCTTGTGAAGTGCAGCCAGTTCATCAAGAATTTTCTGCTCCTCCAAGCCTGTTAAACGTCCGATAGTCATCTGAACGATAGCTTCCGCCTGAATTTCGGTGATGCCGAAGCGCTCCTGAAGTCTTTCCTTACCGTGGGGGATAGACTTGGAGGTTTTCATTATCTCGATAACTTCGTCAATATTGTTGATAGCAACGACTAAGCCCTCTAAAATGTGGGCTCTTTCCTTTGCCTTTCTCAGGTCGAAATTTGTCCTGTTTCGGATTACTTCCTCTTGGAATTTTATATACTCCTGCAATATCTGCTTGAGTGTCAGAATTTTCGGTTCGCCGTTTACAAGGGCAAGGAGGATAACGCCTACTGTGTCCTGTAACTGTGTAAAGCTAAACAGCTTATTCAGCACCAGCTGTGGGATAGCGTCCTTTTTCAGCTCGATAACGATACGCATACCCTCTCTGTCCGATTCGTCACGGATAAAGTGGATTCCGTCAATTCTCTTATCCTTGACAAGCTGAGCCATTGCCTCGATAAGCCTTGCCTTGTTGACCATATAGGGAATTTCGTGGACGATAATGCAGTTTCTGCCGTTTATCTCCTCAATGGACGTCTTTGCACGGAGAGTTATCTTACCTCTACCTGTCGCATAAGCGGCTCTGATGCCCGCTCTGCCCATAATAATGCCGCCTGTGGGGAAATCGGGACCCTTTATGCACTCCATTATTTCATCAAGGGACGCTTCGGGATTGTCGATAAGCAGATTTACGGCGTCAATAGTTTCCCGTAAATTATGGGGCGGGATATTTGTAGCCATACCTACGGCGATACCGGTCGAACCGTTTACCAGAATATTCGGGTAACGGCTGGGCAGCACCACGGGTTCTTTCAGACGGTCGTCATAGTTTGAGGTATAAGGAATGGTTTCCTTGTTAATGTCCGTGAGCATTTCCACGGATATTTTGGACATTTTTGCTTCTGTATAACGGTAAGCAGCAGGGGGGTCGCCGTCCACCGAACCGAAG
Source organism: Oscillospiraceae bacterium (assembly GCA_017828975.1). Lineage (GTDB taxonomy): Bacteria > Bacillota > Clostridia > Oscillospirales > Ruminococcaceae > UMGS1889. The sequence continues at coordinate 34,659 of JAGAJN010000024.1, read as the reverse complement.
TTTCCGTGACCGTCAACAAGCGGATAGCGCATGGAAAAGTCCTGCGCCAGTCTTACGAGAGCATCGTAAACGGAAGCATCGCCGTGGGGGTGATATTTACCCAGCACGTCACCGACGGTGGTAGCACTCTTTAGGTACTTTTTATCGGGAGTCAGACCGTCCTCGTACATTGTGTAAAGGATACGCCTGTGAACTGGCTTCAGACCGTCCCTGACATCGGGGAGCGCTCTTGCCACGATAACGGACATAGAGTATTGCAGGAAGGATTCCCGCATTTCCTTTTCAACGTCAACGTGTATTACCTTGCTGTTTTCACTGTCGTTCATTCTATCCTATCCTTTCAGACCTTGTAGCGTATTCCCATAATTTTTTGCAGCCTTTCGGAGATAAGCTTGTTATCTTCATCGGAAAATGCAGATTTCGGGATAACGTACATATTGCTTTTCTTGATGTAGAGGAGATATTTATCGCTGTCCTCCACCATCTCAACGGCGGGATTGTCCAGATGAATGACGGTGGCGGGAATTTCCTCGTCAGCGTCGGTTTCTCCGTTTTTCTCCCTGTTTTCAAAATCTATTCTGTCCTGCTCGGTGGATATTTTCACCGCAAGAGGGTAGACGATGCAGCTGTATTTTGTACCTTCCAGCTCCTTGATATTGTTTTCCAGGTCCTTGGCAATTTTCCTCGGACGCAGCAGAATAATGACCGCCAGCGCAACGCAAACGCCTATGAGTGCCCACGCCGACTGTGCGCCCCTGTCGATAACAAGAGCCGTTATCTGCACGCCGATAGCCAGCGCAATAAGTATCAGCTGGATAATGATATTTTTCATTCCGTAGCGTTTCTGAAACAGCCTGAAGCCGTTCATAATAAGCTCGGTGTCGGAGAGGTAAACGCCGCCTGCTATTGGGTCGCCGCCCATGGGGTCGGTCTGATAAAAATCCTCACCGTCGATGCTTTCATCAAACATTTTATCTAGCATTTTTTCTTTCCTTTTTGGTAGTTAGAAATCAAGATTGGACACATCAAGGAACTTTGCGTTCTTCTCAATAAACTCCTTACGAGGACCAACCTTATCACCCATCAGAATAGTGATAATTTCATCGGCACGCATAGCATCTTCCATTTCCACCTTGACCATCGTCCTCGTTTCGGGATTCATCGTGGTTTCCCAAAGCTGCTCGGGGTCCATCTCACCAAGACCCTTGTATCTCTGAACATCAGCCTTGACCTTGCCTTCGCCCTCCAGCTCCCTGATATACATATCCCTCTCTTCATCGGAGAACGCATAGCGCACCTGCTTGCCCTTTGCCACCTTGAAAAGCGGAGGCTGTGCAATGTACACATTTCCATTCTCGATAAGGGGACGCATAAAGCGGAAGAAGAATGTCAGCAGCAGCGTTCTGATATGTGCGCCGTCGACGTCGGCATCAGCCATAATGATGACCTTGCCGTAACGAAGCTTTTCTATGTCGAAATCCTCGCCGATGGACGTTCCCAGAGCGGTAACGACGGGCATCAGCTTTTCATTGCCGTAAACCTTGTCGATACGTGCTTTTTCGACGTTGAGCATCTTGCCCCAAAGCGGAAGAATAGCCTGATAGCGTCTGTCACGTCCCGACTTTGCGGAGCCGCCCGCAGAATCTCCCTCGACGATATATATCTCGGTGCGCTCGATGTCCCTTTCGGAGCAGTCTGCCAGCTTTCCGGGCAGGGAAGCGGACTCCATTGCGGACTTTCTTCGGGTCAGCTCTCTTGCCTTTTTGGCGGCTTCTCTTGCCTTTTGTGCGGCAACTGATTTATCGAAAATTGCCCTTGCGTCGGCGGGATTTTCTTCTAAGAAATTCATCAGCTTTTCGGCAACAAGTCCCTCGATGAACGGCTTCAATTCGGGATTTCCCAGACGACCCTTTGTCTGGCTCTCAAACTGACAGTCGGTAAGCTTTACGGAGATAATTGCGGTCAGACCCTCACGGACGTCCTCACCCTGGAGCTTGTCGCCGTCCTTTAAGAGGTTGAATTTCTTTCCGTACTCGTTGATGACCTTTGTCAGGGCGTTCTTGAATGAGTTTTCGTGAGTACCGCCGTCGATTGTATGGATATTATTGGCAAATGACAGAATAATGTCATTATAGCTGTCGTTATACTGCAAAGCGATCTCTGCGGTCATATCGTCCTGGATACCCGCAAAATAGATAACGCTTGGGGTCAGCGGCTCCAGACCTCTTGTGTGGTGGATATGGTCAACGAACTGCCTGATACCGCCCTCATAGCAGAGAGTTTCGGTTTTCGGCTCGTCCTCTCTGAGGTCGGAGAAAACTATCTTTATTCCTGCATTCAGGAACGCCTGCTCTCTCAGTCTTTTCAGGAGAATATCGTAATCGTAGACGGTAGTTTCGGTGAAAATCTCGCCGTCCGCCTTGAACATAACGGAGGTTCCCGTTTCGGTGGTTTCGCCGATGATTTTCAGAGGTTCGCTGTAATTTCCCCGTTCAAATCTTTGAAAATGGACATTTTTTCCGTCCTTAACGGTCAGCTCCAGCCATTCCGACAGCGCATTTACGACGCTTGCGCCAACGCCGTGCAGACCGCCTGCCACCTTATATCCGCCGCCGCCGAACTTTCCGCCTGCGTGGAGGACGGTGTAAACGACGGTCGCTGCGGAAATGCCCTCTTTCGGGTGGATTCCCGTAGGTATACCGCGTCCGTTATCGGTAACTCTGATAACATCGCCCTTGAGGATCTCCACCTTTATTTCGGTGCAATGTCCGGCAAGAGCCTCGTCGATGGAGTTATCCACTATCTCGTAAACAAGGTGGTGCAGACCCTGAGAGCCTGTTGAACCGATATACATACCGGGACGCTTTCTTACGGCTTCCAGACCTTCAAGCACCTGAATCTGGCTTTCGTCGTACTCCTCGTTTACGGCTGTGCTTTCGTTAAGATTTAAGCTTTCGTTTTCATTTACTGACATAATTACCTCCTGAGCGTTATTGACCTTGAGCAAAACGCTTTCTGAGCGTTGAGGCGGAAACCTGCGAGATATACACCGTTTCCTCTCCGCTCTCGTCGGCGCAGACCACAAAGGATTTGGGCATTTCGTAGGACACGTTGAATATCCTGCCGCCCTTTCCCGCCCTTGTGAGAAATTCTCTTGTTGACCTGCTGACCGATGTGTTTTCTATATCAAATATGCCTATCAGCTGCGAAGCACGTATTACCGTGCTTTCACCCAGATGCAGATACATATTAATTTTCCTCCCGGATCTTTCCGTTTTCGACGTAAAATATCTTTCCCTCACCGAACCGCATAGCAGAAACCCTGTCGCAGCAGGTGACAAACACCTGAAACCCGTCCAGCCGCCTTAAAACGAACTCCTGACGCTGCGGGTCAAGCTCGCTGAGAACATCGTCCAGAAGAACCACGGGAGCTTCCCCGACTGTTTCCTCAATAAGCTGAGCCTGTGCCAGCTTCATAACAAGTGCGATGCTCCTTGACTGCCCCTGTGAGCCGAATTCACGGGACATTACGCCGTTTATCTTTGTGATTATATCGTCACGGTGGACGCCGTTTACCGTCATTCCCGATTTTATGTCGCTGTCCTGCCACCTGTTAAGGGCAAGCTCGTATCTGCGTCTTATTTCGGGGATAGCTAAGGGATTGCAGAAGTCCATTTCCCCGTACTCCCTGACATCACGGAAAACGCTTGACAGGTAGTAAAGCTCCAGCCTTTCCTTACCCGAGGAAATATCGTTATAAAGCTGCTCGGCTTTTTTGGCAATATCCCGTATATAACGGCTTCTTGCGGAAATAATTGCTGCCCCGAAGCGGGCAAGCTGTGTATCCCAGATGTCAAGGTCGGACTTTTTCGCCATTCCAAGAAGTATATTTTTGATAACGGCATTTCTGTGCATTATCGCTCGGTTATAGCTTACCACGTCGATATGATAGCTTTTTCTCAGCTGTGAAATGCCCGTGTTCATATAATTTCTTCTGGCATCGGGGGAACCCTTTGAAAGCTCCAGGTCCTCGGGCGTGAACACCACCGCCTCAAAGCTGCCGAACAGCTGAGAAAGTGAGTTTATGTTAACACCGTTCAGTGCCATATTTCTTCGGAATTTCCGCTCCTTGTCGTGACGGATAGCGACAGACTGCCGCCGCTCGCTGTCGCAAAATTCCATTATGATCTCCGAACGAGGTTTGTTAAAGCCGACATAATCCCTTTCCTTGGTACCACGAAAGCTGCGGCAGCCGGTACACACCCACACCGATTCTATGAAATTGGTTTTCCCCTGGGCATTGCTGCCGTAGAGGATATTCATATATCTGTGGGGGGAAAGGTCGGCTTCTTCGAGATTTTTAAAGCCATTCGCTTTCATTCGGGTAATATAAATATGAACCGCGTCCTCTCAGATGATCGTATACTCATTTCCGCCGACGGACACAACATCGCCGATACGGAGCTTTTTCCTCCGCATCGTGCATATCTCGCCGTTGACGGAAACCTTATTTTCCGAAATAAGCTCCTTTGCCTCCGAGCCGGTCACAACTGCACCCGAGAATTTCAGAAGCTGGTCAAGCTTTATATATTCGGTAGTTATCTTTATTTCCATTTGGGATACTCCTTATCTCAGTCTTACGGGAAGAACAAGGAATGTAAAGCTGTCGCCGTCGATGGGTGTTATCCTCATGGGCGATGCGGAACCGTTCAGGGAAAGCCTTACCTTGTCCGACTCGGCGGCTCTGAGGGCGTCAAGCAGATAGCGGCAGTTGAAGCCTATCTCCACCTCGGGGCCGTTTATTTCTGCGTTCATCTCGTCGGAAAGCTTTCCTATGGTCGATGTGCAGCTTATCTTTATCTCATTATCGGCAAATGCGCATCTTACGGGGGCTTTTACCTTGTCATTGAGCAGCAGGGTGCAGCGGTCGAGGCAGTCGATAAAGGGCTTTGTGTCGATAATGACTTCCGTTTCGTATTCCTTGGGCATCGCTCCTCTGTAATTGTGGAATTCGCCCTCAAGAAGTCTTGATATAACGGTATAATTGGAAATTTTGAAGTTAATATGCTTTTTGCTGACAAAAATCTCCGCCATTTTGCTGTCGTCATCGCCCAGAAGCTTGGCAATTTCCGAAAGTGACCTTGCTTTGATAACGAAGTTGTAGTTCTGGTCGGTTTTAAGCATTTCGTTTCTGATAGCCAGCTTGTAGCCGTCGATGGCAACAAGGTTGAAGCTGCCGTCCTCTATCTCGAAAAGCTCACCCGTGAGAATTGGCTTTGTTTCCGATACGGCTACCGCAAATATGGTCTGATTTATCATATTTTTAAGCAGCGGCTGGGGGATAGTTATCTTTCTTTCCTGATTTGCTTCGGGGATAGAGGGATATTCATCTGCGGACATTGCCATAATGTTGTATTCCGCATTTCCGCTGAATATCCTTGAGGTGAGATTGGTATTAATTTCCACTGTAACGATTTCGTTGGGCATTTTCCTGATAATATCCGAAAAAAGGCGGGAATTGAATACATATTCGCCGTAATCATCGCTTTTTGCGTCAATGACCGTCTGTATGCCGATCTCCAGGTCATAGCCGGTGATCTCCAGCTTGCCGTTTATAAGACAAAGCTTGACGCCCTCCAGCGCAGGGATAGTTGCCCTCTGGGGGACAGCCCTTGAAATGTTGTTGAGCGCCTCACTCATTTCTGATTTGGAAAAAGACATTTTCATAATTCTGAAATCCTTTCTTTGGTGCAGCATCTGCATATTCATTTTGTCTGCATAATCATCGGTAAGCAGCGTTTACTTACCTTAATCGGAATTCAACAGGCGGAGCCGCAGAAAACTGAAAAAAACCCCCTGTGCTGCATCAAATAATAATAAAATAATATAAATATAAACAGTCGTAGCAGTAGGGACGGTTAAATTGTTGAAAACCGCCTTAAACCCTGTAACTGCGGAGAATATTTGTCAACAGCCTGTATGCTGAAAACTTGTTGAAAAGTCAAAAGAGAAAATCTGCCGTTGAAAGTGTTAAATACTGTGGAGTTGAAGTTGAATTTATGTGGATAATTTCGTTGAAAATCTTTACCCTGCGGAATTTTTTTGACAAATGGTTGAAAAAATCATTATACAGACGGTAATATTGTTGAAATATGGTCTGTTTTCTTAGATTTTTCTGTTTACCAAAGTTTTCAACTTAACTTTCAACACCCTGTTGAAAACTCAAAAATCAACTTTATGTAATCGCTTTTTTGAACAAAAATAAACCGCAGTTTCATGCGGAATTTTTATAGGGAACGGGTGTTTCACGTTTTTAAAGATGATGTAAGCGGGACAATGCAGCGGGACGGGAAACCCGTCCCCTACAAAAAATATCTTGCGCTTATATTAAAGCATCACCTTGCGCTGATGTTTTTGATTATATCTTCAACCGTTTCTTTCAGCTGAGGATTTTTCTTCATTTTGGTTTCAATATCATTATTATAGTAAACGATGGTGGAATGATCTCTGCCGCCGATCTCCATTCCGATAGCGTCCAAGGACATCTGAGTTATCTCACGGATAACGTAAACAGCCACCTTTCGGGCAAGAGAAACCTGCTGTGAACGCTTGTTGGACTTGATGTCATCGGTGGTGACGGAGTAGATGTTTGCCACCTCGCCAATGATAGCTTCAACGGTAACGGGTTCGGGCTGGTCGTCGTTCAGGATCTCACGGATAACGTTCTGCGCCATTGCGATGGACGGTGGAGTTCCCACCAGATGCTTTGAGGCTTTCAGCTTTTTGACTGCGCCCTCCAGCTGTCGGATATTGGTTTTCAGGCGGTTTGCGATGAATTCGGCAACCTCATCGGAAATGTCCAGCTGCAAAAGCTCGGCTTTACGCTTGATGATAGCAACTCTTGTTTCAAAATCGGGCAGGGAAATGTCTGCGATAAGTCCCCATTCAAAGCGTGTCCTGATGCGGTCCTCCAGAGTTTTTATGTCCTTCGGCGGACGGTCGGAGGTCAGAACTATCTGCTTGTTGACCTGATGCAGCTCGTTAAATGTATGGAAAAATTCCTCCTGAGTGGACTCTTTACCCGCAATAAACTGAATATCGTCCACAAGAAGGACATCGGCGCTGCGGTATTTCTTATGGAACTGCGAGGTGTCCTTATTCTGGATAGCGGCGATAAGCTCGTTTGCAAACACTTCGCCCGTTACATATATAATATTGGTATCGGGGGCGTTCTTTTTTATTTCATAGCTGATAGCGTTCAGCAGATGTGTCTTGCCAAGTCCCGACGGACCGTGGAGAAACAGGGGATTATAGGTACTTCCGCAGTTTTTCGCAACGGCTGTGCAGGCTGCATATGCGAACTCGTTGGAACGTCCCACTATAAAAGTATCGAAAGTATAGTCATATTCGGCACCCCGGAAGGTCTGCATAAGCTCCGCCTGTTTAACTGCGGAATCCTCGGAGATGGGGTCGCCTTCGCCGTTTTCCTCCTCCTCTTCGGTCACGTCGATATGTATGCTGACGTCAAATCCGAGAGTATTTGCGAAGGCTGCGAGGAGAATTTTCTCGTAATTCTTGGTAATAATATTTCTCTGGAATGAGGATTTCACGGTAAAATAGGCAACATTATCCTCCAGCTTAACGGGTTCAAGGGGATTTATCCAGAGTTTAAAAGCGATATCCCCGACGTTAGCGACTTCAAGGCAATAGGTTTTGACCATTTCAAAGACTTCGCCGAAAGAATTCATTTTTTTGACTTCCCCTTTCTCGGCAGTGAATATGTAATAGATAATAATATTATAACAGAAAATGATTGTGAAATCAAGTATTAAAATTGGACAAAAAACAAGGAGGAAAATTGGAAAGCAAAAAAAGCGTGCGCAGGCAAAAAGAAAAAAAGAAAAAGCGCCGCAGGCATCAAAAGCGTCTTGGGATCCAGCCCTTCGACGCTAGGAAGGGCTGGTCGCTCTCCGCAGAGAGCGAAATCCGTAATTAACAATTACAAAAGTTCTTACATAAAAGGTATCAAACCGACAGAACAATCAAAAGAAAAGCCCATAAAGAGAATTTACCAAACATCAATAGAAACCAAGCCTTACAAGAAAAGCTAACAATAAGGCAGGAGTAAAGCCACAATCTCCCAACAGAAAGAGAAAAACGTTCACGTTTTTCGACTTTCGTCACACAAAGGCGGTGAAAAGTCACAAATCGGTAAACTCGCAAACTACCCGCAGTGGCGCAAATACCGACTTTTCCCGCCTGTCCTACTTTCTTTTGGCGACACCACCTAAGTGACCTCTCTAATTTTGCGCAACTCCCGCAGAGGGGGAACCTATATGGGCAATGCAAAAATGCAATGGGACACAACAAACCCTAACGCAAAGCAGGGAGTTTCCCCCGCCCCTATCGGTTCCCCCTAATTATTCCGCTAGGAAGAATTTGCACTCACCCTTCCCTTTTATTTAGCCCTATTTACCCTGCTTTACATTTTGTGAGAGGATATGGTTGATTTTTTATGCTAATTTGTGTTTGTTTGTGTTGTTACTATTTGTTTGTGGGATTTGTGAGTTTGATATTTTGCTGATTTTGCCGATTTTGCTGATTTTGCTGAAATCCGAAAAAAGTGCGTAACTGCGGGACGGGCTTTTGTTGGATTAACAGAAAAACTTCACTTTTCGCACTTCACATAAAATTCAACTCTCAACTTTCATCACTCAACACTAATAATTTCACTTTCCACTTTTCACTCTTCACACTAAATGCAGTTTTTCACACTTCACATTTAGTAGAAATCGGCAATTACTAAACTGTCAGTAGAACGACAAACGAAACAGATGGTACTATTTGTGGGAGAATATACGAAAAGTATTATCTATAACTTAACTAACAGGAGAATTACAAAGTAATATTACAAATAGTAACTAAATCTCATAAAAATAAAATAATCAAATAGTATAATTAAAATGTATTTTACGGATAGTATTATAGTTGAATGGTGATTGTTTATTTTACAATTAGGTTAATTTATATGGTACTATACAAATTGTAATAATGGTAAAAATTAATAGATAGTATAATACTGTAAAAATATACAAATAGTTTTGTGTAAATCCCCGAAAACGATTTTTTCATAGGTTTTTAGAATATTTTTTTGAAAAAATACTTGACAGAACCACCTGAAATAGGCTATACTAAATAATTGCAAGGATATTTGTAAGCATTAATTGAGTTCGGCGGGTGTCCCCCGTCGGTTTCTGAAAATAAAAGGAGGGAATTGTTTTGAAGAGAACTTATCAGCCTAAGAAGCTCCACAGAAAGAAAGAGCACGGCTTTATGAAGCGTATGGCTACAAGAAACGGCCGCAAGGTGCTGGCACGCAGACGCGCTAAGGGCAGAGCCAGACTCACTCACTAATCAGATTCGCCGCCGAGCCGCGTCCTGCGGTTTCGGCTACGGCGTTTCCACCCATTGACAACTATGGCCGCAACTTTGGTTTGTGGTCTTATTTTTTAGAATATTCGGGACGGTGCTTCCTTTGCTTTTTACCGTTAAAATCAACAAAAATAAGGATTTCCTTGCTCTTTATAACAAAGGTGCGGCAGTTTCGGATAATAACTGTCTGGTATATTTTCGTAAAAATAAACTCCCTGTAAATCGTATTGGCATTTCCACAGGTAAAAAAATGGGAAATGCTGTAAAAAGAAGCAGGGCAAGGCGTGTCATCAGACAAGCTTACCGTGAATGTGAGCTTTTGATGCCTATCGGTTTTGACATCGTTGTGTGCGCCAGAAAAGGTGCCGCGGAGTGCAAAAGCTACGAAATAGCGTCGTTTTTCCGCAGACGGCTTATCCCGAAAATGAATGATCCCGACGCTTTCAAGCCCCGTAACAAGGGCGGCAAAAATCATAAAAAATGATGAAACAGCTTCTATTGCTTTTGATAAAATTTTACAGACGGTTCATTTCGGGGCTTTTTCCGCCCTGCTGCCGTTTTTATCCGACCTGTTCAAAGTATGCTCTTATTGCGGTGGAACGGTTCGGGTTCATTAAGGGCGGGTATCTGACTGTCAGGCGGCTGTTAAGGTGTAACCCTTTCAACCCCGGTGGTGTGGATTACGTTCCCGATGAATTTTACTTCTTTAAGAAGCCTAAAAATTAGGCGTTTGATAACGAAAATAACGGGCTGATTTTTCCCGATTATTATATTAATTGTATTAAAGTTTTTAATTTATACGGATAGTATTGAAAAATACCGTCTGTTCGGAGGTAACAATGGGTTTAATTGGCAAAATTTGCGGCTACCCTATGGGCTTCATTATGTGGCTCATTTATTCGATCGTAAAAAATTACGGCGTTTCCATTATAATTTTTACCCTTATCGTAAGACTGATACTCTTCCCCTTTTCCATTAAGCAGCAGAAGTCTACCGCTGCTCTCCAGGCGCTTAACCCTAAGCTGGAGCGTCTGAAAAAACAGTACGGAAACAATCAGGAGAAGCTCAACGAGGAAACTATGAAGCTCTATGCGGAGGAGAATATCAATCCTATGTCCTCCTGCTCCACGGCGCTTATTCAGTTTCCCTTCCTTTTCGGTATCATCGACGTTGTTTACCGCCCTATTACCCACATTCTCCGTGTAAATAAGGACGTTCTGGCTAGGGCTACCGAGATCGCAAAGGAGTATTTCGCAAGCGAGGGAAATAACTTCACAAGCCGTCCCGAGCTGTTTATTATCAAGCTTTTTCAGACAGACCCCGATAAGCTTGCCGAGCTTCCCGAGCTGACCGAAAAGCTGGCAGATTTCAACAATACCTTCCTCGGACTCGATCTGGGACTTGTTCCGCAGTATGCCTTCGACGCCGAGCAGAAGGCTCTTATGGGCATCACTCCCGCACAGACTGTCGCTCTTATCCTTATACCCATTCTTTCCGGTCTTTTTCAGCTTATCATCACTATCTATTCCCAGGTAAGAATGAAAAAGCAGAACCCCGATTCCGCAGCAAATCCGTCTATGACGAGTATGAACATTATGCTGTACACAATGCCCCTTGTTTCCGTATTCTTTGCGTACAGCCTGCCCGCAGGTATCGGATTTTACTGGATAATCTCTTCGATCGTCAGCCTTATTCAGACCATCGTTCTGAACAAGATCTATACCCCCGAATACGTTGCCGAGCTTATCAAAAAGGACAACGCCAAGAAGAAAAATAAGCCGAATATGATGCAGATGATGTATCAGCAGCAGCTTGAACAGATGAAGGCTCAGGGCAAGTTACCCGAAAGCGCAAAGGCTGATTCCGAGAAAAAAGCCCAGGATATCAAGCTTTCTAAGGCAAAGCAGAAAGAGCTGGAAAGTAAAATTATCGCCGAGGCACGACGCAGACAGGCGGAAAAATACGGCGATGAATATACCGATGACGAATGATCCGTTGAAAGGAGTTAATTCTTATGACCGAGATTTTTACAGGAAAAACAATCGAAGAAGCCAAGGCAGAGGCTGTTAAGTTCTTCGGCGCAGATGAGTCCAAGATTACCTTTGAAATACTTGAAGAGCCCAAGAAAACGCTGTTTTTCACTAAGGGCGAGGCGAAAGTTCAGGCAAGCTTTGAGCCCGAAAGATGCGATGTTGCCGCTGATTATATCAGAGGTATCCTCAAGGGCATGGGCGTTGAGGCTGAGCTGAATGTCACTCCCTCCGAGGACGGCTGCCTTATTGAGATCGTCGGCGATACCTCCGGTACCGTTATCGGCAGACGCGGCGAAACTCTGGACGCTATACAGTATCTCGCTTCTATGGTCTGCAATCGCTCCGACAAGGATTATTACCGTGTCAGCGTGGATTCCTGCGGTTATCGTGAGAAGAGAAAGGCTACTCTTGAGGAGCTGGCTGTTAAGATCTCCAAGACCGTTCTCCGTACAGGCAGGACTACCGTTCTTGAGCCTATGAACCCCTACGAAAGACGCATCATTCACTCCGCTGTTTCCGAGATCGAGGGCGTTTCATCCCATTCCACAGGCGAGGAGCCTTACAGAAAGGTCGTTATTTCCTGCACAAATCCTCCCAAGAGAGAGCAGAGAGGCGGCAAGCGCTTCGATAACAAGCGCAAGGGCGGTTACGGCAAGGGCAGAGGCGATTCCAAGCCCGTTCCTCGCTCCTTCGACATGGCTAAGACCTCTTTTGAGAAGGATTATAAGAAGCCGAAGCCCGAGGATTCCATGATCGGCGAGCTTTACGGTAAAATTGATATTTGATTCTTTCTGTCGATAGGCAGATGATAAAGGCTGTTTCATCGAAGCAGCCTTTTGTTTTTGTAATAATTTATTTAGATGTTTTGAGATTTATGGAGGATAAACAATGGTTACTGCTGCTGCAATATCTACTCCCCGTGCTGCGGGAGGAATTGCCGTTATCCGTATCAGCGGGGACGGTGCCATAAAGTGCGCTGAGAAGGTGTTCAAGCCCTACGGCAAGGCTGTTTCCGAGATGGAAGGCTACACCTGCGCTTACGGAATTATCGGTGACGGCTGCGGCGGTAAGCTGGACGACGGTATTCTTACGGTTTTCCGCGCTCCCCATTCCTACACGGGGGAGGACGTTTGCGAGATCTCCTGTCACGGAGGTGTTTTCGTTGCGGACAGCGTTCTGCAGGCAGTTTTGGCAAGCGGTGCCGTCCCTGCTCAGGCGGGAGAATTCACGAAAAGAGCGTTCCTTAACGGGAAACTCAGCCTTACTCAGGCGGAGGGCGTTATGGATATTATCTCCGCAGAGGGTAAGGCGGCTCATAAGTGCGCTGTTTCGCTGAGAGATGGCAAGCTTTTCAAAAGTATAAAGTCCGTTTCGGACAGGCTGCAAACCCTTCTCGGCAGCTGTGCGGCTTGGGTGGATTATCCCGAGGAGGACATTGCGGAGGTGTCCGAAGCTGCTATGGCTGCGGAATTGTCCGAACTGAGCGGTGAGCTTTCAAACATTCTGGAAACCTATAATTCGGGAATTATCCTGAAAAACGGAATTGATACGTGCATTGTGGGCAAGCCTAATGTGGGTAAATCCACTTTGATGAACCTTCTAAGCGGCTGCGAACGGAGTATTGTGACCGATATTGCCGGGACAACACGGGATATTGTTGAGGAAAGTGTTCGCTTGGGGGACATTACTTTGCGTTTGGCGGACACGGCGGGTATTCATTCCACCAAGGACGTTGTGGAGAATTTCGGCGTTCGGAAGGCAGTCGAACGGCTGGGCGGGGCTTCGCTTATAATTGCGGTTTTTGATGGAAGCTGTCCGCCGGACACGGACGATCAGAGATTGATCGAGCTGCTTTCACAGGCTGATGTTTCTGAGAAAATCCTTGCCGTCATAAACAAATCCGACAAGGGCACTACCGAGGATTGGCAGTTTATGGAGGGTAGATTTCTTAAAACAGTTACAATTTCTGCCAATGACGGAAACTCGGCTGCGATTATCGAAGCTGCTGTTAGGGAGATATTTTTGCTTGACAACGTTGATCTGAATGGTGCTGTCATTTCCAATGAGCGACAGAGGGTGGCATGTTACAACGCATTATCCGAGATAAATGCGGCTCTGGAAACACTGAACTTAGGTTATACGCTTGATGCGGTCAATGTTGTTCTGGACAATGCCTTGAATTATCTGCTTGAACTGACGGGTGAACGGGCAACAGAAAATGTGGTCAACGAAGTATTTTCGCATTTTTGTGTTGGAAAGTAAAGAAATGTTTCACGTGGAACATTTTGTTGAGGAGAATAGATATGTCTTATTTTATGGGTGAATACGATGTTGCGGTCATTGGCGCAGGTCATGCTGGGGTTGAGGCTGCTCTGGCTTCCGCAAGATTGGGTGCAAAGACTGCGCTTTTTACTATATCGCTGGATCAAATCGCAAATATGCCCTGCAATCCTTCCATCGGCGGAACTGCAAAAGGTCATTTGGTGCGTGAAATTGACGCTCTCGGAGGTGAAATGGGCAAGGCTGCCGACGCTTGCTTTATCCAAAGCCGTATGCTGAACCTTGGAAAAGGTCCTGCTGTCCATAGCCTGCGGGCGCAGATCGACAGGGTGAAATATCACAATCATATGAAAAAGGTCTGCGAGAATCAGGAAAATCTTGACATAAAGCAGGCAGAAATATGTGAGATAAAGGCGGAAAATGGGCAGGTCTCTGCCGTTGTCACAAAGCTTGGTGCCGAGTATAAGGTCAAGTGCGTGATCGTTGCGACAGGTACTTATCTGAACGGGCTTATCCATGTGGGCGATGTTTCCTATGAGAGCGGTCCCGATTCTGCGCTGCCTGCAAAGGAATTGTCCGATAGCCTTGAAAAGCTGGGGATAGAACTTCGCCGTTTCAAGACAGGAACGCCGTCACGTGTTCACAAGAGAAGCGTTAATTTTGATATTCTGGAGCGCCAGGACGGTGATGATTTCATTCAGCCTTTCTCTTTTGAGTCCGATCGTGACAAAATGGAAAATATTGCTTCTTGTTATATTGCCTATACCAATGAGGAAACTCACAAGGTGATTCGGGAGAATATCCATCGTTCGCCTATGTATTCGGGCAGGATTCATGGTGTTGGACCTAGATACTGTCCGTCTATTGAGGACAAAATAGTGAGATTTTCCGATAAGCCAAGGCATCAGCTTTTTATTGAGCCTATGGGTTTGGGGACAGATGAATATTATTTGCAGGGAATGTCGTCATCGCTTCCCGAAGATGTGCAGCTTGCTTTTCTACGGACTATAAAAGGTTTGGAAAATGTCGAAGTTATGCGAAATGCTTATGCAATCGAATATGACTGTGTTGATCCGCTTCAGATGAGAAATACTCTGGAATTCAAAAAAATCGGCGGACTTTTCGGTGCGGGACAGTTCAACGGAACATCGGGGTACGAAGAAGCCGCCGCTCAGGGACTTATCGCTGGAATCAACGCTGCAAGGCGTGCTCACGGCAAGGAGCTTATCTCGCTCACCAGAATGTCGTCTTATATTGGAACTTTGATAGATGATCTTGTTATCAAGGGCTGCTCCGACCCGTACCGTATGATGACTTCCAGGAGTGAGTACAGGCTGCTGCTTCGTCAGGATAATGCTGATGAACGTCTGACTGCAATCGGTCATGAGATCGGTTTGATAAGCGAGGAGAGATATAATGCTTTCCTTAAGAAGGAAGAACTCATCGAAAAAGAAGTCAGCCGTATTCGCAAGGTAACTATAAGTCCGACTGCTGAGCTTAATGCAATGCTTGAGGCGAAGGGTACATCTGCGATTAAGACGGGTGTTAAGATGGCTGATCTTATCAGAAGGCCGCAGATCTCATATACTGACCTTGCACCGTTTGATCCTGAGCGCCCCGATCTTCCTTATGAAGTTTGGGAGCAGGCACAGTTAAAAATCGAGTATGAGGGGTATATTGACCGCCAGATCATGCAGGCTGAACAGATGAAAACTCTTGAAACAAAAAAGCTTCCTTTGAATTTTGATTACCATGAGATAGGCGGATTAAGTCTTGAAGCGTACGAAAAATTAAACAAGATACAGCCTGAGAATATTGGTCAGGCTTCCAGAATTTCGGGTGTGTCACCTGCTGATGTTTCGGTACTGCTTATTTGGTTGGCGGCACATAAGAATTAATGACTTGATTTGTAATAGAATACCGGTTGTTATATAATAGAAAAATATTATAATTGGAAATATAAAACAGAAATATACACACTTCAAATATTTGCATAAATAGATATATAATAAAACTTACTGAAATTGTAATTTCAATTTATTTTTAGTTTAGGAGATGTTATGTTGATTATAGAATTTGAAAAAATGAAAAATGTATTTTCGGACAATAATTTAGAATTGACA
The DNA here is from genome assembly GCA_017828975.1 of Oscillospiraceae bacterium. Lineage (GTDB taxonomy): Bacteria > Bacillota > Clostridia > Oscillospirales > Ruminococcaceae > UMGS1889. Next base: position 18,791 of record JAGAJN010000024.1, on the reverse strand, counting down.
GAAGAAGCTTACGATAAATTCAACAAATTTACAGACTTTCTTGTGGAAAAAAATAAGGTAATGAACCTGACAGGAATAACAGATAGTGAGGGTATAAGTGAAAAACATATCCTTGATAGCTTGCTGCCTATGACAATGGTCACGATACCCGACAATGCTTCAGTCATAGATGTCGGAACAGGCGCAGGATTTCCCGGAGTCCCAATGAAGCTTTATCGTGACGATATTCAGATGACACTATTGGACAGTCTTGCGAAACGAGTGAATTTTCTGAAGGAGGCTGCAGAAATCACACGCTCAGAATTCACCTGCATACACTCCAGAGCCGAAGATGGAGGAAGGGACCAGCAGCTAAGAGAGAAATTTGATTTCGCTGTGGCAAGAGCTGTTGCTCCGCTGCCTGTTTTAGCAGAATATTGCATGCCTTTTGTTAAAGTCGGCGGATATTTTTTAGCTATGAAAGGTCCTAATGAGGATATTTCTGCGGGGGAGAATGCTGTTAAATTATTAGGCGGAAGGATAGAAAAAACTGTTGATTATTCTCTTCCGTGCGGAGATAAAAGGATACTTGCGGTAATTAGCAAGTTATCATCGACATCGGCAAAATATCCCCGAAATGCCGGTCAGATCGCCAAGAAATCACTTTAAGCTTTTATGAGTGGTAACCGATAAGTCTCTTTATTTTCTGGAGCACCGATAGAGTAGAGTTTTTATAGTTTGAAGAGGTGGAGAATGGAACGTTTGCGGTTGCATATTCCTGATTTGACGGAATTATGGTATCGGCAGAAGCTGCTGTCTGATCCTGATACAATGTGTTTTAATCGATCCTCCGATAATTGCGACTGTATTGGTTTTCTTGATGATGTTTTTTCTGATTGGTATAATTATTGGATAAATGGGTTTCCTATGCGGTACTATGCTTATGTTGTTCGGGTTTCTGATGATACATTTATCGGAGAGGTTTGGTTACATAAGAATGAAAAAATCGGCTTCTATGATGATTATTACGAAATGGGTATAATTATTGAAAATAGATTCAGATGTTTGGGTATGGAAGGAAGCACTTAAAATGTTTTAGATGTTGCTTTTTGTGAACCGGGAGCAGCTTCTGTGCATAATTTTTTTGAGAGTTTTCATTCGGACGCATTGAAAACTCATCTGAATTCGGGATTTATGATCGATTGTGAGAAAAATCATATTTGTAATGTTTCGATAACAGCAAAAGATTATTTTAACAACAGGAAACTAGAATGTTCCACGTGAAACATTTTTCGACATGCATAATATATATATTCCGCCTATCAGAATAGCACGATATGAATACGGAGTAATTCGATTGAATTGCTCCGTATTTTTATATTAACGTAAGAATCTTAAAAAAATATCGCAGTTATCGACAAAAATAGCGTATACCAGCACATTATTATAAAGAATCTATAAGAAAAGTATGTTATAAAAATGAGAAATCAAGTTTTATGTCGAATATTTTTACTGGAAAAAATTGTATATTTATGATATAATCAACATAGCAAAGAAAACATGACCGACGATACCTATATCATTGGCAGATAGGTACAAGCTTCTGTTTGAATTTTGCGAATCAATTAGCAGCTTCAAATGTATTTGTATTAAAAAGAGAAAGGAAGTATCAATATGAGTAATTTCTTTGGTCTGATAGATAAAACGGCGATTAATAAGGTGGTTGAGATACAAACTGATATGATCACACCCAATCCGCATCAGCCACGCAAAAACTTTGACGATGAAGGACTTAGTCAGTTGGCTGCCAGCATCAAGTGCAATGGTATTCTCCAGCCGCTTACGGTCAGGAAAATAGAATTCGGTTATGAGTTGATAGCGGGTGAGAGGCGTTTAAGAGCGGCAAAGCTTCTTGAAATGAGGACGGTTCCGTGTATAATTATGAATATCAGCGAGCGAAATTCGGCGGTTATGGCGCTGGTAGAGAACATTCAGAGAAAGGACCTGAATTTCTTTGATGAGGCTTGTGCAATTGCGAAGTTAATTGATTTCTACGGAATGACACAGGAGGACGCTGCTGTTAAGCTTGGAAAATCGCAGTCTACCATTGCTAACAAACTGCGTTTGTTGAAGCTTACAGAAGCTGAGCGGCGTCAGATAGTGGAGTTGAATCTTACCGAACGTCATGCTAGGGCACTTCTGAAGCTGCAATCTCCCGAAGAACGACTTGATACTATCGAAAAAATCAGAAAATTTAACTTTAATGTCGAACAGACTGAGCGTTACATAAACAATATGATTGTCAAGGAAAACGAGCGGGCAAGCCTTAGACGGAGAAGCGGCGCATTTAAAAATGTCAAGCTGTTTGTGAACACGATCAATCATGCAATTGATATGATGAGGGCTGCGGGCATCAATGCGGATTCCAAGAAAACGCAGAATGACAACTGTATTGAGTACGTTATCCGGATACCAATTTGAATGTTCCACGTGAAACATTCCTGTATGTGCAAAACATCAGGAAAAAATGCTTGAAACTGCACAAATTATAGAATTTTGTCAAAAGCTATTGATTTAATCTGAGAATGTGATATAATATAAATATGAGATTTGTCCCGTTTGATGGGCAGAAACTATCAGAACAAGTATACAGCGGAGGTTTAATATGGCTAAAATTATAGCGATTGCCAATCAGAAAGGCGGTGTAGGAAAGTCCACGACAACCGTAAATCTGGCGGCAGTGCTGGGAATTCACGGCAAAAAGGTGCTCTGCATTGATATGGACGCGCAGGGCAACACAACGACAGGCTTCGGTATCAAAAAGAAGAACGTAAAAGTCACGGTTTATGACGTTCTTATCGGCGAAAGACCTATCAAGGACGCTATCATCGAAACCGAATTCAAAAATGTTTCTGTTGTGACATCTTCGTCCTCGCTGGCGGGTGCAGATATTGAGTTGGTCGAGCTGGATAACCGCACAAATCGTCTGAAAATGCAGGTTTTGACCTGTAAGCAGGACTATGACTACATATTGCTGGACTGTCCTCCGTCCCTCAGCCTGCTCACGCTGAACGCCCTCTGCGCCTGCGATACTGTTCTGATACCGCTGCAATGCGAATTCTACTCGCTGGAAGGCCTGTCGCAGCTGATAGAAACCATCAGGCTGGTAAGGCAGCGTTACAATCCCACCATCGACATTGAGGGAATACTTTTCACCATGTACGACAGCAGACTAAATCTCACTGCTCAGGTAGTCAGAGAGGTCAAGAAGCATTTCCCCGAAAAGGTGTTCAAGACCTGCATACCGAGAAATGTGCGCATTTCCGAGGCTCCCAGCTTTGGAAAGCCTGTCTGCTATTACGACAAGGCGTCCAAGGGTGCGGAGTATTACGAAAAGCTTTGTCTTGAGGTTCTGGCAAGGGAGAATGTTACCAGAAAGAAGAAAACGCCTGCAAAGGTTTGATTTTTTGAGATTTTACTTTGTGAAATCTTGTAATTAGCGATTTTAAAGGCAGTTTAGCGGGAAAATAAAGCTTGTTTCACATCGCCTCTGCGATAGTAAAAGGAGCAGCCTTTGCTTCCCGTCTGACAGTTTGTGTTATAATTCACCGGAAAGGAGAATGTTTCCATAAAAACGGGAACATAAGGATAAAATGGCAAAAAAGCAAGTGCTGGGAATGGGTCTGGATGCCCTTCTCGACGACAATTCCATAGATTCAAAGAACGCACAGACCGCAAGAATATCCGAAATAGAGCCAAATAAAAGCCAGCCAAGACGCAGCTTTGACGAGGCGTCAATACAGGCTCTTGCGGATTCCATACGCCAGCACGGGCTTATACAGCCAATTTTGGTGCGCCCGCTGGAGAGCGGAGGCTACCAGATAGTAGCGGGAGAACGCCGCTGGAGAGCCTGCAGAATGCTGGGACTAAGCGAAGTTCCTATAATCGTCCGTGACCTGAATGACCAGGAAACCATGCAGATCGCCCTTATCGAGAATCTGCAGAGAGAAAACCTGAATCCTATCGAAGAAGCGCAGGGCTATAAGGACCTTATCGAACGGTTTAGCATGACACAGGACCAGGTGTCAAAGGTCGTGGGAAAGTCCAGAACTGCCGTTACAAACGCTCTCAGACTGCTCAATCTCCCCCCGGAGGTGCAGCAGATGGTCACAGAGGGCGACATTACCGCAGGTCATGCAAAGGTTATCTGTGGATTAAACGACAGAGAAATGCAGATGAATTTCGCTGCAAAGGCAATGAACGGAATGTCCGTAAGAGCGCTGGAAAAGCTTGCACAGGGCAAAAATGACATTCCCGCAAAGCACGAACCGCCCGTTAATATTGACGTTGACCCCGCCGATGACCCGCAGTTTTTCGATGGAAAGGACAGTTTTTACACGGAAATGGAGCTTAGCCTGACAAATCTTCTGGGCAGAAAGGTCACCATAGACACCAAAAACGGCAGCGGAAAGCTCTGCTTCGAGTTCTACGGCAAGGACGATCTCACCGAGCTGGTGCATAAGTTGACAGAAGAATAAATTTCGGCGGATTGCCGTGCGAAAGTTAAACACACCCTGTTTTCGGGCATAAAACAGCCCCGAAAACGGGGTTAAATCATATACTGTCATTGTAAGGAGTGCTTGCGATGAAGAAAAAATACTGATTACTATCACAATAGCGTTCCTGATAGCAGCAACACCTTTATATTTTATGAAAAATGTCTTTTCCTTTAATCTGGATTTTTATGTCGATGATAAATTATAATGTATCAACAAATATAGTAAAAAGTGTTGAAAACACACCGTTATTATAATACAAAACGTTATATTATTTTGAATAATACTTTTAGTATTATAAAATAAACAGAAATTACCAATTTGTAAGAAAGGAAAATGCAAAATGAGCGAGTATAAAGCAGTTTCAAGCTTCGATTACAACGTGCAGTTTTTCGACTGCGATTATAAGGGCAGAATGAAAATGTCGGCAATTTTGCGGATATGTGCCGAGGTCGCAGGGTATGACTATACCGAAAAGGGCTTTTCGCACGAGGTTTTGTGGGATATGAATATGGTTTTCCTGACGTCCAGAGCGTCGGTGCATATCAACAGCTATCCCACGTCCAAGCAAAAGCTGACAGTTTCCACCTGGGAATGTGGCAAAAAGGGAGCAATGTTTCTGCGAGGAATATACTTTAAGGATAAATCCACAGGAAATATACTAATAGAAGCGCTTACAGGCTGGCTTTTGGTGGACCCGAACACCAGACGCATCTACCGTCCCGGACAATTCGGCTATGATATGCCCCAGGTCACCGACAGACAGCTGAAAGCCCTGCCCATAGCCAAGATCGCCGCAGAGGACGTTGTAAGGGCAGGAGAATGGACAGCCCACAACACCGACATAGATGCCAACGGACACGTCTACAACGCCGTGTACGCCGACATAGCGTCCAATATAATGTCCCCCAAGGAGTTTGAAGCGGACATCAGCGATATGCGGATAAATTTTGTCAGCGAGGTAAAGAACGGTGAGAAGATAGAATTGTTCCGCTCAGACGGTGCAAATTCCACCATAATAATCGGAAAAACGGGAGAAAAGACCTGTTTCGAGTACGAGATAATTAACAATCAGTATAATACGCTATCGGATATACAAGAAGCAGATAAATATTTGGAATAATGTGAAATATTTCAGTTTTAAATAAACAGAAATATTATATATTTGTGAATTACAGCTGCAAAAAACAGCGGTTTCACATATAAAACTTTGTCCATAAAATTCATATAAAAATCATTGACAAAACGGGATAATTGGGGTAAAATATAGGGAATATAAGATTTTTCGGGAGGTAAAAAGAATGTTAGATACGGATATGAATTCAAAGTTTGGAAAAGAAGGACTCACATTTGATGACGTGCTGCTTATACCCGGAGCGTCGGACGTAACTCCTAATCTCGTAAAGCTGAACACAAGGCTTGCGGGAAATATCATGCTTAATACACCAATAATGACATCTGCAATGGATACCGTAACCGAGTCAAAAATGGCTATCGCTATCGCTCGTGAGGGCGGCATCGGCATCATTCACAAGAATATGAGCGTCGAGCAGCAGGTGGATGAGGTGGATAAGGTAAAGCGTTCCGAAAACGGCGTTATCGTCAATCCTTTCTCCCTGACAGGCGAAAAGACCGTCCAGGAAGCTGACGATCTCATGGGAAAGTACAAGATCTCGGGCGTGCCTATCGTTGACGAAAAGGGCAAGCTTATCGGTATTCTGACAAACCGTGACCTCCGTTTCCTGACAGATTTCAGCATCCGCATCAAAGAGGTCATGACCAAGGAAAACCTCGTTACCGCCCCCGTCGGCACCACTCTCGAGGAAGCACAGAAGATCCTCATGCAGCACAAGATCGAAAAGCTGCCGCTGGTCGACGAAAACGGCGCATTAAAGGGACTTATCACCATCAAGGATATAGAAAAATCCGTCCAGTACCCCAATTCCGCAAGGGATAAGAACGGCAGACTGCTCTGCGGAGCTGCTCTTGGCGTGACCGCTGACGTTCTGGACAGAGCAAAGGCTCTTATCGACGCACAGGTCGACGTCCTCGTTCTGGACTCCGCTCACGGTCATCAGGCAAACATCATCAACTGCGTGAAGATGATAAAGGAAAGATTCCCGAACACCCCTCTTATCGCAGGAAATATCGCAACCGCCGAGGCTGCAAGGGACCTTATCGCAGCAGGCGCAGACTGTCTGAAGGTCGGCATCGGCCCCGGCTCCATCTGTACAACACGAGTTGTCGCAGGTATCGGCGTGCCCCAGATCACCGCTGTTTACGACGTTGCATGCGTTGCTCAGCAGCATAATATCCCCGTTATCGCAGACGGCGGAATCAAGTATTCGGGCGACATTGTAAAGGCTCTGGCAGCAGGCGCAAACGTCGTAATGCTCGGCTCTCTGCTGGCAGGCTGCGACGAAGCTCCCGGCGAAACCGAGATCTATCAGGGCAGAAGCTTCAAGGTTTACCGCGGCATGGGAAGCCTTGGCGCAATGGCTCACGGCAGTAAGGACAGATATTTCCAGTCCGACGCCAAGAAGCTTGTTCCCGAGGGCGTTGAGGGCCGTGTTCCTTACAAGGGAACCGTTTCCGACACGATTTTCCAGCTTGTGGGCGGTATCCGCTCAGGTATGGGCTACTGCGGCTGCGAAAATATCGAAGCACTCCACGAAAGAGCAAAATTTGTACGCATCACAGGCGCAGGCCTCAAGGAGAGCCACCCTCACGATATTTACATCACCAAGGAAGCTCCCAACTACTCTGCACAGATCTGATAATTGCATTAATTACCGCCGCCTCGGATTTAATTCGGGGCGGTTTTTTATATATTTCTGTTTTTTATATCCAATTTTGTGGTATTTCTATTTATTTTTAGGGCGATTTACTTCGGTTACAGCCGTAAATTTGCAAAAAAACGCAGCTTTGGCAGCAACTACGACTTTTGTATTTCGCCTGACACTTAAGTGTCCCGATTTTTGCAAAGCAAGCCGCTGATTTTTTTAGGTGATTTACCTCGGTTATAGCCGTAAATTTGCAAAAAAACGCAGCTTTGGCAGCAACCACGATTTTGTATTTCGCCTGACACTTAAGTGTCCCGATTTTTGCAAAGCAAGCCGCTTATTTTTTAGGGTGATTTACCTCGGTTACAGCCGCAGCTTTGCAAAAACCGCAGCTTCGGTCGTAACTACGGCTTTTCATTTTCGGCTGACACTTTAGTATCTCTATTTTTGTAAAGTATGCCGCTGAAAGCTTCCGGACAGTGATCTCCCCAAAATAGTTCAACGCCGTATCACCGAAATAATACTGCCCGAACCATCGGCATAGATCATGGAAGAATTGTTCTCCTTAAACGTTTGAAATTGTATGATACAATTAGTAATAACTTATATATATATACGTTTAGGAAATACAAACACTACAAATTGTAATATATATCATAAAAATAACAAATAGTTTCAACATTACCGCTATTATACCAAAAGTTTTCACCCGAAAATGCTCGGTTTTCAACTCAACTTTCAAGATAGTGTTGAAAACTTTTGGTATAAGCATCAGCGGATATTACGAAAAAAGCCGTTTCGTTGATTTACGTTTAGTATTATAATTTAGCAAAAATACAAATGGTTTCCTGACAAAATACCCTTTATTTTGCAGCTGTTAAATTAACAGTTACCCATTTAAGTTTCAACAATCATATAGTTGAAACTGTTGAAACGCATTAACGTAAGCCGCCGCATGATTTGCAAACCGCCTGATATAGGCATTTTTAGCGGCAAATATCGGCTTAAAAACAGTTGTTTCGACGGAAAATCAATGTTTTTTATTCAACAATTGCGATGTATAAAACACCAATAAATCTACAATTAGGATAAATATTCCTATTTGTAAACGGGTTTAAACTTGACTTTCAACATTTTACGTTAATTTGTTGAAAGTCAAGTTGAAAATAACATTTCATTCCAATTACCATTAGTATATCTCAAATAAAATAATACTTTTAGTGTTGTTAAAATGGTAATTAGAATTACAAATAGTAATGATTTATAATACTATACTAATTGTATCAATTAAACACCTTGCATACTATAATAAAGTGTGGTATACTATTATAAAAGTCAGGCTGAACTGTTATATAAGCTTGTCCGCCGAAGCTTGGGTTTTGAGCGTGGCTTGAGCGATTTTGCAGAATAGCGCCGCTTCGGGGAGGTACTTTGCCCAACATTTCCGCAGTTGATGTCCTGAAAAATTTTGCGCCGCCCGGCAGCTGCTGTTGTTCCCGATACTCGTTATTCGGCAAGTTGACGGATATGAATCTGCCAATGGATATGAGAAATGATTACTATATGTATACCAAATAATTATAATACAATTTGTATTATACATATAGAAGTATTAAATTAGATAATACTGATAGTAAAAATACACAGCTAAAAAACAATGCTCAAAAATCTCGGAAAAACAGGTACTTGTGCTGAAAAGGCAAGAGATTGCATTGAAAAATAAATATGGAATGAAGATATACAAATAGTGTTATATATACTTATAATACAAATTGTATAATGTCACGGCGACAAATCGTCAGTATCCGAAGTGACCTTGCCGCTTAACAGGAGAATTGCCGCCAGATTTGGTATACATTGTATGCCGTTGAGAATGTCGGCGACCGTCCAGGCAATGTCGGGCAGAGATGTGCAGCCGATGTAAACTGCGGCGGCGTAAAGTATACGATAGACCGTCAATGCAGCTTTGGTCGATTTTTCGGAGGAAATAAAAAGCCGACGGACGGACTTTTCGCCGTAATATATCCAGCTGAGCAGGGTGGCAAATGCAAAAATACCGATAGAAAACGCAACAAACGGCGCTGCGAAGCGTCCCAGACCTGTTTCAAATGCGGAAATTACCGTTTGCGTGGGGTTTGCGGCGTCTATGGGGGAGTTTGTGACGAGTATCGCAGCCGCAGTCAGCGTGCAGCAGAGGATAGTGTCCAGAAAAACCTCGAAGATCCCCCAGCAGCCCATAGTTACGGGATCCTTGCAGGGACCGGAGGTGTGGGCGAAAACGCTGCTGCCCATGCCCGCTTCATTTGAAAACACACCTTTTTGCAGTCCGCAGGTCATCGAACGCTTAATAATTGCACCGCAGAAGCCGCCGACCGCCTGTTCAATGCCAAATGCTGACTTTACGATGCCCATCAGGCAGCCTGGGAGTGCAAAAATGTTGGTTATGAGCAAATAAACAGCTCCGAATATGTAAAAAACAGTGATAAAAGGCAGGATCCGTTCGGTAACACGGAGAATCATGCCGCTCCCCATGAATGCGATTATTGCAACCGTCAATGCAAAAATTGCACCGCAGACTGTCGGAGTTACGGAAAAATAGGCGGCGGCATTGGCGAGGGCGTTTGCCTGGGTGAGATTTCCGATGCCAAATGACGCAAAGGTGCAGACCAAAGCAAAGAAAATTGCAGCTTTTTCCGACTGCAAACCGCACTCAAAATAAAGGAAAACACCGCCGATTTCCAATTTCTTCTCTATTGTTGATTTTTCTATTTCTGAAACCGACTTTTTTTGCTTTTCCTGCAGATTATAATAGTATAAGCCGAGGAAATTTTCCGCATAGGACGTTGCCATTCCGAAAATTGCAGACACCCACATCCAGAAGATCGCCCCCGGCCCTCCGATAGCGAGAGCTGATGCGACGCCAACAATGTTCCCCGTTCCCATAGATGCCGCCAGAGCTGCCGAAATTGCTTGAAGCTGTGTGGAGCTTGTCTTATCTTTGGATTTTTTGCAGGGCTTAAACAGTGAAAATATGGTTTTTTGCAGTATCTCGGGGAATTTTCTCACCTGAAAGAACCTTAGACGAATAGTCAGATAAATTCCCGTGCCCAAGATCAGCAAAAGTGTGCCGTTTCCCCAGACCAATGAGGAAATTTTCTCTGCTATAACGGAGATCTGCAAAAATCCACCTTCTCACCTGTATGTTAATGATTTTGTAATATTTCTATTTTATTGGAATTTTTGATTTCCTTTTTCCATTTTCGACAACCGTATTTCTATTTTGCCGAAAAAATAGAAATGTAAATTTCCTTTTTTGACAATTATCTCGGGAGTGAAATATAAATGAAAAAATACTATGCCGACAGAAATTCGATGAATTTAATGCGTTTCCTTTTATTGATAGTTGCGGGTCTGCTTATCGGAGCGGCTTACTATTTTCTTTTTGAGCGGTTTACTGTAATTGCTAAGATAGTAATAGTTGCTGTTGCTTCAATTTATGCGGCAGCTGCGCTGATTATTCTGCCGATTTGGTATAGGAGCGTTTACTGCTGCATTTCGGGAGAAACGGCGTCCATCTGCACGGGTATATTTATAAAGAACTGTCAGCTGGTGAAAATTGCGTCAGTTCAGCATATTGTCCTTGTAACTACGCCGTTTTCGAGATATACGGGAATGAATTTTGTTACGCTGAATTTCCTCGGCGGGTTTGCTGTGATACCGTTTCTTTCTTACAGCGATGCGACCGAGATATATTCAAAGATACAGCATGCTGTGGCAGAAAATGGCTAAAGCTGCGGGGGGACAGGGGCAAATGCAAAGTGTCAGCAGGGAGGAGATGCGGCAGATCATGTCTATCGCTGCGGGGTCAAAACTTTTTTACAGCGGTCACAAAAGGGACGTAAAAGCGCTAAAGCTGCGGTTTTCACAAAGTAAAATCACATAAAATCAGTATAATCAAGCTAAAATAATACTATTTGTATAGATAGGAGGGCAAAATGAAGCGGCAACATCCCATAAAAATATTCAGCCTGACGCTCAAAAATTTCTGGCTGCTGCTGATACCGCTGGTCAGAGGTCTGATAAATCTGCGGTTTGACTGGCGGCACTGGCTGGAGGGCGCATATATTGACATTTTGACCCTGCTGGCGATACTTCTGCTGGCTTATCTGCGCTGGCGGTTCATGACCTACGAGATCAGGGAGGATTCTATTTATTTTGAGGGCGGAATAATTGGAAAGTATAGGTATGAAATTCCATTTTCTGTTATTAGCTCTGCGACTTTTCAGTTTTCCTTTTTCAAACGCCCTTTGAAAGCTGCCGATATTTTTATTGAAACGGACAGCAATTTTGGCGGAGTTAAAGAAAAAAACGCAGATCTGAAGATGGTTTTACCAGAAAAAGAAACGAAATATCTAATACAGAAATTAACAGATAGACAGGTCGGGACAAAATATTTCTATTATCCGTCAAAATGGAATTTGCTTATTTTTTCATTTCTATTTTCTTCTGCCACTTCGGGAACTGCATATATTGCAACGCTGCTCATTCAGGGTGGACGACTTTTCGGACGCTCGGTGGAAGAGGATATATTTAATGTTGTAAACGATGTTTCGTCGAAAATTGCGATAGCCGCTCCGCCTGCTGCCATTGGTCTGGGCTTGGTGGTCATTACGGGGTGGCTGTTCTCCTTCATCTCCAACATTCTCAGGCATATCGGGTTCAGGATATATCGGCAGGGGGGAAGGGTGGCAATCGAGAACGGTTTCTTTTCCCGCTTTTTATATAGTATAAATATACGAAAGATCAACTACGCCGATTTCAGCCAAAGTGTGCTGATGCGGCTGTTCAAGGTTCGGTCCATTCAGGTGAGCTGCTCGGGCTACGGCAAGAGAAAGCAGGAGATCCCCGTGTTCGTGCCGATAACCACCGACAGGGAGGCGGATGCGTCGCTGCGTATGCTGCTGCCGGGTTTTTCCGTTTCCGGAAATTCGCTGGAGCCGGGTCTGAAGGCGGTGTTCGTTTACCTATCCGGCGGGATGCTTATGGTGCTTGCCTCGCTGGTGGTGAATGTTGTCGGGTTGGTGTTTTTTGCGGAGTTTCGGGAATTGCTGCAGTTTACTTCTGTAATGGTGCTGATACCTGTTGCGTGGCTGCTGATCGTTGAGAGTGTGGCTTTCTCTTTTTCGGGGATAGGTTTTGCCGACGGATTCCTCACGCTTCGTTATGGAAAATGGTTCAAGCTGCACACGGTTGCTGTCCCCGCGGATAGAATAGCCTCAATAAAGATACGTCGGACGATTTTCCAGCTCGCTAACGGCACCTGCGATATTATTGTCAGGACCGCCGCCGAAAATGGACGCTCCCACAGAATTCGTTACCTCCCCTACAAAGAAACTGTTGATTTCCTTAAAGAAAACCTTGAATACGATGTGTTAAGTTAATATGCTTTACAGTCATCCGATTTTTGAACGTCAGTTTATTTATAATATGTACAATTTTATGGAATTCATAGGATTTCATAATGAGCAGTAAATAATGTTATATTCTGCTAAAATCTAAAAATTTGTGTTGAAATCAGGTTATTTGTTTAAAATGTACAATATACGGTAAAATATCCTGCTGACACTGTAAATATCGCTGAAATTGATTTTTTCATCAAAAACCCTTGACAATTTGTCGGATTTGGGGTATAATAATTAACGTTGCACGGCGGCATAGCTCAGTTGGCTAGAGCACTTGGTTCATACCCAGGGTGTCACCGGTTCAAATCCAGTTGCCGCTACCACAAATTCGGAGGATCAGTCCTCCGTTTTTGGCCCGTTGGTCAAGAGGTTAAGACGACGCCCTTTCACGGCGTAATCATGGGTTCAATTCCCGTACGGGTCACCAGTTCACTTGCTCGCAAACAACGTAGGTACGTTGTTTGCGAGTTTTCTTTTTGTCTAAAAATCGGGCTTGGGACTTATATGGGACTTATCCTATCTTCTCATAACTTTCCGTATCATTTGTGTGATGCGGATTTTTTGTTTCCTCAGGCTCCTTTGACGTAAAGCTGAGAGCATTTGCAACAGCGTCACAGGCTTTTATCTGATTTTCTCGGAACATATGACTATACAAATTTAAAGTCGTTGAAACTTGAGAATGCCCTAAGATACCCGAAACTGTGGTAGGGTCAATGCCTGCACCGATCAGCAAACTTGTATGTAGATGACGGAACTGATGAATACCATAAAACGGAAAATCATTCCTCTCGCAGAATTCCTTCAACCAGCCGTAGGGAGTCTGCGGATTCATAGGCTGACCGTCATACTTTACGAAGAGCCTGTCAGTATCGTGCCACTTGCTGCCCAGCTTAATGCGCTCCTCGTCCTGCTCTTCTTTATAGAGCAAGAGTACATCAATGACTTCCATAGGAACCTTTACAAATCGCACAGAGCTTTCCGTTTTAGTGGTATCGGTGTAAATGCCATTAGTCTTGGTGTAATTGGACGTGCGCTGAATATGAATAACCCCCGTCTGAAAATCAATGTCCTTCCACTCCAGACCGAGCATCTCTCCCCTGCGCATTCCGCTGTAAATATCAAGAGTGAAAAATGCACGATATTTAAGAGGTGCGGTCTTTAAGAGCTTGAAAAACTCCTCGGTTTCTTCAATGGTGAGAATCTTGCGTTCCTTCTTGCTGCCTTTAGGAATTGTCACACGCCTGCAGGGATTGTCGCTGAGCATATCCATCTTGATCGCATAGTCGATGATCGTTGAGATAAACGACAGATAATGGATCATAGTTTTTCTGGATAAAGGCTTGCCGGTGTGCTCATTCACGCCGTCTTTAGCAAGGCTGTTGATGAACTTCTGAATCTCACGAGTGGTCAGCTTGTCAAGACGAATGTGACCAATGGCAGCATAAACACGCTTCGTAAGCTGACGCTGTCTGGTGTATGTAGTGCTTTTCAGATTCAGCTTTGCATAATCCTCGAACCATTCCTCAGCAAAAGCTTCAAACTTTATTGCCGAAACTATCTGACCGTGTCTGCATTCCTCCTCGAACAGAATTGCCTGACGCTGTAATTCCTTTTCGATCTGCTTTTCTGTCATTTTAGGGTCGGGAGTCCAGGTCATTTTCTGTGTGACCTGCTGTCCGTTTGCTTTGTATCCGCAGGATACTTTGATGCGATATGAATCGCCTCGTTTTTCTATTGATGCCATGGGCAAACCTCCTTGTATGTTTGACCGTGGCATATTTCTGCAATACTCATTTTACCACTTTACCACCAGAAAGTCAAGACTGTTTTTACAGAAATATGCCAACGAATATATCTTCTTATTTAATGCTGTGATTCCAAATAATCAAAAAGCGCTGCTTTGCTAATAAGTATTTTCCCACGCTTACCCTTGCCTGTTCGGATATACGGTATCTTCTCTTGCACCACAAGCTGACGAATCGTATGCTCCGATAAGCCTGTTACAGCTTCGGCACACTCTTTGATTGTGAGCATCTCAACAGGACTTTCGGGATTTTTTGCATCAGATGATTTCTGCTGATTATCATTGTCATCAACAAGCAGTGACAACAGCGTAACAATCTGTGCAATGATTTCAGTTTTGTTTTTCTCCATAAACATTCTCCTTTTTCTCTCAGAGCAACACATTGGGTCTGAGCTTCTTTATTTCTCTTTCAAAAGATTTGCTTATAATCAAAAATCTGTCCTGCAAGTTTTTTATCTCAGGCAGATATTCGGATTTTTCTGTTTCGGCAATTTTTCTTATCTGTTCAAGAGAGTCGCCGCAGTAACGAAACGCTCTTGTGATTTTTCTTAGTTCGTACAGATCATATCTTTTCAGATTTCCCTGAATTGCAATTTTGCGTATAAATCTTCCTTCGGGAATTTTCAGATATGCTGCTTTTCTGCTGATAGCTTCATATTCGCTTTTTGAAAATCTCAGATGACGAACGATGTTTCTGCTCATGGATTTTCTCCCTCCCCGATAATTTCAGGAGTCGGAATACGGAAATTTTCAGTGTAACTTTCAAGAAAGTCAAGCTGTGTATTCAGCGCATTGATGTTTTTGTCGCTGATTGTTCTGTAAGTGTTTATCTCCTTAGCAATGGCATTCAGCTCGGTTCCCACCATTCTGAAACTAATCAAATCATCATGCAGCGACAAAATATCATACTTAAGGATTTTGCCGTTCACAGCCATTCGGCGTATGTATTCGCAGACGCTCACATTGGATTTATACGCTTTTCTTCTGAGAATATCATCTTCCTTTTCGCTTAATCTGATATGTTTTTCTATATTTCTTTTAGCCATAATTATTGCTATCTCCTTCCTAAATCAGGGGGCTGGGGATGTGCCTCAGAAACGATTTTGTGGGATACAAAATCTACGCTTGCTATCTTCCTGACCCGCCCTTTCATGCAACAGAGTTGCATCCCCCCTTTCAACACGTTGCAAGCTACCTCTTTCCAAGGCCGAAAATAACTTTATTTCCCTTTGCCGCAGAAAGTGCTTCTTCCTGCTCCGCACATCTCTGCTTAAGCTCCGATATTGCCGATTTCTGACTATCGCAGAGTTCTCTTAACGATGATATTTCACGCTCCAGATCTGAAATGCGGCTATCCTTTTCATCAAGTAATGCCGTAACATCGGATATATGCTTTTCAAGCTCTTTTATGCGCTTGTCCTTTTCTTGAGATAATTGAAAATACTTGCTTGAATCGGATCTGAAACTTTCCGCAGCAGCCTTTTCTTTCTGTACCTTGCTTTCAAGCTCAGTTATTCGTTTCTGTAAATCTTCATTATCCATAGTAATCGAAATGTTCTGAACTCGCAGTTTATCGTTTTCTTCGCAGACCGCTATGTATTTCTCCGGTGAAACATTCTTCGGTTTCAGAAATTCAACTGCATATTCATCAAGCAGCTTAACTCCGTTGCTTTTTTTAGTAATGTGGTCTTTCAGCTCTTCTTCATGTCTGCGAATTGCAGAGTAAACAGCCTGATGAGATATTTGATATATTTTGCAGAATTCAATTATTGTCACAGCCTTCCTCCTTTCGGTACTTATTTTGAGTAAGGTATTTTTATTCCGGTATCATATCGGTACATTTCATATACTTTTCTTTGGACTTGATGCTTATGTACCCAAATGATACCGGAACAGTACCTATTTTCGGTACTTTAGAAGTACAGATGCAGTACATTTCCCACATCTGTACCTCATAAATACAGCTTTGGTACTTAGTTTTCGGTACCGATATTGAGAATGGTACTGAATGTACTCATGAATGATGAATCTATTGAATTTATGATTTCTTCCATATCGGTATCCGGTAAAGAATTCTCTTTTTTCGCTTTATCATTTATTTCATTAGTCCCAAGTATTTCCGATTTCTGCGAAACCGTTCTTTCCGGAATAACTATCTTCCCCTCATAACCGCCTATCTCTCTTCTTACGATTTCTGTAATTTTCGGAGTAAGTGCTTCTGTGATCTTTTCAATAAAAATGTCATCGTCCCGATGTTCCGAATATTCCGTTAATGCCGTTGCTATGAAATTCGTGTATGAGTGAAATCTTTTCTTATCATAGTTTTCGAGTATATCCACTGCCTTGCGATGTAGGCTGTCCGACAAGTCAAAATGCAGACAAGTGTTGAATTCGTTACTTCTTTTCATACTGATCCCTCAGCATTTTCAGGGTCATAAGTTCATATCCTCTTGCGGTGGCGCAGATGTTTGTCAGCATTATCACACGCTCATCATTCGCAACAGCGGGACAGAATCTTTTCATCACCCTCGCTCCGCCGCCGCAGATATACAGCTTCATAAAATCTCTGTTGTAGCCATATCGGGCGAGAACTTTCAGAACCTTGCTGCAATATATCTCAACTATCCTTTTCATTTCATCAACATATTTTTCCGAGATACTGCTCTGACCTGTTTTTATAAATTCAAGAGCAACATACTCGTCAACATCGGTGTGAGTTCTGTCTTTCAGATATTTCAGAATATCCTTGACGCATTCGTTTACGCCCATAAGCTCGGTTTTGAAGCTATCCTCAATAACCATACCGTTTCGCACTTTTAGAATATTTATGGTGCCATTCCCGATGTCGGCAAGCATATTATCGCCCTTCATGTCCTTGAGATTTTCAATGATGGCTGCATATCCCTGAGGGAGAATTACTGCGTCCTTTATCTCCACTTTATATGTAACGCCATCAAGGGAAAACTGAACTTCTTTATTCTGACGAAGATAATTCCGATATGATTCTGCCTGATTACCATACCATGTAACAGGCAGTCCCGCTGCAATGAGCACGCTTGCTTCAGTCACATTATCTCTTGAAAGCTCCTTTGCGATACAGAACAGCGTGAGTATATAGTAATCCTCGTCCTGGGTTTTGTCACTGACCACTTCCTTGTGGCCCTGTCCGATAACATAGTAGCTGCCGTTGTACTCAATAACATTTGTTGTAGTCAGCGGCTTGCTGTTATGCTTGGACACTGATGTGGGTGTGCAAGTGCTCACAGTTTTTACATTGCCGTTGCCTGTGTCCGCTGCGATGATATATACGCCATTATATTTTTCTGCCAATTGGCAAACCTCCTTGTAATTTTTTTATTCAATTAAGATTTTTCTTACTTATCTGTACAAGTGCATTGGGATCATCCCCTTTCGTGTTATTCCGTTTTTTCTTTCCGGTAAATCTATTATATCATATTTGATTTTTGAAAATTGCCTTGTAATTGCTGAACGCAAATATACCTAAATATACTTAAGTTTACTTAAATATACTCAAATTATCTCAAAATCTCAGAATATCTGATGAATATTCATAGTATTGTCACAGTATTTTTGTGCCTGAACATTTTGTAAACACTTATGTGATATTGTATTATTTTGTGCTTTAGGGACGTTTTGATGTCAATTTTTCCTTTTGTTATATATTTTTTTCTCTTATGTTCGATTTTTTATCTTCCTTATCTGTACAAGTGCATTGGGATCATCCTCTTTCGTGTTATTACGTTTTATCATTCCGGTAAGTCTATTATATCATATTTGATTTTTGAAAATTGCCTTGAAGAAAGTGATCGCAAATTACTCTAAATTATCTCAAATTATCTCAAATGAACGCAAATTATCTCACAATCTCAGAATATCTGATGAATATTCATAGTATCTTCACAGAAATTTTGTGCCTGAACAATTTGTAAACACTTATGTGATATTGTATTATTTTGATTTTTAGGGACGTGTTTGTATCAGATTCTGCACTTTATTAATTATTTGTTATTCCAATCCTTAAAATCAAATATCTAAAAAAGCAAAGCTCTGAGGACTGCATAACAGTCTTCAAAGCTTCGCTTTTTTATGGATATTCAGTTGTAAAAACGTATTGCATGGTTTTCAACTTGGGAGAATTGTGTTTACATTTAACAAGCATTGATTTTGCTGGAGCAAAATCAAATTG
>JAGAJN010000023.1 GCA_017828975.1 Oscillospiraceae bacterium | reverse complement strand
TGATCTGAGCAGCGTCCTTGCCAAGACCGTTGAGGATAACTCTCAGGGGTTCCTTACGAACTCTGTTAGCCTTCTCAGCGATACCGATAGCACCCTCAGCAGCAGCGAAGGACTCGTGACCTGCCAGGAAAGCGAAGCACTTGGTCTCTTCCTCGAGAAGCATCTTACCGAGGTTGCCGTGACCAAGACCAACCTTACGCTGGTCAGCAACGGAACCGGGGATACAGAAAGCCTGAAGTCCCTCACCGATAGCAGCAGCAGCGTCAGCAGCTCTTGTGCAGCCCTTCTTTATAGCGATAGCGCAGCCTACGGTGTAAGCCCACTTAGCATTTTCAAAGCAGATAGGCTGAATGCCTTCAACCAGCTTGTAGATATCAAGGCCCTTAGCCTTTGTAACCTCAGCAGCCTCCTCAATGGAGTTAATGCCATACTGAGCGAGAACAGCAAGAACCTGCTTTTCTCTTCTTTCATAAGATTCAAATAAAGCCATTATAGTTTACCTCCTTATCAGATTACTGCTTTCTGGGATCGATGATCTTAACAGCATCAGCAACTCTTCCGTACTGACCCTTAGCCTTCTCGAAAGCGGTGTTAGCGTCGTCGCCGCCCTTGATGAAGTCCATCATCTTACCGAAGTTTACGAACTGATAGCCGATGATCTCGTCATCTTCGTTCAGAGCAATGCCTGTAACGTAGCCATCAGTCATTTCGAGGTAACGGGGGCCCTTAGCGAGAGTACCGTACATTGTACCAACCTGAGAACGAAGTCCTTTGCCCAGGTCCTCAAGGCCTGCGCCTACAACAAGACCGCCCTCGGAGAATGCACTCTGGGAACGACCGTAAACGATCTGGAGGAACAGCTCTCTCATAGCTGTGTTGATAGCGTCACAAACGAGGTCAGTGTTCAGAGCCTCGAGAACGGTTCTGCCGGGAAGGATCTCAGCAGCCATAGCAGCGGAATGAGTCATACCGGAACATCCGATAGTTTCAACGAGAGCCTCCTGGATAACGCCCTCCTTAACGTTGAGAGTAAGCTTACAAGTACCCTGCTGGGGTGCGCACCAGCCGATACCGTGTGTAAAACCGGAAATGTCCTTGATTTCCTTTGCCTTGACCCACTTAGCTTCTTCGGGGATCGGAGCAGCGCCGTGAGCAACGCCCTGCTTCACGGGGCACATAGTTTCAACCTCATGAGAATAGATCATATTAGTTACAAACTCCTTTCAGATTTTAGATGTAAGCGCAAATTGGAGTACTGCGCAACATACAAATACATTATAATACATTTTGTCGGATTTTGCAATAGTTTTTTTGTTAAAATTATCGTTTTTTTCTTTTCGGAGATTTTACCTGCATAAGACATATGGTTCCGACAGCAGCCTGTCCCATAAATTCACAAAGAAAACTTCGGCATCTCGACCTTTATCCCCTCAAAAATCTCATCAATTATCCCCGTATAAGCCCCATAAACAATGACCGTGCCAAAAAACAGCAGTATCAGAATAACAACTATCCTTGAAAATGCGGACGGCTTTTTCGACTCATATTCGGGATTATTCCGCTCATATCTGCCCCGTCTGTAAGGCGGCATAAAAACACCTCATTTCCCGCCAAAATAAAGCCGCAGACCAAGAGGCAGCATTACCTCCAAAATCTGCGGCAAATTGTTAAAGTGTGATACCGTTCAGCTGAGCAATAAGCCTCTTCTGAGCTTCAACGCCTGCCTCGGCTGCATCGTCGGTCAGCTGATGTGTGCGGAACTTTATGTAGCCTTCAAACAGCTTTGAACCATAGAAGCATTCCGCTGCAGTTTCTTCGTAACGGGCAGCGCTGTTGTTGCCGGACAGCAGCTCCAGAGCCTTGCCGATCTTGTTCATACGTCTGTCTTCCTCGGTGGAGTCCTTGAGTGCTTCATCTATCCGCTTAAGCTCCTCGATCAAGCCCATCTTATCCGAACGAACGCTGAAACCTCTGCCCGAGCCGGCCTTTATCTGACCGCCGTCAGCCAGCAGCTCTCTTATGCTGTAATAAAAATAGTTGAACTTCATTTCGTCCTTCATAAACAGGAACGACCTTATGGGCAGATCGGACTGATCTACGGGAGTATACAGTGCCTTATCGCACCGTGCAAACAGCGCATATCTCACACAGGGCGCAAAACAGTACTCCGAACCGTCCTTGTAAACTGCGGGATAGAGATAACCTTTATTTTCCGCCTTCAGACCTGTTTCGGGAGCGGAAACGTGTGCCGATGAATAGAACTCGTCCTCCAGCTCCTCACAGCAAAGCTCAGCAGCCTTACGAACATCGGAAACAGACATATTTCCCGTATCACCACGTGAACCGTCAAGGAATGTTCTCGCACCGCCGAATGCATTCTCAAATTCCTCAGCGGCAAATCTTCCGCAGTCGGAATATGCAGAACCGACAGTAGTCATAAAGTTTGCGGTAACATTGTAAATAACGGTGTCATCGTCCTCGCTGCACTCGTAATTCTCCCTGATCTGACGCTCGATAAGAGCAAGTGCAGTTTCGGCGTCCTCACCGTTCAGCTTGGAAAAATCGTATCTGTCGGCAATGATCCCCGAAATAAGGTCAACGGGAACATATCCGTTAATATACTTGAATCTGCCCTTAGACAGCATAGATTTCAGCTTTTTGATAATTTCGCCCTTCACTTCGGGAGCAGCGTGTATCTTGTCCGACATGACCGCCAGCGACACGATAAACTCCGCATATTCGGGCATCAGCTTCTGCTCGGTAAGATAGTTGAACAGCCAGCCGTAAATATATCCTCTGAAAAAATCCTTCAGCTTGTTGTACAGATCGCCGCCCTTGATTATCATAGCGATGAATTTCGCCTTCAGTTCACCGACAGCGGACAACTCAACACTGTTTTTCTTGCCGTTCAGCGAAATAAGCACTATGCCGAACGCCTTATAAAACAGCTTGCAGTAATTGATACGATCGGAAGCGTCCAGACCCCACCTTTTTCCGCCGGGCTCCTTTGCCTCATACTCCGACCAGAGCAGATAGGAACGCTGCAGATTTATCACCGCATTATGATAGGCTTCGATTATCTCGTCGGGAGATATGCCTTCAAGGAGCGCCTTAAACTCGGACTTTTCCGCCATTCCCGAGATGATCTCGGAAAGCTCGTTCTCAAACGCCTCCAGCGCAGGGGAATCGTCCATAAAGATTATTTCGTCCAGAAGCTCGGGGACAACTGCTGTAATATCCAATTTAACACTCATTATATTATGTATGCCGACCCATAACGCCGACAATCTCCTTTCGCAGCAACTATCATAATTTTAACATAAATAGTTAAACTTTTCAACCCCCAAACAATACAAAGACGCAATAATTAATTGAGCATTTTGCACAAATATCCCTTGACAAAATAAATAAATCCCGTCAAACAGAAGTATTTGGTATGGCAAGCCTTGCCCACGCCCGCACATATTTCTCCCTGTCGTTTCGATAATCAAGATAATATGCGTGTTCCCATAAATCGCAGCAAAACAAAACCTTTCCGCAGATATGCTGCTGATCTTCGCTGCAAAGTATCTCCGTTTTCCCGCATCTGCAAACTGCCCAAATGTAGCCCGAACCCTTGAAATTGCGGGACATATCTAAAAATTTCTCCGTCAAAGCTGCCGCTCCCCCGCTGCATTCCACAAATGCCGCCGCTTCGGGCGAAAGCCGCCGCTGCTTATCCGTTACGGGAAAAATTCCCGAAAAATACAGCTCGTGATTCAGCACACCGCCCGCATAGAAGCTCACAGCCTCGTTCCCCGACTTAGCAAGTGACTCAATGTCCATACACCGCAGAACGGGATTTTTCTCCACACACTCATTCAGCTTGGAAACGTAACCCTTGTAATGCTTCTCGTAATGAGTTTTGACAGTTTCCGCACCGATATACGGCTCAAGCTCATCATATTGATACGGTAGCTGTATCGGTTCAAAGGGGTAAGTTCTTTCATGCATAGTATCACACCTTTCTTTTATATGTACATTCTATTCGGGTAGATAAGGAAAAATTCAAAAAACACTGTTGACAAATCCCCAAGAACGTGTTATAATCAAACCAGCAAAAGCAATGATGAGGAGGAGTACGCATCTCCCCTGCCCACAGAGAAAAGACGGTCGGTGCAAGTCTTTAGGCAGACAATGCGGAAGGTAGCCTCGGAGCTTCGTGTGCGAACATCTTATTTGATAAGTAGTATGCGGCGGCATCTCCCCGTTACGGAGAAATGAGTGCGTTGTTTTCCTTAATGATACAACGAATTCAGGTGGTACCACGGATATTTTCCGCCCTGAAGCCTTGATCGGCTTCGGGGCTTTTTTATTTCTCGTTTGCCGACAAATATTTACGAAAGGACAGATAAGAATGAAAAAGGAACTCCCCAAGCAGTATTCCCCCTCGGAATTTGAGGACAAAATTTACTCCTACTGGATGGAAAATGACTGCTTCAAAGCATCTCCCAACAGCAAGAAAAAGCCCTATACTATCGTTATCCCTCCCCCCAATATCACAGGACAGCTCCATATGGGACACGCCCTTGACGAAACCCTGCAGGATATCCTTATCCGCTGGAAGAGAATGTCGGGCTATGAAACTCTCTGGCTCCCCGGCACAGACCACGCCGCTATCGCCACCGAAGCAAAGATCGTTGAAGCAATGCGCAAGGAAGGTCTGACCAAGAAAGGTATCGGAAGAGAAGCCTTTATGGAACGTGCATGGAAATGGAAGGAGCAGTACGGCGGACGTATCGTTGAGCAGCTGAAAAAGCTGGGTTCCTCCTGCGACTGGTCAAGAGAACGCTTCACCATGGACGAGGGCTGCTCAAAGGCAGTTAAGGAGGTTTTCGTTAAATATTACGAAAAGGGACTTATTTACAGGGGCGAAAGAATTATCAACTGGTGTCCCCACTGTAAAACCTCCCTGTCCGATGCAGAGGTAACTTATGAAGATCAGGCAGGACATTTCTGGCATCTTCGCTATCCCCTTACCGACGGCTCGGGATATGTTCAGCTGGCGACCACCCGTCCAGAAACGCTTCTGGGCGATACGGCAGTTGCGGTAAATCCCAAGGACGAGCGTTATGCACACCTTATCGGAAAGACCGTAACTCTCCCGCTGGTTGGACGTGAAATTCCCATTGTGGGCGATGATTACGTTGATATGGAATTCGGAACTGGCGTTGTTAAAATAACACCCGCTCACGACCCCAACGACTTCGAGGTCGGTCTGCGTCACAGTCTGCCCGTTATCAACGTTATGACCGATGAAGCAAAGATAACCGAGGATTACCCCGCATATGCAGGACTTGACCGCTACGAAGCCCGCAAAAAGATAGTTGAGGACCTTGAAAAGGGCGGATTTCTTGTAAAGATAGAGGAACACGCCCACAACGTAGGCACCTGCTACCGCTGCGGAACCACCGTTGAACCGAGAGTTTCCACTCAGTGGTTCGTTAAGATGAAACCCCTTGCACAGCCCGCTATCGACGCTGTTAAGAACGGCGACACAAAGTTCGTTCCCGAACGCTTTGAAAAGACCTATTTCCATTGGCTGGAAAATATCCGTGACTGGTGCATTTCTCGTCAGATATGGTGGGGTCATCAGATACCCGCATTCTACTGCGACGACTGCGGAGAAATGGTCGTTACCAAGGAAAGCTCCGCTGTTTGCCCTAAATGCGGCAAGCCTATGCGTCAGGACCCCGACACGCTGGACACCTGGTTCTCCTCCGCACTTTGGCCCTTCTCCACTCTGGGCTGGCCCGACAATACGGAAGATCTCAAATATTTCTATCCCACAAACACACTTGTTACGGGCTATGACATAATTTTCTTCTGGGTAATAAGAATGATGTTCTCCGGTCTGGAAAATATGGGCAAGCCTCCCTTTGACACCGTTCTTATCCACGGTCTTGTTAGAGATGCACAGGGACGGAAAATGTCCAAATCTCTTGGCAACGGCATCGACCCGCTGGAGGTCATCGCACAGTACGGTGCAGACGCTCTCCGTTTCATGCTGGCAACAGGCAACGCTCCCGGAAACGATATGAGATTTACCGAGGAAAAGGTAGTTGCTTCAAGAAACTTCGCAAACAAGCTCTGGAACGCTTCCCGCTTCATTATGATGAATCTCCCCGAGGACTTTGAATTCAAGGGACTTCCCGAAAATCTCACCATTGAGGACAAATGGTTCGTTTCCAAGTTCAACACCCTTGCAAAGAATGTCAACGACAATCTGGATAAGTTTGAACTGGGAATTGCAGTTTCAAATCTCTATGACTTTATCTGGGATATTTTCTGCGACTGGTATATCGAGCTGACCAAACCGAGAATTGCAGCAGGCGGCGAAACAATGGAAACCGCACAGCAGGTCCTCGTATGGGCTATCGGCGGAATGTTAAAGCTTCTGCATCCCTTTATGCCCTATATTACCGAGGAAATCTGGCAGACTCTGAACGACGGTAAGTCACCCATTATGCTGGAAGGCTATCCCGTTTACGACGAAAAGCTATCCTTCACCGAAGAGGAAAAGCGGTTTGAAAAGGTAATTTCCGCTATCAAGGCAATCAGAAACCGCCGTACCGAGATGAACATTCTGCCCAGCGTAAAGGCAAAGGTGTTCGTTGAAACGGACGAAACCGAGCTGTTCAAGGCTTCGGAAATGTTCTTTGTAAAGCTTGCTTCCGCATCGGCTGTTGAGGTCGGAGATAAGTTTGATATTCCCGATGCCGTAACGGTAGTTTCCGACGGCGCACGCTGCTTT
This sequence comes from Oscillospiraceae bacterium, assembly GCA_017828975.1. Taxonomy (GTDB): domain Bacteria; phylum Bacillota; class Clostridia; order Oscillospirales; family Ruminococcaceae; genus UMGS1889. The sequence goes on along the minus strand of JAGAJN010000023.1, from coordinate 104,105 downwards.
ATCCCCATGAACGAGCTTGTTGACAAGGAAAAAGAGCTTGCTCGTCTTAACAAGGAAAAGGCTGCTGTTCAGAAGGATATTGACTTCTCAAGCGGAAAGCTTAATAATCCAGGATTTATGGCAAAGGCTCCCGAAAAGCAGGTCGAAGCGGAAAAGGCTAAGCTTGCTAAGGCACAGGAGAAAATGGCTAAGATAATCGAATCCATTGAGGCTCTGAAATAATTCTTCGGCGGTGCTGTCGCAGTTTGCGGCGGTATCGCCTTTTTTACTGAGAATATTTTAAGTTTTTATTTTCTCTATTGACAAATAACGGAATATGCTATAAGCTGGAGATGACAGAGATTATGAAACTCTTTACGGAGGTGCTTGGCTTTGAAAAAAATGCAGCATGATTTTATCAGATTGATCATAAAATTGCCGATATTATGGATCATAGATTTTGCTATATGTTTTTGTGTATGCTTATTTGAACATGATATTATTGCAGGACCTGATGTGAGTTTAAGAATGTGGGCTGATGTTCAGATTATAATAACAATATATGCTGTTGTGCTGCTCGTTCACTACCTGTTATATAAAAAATGGCTCCCGTTTGATAAAAAAGCATACAAAATATTATATTGGATAATAAGTTATTTTACACTTAATCAGTATCTTTGGTTAAATATACTGTATATGATTTTTGATTAGAACATTCAAGGAAAATTACTGCGAAGATGATATTGCAGTTTTAGGTACAACCGGTTAGACTATTGGTTCCTTTTTTGGCTTTGATACATAGATGATTGATATGAACGGGACAGACTGAAATATTGTCTGTCCTTTTATCGTAAAACATCTAAAAATTTTCATTTTCTCTATTGACAAATAACCGATTATGCTGTAAACTGTAATTATATTGTGTAATCGTTTTCTAAATACAACAAAAAGGAATATTTCGGAGGTAAAAATATGAGCGAAAAAATCTACAAGCTGCACATGGGCAAGGCAAAATGTGCTGTCGATCTGGGTGACGGCAGCGAACGCGGCGAATATGTAAATCAGGACTATATTCTCCATAAAATGGGCAGACCTCACCGTTCCATCTCCCTGATGTACTGCTACTATCCCTTGGACGAGCAGTGGCCCGGCAGAATTTCCGAAGTCATGAAGGACGCTAACGTTTCCTTCCAGTGGGACTACCCCTACGACGACTATTTCACCTATAAGGGCGGTCTGAACGGAAATCTCGACGACGAGCCGTTCACCTGTATGAGAGATGTCCGCAGACACGGTCAGGACGTCACTCTTACCCTTACTGTTGACCCCAATGTTTCCGACGACCACCTTATCGCTATTGCAAAGGATCTCAGCCGCTTCGGACGTATGATACTCCGTATCAACCACGAGGCAACAGGAAACTGGTTCTCATTCACAAAGCGTGCATCTTACAAGGAGATCGCAGATTTCTTCGTGCATTTCACAGATATTATCCACGAATATGCCCCCAATGTCAAGACACTTATGTGTATCGGCGGCATTGAGGATCTCTCCAAGGAAGAAATGGAGATGGAGGAAGAATTCAAGGTAACTGTCCCCTCCGCAGATATGTGGAGCGTTGACAAGTATATGGCTCTCCATTGGGGTTGGCCTTATGACGTTGCTTTGAAGGGCGGCACTTCCCATTCCAGAAGCAAGGTAAGAGAAACCTACGAAAAGACAAAGCGCAGCTATGAGCGTTTCAAGTTCCTGAACGGCGGCGTTGGCAAGCCTATGAGTATGGCTGAATTCAACGCAGACGGCGACGTTACGGGCGCATACGATCAGGCTGCAATGGTTAAGGAGTTCTGCGATATTCTCGTAAATGAAAAGGCTGAGTGGTTCACCTCATTTACAATGTACCAGTTCAGGGACAGAGGACGCCTCGGTCTGGAGATCGAAGACCCCAATAATCCAGATGTAGGCATTGAGCAGCCCCTTATGAAAACCTATAAGGAGATAATCCACTCCGATTGGTTTATGCCCGAGATGAAGCAGTCCGACGAGCTTACTCTGCCCGTAACACTTCGCTGGGGCGGTTCGGAGGACGCCGACGGTCTGGCTATCCCCCTGCATTTTGAGAAAAATCCTCACTTCTGCGAGGTGACCTTCGAGGACGACGGAAACTATATGCTTGAGATCAACGGCAAATGGTTCTACAAGTCCCCCAAGGCTAAGACTATCGACCTGATGAGTGCGTTCTACGAGAAGCCCCTTGACGGCGAATGTGATATGACCCTCAAGCTTTTCGCACCTCCCGCAAGCGGCGAGAACGACCCCTCTCAGGGTGCAGATTGGGCAGAAAACTACTACACAACCATCGAAAAGCTGCCTAAGATAAGAATTGAATTTGAACCCGTGGAAAAGTAATATTTTTCCGCTCCCGCCGCCGATGGATTTCCATCGGCGGCTTTTTAGTCGTGCCTTTCTCCGCAGTCTATTCCATACTTTTCAAATATCTCAATAATTTTTTCAATACACATATAATCATTGTTTGATGTGTCGATAATCACATTACGTATCTGCGTTAGCATATAAGACATTTCTTCATTAATGTTAATATCTTCATTGCATATCAACTCAACACATATATCTTTTTTTGACAACAATTTAGTTAAAACCTCTGAAGCAATTTTCATTTTCCTTTCTCCCTTCAAATTGACATTCTATAAATGTCATGCTAAATCAATTATATCATATAATTAATGATATGACAAGCACAAAATGTCGTTTAGAAAGGAAATCGGAGTAATGTTCAAAAACATATCGGAAAACGGTTCTCACAACCTCTGCGGAAAAAATGTCAAGGCATTAAGACTTGCACATTCTCCGAAGCTTTCGCAAAGAGGACTTGCAGACAAGCTGCAGCTTGCGGGAATAGACGTTGACAAAAACGCCGTCCAGCGGATAGAATCGGGACAGCGCTTTGTGACCGATATTGAGCTTGCCGCCTTGGCAGAAATATTCAACGTTTCCGCCGACAGCCTGTTGAAATGATTTTCCCCCTGTCCCCTCACTCGTGGGACAGGGGTTTTATCTATATACACACAATTCAAACATTTTCAAAATCAAATGTTAAAAATTCCGTGGTATAATTAGTCTTATTATTCTATCGGAGGTAATGCCCATGGACAGCTTGATATACAGCCTTAACGCCACCGTTCCCGTTTTTCTGATCATAGTTATTGGCTATCTTTTAAACAGAAAAGGAATGTTCAGCGACGGGTTTATTTCCTCCGCAAATAAGTTTATCTTCAATGTCTGCCTGCCCATAATGGTGTTCAAGGACTTGGCAAAGACGGATATTGTTTCCGATTTTGACTTGGGGCTTGTTCTGTACAGCGCAATTATTACCACAGTTGCATTTATCGCTATCTGGATATGCGCAAGACTGTTTATCAAGGATAAATCCATTATCGGTGCATTTGTTCAGGCGGCTTACAGAAGCTCGGTGGCAGTTATGGGCTTTGCTTTTATGATGAACATTTACGGCACGGCGGGCGACATTCCCATGATAATCATCGGTTGTGTTCCCCTTTACAATATTTATGCGGTGACCGTACTGACCTTTGAAGCAGAGGACGCACAAAGCATCAGCAACAAAAGTGAGAAAATAAAAAAAGCCGCTGTGGGCATCGTCAAAAATCCTATTATAATAGGTATAGTTGTCGGTTCTCTCGGCTCGCTTATACATATTTACGATTGGCTGCCGCAGATATGTTCAAAAACCATAGACAATCTGGCGGCTATTGCCACTCCCCTTTCGCTGATAGTTATTGGTGCATCCTTCGAGGGCAGAAAAGCAATTGCAAAGCTTGTGCCGACGGCGATCTGCTCGGCGGTGAAGCTTATAGTGCTGCCTGCGGTGTTCCTGCTAATTGCCGTAAAGCTTGGCTTCCGTGACGATGCCCTGCTTGCGCTGGTAATAATGCTCGGCTCGCCCACAACTCCGTCCTGCTACATAATGGCGAAAAATATGAAAAACGACGGCGTTCTGACATCAAGCGTTATTGCCGCAACTACCCTGCTTTCGTCGGTGACGCTGACATTCTGGATATTCCTTATGAGATTTCTCGGATATATTTCGCAGTAATGAACGGAGAATGACAAATGAAAATCGACCGACTGATAGGGATACTTTCCATTCTCCTGCAAAAAGACAAGGTGACTGCCGCCGAGCTTGCGGAGAAATTTGAAGTGTCCCGCCGAACCATAATCAGGGACATTGAGGACATAAATATGGCGGGGATACCGATAGTAACATCTCAGGGAAACGGCGGCGGAATTTCCATAATGGAGGGCTTTCGCATTGACCGAACGCTGCTGTCCTCCGATGAGATGAAAGCTATTATGACGGGACTGAACAGCCTTGACAGCATCAGCGGAAGCAACCGCTACAAGCAGCTGATGAACAAGCTTTCCGCCGACAGTGACCATCTCGTGAATGCCGACAATCATATCATCATCGACCTTTCCATGTGGGATAAATCCGCCGTTTCCGAAAAGATAGAGCTAATAAAGTCGGCAATGGAAAAGTGTGAAAAGATCGCCTTCACCTACCTTGCCCCAAACGGCGAAAGTGAGCGCACAATAGAACCATATCACCTGATATTCCAATGGTCAAGCTGGTATGTCTGGGGCTACTGCTGTTCACGGAACGACTACCGTATGTTCAAGCTGACCAGAATGACCGACCTGCGCTGCAATGGCGAAAAGTGCGAACCTAGGAATGTCCCGCCTTACGCCTGTGACAAGCTTCGCCACACCGAGGGCGAGATAACGGCGGAGGTTTTGTTTGACAAGTCCGTGAAATGGCGTTTAGCAGACGAATTCGGCTCTGAAATGCTCCGTGAAAATGCTGACGGCAGCATCGGCATGACCTTTACTTGGTCGGACGTTCGGTCGTTTTACCAATACATTCTCACATACGGTGACAAAGCGGAGATAATCTCACCCGAGAAATACCGCAAAGAATTTGCGTCACTGCTGAAAAAGATTTCCGACAACTATAATAATACGTAAAAATCCCCCGTTCATGCAGGACGGGGGATTATTTCTACTGAACGGGTGCAGTCTGCGGAACAGGTGCTGCCGCAGGCTGAGAAACAGTAGTTGCAGCAGGGGCAGCCAGAGTTGTCTGAGGTGCAGCTGTTTCCACAGGAGCGGGTGCAGTCTGAGAAACCGGTGCTTCTGTTTGAGTCGCGCCTGCGGGCTGAGCAGCGGAAGTTTCTGCCGGCTGAACAGTTGTCACAGTCGTTTCAGACGCACTTTCGGCACTCCTGGTAACATACAGCCGAACGGGAACGCTCTTTGGAACCTCAACATCTGCGGGAGGCTCCTGCTTAACAACAAACTCTGGAGGCATTGCCGTTTCTTCATCGCTTTCAACAACAAGATATTCGATTCCATCCGATTCAAGCTGCTTTACAGCATAGTTCAAAGGCATTTTCACCAGATTGGGAACGATATACTTGTCGGAGGGTGCTTCTGTTTCGGATATGGTTTCCGTTTCCTCAGCAGTTGTTTCAGCAGGCTCTGTTTCTGTCAGAACAGTTTCTGAAGTCGTTTCGACAGCTGTTGTTTCAACGGGAGCAGTTTCCACGGGAGCCCCCCCGCCGAATGAACCGTTCATATACATCATTGCGCCAACTCCGATACCGGCAAGCAGCAGACAAACCAGCACAACAGCGGGTGCCTTGCTCTTTTTCTTTTCGGGAACCGGACTGTATTCCTCAGCCGGCTCGGGATTTACCGCAGCAGCAGGCTCGGGCTTTGTCGCAGCGACAGGCTCGGGCTTTGTCGCAGCAACCGGCTCGGGATTTACCGCAGCGACAGGCTCGGGCTTTGTCGCAGCAACCGGCTCGGGATTTACCGCAGCGACAGGCTCGGGCTTTGTCGCAGCAACCGGCTCGGGACTTGTCGCAGCAACCGGCTCGGGATTTACCGCAGCGACAGGCTCGGGCTTTGTCGCTGCAACCGGCTCAAGTTCTTCCTCGGAAGCTTCATCTTCGCTGTAAAATCCCTCTATAAGCTCGTCAACGCTCTGAATACGCTTTCCTTCGGCAATTTCAAGACCATTAAGCAGCGTTTTCTCACGTGCTTCGGAAATATCGCAAAGCTCAGAGGGCTTGACAAGCTCGTCCATACTCATACGCTGTGCGGGTGCCTGAGGACGCTTGCCTGTTAACAGATAATATATTAGCGCACAAAGGGAGTAAACATCTGTGGCTTCGGTAACAACGCCGTTTGAACGGTACTGCTCGGGAGCGGCATATCCGGGAGCAAGGCTCTTGCCGTTATCGTAATCTCTCGCAGAACCAAAACCGATAAGCACGATCTTTTCGTCCTCGGTGAAAATAATATGCTCGGGATTGATACCTCGGTGGTAAACGCCCGCCTTATGCACACTTGCCAACGCTTCCATAGGAGCCTTCATCAGCCTGAAAACCTCGTCGGCAGGGAGCTTTCCGCCGTTTTCTCTGAGATATGCCGCAGCGGAAAATCCCTCGGCAAATTCAACGGCTGTGTAAACCGTGTTGTTCTCCGAAACGCAGCCGAGGACCTTTACCATGCCCTCCATACGCTCAAGAGAAGCCAGCACCTTTGCGTCCTTTTCGACACGTGCCAGGGTTTTTGCGTAAAGCTCTTCCTTGCCTTTAAGCGGAACAACATTCAGCCTGTCAATATCGTGACCTTTTCTTTCGGAAATATCAGAAGGATAGAACTCCTTTAATGTGCATCTCTGACCTGTCGTTTCGTCGAGAGCGGTATATGTAATACAGAAACCGTCCTCGCCAAGGCAGCGGCCTATCTTGTACCGTCCGCCGACAGTTTTCAGCATAGGGATATGATGCTCCTCGGGAGCATAGCTTTCAACATTGAAACCGCAGTAAGGACAGAACTTCTTGCCTGTTGTAGTCTGAAGACAGGAGGGGCATATATTCATAAAAACTCTTCCTTTCAAGCCGTGTAATCCATTACAGATAAACTGATCTTATTAATTTTAACATAGAAATATGCAAATATCAACGACAAAATGTTACAAAACAAAAAGTATTTATGAATGTATGCAGCTGCCAAATATGACATACAGTTGTCATGTTTGATGTGTTACAATATATCCATCAAATATGAAAGGAAGAACACCTTGGAGCATATGAACGAATTTGAAAAACAGGTATCTCGGCTTTGGAAACTAATGGGCAGTCACAGCGTAATGGTGCTTTCCACCTGCAGCCATAACAGAGTGACCTCCCGCCCCATGAGCACAGTCATCATCGACGGGAAATTTTACTGTCAGACGGATATAAACTACCTGAAATGCAGGCAGCTGTCCGAGAACCCGAGTGCCGCACTTTCCTTCAAAAATTTCTCCATAGAGGGCATCTGCCGAAATATAGGTAAACCCACCGAACACGCTTTATTTATGAACGTCATGAAAGAGCATTTCCCCTCAGCCGCCGAAAGATGGTCATCTATCCCAACAGAATGTCTGCTGGAGATCACACCAACCCTTGTCTATCTGTGGGACTATGAGCTTACAATGCCCTATATGGAATATTGGGATTTCAAGAACAAAACCTATCGGAAGGAGTGGAAATAATGAAAAGAGAACTCGGAATAGCCCGCTGCGGACTTGCCTGCTGCCTTTGCTCGGAAAACGAAAGCTGCGAGAGCTGCCATTCCGACGGTTGCCATGATGCCTCTTGGTGCGAAAACCGAAAATGCTCCCTTGAAAAGGGCATTTCCGCCTGCTCCGACTGCATCGAGACCGACTGCCGCAAGGGACTTCTCGGCAAGATAAAGCCCCTGGCATTCACAGAATTTTCAAGAAGATACGGCATACCGCACCTTATCGACTGCCTTGAACGGAACGAGAAAAACGGCGTTGTCTACCATCGCAGCGGAATTATCGGAGATTATGACGATTTCGATGATGTCGAAAAGCTGATAGAATTCATCGAAAGCGGCAAGAAATAAGCTTCTCAGAGCCCCGATGTCTTGCCTGTCATGGACAAACAAAGCTCAGCCATTTCCTCGGGAGATTCCTTCATTCCGCCCGACAGCCAGCGAAATACTATCCCGGTCAGCGCACCCACCCAGGCGCATATCATATACTCGTCCTCACCGCCCGAAAGCTCCATCAGAACGTCGATAACGGAGCACAGCAGCTTAAAGGACATACTTTGCGGCATATTTGCGCCAAAAAGCAGTGCGACCTCCTTTTCGTAGGTCCTTACCTTGCCGAAAAAGCCCGTGAACCACTGCTTTGCGTCGGTTTCGGCAGTCTTTCCCGCAAGGCTTTCCGAAAGCTGTCTTTCAAGGTCGGCGCAAATGTCTGCGATAACGTCCTCCTTAGTCTTGTAGTTCCTGTAAAAGGACATTCTCGACACGCCCGAACGCTTCACAAGCTCCGTTACCGTTATCTTGTCAAATGGCTTGACTGCAATAAGCTCCACAAGCGCCGTCTGTATACATTCCCTTGTTATCCTGTTTGACTCTTCGTTGGACGCTCTCAGCACGTCCCGAGCTGTATCATTTTCCATTTTCCTATCTCCTTCGTGCAATAAGCCCCTTGATGTTACAGTTTTTGCTTATCCGTAACAGCCGAGGGAAAAACTATTGATTTTTAGGAATTTGTGTGCTAATATATAGGTGTTACAAATGTAACGGCGTTATAATTGTAACATATACATATTTTATCACATATTCAAATAACAGTCAATAGGAAAGAAGAATTTTTATGATGATAGGTCAATATGATATTTACTCGCTGACGCTGGCTGCGGCAGTCATATCCTTTCTGGGATTTGCCCTGGAAAACATCTGGCTGGCACTTCGCAAGGGCTATATGGACAACCGAAATATGACGCTCCCCTTCCTGCTGGGATACGGTCTGCTGGTCACGGGAATTTACGCTGTTATCGGCACTCCCGAGGAGCTGCACATTATCATTCCGCCAAAAATGTCCCTGAGATCGCAGTATATAACCTATTTCCTGCTGTCGGCGGTGATAGTCAGCATCGGTGAGATACTGCTGGGAAAAACCGTTGAACACATCTTCGGCTTTGAATACTGGAACTACGAAAGCCTACCCCTGCACATCACCAAATACACCTCCGTCCCCACGAGCCTGGGCTTTGCGATGATAATCACCATATTTATGGGCAGGTGCTTTCCTCGGCTGATGGAATTTATAGTATCCTTTGATGCCGACGCTGTGCAGATGATCGCCCTTATTCTGGGAACCGCAATGACCGCAGACTTCATCTATTCATTCGCAAAAATGTACAAAACACGTTCTCTGAACGTCCGTTACACGATCTATATGTCCGATATAAAGGACACATTGAGAAAGGCAAAATACGCCCTGAAAGGATAATTCAAATGGAAAAGCTTGACTATAAAAAACAGTTCAAAGACCTCTATCAGCCGCCCGCAAAACCAACAATAATCGACGTTCCCGAGATGATATTTTTCGCCGTGGACGGCATGGGCAATCCCAACACCTGCCCCGATTACAAGGAGGCAATGGAGATACTCTACGGTCTGTCCTTCACCGTAAAAATGTCCAAAATGAACGGCACTCAGCCCGAGGGTTACTTTGAATATGTCGTTCCCCCATTGGAAGGGCTGTGGCGGCAGGAGGGCGTTTGCGGCATTGATTTTACCCGAAAGGACAGCTTCATCTGGACGTCCATGATACGCCAGCCCGAATTTGTCACCGAAGATGTTTTTGAATCTGCCAAAGCCGCCCTTGCAAAGAAAAAACCTCACCTTAACCTGTCCAAGGCGAAGCTTATGCGGTTTACCGAAGGCTTGTGCGTGCAGATAATGCACAGAGGACCATATGACGATGAGCCTGAAACCGTCGAAAAGATGCGCAGCTTTGCCGAGAAAAACGGTTATGCCGAGGATTTCTCGGAAACCCGTCTGCACCACGAAATATATCTCTCCGACCCAAGAAAATGCGCCCCCGAACGGCTGAAAACCGTTATCCGTCACCCGATAGCAAAAGTATAAAAAGTGCCTTTCCCCGAATTTGTCGGAGAAAGGCACGGTTTTTATCAGTATCGCATTTCCCTGAGCTTGAACGCCGAAATAAGCTCCTTGAGCATATTCGCCTGACCGGACAGCTCCTCGCTGGCGGCGGCGCTTTCCTCGGCAGTCGCAGAGTTCGTCTGAGTGACCTGAGAGATCTGCTCAATGCTCTGCACTATCTGATAAGCCTCGTCAGACTGTATTTTGCTAGCCTCGGCAATGCTGTCAACAATCGTCCTGACATCTTCCGACGCTTCCGCAGCCTTGTTCATAAGCTCGGCAGTTTCCGCAGCAACGGCATTTCCGTTCTGAACAGCAAGGATAGAATCCTGAATAAGCTTGGTGGTTTCGCCCGCAGCTTCCGCAGACTTGCCCGCAAGATTTCTTACCTCGTCCGCAACAACAGCGAAGCCCTTTCCCGCCTCGCCCGCTCTTGCGGCTTCAACTGCCGCATTGAGGGCAAGTATATTTGTCTGGAACGCAATATCCTCGATAGTCTTGATGATATTTCCGATCTTGTCGGAGGCTGTATTGATATTTTCCATCGCACCGATAAGCGTGTGCATACGCTCGTTTGCCGCATTCATACCGTCAGCCGCATTCTTCATACCAGCTCTTGCGCTGTCGCAGCGCTCGGAGTTTTTGGAAATATGTGCGGACATATCCCCCATGGTCGCAGCCAGCTCCTCGATAGAGCTTGCCTGAGTGGTCGCACCCAAGGACAGCGCCTGAGCACCGTCCGCAACCTGATCCGCACCTGTGGAAACCTGATCCGCAGCCACATTGATCTTATTCAGCGTGTCGCTCAGACGGTGGTTGATATTTTCCATAGATGTGTGCAGTCCGCTGTAATCGCCGTTATACACCTCGGGACATTCCGAATTCACAACGAAATTTCCATCTGCCATTTCCATAAGAACGTGATCTGTATCGCCTATCATCTTGTTAAGGTCGGAGATGATAACACCGGTAGTCTTGCTGAGAACTCCTGTTTCATCATTGTTATTAACGATCGGTGCGGGAGTTGTCAGATCGCCCTCTGCTATCATTTTAAGACGGTCGGTGCAAAGCCTGATGGGAGTGCCTATCCTGCCGCCCACAGCAAACGCAACTATCACGGAAGCAGCAGCAGCCGCAGCTATCACAATCCCGCAGATAATGAGAGTTTTTATCATCTGACCTGTGAAATCCTTTGAATTTGCGGATATTGCAAGGCTCCAGCCGTCTGTGCCGCCAACGGGAGCATATGCAATAAGCGTTCTTCCGCTGTCATCGCTGTACACATCGAAGCCGGTTTCGCCCGAGATCATTTTTCCGTGAATGTCCGAAAGAGCAGCCAGCGACTTGTCCTCGGCGGCAGACTCGGTAATGTTTTCGCCGTTCAGAATAGTTTCACCGTCAAGATCGGCAATGGTATTTCCCTCTTTGTCTATCATATAGGAGCGGCAGCTGTCGCTTATCTTGATGCTTCTCATAATATCGTTGAGAAATTCCTCGTTAGGCACGAAATAAACACAGCCCACAGGCTCGCTGCCCACAATGCCGTCCTTCCAGAGAGGTGCCCCGACGATTATGGTTATCTTTCCCGTTATTTTTGAAACAAGCGGCTCGGAAACGGAAACATTGCCCTTCATTGCCTCGACAAAATATTCTCTGTCGCTGTATGTATTTCCGTCGATGCCCTGACCGTTCGCATCAATAAGATTTCCACGCTGACAGTTGTAGACCTGCGCCTTCATAGCCAGTATCTCTTTCTTTTCTTCGGCGGAAACATTCGGATCGGACAATGCAGCAATTCCTCCCGCCTCCGATGACAAATTCTTGAACGCTTGGATTTCCCATTCCACACGTTCGGAAGCTACCTGTACGATAGTCCCCAGATCGGTTTCGATGCTCTGCATTGTGTTCCCATAGGTCAGGCTCAGATTGATAAATCCGAGCATCATCAGAGAAATGACCGACACAAGCACGATAGAAACAGTGATTTTTGACTTTATTGACTTCATAATTTATTGCACCGAAGTGCTTCCTCCAATTCTAATTAGCATTTTCAGAGAAACTATTTTTAATGTTGACAATCAAAATTCAGAAACAAAAAATCTGCTCCCGAACAAACGAGAACAGATTTTTTGTAAAAGGAAAGAAAGCGTAAATTATGTATCTGTTCCGAAAAAGGAGATGATCGTCATAATTAACAGAAAAGGTTTTGTGTACTATGTCTAATAATTTCAACATTTGTCCCTAACCTTTATCTATATTATACCATATTTTTTGAAAATGTGTAATGTATATTTTATATATCGGGTATATTATACAGATATAGCTATTTTAAATAATTTCACAGACTATGCTGATACAAATCGACTAAATTAATCGCCTTTCTTATTGTTTCGACAACTTTTCATGCAAATATTTACAGTTTGACATTGCAGAAAAAGTGTGCTATACTATAAATATTAATCAGACGGGAGGCGAGAAGATGGGAAGAAAAAGCTACAAAATTTCATTGGGCGGAGTAGTGGCATCTCTCTGCCTGCTGATGATGTTTCTGACCGCTATTTTCCCGCCGTTTTCCATAGTCGTACCCATGTTCACGGGAATGTTGATCGGCGTTGTTGCGGAGGAAGCTAACCGAAAATGGGCGCTTGTCACCTACGCAGCCGTGTCGGTGCTATGCCTGTTTATGACTCCCTCCTACGAATCGACCATGCTTTTCATAATGTTTTTCGGGTACTATCCCGTGATAAAAGGTCTGCTGGACAAGCTCAGACCCGCTCCCATACGCTGGATAGTCAAGCTTGTCTGCTTTAACGTCCCCGTGGTGCTCTGCTACTGGATAATCGCAAATCTTTTTGGCATTTACGATATGTGGTCGGACTTTGATTTTCTTGGGAAATATCTTATCCCGGGGCTTCTTGCGCTGGCAAATTTTATGTTCCTTATGTATGACTACACCCTTGGTTCGGTTGCTATTATGTATGAAAAGTGGTTCCGTCCGACTTATCTTTCATCTCATAAAAAATAAAAACCTGTGAAGGGGCGACCCCTTTGTCATTTCGTTCGATAAATAGTGAAATGAACAAAGCTTGTCGCTCGGTACCGTTAATTTTTCTAAAAAATAAAACGTGTGAGAGGGGCGACACTTTGTCATTTCGTTCTGTAAACATCGAAATGAGTAAAGCATGCCGCCCCTTCACACGTTTTTTATTTTGGAAATCTACCTAACAACTGTTAGGTAAAATCAAAGCACCTTAGTATTCTCTTTAAGGATACGTCCGTCACGAAGCAGCTGACGAAGTGTGTCCGCATCATCATTTTGGATAGCGTCCCGATACTCGGTCAGACGGTCGATAAGATTGTTTATCTCAAAGCAAAGCGGCTCCTTGTTCATAAGAAAAAGCGGCGTCCACATATCCTCATTGAGCTTTGCAACTCTTGTGAGGTCCTGAAAGCTGCCTGCGCTGAACCCGAGCTGCTTCAGGTGTGTGGGGCTTTTTATGTAACCGTTGGAAACAACGTGCGCAAGCTGGCTGGTGAACGCAATGATCTCGTCATGCTCCTTGGGCGTTGCGGTAACTACCTTCTTAAATCCGATAGAATATGCAAAATCCGTCAGGAAATTAAGCTTTGCTTCGGAAACAAACTCCGTCGGCGTGATAATAAAGCTTGCATTGTCGAAAAGATTGTCCAAAGCATAGGCAAAGCCCGAAAATTCCCGTCCCGCCATAGGGTGAACGCCAATAAAGGTAACGCCGTTTTCCGCAAGGATCTCGCTGACACCATCGGTTATCGCCTTTTTTATGCCGCAAGTGTCGATGACGATACTGCCCTTCTTGAACCGTGAAGCATTCTCCCTTATGTAGTCGATAGTTCCCACGGGATAGAGAGCAACTATGGTAATATCAGCCAGACCTAGGTCGTCCGTTTCGCTGTCTATCGCCCCTTGGGAAACAGCCATATTAATGGTTTCCTTGTCTATATCAACGCCGTAAACGGTGTGGTCGGTGTGTTTTTTTATGGTTTTCGCCAGCGAACCGCCTATCAGTCCCAGTCCAACAACAGTAATTATCATTGCAAACGCCTCCGATATATTTGCTTTAACGCTTTAAGTTATTATATCATATCCGACAGAATTTTTCAATAGCTTCCGGAGATTTTGTAGTCGTCAGCCGATAAACATAGCATCTCCGAAGCTGAAAAATCTGTACCGCTCCTCAACAGCGACCTTGTACGCATTCATGGTATTCTCATATCCCATAAATGCGGAAACCAGCATAATAAGGGTGCTTTCGGGCAGATGGAAATTGGTGATAAGCCCGTCTATGACCTTGAACTCGTAGCCGGGATAGATGAAAATGTCCGTGTACCCGCTCCGTTCGGAAATTTCCCCGAAGAACGTCCCGACGCTTTCCAGAGTACGGCAGGAGGTCGTTCCGACGGCGATGACACGTCCGCCCTCCGCCTTGGTCTTGTTGATAAGCTCCGCAGTTTCGGCGGGCAGCCAATAGTGCTCACTGTGCATTTTATGGTCGAGAACATTGTCCTCCTTAACGGGACGGAATGTGCCCAGCCCGACGTGCAGCGTAACATAGGCAATGTTCACGCCCATTGCACGAATTTCGTCCAGCATCTCGGGAGTGAAATGCAGACCCGCAGTAGGCGCAGCGGCAGAGCCAAGCTCCTTTGAATAGACCGTTTGATAACGCTCACGGTTCTCCAGCTTTTCGGTAATATACGGCGGCAGGGGCATCTGACCTATCTCCTCCAGAACGGCAAAGAAATTCCCCTCGCACTCAAATTTCGCCAAACGGTTTCCGCCTTCAACCGTGTCGATTATCTCCGCACGAAGTTTCCCGCCGCCAAAGGAAAACCGTGTCCCGGGCCTTGCTTTTTTGCCGGGACGAACAAGTATCTCCCAAAGCTTGTCCCCCTTCTGCTCCAGCAAAAGGAACTCGATAAACGAGCCTGTCCCTTCCTTTTCGCCGTAAAGACGGGCGGGCAGAACTCTCGAATCATTCAGCACCAGCAGGTCACCTTTTTTAAGCTTTTCGCATAGATTATAAAAATGTGAGTGCGTTATCTCACCGCTTTTTCGGTCAACGCACATCAGCCGTGACGCATTTCTCGGTTCAACGGGAGTCTGAGCTATCAGCTCCTCGGGCAGATCATAGTAAAAATCCGATTTTTTCATTCTGTTTTCCTCTTATTCCTTAAATTTATTTATGTAAAATATTACTCAATAAAAAAATTTGAAAAATATTGATTTACCTCTTGACAATCCGAAAAAAATATGATACTATACCCTTAATCAGATAGAGGTGCGATAACGAAAAGTAACCCCGAACAGGCAGCCAAGCCGTCAAAGCGGGAGTGAAAGGCAATATCGCCGAAGGATACGGTCAGGCAAGCCGTAATTCTGGTTGCATATTTAAGAGATATGCAATTGTCATCATACTTCCGCCGAAGTTATACTCGGTGTTTGATGGAGAGCTATCGACATATTATTATACACTATAATAATCCATATGTCAATATTTCTTTGAATTGTATGATGACCGACTGAAAGTAATTTTCCGTCGGTTTTTTATTTGATTCAATAATTTTAAGGCAAAATGCCAAAAGGAGAAATGATCGAAATGAAGCAGTATAAGGTTGGTATCATCGGCGCAACGGGTATGGTAGGACAGAGATTCTGCCTGCTCCTTGCAAATCACCCCTGGTTTAAGGTAGAGGTAGTTGCAGCCTCCGCACGTTCCGCAGGCAAAAGGCTTGAGGACGCTATCGGCAACAAGTGGGCTATGACCTCCCCTATCCCCGAAAATCTCAAGGATATGATAGTAATGGACGCAACAGCCGACATTGAGAAGATCTCCTCCTCCGTTGACTTCGTTTTCTGCGCTGTCAATATGAAGAAGGACGAGATAAAGGCTCTCGAGGAAGCTTACGCAAAGGCTGAGTGCCCCGTTGTTTCCAATAACTCCGCACACAGAGGAACTCCCGACGTTCCCATGGTAGTCCCCGAGCTGAACCCCGAGCATATCGAGGTGATCAAGTCCCAGAGAGAAAGGCTTGGCACAAAGAGAGGCTTTATCGCAGTTAAGTCCAACTGCTCACTCCAGAGCTATGTTCCCCTGTTCCACCCCCTGATGAAGGAATTCGGCGTTGAAAAGGCTGTTGTATGTACATATCAGGCTATCAGCGGCGCAGGCAAGACCTTTGAAACAATGCCTGAGATAGTTGACAACGTTATCCCCTATATCGGCGGCGAGGAAGAGAAGTCCGAGCAGGAGCCTCTGAAGATCTGGGGCAAGGTCGAGGGCGGAAAGATCGTCAATGCAACAGAGCCTGTTATCACCGCACAGTGCCTGAGAGTTCCCGTTTCCGACGGACACACGGCTGCTGTTTACGTAACATTCAAGAAGAAGCCCACCAAGGAGCAGATCATCAAGGCATGGGAAAGCTTCAGCGGCGTTCCTCAGGAGCTGCAGCTGCCCTCCGCTCCCAAGCAGTTTATCCACTATTTCGAGGAGGATAACCGTCCTCAGGCTAAGCTTGACAGAAATATCGAGAACGGTATGGCAGTTTCCGCAGGCCGTCTGAGAGAAGATACTCTGTTTGATTACAAGTTTGTCGGTCTTTCCCACAACACCCTGAGAGGTGCAGCAGGCGGCGCTGTTCTGATGGCTGAGCTGCTGGCTGCAAAGGGCTATTTTGACTGATGAGCATTACACTCAGAAAAGGTACGGACGCTGATGCCGCACTTATTGTCGGCTATCTGAAAAAGCTTGCGGAATACGAAAAGTTAGGCGACGTCTGCAACATCACCCCCGAAGCCCTCACAAGGCTTATGAACGAGGAAAACGGTCTGTCGGTAACTATTGCCGAGCAGGACGGCATTCCCGTTGGGATAATGACATATTATTTCTATAAGATAGCTACATTTTCGGGCAAACGGGTAATGTATATCGAGGATATTTTCATAGACGAAGAATATCGCAGAAACGGAATCGGCGAACTCTTCTTTGATGCCGCAAAGCTGACCGCAAAGGAAAAAGGCTGCGCCCGTCTGGAATGGAAATGCCTCGACTGGAACCATTCCGCAAGATGCTTTTACAATAAAATAGGCGGAAAATACGCCCCCGACAGCTGGCTTACCTATACGATCGAAATGAACTGAATCATTCGCTTTGAAAGGATCGATTTTTATGAAGAATACTATTTTTACAGGCGCAGGCGTTGCTATCGTAACTCCTATGAACGCTGACGGTTCCATTAACTTTGAACAGTTCGGAAAGAACATTGACTATCAGATAGAAAACGGCACCGACGCTATCATCGTCTGCGGAACAACGGGCGAAGCGTCCACAATGACCGATGAAGAGCATATCGAATGTATCCGCTACTGCGTAAAGAGGACCGCAAAGCGAGTTCCCGTTATTGCAGGCACGGGCAGCAACGACACCGCTTACGCAGTTGCTCTTTCCAAGGAAGCGGAAGCAGCAGGCGTTGATGCTCTGCTGGTAGTTACCCCATACTATAACAAGGCGTCCCAGAGAGGACTTGTTGCGCACTTCACCGCTATTGCAGATGCAGTAAATATCCCCATTATCCTTTACAATATCCCCGGCAGAACAGGCGTTAACATGGCTGTTGACACCATCAAGACTCTTGCAGAACACAAGAATATCTGCGCAGTAAAGGAAGCAAGCGGAAATATCGGCTATGTGGCAAAGCTGGCTGCCGCATGCGGCGACAAGATCGACATTTACAGCGGCAACGATGATATGATAGTTCCCATTATGTCCCTGGGCGGAAAGGGCGTTATTTCCGTGCTTTCCAACGTTATGCCCAGGGAAACTCATGATATGTGTAAGTTCTGCCTTGACAACAACTTTGCCGAGGCTCAGAAGCTGCAGATCAGCCTGCTGGAATTTATCAACAACCTGTTCATCGACGTTAACCCCATTCCCGTTAAGGAAGCTATGAACCTCTGCGGAATGAACGCAGGTACTCTCAGAATGCCCCTTATGGAAATGACCGACGCTAACAAGGCAACTCTCAGGGCTTCTATGGAAAAGCTGGGACTTATCAAGTAATTTCCCGAAAGGACGATAAAAATGGTTAATATTGTTATCTGCGGCGCAAACGGAAAAATGGGCAGAGTTATCAATTCTGTTATTTCCGAACGCAGCGACTGCAAGGTGGTTGGCGGTATCGACATCAATACCGAGCCTTATGCGGATTTCCCCATTGTGGCAAATCCCCGTGAGCTTTCCGCAAAGCCCGATGTTATTATCGACTTCTCCCACCCCGCTTCTCTGGACGGACTGCTGGAATATGGTCTTTCCACGGGAACAGCTGTGGTTTTCGCAACAACAGGCTATTCCCCCGAGCAGATAGAGAAGATCAAAAAGGCTTCCGAGCAGATCCCCGTGTTCTTTACGTTCAATATGTCGCTGGGAATAAATCTGCTTTGCAAGCTGGCAAAAACTGCGGCTTCAATTCTGGGAGATCAGTTTGATATTGAGATAGTTGAGAAGCACCACAATCAGAAGATAGACGCTCCCAGCGGAACAGCTATTATGCTTGCAAACTCCATCAACGAAACTCTCGACAATAAGTATCAGTACATCTACGACCGCCACTCCATGCGCAAAAAGAGAGAGCATAACGAAATAGGCATGCACTCCATCAGAGGCGGCACTATCGTTGGCGAACACGACATTATTTTTGCGGGACGTGACGAGGTAATCACCCTGTCCCATCAGGCTGCTTCAAAGCAGGTGTTTGCGGTAGGTGCGGTAAATGCCGCTGTTTTCCTCAGCGGGCAGAAGCCGGGGCTTTACGATATGGCTGCGCTGGTTGACGCTAAATAATCACATATAAAAATCAAGCGGTCTGACCGATATTTGTTCGGTCAGACCGCCTTTGATTTAGCGCAAATAATTATTTTTCGTGATTTCTGACATTAACATCTAGCTTGTTAAAGGGAATGGAGATACCGTTCTTGTCAAACGCCTCCTTGACCTGCTCCATCAGGTCAAAGTAAACGTCCCAGTAATTTTCCGTCTTTACCCATGCCCTGGTGGTAAGAACAATAGCGCTGTCTGCGTGGCTCACCACTCTTACAGTAGGTGCGGGGTCGTCGAGGATAAGTCTGTGAGCGGAAATCACCTCGCCGATTATCTCCTCAGCCTTTCTGAAATCGTCCTCGTAGTCAATGCTGAAATTGATGTCAACACGCCTTGTAGCCTTCTCGCTGAAATTGGTCACGGTAGATGTGGACACCGAGCCGTTGGGACAATGAATGACCTTGTTGTCAACAGTTTTGATTGCAGTTCCAACAATGCCTATCTCTTCAACAGTTCCCTCAACGCCGCCGAAGGACACATAATCTCCTATCTTAAAGGGCTTTGTTATCATAATGAGGAATCCGCCCGCAATATTTCCAAGGCTGTCCTTCAGCGCAAGACCGATAGCAACGCCCGCTGTGGTTATCACCGCAATAATGGACGTCATAGGCACTCCCAGCACCGAAAGCACCGTTATCACAGTAATGCACTTCATGGCAATGCTTATCAGCGAACGCAGGAAACGGTAGATGGTCTTTTCTATCTTCCCCGACTCGCCGCCCTTGTCCACCAGCTTCATAACCACTTTCATCACAATAGCGCAAACTATGTAAACCACAAGAGCAAATATCAGCGTCGGAAGAAAGTGAAGGATACTGTCCCATATCTTGGACAGAAAATCCACTCCGTCAGAGATATTTTCTTCGATTTTTACTACTGCTTCATTTTCCATATGGATACCTCCCGTTGAAATTTTCATACGAAAGATATTTTAACATATGGTAATATGGTTTTGAAGCACTTTATCCGAAAAATCTGTAAAAATTTTTTTCTGATTGCCTTTTGGATAACATTCATAAAAAGTTTGAATAATAATTATAAAATTCTATATTGCTTTTTTGTCAAAAATAAGGTATAATAATTTGGATAATGATTGTAATATGTCGGAATTCGGCTTATTACACAAAAAGGAGATGTTTTATCCGTGCAAATGGATTGGAGCTATGTCTTCACGGTCGTTCTGACTGGACTGGTCGTGGTATTTCTGGGACTTGTTCTTCTTATTGCGGCTATAACAATTATGGGCAAGATCTTTGAAGCGTTGAAAACCTCAAAGAAGGACGCTAAGCCCGTCCCCGCCGCAAAACCCGCAAAACCCACCCCCGCAACTGCACCCGTTTCATCATCAGCCGATGACGACGAGGTTATCGCAGTTATCGCAGCTGCTGTTGCTGCAATGGCAGAGGCTGACGGTACCGTTTATGCCATCAAGAGCGTAAAGCGTTCCGCACCGAGAAGAAACGCATGGGGTGCTGCCGCACGTTCCGAAATGACAAGCAGCTTCTGATGTCTGCTGCGGCTTTTAAATTCTAAGGAAAGGTCAGATATTATTTATGTTGGACGGTTTTCTGAGTACCATCGGAGAATTATGGTCGCAGTCGGGCTTTGCCAATATGACTTGGCAGTCGGGGCTGATGATACTCATCTCCTTTGTGTTTATGTTTCTTGCGATAAAGAAGGGGTTTGAGCCTCTGCTCCTCCTGCCTATCGCATTTGGTATGCTGCTTACAAATCTGCCGGGCGCCGATATGTATCACCCCGAGCTGTTTGACATCAGCGGAGGAAAGGAGCTTGACTTCGGGCGGATATTGCACGAGGGCGGACTTCTTGACCTGCTCTATCTGGGCGTTAAGTTACAGATATATCCCCCGCTTATCTTCCTCGGCATCGGCTGTATGACCGACTTCGGTCCGCTGATCGCCAATCCCAAAAGCTTCCTGCTGGGTGCCGCCGCACAGGCAGGTATCTTCCTGACATTTATCGGTGCTGCCGCTATGGGCTTTACTGCTCAGGAGGCAGGTTCTATCGCTATCATCGGCGGTGCTGACGGTCCTACGGCTATCTACGTTTCAAGCCGTCTGCTGGCTGCGGGCGCATCTCCCGACGGTGTCGCATTTGAGATCGATGTCGGAAACATTGCGCTTGCCGCTTACACCTATATGGCACTGGTTCCCATCATTCAGCCGCCTATTATGAAGCTTCTCACCACCGACAAGGAGCGCAAGATCGTTATGACACAGCTCCGCGAGGTTTCCAAGACCGAGAAGATTATCTTCCCCATCGTTGTAACTGTCGTAATCTCCCTGCTTATCCCCTCGGCTGCTCCGCTGGTCGGCATGCTTATGCTGGGCAACCTCTTCAAGGAAAGCGGTGTTGTTGACCGTCTTTGCAAGACCGCTCAGAACGAGCTGATGAACATCATTACTATCTTCCTCGGCATTTCCGTTGGTGCGACCACTACCGCAGCAAACATCATCAACGCAAAGTTCCTGATGGTACTTGCATTGGGCGTTGTGGCATTCTGCGTAGGTACTGCATCGGGCGTTCTGTTCGGAAAGATCATGTGCTGGGCAACAAAGGGCAAGGTAAATCCCCTTATCGGTTCGGCGGGTGTTTCCGCAGTTCCTATGGCTGCAAGAGTTTCGCAGAAGGTCGGAGCGCAGTACAATCCCTCCAACTTCCTGCTTATGCACGCACTTGGTCCCAACGTTGCAGGCGTTATCGGTTCTGCAGTTGCAGCGGGCGTTCTGCTGAGTATCGTTCCCGTGTGATTTTCCGGAATACCATTATTCATTAACAAAAACGGCTGCCTTCTCTCCATCACGAGAGAAAGCAGCCGTTTACTTATGAAATTATCCCTTGCCCTTCCGTTGGATATGCTCAATAAAAGCCTCCAGAATACCTACAAACTTGCGCTTGCTGGATATTCGGTCTATCCTCGGGATATGCAAAAGCAGGGCAGCGGCGGGTTTCCCCTGACGTTCCAGCTCGGATAATGCCGCCGAATACATCAGGTTTCCGTATGTCACCCCCGCATTGGACGAAAGATATGCGCCGAATCCCCTTGACTTGAAGAAATCCACCACATATGAGCAGTCAAAATCGGTGGTAAGCATACTTCCGTCATCAAGATTTGCAGCGATCTCCACGCCAACCTTGTCCGTCAGACCGTATTTATCGCAGAGAAGCAGATAAAAATCTGCCCTGTTCTCCCTGACAGCTGCCGTGATCTCATCGGCAATGGTGAGCCTGTCAGGTATTGCAACCAGCTTTTCTACATCGTTTGTGATGGTATTCAGCGTTTTGTGAGATGCGCTTTTTACGCCCTTTACTCCTGCAATAAGTATCCTCATATGTCCTCCGTAAAATCCCAAGAAAAAGCGCCGAAGCAATGCTCCGACGCTGATTTTTATGCGTAATGCGCAAAAGTCTTTCTGCTGTGACCGTCTTCCGCAAAGCCGAGAACAGCCGCCGCAGACAATGCCGCCATAAGCGCCTCAAACATTCCGCCGTAATCCTTGGGCTCGGACGCAGCTTCTTCAACCGCTGCGGGAGCTTCCTCCTTGACCGGCTCGGGAACGGGCTCGGGAGCAATTCCGAGAAATGCGTTCACTCTGTCAAGCCACGGGTCTGAATTCTGCTTATGCACTCCGCTGCGGTTTGAGATAGTGTTTTCGATGGTTCTCGAAGCGTCCAGCGAGAAAAGCGTTGTACCGATCTTCAGATCACCCTTCAGAGAATGAGCAACCACCTGACCCTCCTGATGGTGATTAGCAGTCGCCTTTATGTTGGAATTGGGCGCAAGAATGGTAGCCTTAACGCCGTTAGTGGTAACATTCTCCGCATCGAGGATATTTATGAGAATATTCGCAGCTGCGCCTGTGTTTGTACGGTCGATCTGCTTGCCTGCATACCTAATGAAGGACGGTGACAGATCAAGGTCGTCCGAACCGTAGATATTCAGTATGACCGCCGAATTTTTGGGCACTGTAAACACAAGTCCCGCATACTGGACATACTCGTTGAATTCAGCCGCCGAAACGGTGAACACATTCAAATTCGGATCCTCACCGACAAATTCAAGGCTCCAGCCATTGTTTATGTAGGGCGAAGAAGCGGGATAACCGTCCTCGTCCATAGGTCCCAGCTCCGCAAGAAGCGTTGCCGACGCTCTCAAATACAAAAATTCGTCCTCAAAATCTATATAGTCGCTTACGTTGCTGTAAATTTCCTTATTCTCGACGGCATTTGAATTAAATGTTCCCCCGCCGACAACATAAAGCCTGTCAGAACTGCTTGTGTCAAGACCGATAGCCTTTCCCGCAATAATTCCGGAGAGAGTACCCGTCTTTTCCGCAGATTTTCCCGCAAGATAATCCGTGCCGATAGCCCTGTTGATGAAATTTCCGCCGACAGCTATCCTGCCGTCACAGTAGGAACCCTCAGGCTCAAAATTATCCTCAACAAAAACGGCAAAATTCGCAGCCATACCGAATATCTGAGAATATCTGGAACCGACAATACGGAATATCTCCTCCTGAAGCTTCTTTTTATACTCCTCATATTCGGCAGATTCTTCGCCGTTTTCTACCTTTTTATTCTGGGAAAGCTGTGATGAATATGCACTTCCTGCGATGTTCATAATGTTTGTAAGCTCTGCGTCACCTGTATGAGCGGCCTGGGCGCCTGTGGTCAGCATAGTGACCGAAAATGCAAAAGCGCTCACCGAAAGCATAAGCCTGCGCTTCATATCTCTGTTTTTATCCACGGCAAACACCTCGCTCCCAAAATGTTGTGCAATCCGACCGATTATGACATATCCAAGAACAAATCCGTCAATGCTGTCAGGTTTCAATAAACGAAACCGTTTAAATCCATCACTCTTTGTAAATAATTATATTCCAATATTTTTGTTTTGTCTAGTAGTTTCAAATGAATTAATTTAGATATTGAAAAATTCGTTTGAAGCAACACACTTGTTGAAAGTTGTTGTGCAGTTTGCATAATATAATTTTTGCAACTTTTTTCTGTCAGAAACTTACTCAAAAACCTCTCTATGTCCCCCTCCGTCACGGCGGAAAACCTGCAGCTCATTGCCGTTGACGCAAACGCCGAGAAACACGTCCCCAACGTCCTTTATGCCGTGTTCGGACAGCTTGTTTCTCAGCCACACCTCGTTGTTTCCCGTGTTGCGGAGAGCCTCGCTGATGATCTTTCCGTCGATTATGACATTGGGGGAAATGCTGCTTTCCTTTGTCTTGATGTGTATGTCCTTCGGTGTAACGGGACGGCTGTCCGACGCAGGCAGGAAGCTTATGTGACCGTTGGTTTCCTGAATTGCGGTTTTTATCTCGGACAGGTCAAAATATCCCGCATTTCGGCACTGCATAAGGAACTCGTTCAGGTCGATGCCCGCCTTGCGCAGATTGTCCCCGAAAAGCTTGCCGTTGTCGTACAGGATAACGGTTTTTCCGTAGACAAATTTACGAAATTTCACCGACTTTATCCCGATGAATGTGGTCAGTATGGAAACCGCCGCATAGACCGCCATTGCCGTCAGCGGTTTCCACATATCACCGTCGATCTCGGTAGCCATTTCGGCGGCGATAGAACCGATAGTAATGCCGATAATGTAGTCAAACATATTTATCTGGGATAGCTGCTTGTTTCCCATAAGCTTTGTAAGAATAAATATGACGATGACCGACAGCAGCGCAGTCCCCGCAAGATCAAGAAATTCCATAGTTTACCATTCCTTTCTGAGTTTTGTGGTTTGCGGTTATTATCTGTCACGTCAGCGAAAATATACAAAAATGCCACAGGTCAATGAATAATAAACCCGCAGCATTTTTAACTATTCAACATTCTTTATGCCGTAAGCTATTCTGATAATATCATCAATGCCCGCTTCTTCAATGGAAATATCCTTTATTGCCTTTTCCCCGGACAGGTCACGGATAAGCTCGGCAGCGGTCAGTTCTGACTTGAAAAATTTGTAACACGCCACATTGTTATCCTCGGAGATAAGCTCCGCCCGCTCGTGCTTCGGAATGTCACTGTCGTAAAACTCCACCTTCAAAGTGCGGTAAGGCGCAATTCGCTCGACTATCTCGGACAGATTTCCGTCCTCCATAATAACTCCGCTGTTGATGATGATTATCCGCTCGCACAGCTGCTGAATGTCCCCAAGATCGTGGGTCGTAAGGATAACGGTGGTTTTTCGCAGCCTGTTTATCTCCTTGATGAATTTTCTCAGAGAATATTTCGTGCCCACGTCCAGCCCGATAGTCGGCTCGTCAAGGAACAGCACCTTCGGCGAATGGAGCATAGACGCCGCCAGATCGCCCTTCATACGCTGTCCCAGCGACATCTGTCGGACAGGCTTTGAAAGTATCTCCCCAATGCCGAGAATTTCGTCCATAACTTCCAGAGTTTCGCTGTACTGCTTTTTGTCAATCCTGTAAATGTGCCGCAGCAGCTCAAAGCTTTCTTCAAGCCGCAGATCCCAGTTAAGCTGCGTCCGCTGACCGAACACGACGCCGATGTCCCGAACCGCCTCTTTTCGGTGCTTGGTGATGTTCTGTCCGTTTATTAGGACTTCGCCGCTTGTGGGAGTGAGGATTCCCGTCATCATCTTGATAGTGGTGCTTTTTCCCGAACCGTTCGGACCGATAAAGCCCACTATCTCGCCCTCATTAATGTGGAAATTCAGCCCGTTTACGGCATTTACGGTCAGCTTTTCCGACTTAAAAAGCCCCTTTACCGCACCGCTGAGTCCCTGACCCTTTTTCACAACGTGATATTCCTTATGTAAATCATTTACTCTTATCATTTTAAGCCTCTCAATCAATTTCCCGCACTCTCATATCGCCTTAAACCTATCCTGAACATCAGCCCCGCCGCCAGCATTACAATAATTCCCACGGCGAAGGTTATCCACACATTTCCCGAACCGATACCAACTGCCGTTTCAATGCCCATCAGCCCCGAAACAGGATAGAAGGACACCCAGCCTATGGGTATCAGATAGGTCAGAATAAACTGCAAAGATTCGGGGTACATGGAAATGGGATACATTGTGGATTTGTCGAAAATTTCCTGAGTATACTGTCCGAAATCGTTGGCGCTTTTTGTCCAGAACGAGGTCGAACCCAGCATTATGTAAATCCCCCCACGGATAAACGCCGCACCGATTATCATAACGAGTATTCCGACAGCATTTCCGAGCGTAAACCGAAATCCCGTTTCAATGCAGCCGTAGATGAACACCACTATTCCGGGGATAAGGTCGGTTATTCCGAAAATGTTGAAGGTCGTAAAGAAGAACTGATAGAGAACTCCCAGCGGTCTTGTCAGATAGCGGTCAAAATCCCCCTCAATAACGCTGTAACCCATAAACCAGCCCTGAACAAAAAACATCATGGAAACGGCGTGTGAGATAACTGAAAGTCCGTACAAAAACGCCAGCTGTCCGTAATTCCACCCGTTTATCTCACCGAACTGCGCCACCACAAATTTTATCGTGGCAAATCCAACAATGAACTGAATTGGGTTTGAGATAAGCCAGCCTGCGATGCTTGCGGGATATTCTATAATTACCATCAGCGCAAGCTTTATATTGCAAAGGGTAACATCAAGATAATGTCCCAAAGTATCAAGTAACTTTTTCACAGCTTAACCTCCCTGCACCATAACTTTTCCGAGAACACGCCTTTGAAGGATAAAGAAAGCTGTCCCCAGCACTGCAAACCATATTACCTGAATGACCATTCTGCGGAGAATATCCTCGGTCGATGCGCTCCCCACGTAAATGTCCAAAGGCAGCTGATAAATGTATACAAACGGCAAAGCTTCCAGCACCGCCCGAAGGCTGTCGGGGAAAAACCAAATTGGGATAATGCTGCCCGAAAGCAGTCTGAGAAGATGCTTTTTCACCTGGATAAGTGCGTCCATTTCAACGGCGGTAAAAGCCCACATTCCGAAAATTGCGGCGAGCAGCCAGTTTATTCCCATTGACAGGACAAGGCTTGCGGCAAACATAGGTATCGCCGAAACGGAAACTATCATGGGCACCTTTATCACCAGACTTCCGATGATTATTATTGGCAGCAGATTCTGAAAAAGCAGTGCTGCTATCGTTCCCATATCCTCCGCAAAATACACGCCGAACACGTTTATCGGGTGTATCATCTCGACGGAAATGCTGCCCTGCTGAACGCTTCTCTGTATCCTTCGCTCGACGCCCGTGGTAAACAGCACCGACATTGCCGAGGAAATTATGGTGTAGGTAAGCATTTTGTCGGCGGTCATACCGTTGCCGAAGCTGCCGCTGCCGAACAGCGCTTTCCAGAAAAACGCCGTCGTCACCATAATTATGGTCTGCATGATGATGTTTCCATAAACGTCAAAACGGTAGGTAAAGCTGCGTATCAGCTGAGTTTTCATTACATATAAATAGCTCATATTTTCCCCTTTTTTCTGAACTCCTGCGGTGAAATGCCCAGCTTCTTCCGAAATGTTTCCGCATAAAAGCTTCCGCCCGAAAAGCCCGATTCAAGGGCAATTTCGGTGACTGACATATCGGTGTTCAGCAGCAGTTCAACGCTTTTTGTGATGCGGTAGTTAATGACATATTCTATTGCGGAACAGCTTACATATTTCCGAAAAAGCTCCGAACAGCAGGTCTTTCCCACGCCGCCCGCTCTGCACAGGTCGTTCAGGGTTATCTTCTGCTTGTAATTGTCGTGGACAAACCGAAGCATACGGCGGACAATATTCAGGCTGCCGTCATACCGTTCCCTATTTTCGGACAGGTCAAGATTTTTATACAAAACCGTCCATAGCGCAAACAGTGTCTGCATCATTTCCGGCTCACGGTTTTCAGACACGGACAGTTCGTATAATTTCCGCTGATACTGCAAAATTTCATTCTGCCAGTCAACAGTTGCGCTGAGCATCAGATAAGGTATGCTTTCGTCCGTAATTATGGGCGCAACGAATTTTTCCTCGATATACTTCGACGAACAAAGTATGGTCGGGTGGAAAATAATGCAGTAAAGCCGACAGTCGGAATTTTCGGAAACTATAAGATGCAGCTGATTTGAGTTCACGAAAATCCCCTCCCCCGCCTTCATAAGAACACGTCTGCCGTTGAGCTGATAGCTTGTTTCCCCCTCGAAAACGTAAATGAATTCAAGGTCGCTGTGCCAGTGAATGGTCATTCCGGGGAAGCAGCTGTTTGCGGGGTTAAAATTCCGTCGGCAGAACAGCTGAAAATCGGGGTTATCGTAATGAACCTTTTCCGAGCCGTCATCGTTTATGTCGGGTGTGTCATAATGGTAATCTTCCGCCATATATCTCCCTCCTTCTATTGTTGTATCATTATTATATCACGTTATTTGGCATAAATATATAGCTATTTGCCGATCTTTTATAACATTCTTCCGAAACAAAAGAGACTGTTGCAGCGTTCGATGCAACAGTCTTTTCACTATGTTATTCTTCGGCTTGTGTTTGGGTGCTTCTTTGGCAGCAGCTTATTGTGGGAAATTCATTTACACAGTTTATTTTTCATACCCTCATTTTCTTAACATATCAACTGTAATTTTGGGTGGCATACAGCCAAGATGCTCCATACACCACTTTTCTCGTCTTTCTTTAAGGCATCCTGACGGTTTTTCGTATGAAAATGAAATGTCAAATGTTCCATCCCCATTAAGCTGATATGTTATCCCAAACCAACATTTATCGAAAGTTGAAACGTATTCCTTCTGAAGCTGTTGAATATCAATTATTGTGGCAGAACGATGATTTTTATATTCTGTAACGTCACTTACAATAATATCCTTTCTATCCTCAAGACCATCCATAGGAATGACATTTTTTGTTGCTGAATCAATGTAGCAAAACCAATATGATGGTGCAACTCCCGGACCAAGTTCATAGAATATCCACGCTTTATCATATTCGGTCGGGATCATAGCATCTAAATTAATGCCAATATCCTCCTGAAGCTCTTCAATTTTGTTTGTCATTTAGTTTGCCTCCTTGTTTATTTACATTCCGCTTTTTGCATAATCAATAAAAGAAATATTCATGTCAACTTCCGTTTCAATTCCGTCGATTTTTCCGTCGCTGGCATACTGCCACATGGTAAATATGTAGGGATAGCTTGGCTCGTCCCTGTATTCCGCCAGCCAGAAATCATACTCTTTAAGGCGGCTCATATTCATCTTCATAAGCGCAGTCCGACGGTTTGCGTATATCATCGCCGTATAGCCCGACTGCCTGATATAGTCGCAGAACGCCACGCAGCATTGATTGAGTACCTCGGGAGAAACCTCGTCGGTGCGGGCTTCGCTGGTACCTATCATCTCCCAGTCGTAAACAACGGGGTATGCGATCTTATATCCATCAAGAATTTCTGCAACGAACTTCGCTTCCTCCAACGCCTCCTCGGGGTGGACAGCCTGAGAGAAGAAGTACACTCCGACGTGCAGCCCCGCATCTTCTGCGCCCTCGATATATTCCGCAAAACGCTCGTCCATATTAAGCTTGCCCGACTCGTAGCCACGGTAGCCGATACGCAGCATAACGAACTCTATCCCGCTCGCCTTGACCTTCTCCCAGTCAATATACCCCTGAAAATAGGACACGTCAATGCCTGCTCTGGAAGATATGCCAAGCTCCTCGTCATTGTAGCTCATTATGCCGTTTTCCAGCTTGAAAAGCTCGCTTTTATAGGGATTTTCGGGAACATCGGTGAGCCTTGAAAGCCACACATCGCCCATTGCGCCGTCATTGAAGCTGACCGCATTTTCGGGGGAAATAACGCTGTCCTCCATAGCATGAAGCTGTGCGCTGACAGCCACCGCCCTTTCCTCCAGACTGTTCAGCCGTGACATTACAACGCCGAGAATTATCCCCAGCGCAATTATTGCCGCCGTCTGAACTATCAGAAAGATATTTTTCGGCTTTTTGAGCCATTCCTTTATTTTAAAAGCCACTTATTTTACCATTCCTTGAAAAATTGTCAAACCGTCTGACGGACAGCCTTTTTCGCCTGTTTTTTGCTGTACATATCCTGGTCGGCTCTGAGGATAAAGCTTTCCGCCGCTTCTTCCCCACCGCCGCCAAATTCCGTTATGCCGATACTGAGGGACAGGGAGAACACCTCGCTTTTTGCCGCATTGAAGCTTTCAACGCCGCTTTCGATTCGCTCGACCATTACCGCTGCATTTTCATATCTGCAAATAACGGCAAATTCATCTCCGCCGTATCTTGCCACAAAAGCGTCCGTATTATGGCAGGATTTTTTGAGAATATCCGAAACGCAGACCAACGCCCTGTCGCCCTTGATGTGACCGTAGGTATCATTTATCGCCTTGAACCTGTCAACATCTATCATCAGCAGGGCATATCTGTCGGAAGAGTTGTTTTCCGCAGCAAGCTTTGCCAGATATTTGTCAAAACGGTATCTGTTGTTAAGCCCCGTCAGACTGTCCGCAGATATTTGAGTGTCCTGTACATTAACAAATACCAGCAGCAGCGAAAGCACTACACTTATCCACAGCGTAGACGTGCCGTAGAACAAATACTGAATTATCAGCGCAGTTATGGGCAGCACCAAAAATGAAAGCATTGACAGGCACTGCAGCTTTTCTGACTTGGTGTGGAAACGCTTTATCATAGCCAGCGCAACAATTGCCGCCGCTGCAAGATATATCATTGATACCACATTCATTACCCACGCCATCGGTCCGCTGTAATTGTACACACTTTCGTCCACATAGAATATCCAATGCGTCTTGAAGCTAAGCGCCGTGCAAGCCGCAGAGATCACATAGGGCAGAACAACGGGGATCTTCAGCCGCCCGTCCAGAAAATATTCCACATGGAAATACACCGCCGTGTAATACATCCACAAAAACGGTATCATACAGTAAATTATGTAATAGGCAAGGCAAAACGCATTGTCCAGCCAGAATGCACCCGTAAACTCCGCACCCCTCATCAGCCAGACGGCAGAATCCAGCACAAGCTCGGCGGCGGTCAGCCTGACAAGCAGGTTGAAAACACGCCTTTCCTTGGTTTTTCCCGAAGAAACATTTTTATTTGTCATCAGAATTACCGTAATGATGATCCCGATGATATTCACCTGTAAATAATAGAATGTTATCAAACGTATCCCCCCAAATTCCATGGAAGATGATGTCAAATACTAAACGTCCATTAATCACGGGAATCTCTCGGCGCAAAAACCATATATGCAAGTCTTTTACGCCGATTTCTTCTCCGTGAATTAAATGGCGTTTAGTATAAATGTTTATATTAATATTTTATCACAATATTGACTAAATGTCAATATAACCTGTTAATATTTTTTGACAAAACAAGCTAAATTGTCATTATTAGTGACAAACGGCACTGCCGAAGCAATGCCGTTTTTTGGGGGAATTTGATTTTATCAGATAACCGTCGGGAACACTACCTCCGTCCTGAACTGATCGCCGTCTATAACTACATTAAAGCTGCCGCCGCAAACTGCCGTAAAGCTTTCGGCTATGGACAGTCCCAGCCCGCTGCCCTCGGTGGAACGGGACTTGTCCCCTCTTGTGAAACGCTCCTTTATCTCGTCGGCAGTAAAGTCAAGCTCATAGGCGGACGTGTTCTTAACGGAAGTCTTCACAAGACCGTCAGATATTTCCGCTTCAATGAAAATTCGTGTGCCCTTTAAGGAGTATTTCAGGGCATTGTCAATAAGATTCTGGAACACACGATAAAGCTTCTTTCCGTCCGAACGGATAATGACGGGGGCGCTTGGCAGCTTCGTTTTTATGGTCATTCCCGAAGCGTTCACCCTGTCGTCCATATCCGCAAGCGTCTGAACGATAAGCTTGCAAAGGTCGAGATTTTCCAGCTCAACGTTTGAATTTCCGCTGTTTGCCTTGGCAATGTCGAACAGGTCGGAAACGATATTTTTCAGCCGCTCAGCCTTTGCGGAAATTACCTTCACATAGTCCGCCGCCTCGTCGGAAAGCTCCGTTTTCGACAGCAGGTCAACATAGCTGATGATAGATGTAAGGGGCGTTTTCAGGTCGTGGGAAACATTCGTCACCAGCTCAATCTTCATACGCTCCGACTTGACCTGCTCCTCAATGCTCTTCTTCATTCCCTCGTCAATGTTTTCGAGGTCAAGATAGATGTGATAAAGCGGCGAATCGGGATAAATCTCGTTTCCATCGGGCTTTTCACCCTTGGAAACCGCTTCTATCCTTGCGGCAAGCTTGCCTATGTCCCGATAGGTGCTGTAAAGGAAAGCCATATACATTCCGAAAAACGCAAAGCAGATAATGAAAAATACTACCGCTATCTCCTCGGCACTGTCCAAAAGGCACAGCAGACATATAAGACCGCAAACGACCTCCGCACCCAGCCAAATAAGCGTCATTTTCAGCATTTTCTTCTCAATGGGAATACGCTTTCTGAAAATCTTTTCCCTGAAAGCCTGACCTATGCCCTTTACAAATTCAATGGGAGTCAGCTTCCCTCTCTTTTTTCTTGTACTGTTTGCTTCTTTTATCTTTGCCGCAAATCCCTTCACTGTACGTATTACCCACGCCGTAAATCGGCAGATAAAGGAGTTTGCCACAAAGCCCTTTGTTTCAATAAGCGAAAGTATCTGAACTATCAGCGAAAAGCAGAAGGCAAAGGTCACAAAGACCCAGCCAACCATTGCCGCACGGTGGATATTCACCGAAAGACGTGTGATAGCCTCGGTACCGTTTACCCAGCTTGTCCATCGCATATCATAGGTCAATACAGTCAACTGAACCGAAAGTATGACCGAAAGAGCAAGAGTTATCTCCAGCGGTATACGGCTGAAAAACGACAGTCTGACTGACATCTCCCCATTTTCATCGGGCAGCTTTTTCAGGCTGACAACGCAGAAGCATATGAGCGACATCAAAGCCGCCAATATACAGCAGCCTATGGTCACGATTATTGGGATAAGCCGCTGACGTTCCGCAGTCCACGCAGCCTGAGCATTTTCCACAAATTGTGTCTTGGGCGCAGCGGCAAAATAGCAGTCGGAATCGGCACCGAATTTGCTCATAGTATAGCTTACGCTGTCGGGCAGGCAGTCGTAAACAAGAGTTGTCGGTTCGCCCGCCAGATAATAGTTTGAGGCTATATTGCCCGTCACACTGTCGCTGAATGTGTCATTATTCCGAACAATGCTGCTGCCGTTTTCAAACACCGATTTCGGGGCGTTGCAGTAAACAAATGTAAGCGTTCCGTCATAGCTTGTGACCGAGCTGTAAAAGTAATAATCCGTCACGTCCTCGGAAATTTTCTTTGTGTAAGTCCGCCTGTAAATACCGTCATCACCGACTGCTCCCAAAAACCAAATATCTCCCGATTCGCTGTCGGAATGTATCAGAATGCCGTCCTCCGAATGTGTCAATGAACCGCTGTCGGAACCCTCCGCCGACAAATAACAATAGCTGTTAAAATCACGGATAAAGTCAGCCAGCCTGTCAATTGACCGTGAATATGCAGACACCGTTCTGTGCTCATAGTCCGAGCTTTTGGTATAATCGGCTTCAATAAGCGTTTCGGGATAAAATCCTCTCTCGTATGTAATATACGCCGTAAAAAACGCATAGCAGACAGCCGCACAGGCTATGACAAGCCAGAACAGCCGCATAAAGCCGTTCAGCCTGTTTTTGCTCTTTTCAGAGCTTTTCGATTTTATATCCAATTCCCCACACCACCTTTAAATATTTCGGCTCCTTCGGGTTGATCTCTATCTTTTCACGGATACGCCTGATATGTACCATGACCGTGTTTTCAACCGCAAAAGCCTCTTCATTCCACACCTTTTCGTAAATCTCCTCTGCGGGATATACCCTGCCTGCGTTCTCCATCAGCAGACGCATTATCTTGAATTCGGTAGCTGTCAGTCGAACAGGCTCGCCGTCCAGATAAAGCTGCTTCTCACCGATATTCAGCGTCAGCCCACCCACCGTTACAGCGTCCTTCACCGCCTGAGAGGAATTAACATCTCCCAGCCGAAGATAACGCCGCAGCTGAGAACGCACCCTCGCCACCAGCTCCGCAGGCGAATAGGGCTTTGAGATATAATCGTCCGCACCCATGGACAGCCCCAGAACCTTGTCCGTGTCCTCGGTCTTGGCGGACAGTATCATTATGGGGATATTCTGCTCCTGACGAATACGCATAGTAGCGGACAGACCGTCCATTTTCGGCATCATAACGTCCATGATGATAAGCTGTATCTTGTTTTCCGTAAGTGCCTCCAGCGCCTGCAAACCGTCATACGCCTTTATGACACGATAGCCCTCCAGCTCCAGCAGACGGGCAATTCCTGCCGTTATTTCCCTGTCGTCATCTGCCACGAGAATAGCTGCGTTTGTATTATCCATTTGTATTTTCCTTTCCTTGCTTTGCCGGCAATATTATATTAACACGCTTTTCTGTCGTCCCTGCTGACATAAAGCTTACAAAATTCTTACGATACCCACAGATACTATTATAAAGTATTCGGGGAGATTTTGCAACCGAACATCACAGAAAAATAAAATTTTCGCAAAATCCCTTGTAAATCCGCAAAAATATGGTATAATGGTATAGTATTATTTATCAAAAAAGAGGATATTGCCATGCCCGTTATAAAACAGAAAAAAACAATAGAACCAACCAAGCTTATCGTGCTGAGCTTTCTTCTCGTAATTGTCACGGGAACAATTCTGCTTGCGCTGCCCATAAGCTCCCGTGATAACAGCTTCACACACCCCATAGACGCCCTGTTTACCGCTACTTCCGCAACCTGTGTTACAGGTCTGAGCGTTTACGATACATACTCACATTGGAACACCTTCGGTCAGGTGGTCATTATGCTTATGCTGCAAATAGGCGGTCTGGGACTGGTTACATTTACCTCATTTTTCACCTTTGTTTCGGGGAAAAAAATGGGTCTTAGGACTATGCAGGCGGCGTCCGAATCGGTGAATACCACTGGGTTTTCCGACGTTAAGCAGCTGGTCAAATCGGTCATGATAATCTCGGCGGTCTGCGAAGGCATAGGAGCAGCACTGCTTATGATATACTATGTCCCGAAATACGGACCGAAAGGGATATTTTTCTCATTTTTTCACGCAATTTCCGCATTTACCAACGGCGGCTTTGACCTTATGGGAATTGAAGTCCCCGGCGGCAGCCTTGCACCGGTTTCGTCAAATCCGCTGGTAATGTTCACCATAATGGCACTTATCGTTGCGGGCGGTATGGGCTTTGTGGTATGGACGGATATACGTAATTACAGCAAAACCAAAAAGCTGGTGATGCAGACAAAAATAGTCCTCATTATGACGGGAATACTTATCGTCAGCGGAACGGTCATCTTCGCCGTCCTCGAATGGAACAACCCCGAAACCATCGGAAACTGCGGCACGGGACAGAAGATAGTCCACTCCCTTTTTCAGTCCATAACCTTCAGAACTGCGGGCTTTTCCACCGTTGACATCAGTAAGGCAGGACCGCTGACAAAGCTTGCGGCGATATGCTATATGTTCATAGGCGTTGCCCCCGGTTCGACGGGCGGCGGTATCAAGATAACCACCGTTGCCATCGTTATCTGTACGGTAATAAGCGTTGTCCGCAATCAGCCCGATACGGTTATGCTCGGCAGGCGGATAAGCAAGGATCTGGTATACAAATCCCTGTCGATCATCGTGCTTTCGGCGACCGTTACGGTCATCAGTTCGCTGATATTCGTCCATATCGGAAATGACTGCGGTGTTTCGGTAATCGACGCTGTTTTTGAAGCTGCTTCGGCATTCTCCACCTGCGGACTTTCTGCGGGATATACCGCTGTCCCCGACACATTCTCACGGCTTATTCTCTGCCTGACTATGTTTATCGGACGTGTGGGACCTGTTTCGTTCGCCATCACCCTTACCCTTGGTGCGGATAAACGTCCCAAGAACGAAGTCATTCCCGAAGGCAAGCTGTTTGTATAAGAATTTCTGTTTGTGTCCCCTGCCAAAGGCGTGGGGACACATTCATGAACACCACACTAAAATTACAGGAGAAGATTTATGACTGATATAAGCTATGAAAAGCTGAAAAACGGCGTAGAACTGTGCGTTACAAAGGAGCACCGCTTCGGCACGGACGCCTTTCTTCTGGCAGATTATTCGGACCTTCGCCATAAGGACAGAGTCTGCGACCTGGGCACGGGCTGCGGTATCATACCCATGCTTATGGAGATAAAATTCTCCCCGAAGGAGATCTTTTGCGTTGATATTCAGGAGCAAGCCATTGAACAGCTTAAACTGTCTATTGAAAAATCTTCAGCAAATCCCGACTGCACCGCCAATTTGTCAAAGCTTCACCCCATCTGCGCAGACCTGAAAGAATTGTGGGACGGCACACCTTTGGGGCAGCTTGATGTTGTCACCTGCAATCCCCCCTACAAGGCTGCAAGCTGCGGCATTGAAAGTGAGTTGGACGCTCAGAAGATCGCCCGTCACGAGATAATGTGCGGCATTGACGACGTTTGCAGAGCGGCGGACAGGCTCCTGAAATTCGGCGGAAAGCTCTGCCTCTGCAACCGTCCCGAACGGCTTGCGGACGTTATCTCCGCCATGAAAGCAAACCATATCGAACCGAAAACTCTGCGCTTTGTCAGCAAAACACCCGAAACCGCTCCGTGGCTGTTCCTTATCGAGGGAAAAAAGGGCTCAAAGCCGTTTATGAAGGTGCTTCCGCAGCTGTATATCAACGGTGAAAACGGGTTTTCGGACGAACTTATGCGCATTTACGGACAGGAGGCAAGGCAATGAGCGGCAAGCTTTACGTTGTGGGAACGCCCATAGGCAATCTGGAGGACATTACGGCGAGGGCGGCAAGGATACTGTCCGAGGTGGATTTTATCTGCGCCGAGGACACGAGAGTTACGGTCAAGCTGCTGAACCATCTGGGCATAAAAAAGCCCCTTGTCAGCTATCACGAGCATTCGGCAAGGAACGTTTCCGAGAGTATTGTAAGGCGCATTTCCGAGGGCGAAAACTGCGCCGTTGTTACCGATGCGGGTATGCCCTGCATCTCCGACCCCGGCGAGGATCTGGTGAAAATGTGTGCCGAGCTTGGCATTGAAACGGCAGTCGTTCCGGGACCCGTTGCGGCGGCTTCTGCGCTGGCGGTCAGCGGACTTTCGACGTCCAGATTTGCCTTTGAGGGATTTCTGTCGGTGGCAAAAAAGCAGCGTTATGCCCACCTTGAATCGGTTTCCAAAGACACCCACACTCTCATATTTTACGAAGCCCCCCACAAGCTGAAAACCACTCTGGAGGATATGCTGAAATATTTCGGGGACAGGAAAATTTCCATCTGCCGTGAGCTTACGAAAATTCACGAGGAGGTCATCAGGACTACCCTTTCCGAAGCGGTGAAATATTACGAAGATGTCAATCCCAGGGGAGAATTTGTGCTGATAGTTGAGGGTTATATTCCCCCTGTCATTTCCGAGGAATTTACCGTAGAATCTGCCGCCGAGCTGGCAAGAAGCCTTATTTCCGAGGGAATGAAGCCCGCCGACGCCTGCAAGGAAGCGGCAAAGCGGACGGGGTTCAAAAAAAGCGATATTTATCGGATAATTTCGGGATAATTTAAGCTTTTATGTCAATTATTGACTTTATCCAAAAAAAGTGATATAATTTTCCATGTGATAATAATCGGTTGCAAGGAGGATAGCAGCGTGGCAGACGTTTTCATAAGCCATAGTTCTGTTGATAAAAAAATCGCCGACTATATATGCGAACAGCTTGAAAAAAATGGAATTACCTGCTGGATAGCCCCCAGAGATATTGCTGCGGGAAGCGACTGGGCAGCAACTATAAGCAGCGCTCTCAGCGATGCAAGGGCAATGCTGCTTATTTACAGCAAAAATTCGTCGTGCTCCACACAGGTGCCCAAGGAACTGAGCATTGCCGAGAAAAAGGATACACTTGTCATACCCTATAAAATAGATGATACCGAGCTGACAGGCTCCTTTGAATACTATCTTACAGGTGCCCACTGGATAACCGTCGACCCCGAAAACGGCGATTATAAGCTGGACGAGGTCACTTTGCTGCTCTCAAATGTTCTTGGCACCCCTCGGAACACTCCCGCCGAGGAAAATACAAAAAAAGAAAATAACGAACTGACGAAAACCTTACTAAAGCAATATATTGATACAAATAAAGAAGCAAGCAGAGCCTTAAAACACAATCTCCGAATACTGGCAGCAGCTTTCATCGTAATGATCTTAAGCGCACTGTATCTTGTATTCTATGTATTTTCATCAAACAAAACGGTAGACTGCACCTTTTATGATGCGTATTTCGGGACCGTTTCGGGCAGCTACAAAGGAGAGCTGACCAAAGGCAAGCCCGACGGATACGGCACATTTACCTGGTCAGGCGACAAAAAACAGCTTACATACACAGGAAATTGGGTAAACGGTTCCGCCGAAGGAACAGGTACTCTGACACATGTACACAGCGACGGCAAAAAGTACGTATATGAAGGCACATTTATCAACTGCAAGCTCAATGGCACCTGCAAAGGAAAAATAACATCTGAAGATGGATCGGTCAAAACCCTTGAGGGCGAATTCATAGACGGTCAGCATAACGGAAAAGGACACGTTGAAATGGTATACGGCGAAGACTCAGAGATCGCCAATAGTGTATTTGACGGAAGCTTTGTTAACGGCAATGCCGAGGGTACGGGAAAAAGAGTCAGAACCTACAAAAACGGCGATGTCATTACTTACGAAGGCGAATTTACCAAGGGCAAAGCAAACGGAAAAGGCACAATGACAAGCGAATTGCATAACGGAGATGTCAGAATAAGCGAGGGCGATTGGAAGGACGACAAAGCAACGGGCTATATTCACGCAGTCTGCACATACAGTGAAAAAAGCGACAAATCAACGTCGGAATATGATGGTGATTTTCTGAATAACAATGCTGACGGAAACGGAAAAACTTTGGTGACCTTCCGAAACGGCGATACAAGGCAATATGAAGGCACCTATAAAGCCGGCAGCAGAAACGGCACAGGCAGAATGGAATTCCTGTATGCCGACGGAGAGGTTAAGTCCAGAGTATATGAAGGCACCTTTGCAGACGATTGTGTTGACGGCTACGGCACCGAGGTCATAACCTTCGCAAACGGAAATACTATGACCTACATTGGCGAATTTCACGACAACGAAGCCGAAGAAAACAAGAATGAACTGATAGTATTTGACATTGACAGCCTGATAAATTCCGATGGTCGGTGGCTCAACAAAAAATGGAACGGACAGGGCCGTCTGGAATGTGTTTATGCTGACGGCAGCGAGATACAGTCCGAGGTCTTTGACGCCAATTTCGTAAACGGTGTTATGTACGGCTGCGGCAAGAAAACTTCCACATTAAGCGACGGCGAAGTTATCAGCTTAGAAGGCATCTGGAATAACGGCGTATTTTCCGAATAATACAAGCAATAAGCGGCTCCCTAAGGGGCGACCTCTTTGTCATAAGCAAAGTTTGTCGCTCGGTACCGGTAAAACTTCTTTATCGGTACTTTCCTTGAGGGGAGCCGCTCGTTTTATCTCTTGATCTTCACGGAAAACAGTATTCCGGCAAGCAGCACGACCGCCGAAACAGCAAGTATTATGCCGCCGCTGCTGTCCGTTTTTAGCTGAGCCTGCGCAGGCTGTACGCTTTCAGTGCCGGGCTGTCGGGAATTGCCTTTTTCCGGCATATTCTCACCATCTGACGGCTGAACATTTTCGGTCATATCTCCCCCGCTTGGCGACCGGAAATCACCTTTCTGCGGCATATTTCCACCGCTTGGGGGCTGGAAATCTCCGTTTTCGGGCATATTCCCGCCATTTGGACGCTGAAAACCGCCTCCCGCAAAATCGGGACGCTCGCCCATATTTCCAAATCCGCCCTTTCCTCCTCCGCCGCTGCCCATATTTCCCATATCCGACATATTGAGAGATGAGCAATCGATAAGTGCGGAGCTGTCGGCGGACTGTCCCTCCGAGGTGGACGGGATAGTTCCTGCAAGCTGTCCCTTGACGCTTTCCGCACGCAGACGGCAGAATTCGGAAATAGCCGTCACACCCTTCTGAAATTCCTCGTAGGTGCAGAATTTTGTGGGGTCTTTTTCAACGTATTTGTCAATGAGTGCGGCTGTGGCTTCTATCATTGCCAAAAAATCGGTGTTTTCCACCAGACGGGCTAAGCTGCTGTGATATTGTTCGGTGTATTCCTCGCTTTCAAATATCCACGAAACCATGGGGCGGTCGGAAACATCTCCCGATGAAACGGGCGAATCTATGGGGAAATTCACCTGCTGCGAAGCATTGCCGCCCTGGAATGTCCCGAAAGCAAGGTTGTAATCCCAAGGTATCATGGACATAACGCCGTCCTTTTCATACAGGTAATAGTTGTGGACAATGCTTCCCGTGTAGCTGTCGCCGTTGCAGAGGAAATTATGCACCGCAAAATAGTCAATGACCTCCTCAATATCAACGACCTGCTCGATATTTTCATTTTCGGAAAGTGATTTCAGAGAGGAAATGAGCCTTGCCTTGTCTGAGTCGTCAATGTCGGTTTTTGCGCTGTCGAAAATGTTCGGGTAGCTTTCGGGGTCGTCATCGATATATTTCAGCTTGACATCGTCGCTTCCCATTCCGCCGCCTTTGCCGCCAAACTGCTGCTTCATCTGAGAACGGTCGGCAGGAGCGAAATTTGTTCTGTCCGTAAAATCGGACACATTATTCTCCTGAGGCATTACCTTTTCCATATCAAAATCCTTGCCGTTGCCTCTGCCGCCGCCCATATCGGAGCTGTCGGGCTTGTAAAGATTGCCGTAATCGCTGCCGAAATTCCGCTGAAGGAAAGACTCTTCAACGCCCTCCACAGCAAGATACAGCCCGAAATCCTCACCGTTGACGGTAATATACGCATAGCTGCAAAGAGGTGCCGCTGCCCCCTGCTCCGCCATCAGGCGATAAGCAAGATAATCCTTCATATAGGTGTTGTCCTGAATGATATTGTTCAGGCAAAGCTTGTCAAGACCGTAATATGTGCGTGTGCTGTCGTAATGGTCGAATTCTATTTTGAAGCTGTAACGGTCGCTGTCCATCTCCGAAACATTCCTAAGAGATGTGTTGCCCTTTGCACGGATAGCGGTGTTTTTGTACGCTTCGCCGTCAATAATAACCGTGCAGTTTGCGTACTCCTCGTTCTCACAGGTTTCGATAAAATCCTCCCAGCCGTCCATGACAATATCTATGGTATGCACCCGTGAGGTGTCGAAAATGCGGCTTTCGTAGCCCATTTCCCGTGAAACAGCGGTTATCCCGAGGGAGCTGCCGTTCATAAAAAGCAGCGTCAGGACAAGGACAACGGCGGTCACGGCAGCGCATATTTTGTCGATATGCTTACTTGCGGACATAGTGTGCCTCCTATCCCATATAATCGCCGTTATAGCTAACGAGAACTGCGCTTGTTACGCCGTCCATATCGGCAATTTCGTTGATGAAATCGGTGTTGTCCTCTTTAAGACGAAGCTCCATATTAAGCTCAATTTCGCCCTTCTGAGCGGTCTTGCTCTTGACGATGCAGCGTTCGGAATTCTTTTCGAGATGCGCCTTTGCCTTGGTTTCGGCATCGTGATTTTCACAGCGGATAACGGCAATGTAGGGTGTGCTGTGAGATTTTCTGTTTACGAAAATCAGCAGGATAACACCGATAACAACGCTTCCTATAACAGCCAACGGAATCAGTCCCGCAGCGAGGACAATTCCCGAAGCGATAGACCAGAAAAGAAACGCAATATCCAGAGGTTCCTTGATAGCCGTTCGGAAACGTACGATAGACAGCGCACCGACCATACCGAGCGAAAGCACCACATTGCTCGTAACCGCCAGAATAACAACGGTGGTTATCATAGTCAGTGCCACCAGAGTAACGCCAAAGCTTGACGAGTACATCACGCCCGAAAAGGTCTTTTTGTAGACCATAAAAATGAACATTCCTATGCCGAATGAGAGAACAAGAGCGATAGCCATATCGAGAACGGTCACGCTTGCAACATTTTCCAGAAAGCTTGATTTAAAAATATCGTTGAAAGTCATAGTAAAAAATCTCCTTTAATCGTAAATTCTGCAGGCTGCGTATTTTGAAAATGACGAGGTGTGCCTGCCCTCTAACTGAACGGCGTCCCGTATTGCCGACGGAAGAAACTCGTCCCATTTCACTTCCAGGATAACAGCGCCCGTCACGGGGACGGTAACGCAGTCCATATCCAGAAAATCCGTGGAATACAGCCCCGTGCGAATGTTACAGTCCATAGTCACCCGCACATTTCCCGCAGGATAGACAAACGCTTCCCTGTCGTAATCCACAATGGTTTTCGGGCGAAGCTGCTGTGAGTTCATCTTCGAGTAAAGCTCACGGACAAGCTCATTTTCGGAAGTTTTCATAAATCCGATGTCACCAACCATAATTGACTGCACCTCATCGGCTGTCAGGGACGCCCCCTGTTTTCCGCAAAGCCCGTCCAGCTTGGATTTTTTCTCCAGACGGATAAAGGAAGTGTCGCCGTTATAATACCTTATCCTGAATTTCTCACGTCGGCTGATGCCGTTTATTTT
This sequence comes from Oscillospiraceae bacterium, assembly GCA_017828975.1. GTDB lineage: Bacteria > Bacillota > Clostridia > Oscillospirales > Ruminococcaceae > UMGS1889. The sequence goes on along the minus strand of JAGAJN010000023.1, from coordinate 61,403 downwards.
TTCCATCAGAGCCTTATCATTGGGCGTGTCGAAATACAGGCTGCGGATAAAATACTTGCCGTCGGGTGCATTGGGGTCGCAGCGGGCAACAGCTTTCAGACGATGCCGCAGAACCAACATATCCGAGAAATTTATCTCGTGTTTCCATTCATGACGGAATTTCATCATTTTACCTCCGTTTAATTTTGATTTCACTTAGATTATACAATACCCTGCTGAATTGAAACTGAAAAAAGCTTAAATATTTTCAGTTTTCACCTGATTTTCATTTTTGCCAGACTTTATCTATTGCATTTTCAGCTTGATTTCAGTCTGCCGATGTATTATAATAATAGTGTAAATATTGGGAGGCTGCTATGAAAATACTTATAATAGAGGACGAGATCCTCCTTGCAAATTCCATAAAGGACCTGCTGGAGTCAAAGGGCTTTGAAGCGGAAACCGTATTTGACGGCGAAAGCGGCGAGGAATACGCCGAGCCGGGCATTTACGACCTGCTCATTTTAGACGTTATGATGCCGGTGAAAAACGGTTTTCAGGTTGCAAAGGACATTCGCCGCAAGCACTGTTCAACGCCTATACTTATGCTGACCGCCCGCTCCGCCATTGAGGACAGGATAGAGGGGCTTAACTCGGGTGCGGATTATTATCTCACAAAGCCCTTTGATTCACGGGAGCTGCTTGCCTGCGTGAACGCACTTCTCCGCCGTCAGGGTTCGCAGGTGAACGAGCTTGTTTACGGAAACACTTCCCTTGACCTGGAATCGGGAAAGCTTATCTGCGGCGAAAAAAGCGTGCGCCTGTCCTCCCGTGAATTTGACGTTATGCGCTTTCTTATGCAGTCGGGCGAGAACAATATCTCCAAGGAAACGCTGCTTACCAAGGTGTGGGGCTATGACTCAAACGCCGTTGAAAATCACGTTGAGGTCTATGTGGGATTTCTGCGGAAAAAGCTGTCGGGGATAGGTTCAAATGTCCGCATTGAAGCAATCAGGCGGCTGGGCTATCATCTGGAGGTCGATTGAGATGATAAAGCGTCTGAAAATAAAATTTGTGTTTGTGAATATGCTTATAGTCACCATAATGCTGGGGATAATTTTCGGGACAGTGCTGATATTCACCAAAAACGAGCTGGAAAACCAGAGCATTCAAGCTATGCGAACGACAACTTCTATGATGCTTCGTCCAAAGCCCCCCGAAGGCGGTCGGGAGGATATGCGGCTGCCCTGCTTTCTGATGGTGGAAGCTGCCGACGGTACGCTGTCCGCCGAGGGCTTCAGCCGCTACGATATTACGGATAAGACATTTCTTGCTGAACTGAATTCCGCAGTTTCAGGCAAAGAATCGGGTACTCTCGAACGATATGAACTGCGATTTTTGCAGGTAAATTCCCGTAACTATCGGCTGACAGCATTTTCGGATATATCCTCGGAAAAGGTGGTCATGAAAAGCCTGCTGAAAAACTGTGCCCTGATGGGCGGGATAAGCTTCGGGGTGTTTCTCATAATCAGCCTGCTTCTGTCAAACTGGGTGGTAAAGCCCGCAGAAAGAGCGTGGAACGAGCAGCGGCAGTTCGTTGCGGACGCATCTCACGAGCTGAAAACTCCCCTGACCGTCATTATGACAAATGCCGAAATGCTCCGTGAGGACAGCTTCAGCGAGGAAAAGCGGCGGCAGTTTTCCAAAAGCATTCTTACAATGTCCAAGCAGATGCGGGGGCTTACGGAAAATCTTCTGGAGCTGGCACGGATAGACAACGGTTCGGTGAAAATGACCTTTTTGCCCGTTGACCTGAGCGGTCTTGTAACGGACGCCGTACTGCCCTTTGAACCGCTTTATTTTGAGAAAGGGCTTGAACTGCAATGCCGGGCGGAGGACGGGATTTTTGTCAAGGGCGACTTTGACTGTCTTCTGCGAACAGTGGACATTCTTCTGGACAATGCAATGAAATATTCCCACCCGAACACGGCTGTTAAGCTTACCCTTGAACGTCACGGGACACACGCCCTGCTGTCGGTGGAAAACCACGGCGAAGCGCTGTCCAAGGAGGACCTGAAAAACATCTTCAAACGCTTTTACCGTGCGGATAAGGCAAGGAGCATGAACCACAGCTACGGTTTAGGACTGTCCATTGCGGAAAATATTGTCAGGGAGCATAACGGAAAAATAAAGGCGGAAAGCTCGGACGGTATAAACAAATTTACCGTGAAGCTTCCCGTCATATCAAAGTGAAAAAGCGGCTCAGCCATCAGAAATTTGATGACTGAGCCGCCGAATTATTTGCGGAAAATCAATTCAGAGAATTATACAGCATATAAAGGATCATTCCTCTGGAAACGAGGGAATCGGGGGTTATGCCGCCGTCCTTGTTGGGAACTGCGAAGCCGGCGCCGTATGCAAGAGCGAAATATCCGACGTCTGCATCACTTTCGGGAACGTCCTTGAAGGGCGATTTGTAGATGCCCGTATACTTTGCAAAATCGTCCCCGCCTGCATATTCCACATACATTTTTACTGCGTCACGGTAGGTAACGGGTGCCTTTGAAGCCGCTTCGGAATCAGCCGCCATTTTGTAAGGGATAACATCGCCGTAGACCCTTGAAATAAGCTCTTCCAGCTCCTTACGGGAAATGGCATTGTTGGGCAGAAGCTTTCCGTCGTCGGAATTTATGTAAATGTTATATTCCAGCAGCTTTTCCGCATATTTCTTGCACCAATGGTCGGAAATGTCGGTATAGCCTGCTTCCTTTACGTCAAGTGCGGTACCGTCATAGCGGCACTGAACGCCTGTTTTAGCATTGATGTAATAGTTACCCGTGAGATAGAAAACGGGATAGGTGTGCGCCTTGCCGTCCATAGTGCGGAAGCCCATAAAGCCGCTGTTGAACTCATTTGCGGCAAACAGTCCGTCAAACGCCTTTTCTGCGCCGACTGCCTCTGCGGAGGGGAACTCCACATTGTGGTAAGCGGAAGAAAACTCGGTAATACCCTTTCCGTCAACATTTATGGAAACGTCATCAGTGGTCACTCTTACGCCGTTTACATATCTCGCATAGGTGTAGGTAATACGCTTATTCCTCTCATTGCCCCACTCGTTGGTGTCGTGAAGCTTGTATTCGGCAGCCTTGTCGCCCATTAAATGCTTGAATGCTGTGTCAGCAGCTGCGGCGGCTGCCTTTGTGTCGGTCACGGGCTTGAAATTGCCGTCCCATGAGGAAAGGCTAAGTATCTCGCCTGTTTTTGCGTCAAGATTTACATATGCGGAAACCTCATTGCCGTCAGAATATTTGCCGCTAAAGGACATTATCCATGTGTAGCCGCTTCTCAGGCTGCGCTCGTCATTTTTGACAAGACGGGCATTTCTCATGGTCATAGTAACGCCCTCGGGAGCGTTTGCCACAGGCAGAAGCTTGTCCGCCCTGACGATCTCCTCAGCCTTTTTCTTGGAGATAAGACCGTTTTCCTCCTCCATGGCCTTCAGCTCCTCGGGAGTGAAGGTAACGCCGCCCTCTCCTTTGGCTACTGTGGGACTTTCCAGAACAACAGCATCATCACATTCAGTGATATACACACCGCCGTAATTCTCGGAAATTACGTTGTTCTTGTCGTTATTTGCCTTCAACTCAGCAGCATACGCCGACTCGCTGCCTGTCAGCAGGTCATAATACTTATCGCTTTTAATAATATAAACAAGTGCGGGAAGATAAGCCTTTTTATCCTCGTTATAATTTACGGTGTAAACAAGCTCGGGAGTTGTCCCCGCCTTGTAGAATTTCTTCATATCGTCAAGGGAACCTGCCTTTGAAATGTCGCTGAACGCCGCCTTGTCCCACCAGGTCATATTGAAGCTTTCGATCTCCCCCGTGTCCTTGTTCAGGGCGATAGAGCCGCTGTTTGAGAATGCGTTACTGCCCTGCTCCGTTCTTACGATGCTGAAGGATGCGTTTCTTCCTCTGAGTGTTGCGTTGAAATTGTCCAGCTTAAAGGCATCTCCGAAGTTGGGGTTCAGCATTTTAATGAATGCCGCTGCTTTCTCCGTCAGCTGTGCTTCGGTCATTTTACCAAAGGCAGGCTCACCGCTGTATTTGCGGTCGGAGGAATAATAGTTATAGCTGATGATAGACTCTCCCGAAGCGGAAATATCAAGGGCCTTTACGGGAGAAACGCCGTCCTTGGTGTTCCAATGGAAGGAATAGTAAATTGCCGCTCCCTTGCCCTCCTTGGAAAAGCTGAACTCGCTCAGCTCCTCGGGAACAGTCACTCTGGATTTTACCAGGGTAAGAAGTCTTTTCATCTCTGCGTCCTCGCTTTCCGCCGAAATTGCCGCAGGGGAAGTGCCGTAAACATTGATACATACGGGTATCGTCCCCGCCATAAGTGCGCAGGCAGCAATTGCCGCAAGCATTTTTCTTTTCTTGAATTTCATATTAAAACTCCTCTCAACAGATTATTCTTTTGTGTTAATTTTCCGAAATGCTTCATGCAAGGAATTACCGATTTTCTCTTGCTGTCTATAATACAACATTTCCCGCCGAAAGTTTTCATTTTTACCGTTCTGTAACTTATTTTTGGGAATTTGCACAGTAATTTTCGGCAGGTTTGTAGCTTTTTTACAAAATCGGGTATCATTTTTCTTTAGGCATTAAGGGAACAATTTCTCTTCGCATCAAAACGAAGCTTTGCGAGGAAATATTTCTCATATTTTATAACAAAATATAGATCAACCGAATTTCTTACAGCGTTTATTTCCAAATCGTAATAAAGTTGTAATTTTTTTTGGCGGAAAATCTATTGCATATCTTGAAAAATATGTTATAATAGATTTATGGGTATGCCTGATGCAAAAGTATCTGCATATCAAATATCATATTCTCCGTCGGTTCAAGAGGAAGAATCCGCTTGCGGGTTTGAACTTTCGGAATATATTACTTTATAAAAAAGGGAGATGCTTAAAATGACCTTTAAGATCAAGAAAACTGCCAAGGCAGCAGGTGCGGCTGCACTTTCTGTTATGATGGCTTCAGCTATGTTTGCAGGCGTGACCGCTTCTGCTGCTACCGCACGTCCTATCGACGCCAATACTCTTCCCGGCGTAAACGGCGACCTTGTTTACACCGTAGGCGGCTGGTTCTATACCAAGGACTGCTATCTGGTAAACGGCGATTACTATCCCAAGGGCACTGTAAATTTCACAGATATTTACAGAGAATATTCCGACGGAACCGTTTATATCGAGGGTAATGTATACAGAATGAAGGACTGCGTTTACTACAACGGCAGATACTATTCGAGAGATGCTGCACCTATCGCCACAACAAATACATCAAACCCTTACTACTATTATTATAACGGCTATTACTACGGCAACTATTACGCAGAATACTCCGATTACGTTATTATCGGCGGATACTACTACGACAAGGACGACTGCAACTACGACACCACTACCAAGAGATATTACCCCAAGGCAGGCGTTACAGGTCAATACTATAACGGATATGTCTACAAAGATTACGTTGAGGGCAACGGCTACGTTATCATTAATGGCTACGTTTACAGAAAGTCGGACTGCACATACAGTGACGGACGCTATCACCCCATATCAACCGCAAACTATGTGACTTATCTCCCCACAGGTGCCTACTATTATAACGGAAATGTTTATAATTCTTACTCTGACTACCTTTCTTCTATCCGTTACTACAACGGATACTATTTCACATCGAACACTTCAAGCTCTGTTTCCGAATCCGATCCCTTTATCTACGGCAACAGCAAGAAAAAGGGCTGGAACGCCATCATGAACACCATTTATGCTTCCAAGAAGGGCGCAACAGTCAAGATCGATATGAACAAGACCTCCGTTATCTCCAAGAAGTTCCTGAATGCTGTTCAGGGCAAGAACATCAACCTCCAGCTGGTTATGTCCAACGGTGCTGTTTGGAGCTTCAACGGCAGAGATATTGATAAAGACAGCGTAAGAGCGGTAAATGTAAGCGTTAAGTACAACACCAACAAGATCCCTGCTATCCTCAAGCAGAAGGCAAGCATCGGTCAGGGCAGCTACTGCGAGATCACAGTTGGAACAGATGCAGGCTACATGGGCTTCAATGGCTCTCTTACAGCTAAGTTCAACAAGAACAAGGCAGGCAAGGTCGCTAAGATATACAGATATGATGCGGGAAGAAATGTCCTCATTCTTGTAGACACAGCAGTTATCGGTGCAGACGGTTCCGCTGCATTCGATCTGGTAAATACAGGCACCTATGCAATCACCATTTCCAAGTAACGGGGTTTTCCGATATTTCAAAGACAATTTCAGATAAAACAGGGGGTTCGGGTTTTATGGTCCGAGCCCCTGAGTTGACTATGGTAACTTGTAACTGATTTGTAACTAAATTTTGCCGAATTTTAATTGCTTTACATAAAAAATGTGTTATAATAGGCATATAAAAGGAATTCAATTTCCGATCTGCTTCAGACCTTTACCGAATAAACAGAAAAGGAGATAATTTTATGAAATTCAACAAAAGAGCCGCAGCGGCTGTTCTGTCCGCAGTTCTGGCAGCTCAGACCTTTGGCTGCATAGGAGCATCTGCTGCTACATATTCCAATAACCCCAACTACGTCTATGTCGCAAGCAGAAATGCTTACTATCTTAAGTCCGAATGCTTCCTGACTGCAAACGGAGTATATATCCCCTACAACGACGCCACTCCATATTACGAGGGCGATACCAATGACACCACAAAGCCCGTGGACACTACCTACAAGGAGTTTGATAATAAGGTCGTACGCATCGAAGGAAAGTACTACGATATGTACAACTGCTACTTCGATACCAAGACAAACAGATATGTTCCCTACACAAATGCTGTCGGATACGACTACTATTATATTTCCTATAAGGACAACGGCAACGGCACCGTGACCGTAAACGGTCTTATCTACAACAAGACAGACTGCGTTGAGGACCACGGCAGATACTATCCCAAGTCGGGTGCTTCCACCGCAGTTTCATACAAGGAATATGACGAGTACACCGTTTACATTGACGGAAAGTATTACGTTAAGAAAGAGTGCAATTACGTAAACGGCAAGTATGTCCCCACACAGTACAGCACCTGGTATAACCATTACTATTCTTCCTATCAGGATAACGGAAATCAGGTTTATGTAAACGGAAACTACTACAATAAGTCTGACTGCATTTTCGATAACGGAAGATATTACCCCTCCAGCCTTGACGGCACCGCTCAGGACGGCAGCGACTATCTTGAGTATGTAAACGGCATTATACGCTATAACGGCAAATACTACGACAAGACAGACTGCGTTCTGGACAAGAACGGCAGATATATCCCCAGAGAGGGCGCAAAGTATTATGACCACTATTACTCCAGCTACAAGGAGTACAGCGACGGCGTTGTTTATGTAAACGGTCACTACTATCTCATCAGCGACTGCGTTCTCGACAACGGCAGATACTACCCCAAGGACGTTAGCAAGTATGATGATACATATGCTTACTCCAACTACAAAGAGCTGGACCAGATGTATTTCATCGGCGGCAAATATTACGACAAGAGCGACTGCTATCTTGACACAAGCACAAAGAGATATGTCCCCTACAAGAACGCTGTGGGTTACGCTAACTATTACTCCAGCTACCGCGATGTTGACCTTAACACAGTTTATGTAAACGGTCACTATTACACCAAGTCCGACTGCGTAAACGACAACGGCAGATATTACCCCAAGTCGGGCGCTTCCAATGTTGACGCTGCTTACTCCTCCTACAAGGTTTATGACACAATGGTTTACATCAACGGTCTGTATTACGACCTGACCGAGTGCTATAAGTCCGACGGAAGGTATGTCCCCTACAACACAGCAACAGGCTACAACAACCTTTACACCAACTATAAGCTCATTGACAAGAACGTTGTTTACGTAAACAGCCACTATTACAAGATAGAGGACTGCGATTACGACCACGGCAGATATTACCCCAAGAAGGGTGCTGTCAACTACGATGCTCAGTACGGCGAATACAAGGAATATGACTACATGGTCTATGTCAACGGCAAATATTACAACAAGACCGACTGCACATATGACTACGTTACAAAGAGATATTCCCCCAAGGCAGATGCAAAGGGCTATTCCCACAACTACACAAGCTATGTCGCATACAACAACGGTATCGTTTATGTAAACGGTCACTACTATTTTACCAAGGACTGCGATGACGATAACGGCAGATACTATCCTAAGTCAGGCGCAGCAAACTGCGATGAATATTACGCTTCTCTGAATGAAAAGGTCAACTCCGATGACCCCTATCTGTACAATTCGTCCAGAGTAAAGGGCTGGAGCGCACTTATCAATCAGGTCAAGAACGCTTCTCTCGGCACCACTACCAAGATCAACATGAACAAGACAAACACTCTGTCCAAGAAATTCCTCGACAGCTTCAAGGGTACTAACAAAAATGTTGAGCTGGTAATGTCCAACGGTGCGGTATGGAAGATAAACGGCAATGATATTACCAACAATGCCGTTGACAACACCAACATCTATATCAAGTACAACACCACCGATATTCCCGTTGGTCTGAAGAAGGCTGCAGATGCCCTCGCTCAGAGCTATGCTGAGATCACCATCGGCAATCCTACCATTACCAAGTTCGGCTTCACAGGTCAGATGACAGTTAAATTCAAGACCAGAAATGCCGGCAAGACTGCCAAGCTGTTCAGATACGACCCCGCTAACAACTACCTTATCAGAACAGATTATGCTACCATTGACAGCAATGGCTATGCTACCTTTGATGTTGATACTTCCGGTATCTACGCTCTTATCATTATGAAGGATCAGGGCTGATATTGACCGACATAATTGCCTTTATAAGGCTTTGCCGCACTCCCGTTTTCGGGGGTGCGGCTTTTTTTAGAAAAACGAGGAAACAAAAACTATTATTATCAGTGCGGGAGATACATATCTTATAACAAAGGAAAACAGATTTTTTCCTCGGAATGGAAGCTTTCCTCCGTTGCTTATTTCGTTTGCGGCGGCGGGAATTCCCCAGACATAGCCCACAAGCAGGCACATCAGCAGTCCGCCGATGGGCATGATTATCTTGTCCGATAAAAAGGACATAAAATCAAAAAATGTCATTCCGAAGATGAGCATATCCGACAATATGCCGTTTGACAATGAGGATATTGCTCCCGTTATTCCCAGCACGATCGTCAGCAAAATTACGGCTGAGATGCGCTTCATTCCCAGCCTGCCCGTCAGAAATGCGATAAGCACCTCCATCAGCGATATAGCTGACGTGACCGCCGCCAGAAGCACCAGCAGGAAGAACGCCACCGCCACCCATCTGCCGAACGGTACGGAATCGAACACGGCGGGCAAGGTCAGGAAAAGCAGTCCGGGACCTGATCTCGGCTCCAGCCCCACAGAAAAGACCGCAGGCATTACCGCAAAGCCCGAAAGGACTGCCGCAATGCTGTCCAGCGCAATTATGGTATATGCGGAGGAACGGATATTGCTGTCCTTTTTAAGATAGCTGCCATAGGTGATAAGCGTTCCCATTCCCAAGGACAGGCTGAAAAAGACCTGTCCCATAGCATTCAGGCAGACACTCCCCCACCCGTTGACCTCGGACAGCTTCGGCACAAGAAAAAATCTTACGCCCTCCTCGGCGTTCGGCAGAGAAAGCGAAAACGCCGCTGTAACGATAAGCAGTACAAACAAAAGCGGCAGCAGTATCTTGCTGACCCGCTCTATCCCCGCCGAAACGCCGCAGAGGACTATCAGGGCACACACCAGCAAAAAGATGATATGCAGCAGCACAGGCTCCCCCGTTTTTGAAACGAAGCTGTTAAAATAAGCCTCGGTGTCCCCCGTGCCGATGCCTCTCAGATATTTTAATGCGTACTTTATCACCCAGCCGCCCACCACGCTGTAATAGGACAGTATGGCGAACGCTCCCGCAAGACCGATCCAGCCAACGAATTCCCATTTCTCCGATATGCGTCGGCAGGAATCCACGGCGTTCATTCCCGCAAACCGTCCCACGGAGATCTCAGCTGTCATTACGGGCACTCCCAGCAGAAAGAGGAATATCACATAGGCAATGAGAAAAACCGCTCCGCCGCTTGTCCCCGCCATATAGGGGAATTTCCAGATATTTCCCAGCCCGATAGCCGAGCCTGCTGCCGCCATAATAAAGCCGAATTTTCCCGACCAGCTTTCCCGTTCTGCCTGCATTTTCATCAGTCCTTTCGGTTTAATGGACGTAGTTTTCCCCAATTTTTGCGGAATATACAGCCGACCGCTTTTCTGCGGAGAAAACGAAAAGCGTCGGCGGCAGGCAAGCTCACATAGTTACAGACCACACAAAGGCTGCCGCTTTTACAAAGCTGCCGTACTAGGAAATGTAAAATTTTCCCTGTAAAAAATACCATTACAAGAAAACTATAAAATAACTGTTAGAAAAATGTTAAATATGAAAAAGGTACTTTTATTGCAAAAGAAAATATGGTATAATCTTAATTAGCGGCAGATAGCTGCTATTAGAATTCACTGCATATCCAAGGGGAGAATTATGATATATGGTTGAAACTAACGCTTTTATTGAAGCAAGGAAAAGAGCTTTGGAAAAGTATTTCGATAATCTGAATCCCGAGCAGAAAAAGGCTGTTTTCACCGTTTGCGGGCCTGTCCTTGTACTGGCGGGCGCAGGCAGCGGAAAGACCTCAGTCCTTGTAAACCGCTGCGTTAATCTTATCTATTTCGGAAATGCTTATATGAACGATAAGGTTCCCGACGGCGCTTCCGAGGACGACCTTTCGTTCCTCCGTGCATTTGCGGAGGGCAAGGAAACCGACGCTTCAAGGCTTCGTGATATTGTCGCCTGTGACACGCCTAAGTCCTGGAATATCCTCGCTATCACCTTCACAAACAAGGCAGCGGGCGAGCTTCGGGACAGGATAACCGCAAAGCTTGGCGATGAAGGTCAGGACATTTGTGCGGCTACCTTCCATTCTGCCTGCGTGAGAATACTCAGGCGGGAGATAGAGGCTCTGGGCTACGGCAGCGGCTTTGCTATCTATGACAGCGATGATTCGCAGCGTCTGCTGAAGGCGTGCATTGCCGAGCTGGACGTTTCCGAGAAGCTGTTCCCTCCCAAGTCCATGGCGGGCATTATCTCGTCGGCAAAGGATAAGCTCATCACTCCGCAGGATTTTCTGGAAAACACACAGAACGACTATCGCAAGAACACCATTGCCAAGATATACAAGCTTTATCAGGATAGACTCAGGAGCGCAAATGCCCTTGATTTCGATGATATTATCTGCCTGACTGTTGAGCTGTTTGAGAAATTCCCCGATATTCTCGATAAATACCGCAGAAAATACAAGTACATTATGGTGGACGAATATCAGGACACCAATCAGGCTCAGTACCGTCTTATAAGCCTGCTTTCGGCGGGACATAAAAATCTCTGTGTCGTGGGTGATGACGATCAGTCCATCTACAAGTTCAGAGGGGCGACTATCGAAAATATCCTCAGCTTTGAGGAGCAGTTTGAGAATGCCGCTGTTATCCGCCTTGAACAGAATTACCGTTCAACGCAGAATATCCTGTCCGCCGCCAACGGAGTTATCGGAAATAACACGGGCAGAAAGGAAAAGAAGCTGTGGACTGAGAACGGCGACGGCGACAAGGTGGTGCTTTTCAAGGCTCCCGACGAGGCTGCAGAATCCAAGTTCGTTGCTAACAAGATACTTGAAAATGTCCATAACGGTATGTCCTATAAGGATCACGCCGTGCTTTACAGAATGAATGCTCAGTCAAACTCGCTGGAACGTGCGATGACCGCTTCGGGTATTCCCTACCGTGTTATCGGCGGCGTAAAATTCTACGACCGCAAGGAGATAAAGGACGTTATTGCCTATCTGTCGGTGATTAACAATCAGAGAGATATGCTCCGTTTCAAGAGGATAATCAACGAGCCTAAAAGAGGTATCGGTGAAGCTACCGTTTCAATGATCGAGCAGATAGCGAACGACCTGGGCAGCTCACCTATCGAAATTATGAGAGATGCGGAGAATTATCCGCTGCTGTCAAAGAAGGCTGCCGCACTTTCTTCGCTGGCAAAGACCTTTGATATGTTTGCGGAAAAGGCGGAAGAGCTTGACCTTCCCGAGCTGCTTGACCTTATCATGGATAAGTCGGGCTATGCTGCCGCACTTGCAGGTCAGGGCGATGAGGGTCAGGGCAGACTTGAAAATATTGCCGAGCTGAAATCTACCATGCAGGAATATACCGAAAGCTCCGATGAACCGTCCCTGTCGGAATTTTTGGAGGAAATATCCCTCTATACCGATGTTGACAGGCTTTCGGAGGACGACAATGCTGTCTGCCTGATGACAATGCACTCCGCAAAGGGTCTGGAATTCCCCGAGGTGTTTATCGTGGGAATGGAAGAGGGTATCTTCCCCGGCACCCGCTCTATGGATTCTCTGGAGGATATGGAGGAGGAGCGCAGACTTGCATATGTGGCTATCACCCGTGCAAAGAAGCACCTCTACCTTACTTACGCCGCACAGCGAATGATATTCGGCAGCACAACACGCAACTTCGTTTCCAGATTTGTCAAGGAGATAGACAGTGACCTTCTGGAAAAGATAGACAGGACCGTTAAAACCAAAAAGGTCGAAAAGGACGAGGGTATTATCGCTGCAAACGGCGGAAGAAACCCATTCTCCCTTCAGAACGAGCTTATGGAAAGAAAGACCGCAGCTGCAAAGCAAAGTGCCGCAGCCTCCGCAGATTATTCCGAGGGAGAGAGAGTCAAGCACAAGGTTTTCGGCGAAGGTACCATAGTTTCCGTCAAAAAAATGTCCAATGATGCAATGCTTGAGGTAAACTTCGACAGCGTCGGCACGAAAAAGATCATGGCTAATTTTGCAAAGCTTACCAAGCTGTCGTGAATACATTTTGCGTTCTCACCGTTTTTCGGTGGGGACGCATTTTTCTTTGATATTGTAAATATACTTGTACAAACGCTATTAATCGGAGCTGATGTTAAATGTATATTTGCATAAATCTAAGAAAAGCGTCGGGACTTATGGCTATGATAGCGGCGGCGGCAATTATTGCTGTCCCGTTTATCGGACATATCCCCAAAAGCATTCCGGCAAGCACAGAACCGGACGGTGTATTTCTCCCCGTAATAATGTATCACAGCATACTCATAGAACCCGCAAGGCAAGGCAGCTATGTAATATCTCCCGAACAGCTGGAAAACGACCTGAAATGGCTCTTCGACAACGGCTGGACGGCTGTCCTCTCCGACGACCTTATCGCATACACAGACAGCGGCGGCGAGCTTCCCGAAAAGCCTGTGATGATAACCTTCGATGACGGCTTTTACAACAATATGACCTATGCTCTGCCGCTTCTGGAAAAATATGACATGAAGGCGGTCATATCTCCCGTGGGCGAATACTGCCAAAAATCCTCCGAAAGCGGCGACATCAATCCCGCCTATTCCTACCTGACATGGGACGAGATAACCGAGCTTGACGAAAGCGGACGCATTGAGATAGGCTGTCACACATGGGATATGCACGGCACATCTCCCCGAAAGGGCTGCAAGAAAAAATGGAACGAATCACCCGAGGAATACGCCGCCGCTTTCACAGGTGACATTTCCATGTTTAGCGTTGCCTTTAGAGAAAACTGCGGCATTGAACCGAAGCTGTTTGCCTATCCCTACGGATATATCTCAAAGGAAAGTGTTCCCCTGCTGAGGTTCATGGGCTTTCGTGTGACCCTCAACTGCTTTGAAAAGCCGAACTATATCACCCGTGACCCCGAATGTCTTTATTCGCTGAACAGGTATAACCGTCCCGCTTATGTTTCGTCGGAGGAGTTTTTTGGGAAGGTTATGGGGGATTGACAAATCTTATGTTTTGATATAAAATATAAGCAAGCTATCTCAGAATTTTATAATGAAAAGTGTGATGTATAAATGAAAATATATACAATTATCGGCGGTGTAAACGGAGTTGGCAAAAGCAGTCTGACAGGCGTTTTATCTGCAAAAAGCAATGACCTTGGCGTTATCATTGACACAGATAAAATAACCGCAAAGCTTGGCGGCGATAAGCTACAAGGCGGAAAAGCAGCTATCGAACGCATAAATCAAAGCCTTGAAATGGGCATTAACTTTACTCAGGAAACCACTTTGTCAGGCTCACGAACGCTGAAAACCATCAAGAAAGCTATCGACCGCAACTATTATATCAGGCTGTACTACATCGGCGTAAATTCCGCAGAGGAAAGCATTAAGCGCATTAAAAACCGTGTTGAAAAGGGCGGTCACAGCATACCCGATGATGACGTTATCCGCAGATACGGGAAGCGTTTTGATGACCTGCTGACCATACTCCCCTACTGTAATGAGGTCTATTTCTACGACAATGAAAACGGATTTGTCGAAGCAGCGGAATACAGAAACGGCAAGCTTATCATAAAATGCGATGATGTCCCCGAATGGCTCGGAGAACTCAAAGATCTCCTTTGAATTTTGTAGTATTAACAAATCCCCCCGACCGATGTAAAATAAAATCGGAAGGGGGAATTTTTATGGAAATTTCAAAAAAACAAATGGAACTTATCAACGACCTGAGAAGCGGGAAATTTCGCAGAATTAACCTGCTGGAAGGGTCTGTGCGTTCGGGAAAAACCTGGATAAGTCTGGTGCTTTGGTGTATGATAGTCCTGAAAAGCCCGAAAAATGCGGCTATGCTGATGTCGGGAAAGACGCTGACTACACTTAAAAGAAACGTCCTTGAACCGCTTACGGAGCTGGTTGGACGAAAAAATTTCAGCGGCTCCGCAGAGTCCAAGGAGGGACGGCTTTTCGGACGGAAAATATACTTCGAGGGCGCAAACGACGAATCCTCGGAAAGCAAGATAAGAGGTATGACGCTTTACGCCGCCTACTGCGACGAGCTGACGCTGTTTCCCGAGGAATTTTTTATGATGCTGCTTTCAAGGCTTTCGGTTGACGGCGCAATGGTCCTTGCCACCACCAATCCAGACTCCCCGTCCCATTGGCTGATGCGGGACTATCTCTCAAGAAAGGACAAGAACGCTCCCGAGATATACCGCAGAAAGCTGACCATCGACGACAACCCGTTTCTCCCAAAAAAATATGTGTCCGAGCTGAAAAAGGAGTACACGGGGCTGTTTTACAGGCGTTTTATACTCGGGGAATGGTGCGCTGCGGAGGGTGCCGTTTACGGTGATTTTGCAGAATCTCCCGAAAAATTCATCATTGATAAGATAGAACCGTCAGAGATAATTTTAACCACCGTCGGCGTCGATTTCGGCGGAAACGGCTCCGCTCATGCCTTTGTGCTGACGGGATTTACAAAGGGATTTCGCAAGGCGGTAACGCTGGACGAATATTACCGCAAGGAAATTATTTCCCCCGTGGCTCTGGAAAATGATTTCACAGAATTTATCCGCAAATGCCGTTCGGTCTACCGTCTGACGGACGTTTACTGCGACAGCGCCGAGCAAACGCTTATCAAAGGTCTGAGAAACGCCGCAGAACGTGCGGGGCTGCCCGTTGAGATACACAATGCAAAAAAAGGCGCAATTTCCGAAAGAATTCGGCTTTATAATATGATGATGTCGAGGGGACAGTACTGTATTCTCCGAAAATGCACCCACACCATTGAAGCGTTTTCCTCAGCACTTTGGGACGACAAAACGGGAAAACGCCTTGACAACGGCAGCACAAACATTGACAGCCTTGACGCACAGGAGTATTCCACCGAGTATTTCGCAGATGACTTGACTAATGCAAGATTTAGTGATACAATATAATCAGAGCGTATGCTCGGTCAAAAAAATTTCCTTAGAAAGGCTGATATAAATGATTGGAAGAATACATTCGCTGGAATCCTTCGGAACGGTAGACGGTCCCGGAGTAAGATTTGTGGTTTTCACACAGGGCTGCCCTATGAGATGCCTTTACTGCCACAATCCCGACACATGGGAGATAGGCACAGGCACGGAAATGACCGTTGACGAGGTCATGAAGGAGTACGACAAGTGCAAGGAATTCCTCACAAACGGCGGACTTACCGTCACAGGCGGCGAACCCCTTATGCAGATAGATTTCGTCACCGAGCTGTTTGAAAAGGCAAAGGAAAAGGGAATCCACACCTGCCTTGACACATCGGGAATCACCTTCACGCCCGCTCACACGGAAAAGTTTGACAGGCTTATCAAGTCCACCGACCTGGTTATGCTGGACATCAAGCATATCGACCCCGAGGAGCATATCAAGCTGACATCGCAGAAGAATGTGAATATCCTGAAATTCGCCGAATATCTGCGGGATAACGGCGTTGATATGTGGGTGCGTCACGTTGTTGTCCCGGGCATTACGGACAACCCCGTTTACCTTGACAGGCTGGGACATTTCTTGGCGCATTTCAAGAACATCAAGGCTTTGGACGTGCTTCCCTACCACGATATGGGCAAGGTCAAGTACAAGAATCTCGGTATTGACTATCCCCTTGAAAACGTGGAGCCTATGAGCAAGGACGATGCCGTTAAGTGCAGAGATATTATTCTCAAGGGCATTAAGGACGAGCTTTCGGCAAATAAATAATATGCAAAAAAGTGTGCCTTTCCCCGTTTTTCGGAGAAGGGCACATTGTTACGGAGAGATTTTTAATGGAAATTTCCTATACAGACTGCCGCCTTTGCCCAAGACAATGCGGTGCGGACCGAACGCAAACCGTCGGCTTCTGCAAAAGCGGTGCTGTCCCCAAGGCGGCAAGAGCGTCCCTGCATATGTGGGAAGAACCCTGCATCAGCGGCGAAAACGGTTCGGGAACGGTGTTTTTCTCGGGCTGTTCCCTGAAATGCTGCTTTTGTCAGAATTACAAAATATCTGCCGAAAATTACGGAAAGGAGCTGACGGTCACTCAGCTTGCGGACGTTTTCCTGCGGCTGGAGGATATGGGTGCGGACAACATAAATCTTGTAAATCCCACACATTTTCTGCCGTCCGTCATAGCGGCGATAGAGCTTGTGCGGGACAAACTGTCGGTACCGTTCATCTACAATTCGGGAGGATATGAACTCACAGAAACCCTGAAAATGCTTGACGGACTTATTGACATCTATCTGCCCGACATAAAATATTTCAGCCCCGATATTTCCCAAAAATATTCTCAGGCGGCGGACTATTTCGAGTACGCCCTCCCCGCCGCAAAGGAGATGTTCCGTCAGACAGGCGGGATAGTCCTCGGAGAAAACGGGCTTATAAAAAAAGGTCTGATAATACGCCATCTTGTACTGCCGACGCATAGAAAGGATTCCTTTCGGGTGCTTGATGAAATAGCGGCGGCGTTCCCCATGGATCAAATATATCTCAGCCTGATGAGCCAGTACACGCCGTTTTACAAAAGCTGTGAGCACAAGGAAATAAACCGCCGAATTTCCACCTTTGAGTATGATTCCGTCTGCGATCATGCCCGTTTATTGGGCTTTAACGGCTATATGCAGGAGCGTTCGTCCGCAAAGGAGGAGTACACTCCCGAATTTGACCTGCGAGGTCTGTAAGGTCATTTCAGATAAAGTCACCCAGAAGCTCACAATTTCCCGCTCTTACGCAGTCCATAAAATCCCGGGGACCTGTCAGACGGTGGTCGAACGCCATTCCGCCGCCGCAGAAACGGTCAGTGCTGTGAATATCCGAGCCTGCCGTTTTTGCAAGGGAGTATTTCTCCGCATATTCAAGCGCTTTCCTGTTCATATCGGCGGAACGGTTTCCCATATTAATGACCTCAGCAGCATCGGAAAGCTCGGGATACTGCATCTGTTTCTGAATATACGGCGCTTCTCTGAACGGGTGAGCCTGACTGATAAATCCCCCCGCCTGATGGACTAGACTTGCAAATTTTGCGGGCTTTAGCTTATCACAGTTTGGATTTGCCAGAAGAAAATCCTTATCCAGACCGTAAACGAGAAACTCCATCGCATGATAGTTCCATTCAAAGCCGAAAAACACGTCCAGACCCAGCTTTTCCCCCGCTGCCTTTGCGTTCTCATATCCAAAGCAAAACTGCTTGACACGCTCCGCCCAGTCAAGGTCACGGGGAATACAGCTGTTTCCGTTAAAAAAATGGTCGGTGACGAAAATTCCTGCGTAACCCTTGCTGCTGTAAAGCTCCGCCATCTGTTCCCCGCTGTTTACCGCACAGGCAGAGGCTTCAAAGGTGTGAAGATGTGTTTCGTATTTATATATCATAGTATCTCTCCGTTAGCAGTTATTTTTTATAATAGTATACCCTAAAACTGTGAATTTTTCAACTTTTTCGGCAGATTATTCTCAAACAGTAATAAAAAAGTCAGAAAAAGTATATGTAACTTTAATTGCAATCTGCGGAAAGATTTGTTATACTTAATTTGGGTATTTATGTGTCTTTTACAACGAACAAAAACAGTAATAATTGAATCAATGGTGATGATATAATGTCAAAAAAGAAGAAACCAAGCAGCCAACGCTCAGAAAATACAGTAAACGGTAATGACGAGCTTCTCGAATTTGTCAAATCAGCCGAGAACGCTAAAACCGTCAGCACCCCCGAAATAAAGGAAACGCCTTTGGATATACAGGAAAGTGCCGTAAAAGAACCGATTTCTGCTACGGAACCCGTCCCAAAGACGGAACCGACACCTGCTCCAAAGCCCGAACCGAAGCAGGAACCCGCTCCCAAAAACGAGCCTGCTCCCGCTCCGAAGCCCGAACCAAAACAGGAACCCGCTCCAAAGCCCGAGCCTCCCAAGGAGCCGGAAAAGAAAGAGGAACCTAAGGAGAGCATCTCGGACATCTTTGCCCAGAAGGACAGAGAATTTGCGGAAAGAATGGGCTTTGCAGCCTCCGCTCCACCGAAGAAGCCCAATACTTCATCGGCAAAAAGCACAGCACCTAAGACGGGCGGAACAAGCGGAGCTTCTGCGGGAAACAGCGGTTCATCGGGAACGAAGCCATCCTCAGCGTCGGCTTCCGCAAGTGCGTCCAAGCCTGCGAAGCACCGTCCCGAAAGAGATCCTATGTACACTCAGAAGGTCATAAAGTCGGGTATCGTGGGTATCGTGGCAATGGTCGCCATCTATATGTTCTCACTGCTTTACTCAAAATCTCTGGCTGATGACGAGATCGAGCTGCTGGAAAGCCGTCTGCTGACCATGAAGGGCAACAGCCTGAGCAGCAATATCACCGAGATCGACGGTATCTCGCTGTCACAGAGGGAAAATCTCGGACTGTCCGACTTTCTGTGCGACAGCGACAGCGACGGACTGTCCGATGCTTATGAGCTGAATGTCACCAAGACCGACCCGCTGAAATTTGACAGCGACGGTGACGGCGTTTCGGACGGCATTGAGATCAAGGCTTCCCTGGACCCAAACAATCCCAAAACCAACGGCACAGACGAGGACGGCAAGCTTTCCATGACGACCACAGTCGGCACAAAAGGCGTAAAAGCAGAAGTTAAGGGTACCCCCGACATTTACAAATGCTATATCGAGGAATATAAAAACAACAGTATGGCGGGAACTCCCGGTATGCTGGGCAGCGTTTATCAGTTCTACGCACCGGATATTAACGAAGGCACGCTTACCTTTACATATACCGACGAGGAGCTGAACAAGTGGAGCGGCGACCCCAACAGTCTGTCCGTTTTTTGGTACAATTCCACCGACGGCAGATTTGATATGCTCAACAGCATTATTGACACAGAAAAGAAAACCGTTTCCACAAAAGTCACCGAAAGCGGCATTTTCGCTCTGGGAGATACAGGCGTTGTGACCGCCGAGGATTATGACACAAACATCTTCTTCCTAATAGACAATTCAGGCTCAATGTACCCCGAAGCAATGTGCGCAGGCTCCGAGGAAAACGACATAGACTTCAAGCGCCTTGACCTTGCCAATTCGCTGATGGAAACAATTGAAGGCGACGTAAATTACGGACTTGCCAAAT
The DNA here is from genome assembly GCA_017828975.1 of Oscillospiraceae bacterium. Classification (GTDB taxonomy): domain Bacteria; phylum Bacillota; class Clostridia; order Oscillospirales; family Ruminococcaceae; genus UMGS1889. The sequence continues at coordinate 41,305 of JAGAJN010000023.1, read as the reverse complement.
TTACCGCCACATACACCCAGCTTTCCAATCTTACTTCGGACAAAGCTGCCATAACTGCAAAGCTTGAAAGCATCAAGAATACCCGAGAAAGCTTCAACGGCACGGAAATTGCCGCTTCCCTTTCAAAGGCGGTAAAGGTCTTTAAGGATACCGCCCCCGCCGACAGGAATTATATCCTCCTGCTGACAGACGGTATGCCCACAACTATCAATCCCAATGCGGAAAAAGCCGCTATTGACTCATTAAATGCGGAAAATGTGTCGGTTTTCGTCATCGGTCTGGGCAAATATGTAGATTCCGATTATCTGACAAATATCGCCGAATCCACAAACGGTATGTATTTCCAGGTATCCAACGCCGATGCGCTTCAGGCAACAGTTGCAAAGATCTCCTCCTTCCTGGACTACGGCATTGTTCAGACAGGAAATGAAGGTTACGAACCGCAGGAGGGCGAAGAGGTTTCCGTGTCCGATATGTTTATGATAGCAGACACAGGCTTCAGCGCAAAGAAGGACGCTCTTGCATACAAGGATTTCCGTACCTCCTATGACACGGACGGTACAGGCTTCGGAGTTGCCGAGTTTATGAGCCGCTACTATACGGGAAATCTGGAGCTTACCGCCTCCGATTATACCGTTGACGGAAAGACCGTCAAGGGCTACGACCTGCGCAATTTCCCGCTTTTCACCGACGGAAAGGCAGATCTCAGAAACTTCCACATTCAGATGCTGGATAAGTACAACGAGTATCTCTCCTTGGAAAACAAGTGGGATTTCAAGAACATTAAGGATAATGTCCTGCTGTTCTCCGACGAAGCACGTACATTTGTTGAGGAAAACGGCTTTGGTACGGTCAGCGTTAAGTTTGACAGCTCCGCTCACGAGCTTCAGCAGTCCAATACCGACAAATTCCTGAGATACATCACCTTCCAGACCATCAGCAATTTTGAGGTTTTCCAGTGCGCAGTTCTGGATAATTCCGTTTATACGGGAGATGACCTGGAGCTTCTGAACGCATTCATCTACCTCCACAATCTCCATCTCAGGGACGATTGCAGAGTTTTCAATCTCAGCACAGACGGCAGCGCAGCCTTTGAAATGCTCAGTTACCTGATGAAAACGGGCGAACCGGTTGTTATCACTCTGGACAACAATGTGGTAAACGCTGTAAGACTTCTCCGTGAGATCGACGACCCCAACAGATTTACCCTAGAGGTTTACGACGCAAACTATCCCGACCGACTGAAAACCGTTACCCTGACAAGAACACCCGTCCTTACACAGGCGGGCAGCGATTATCAGTACAGAGCAAAATTCAACGACAAGGACGTTATGCTCAGTTTCTATACCTTTGATGAATAATTATTCCCCGTTTTCGGATTATTTCGGAAACGGGGGTTTTCTATGCAAAAAAATCCCTTCCCCGCAATAGCGAGGAAGGGAAAATGTGCAATATCAGTTTGCGTCCGAAAGAGTAATACCGTTTTTGCCAAGGGGTATCTGATGGTCAAGTCCGACGAATTTGCCACCCTGCTGCCAAAGAACTTCCTTTACAAAATTGTATTTCTCTGTGTCCCAGGTAACGAAATCGTCCTTGACAAGTCCGCCCGTGTCACCCGAATTGGCGTTGAAGCACCAGAAGGTGTGATTGATGCGGTTTTCCTTGATAAGACGGCGGAGATGCGTCATCCAGGTGAGATTAGGCTCAGTCATAAAGCCGCCCCATTCGCCGATAAGCAGCGGAGCGATGCCCTCCTTCTGAATGTAGAACCAGTTGTCGTACCAGCAGTCCTTGTAAAGGCTGTCGAAATTGTAGCCGTCCTTAAACCAGGGCTGCTTGTAAACTGCGGGACCGTAATCGTGGGGAGAGTAAACCAGCTTGTTCTGATATTTGCCCAGATCAACAGGATAATCCTTGACGCCTCGGAGATTTCCGCCCCACCAGTTGAAATAGTAGTCGCCGTCGTTGGTGGACGTAAAGTTACCGTTTGACTTAATATCCTTGGGATATATCTCAATGCCCTCTACCATAACAAGCACGTTGGGATTGTTTGAAAGAACCGATTTAGCCGCTTTTTCTGCGATGTATTTCCAGTTATTGGAGGAAGTGCTGCCGTTCCAGATAGCCTTCTCCGACTCATAGGGCTTGCCGTGAGGCTCGTTTTCCAGGTCGTAGGCGATGATAGTATCATCATTTGCGTAACGTTTAGCTATCCAGCCGAGAGTTTTTATGTAATCGTCCTCGGTAATGCTGCCCTCGTACCACATATTCTTCATATGTCCCATAGAATCGGTCTTTGCGCAGTGAATGTCTATCATTATCTTGATACCGTTTGCACGGCACTGACCGATAACATAGTCGAAAATTTCAAGGCTGTTCATTCCCACAAGATAGGAGTTTGTCGCCTGATTGAAATTAGCCGTGGGATATTCCCCGTTGGACCATTGCTTGATAAGCTCGGTGGAAATGGGCACTCTCAGCAGATTGAAGCCGTGGTCTGCGATAGAAGCAAGAGATGTGTTCAGGTCGCACGCCCAAAGTCCGTCAAAGGTGTTGGTGCCTGTGTTGTAGCCGAACCAGTTGCAGCCTGTCAGCCAGACTTCCTTTCCGCTGCTGTCAACAATCTTGTTGCCCTTGACAAACAGCCAGTCATCGGTGGTGGGCTTGGGAACGTCCTTTGCGGCAACAATAGGTGTGCTGTTGTTGCCTACACCCTGATTACTGCCCGAATTTCCGCCGTTTGACCCGCCGCCCCAATTCTGCTGAGATGCTCCCGCAGTATAAGTCACCGAGGATTTGGACGCATCGGGAGTTCCCGCATTTTTCAGGATAAATCCGCAGGTGCCGCTCTGCCCCGGCTCAACATTTTTGTTATGCTCAACGGGTGTGGCAGTCAGCTTTCCGCCCGAGATGGACAGCTCGCAGTTCCAGTTCTGCTCTATCTGTGCATTTGCCGCCACGGGAATCACCGCCTTCCAGTTGCTGATGGTCTTGTCGCTGTGGTTTACAACGTTCAGGTCTATCTGGGAAAACTTGTCCGAGCCGTTTTCCCAGCCGTTTGAGTTGTTGATCTCTAGGTAAACGTCCTTGCTTGAAGTCTGCTGAGCGGGTTTTTCCGCAGCAGTCGTTTCAGCGGGCTTTTGTGTTGTGGACTGCGTTTCCTGCGGCTTTTCGGCTGTGGTGGTCTGGGGCTTTTCGGTTTCTGTCGGTTTTTCCGTCATGGGTTCAGATACCTCCGTTTCCCCGCTGTCCGTGGAAATTGTGCCTGCGGGCTTGGACGACGGCTTTTTGGTGCCGTTTCCGTATGGGTCGTAGTCCTCGGCAAAAGGGTCGTAGTCCTCACCGAAAACGTCGGGGAGAGTTGTGACAGTTTCCGCTTCCGTTTCGGCTGCGGTGGTATCGGCTGCCGAGGTTTCGGGCTTGTCGGTGGCTTCCGCAGACGGCTTATCTCCCGAACAGCCGCAGAGTGCGCCCGCAGAAACGGTCACGGCGGCTAAAAATGCGATAATCCTTGAGGTAAGGCTTTTGGTCTTTTTTTGCATAAGATCACTTCCGTTCATAATGTAATTATATTGTAGCATATTATTTCGGAAATTGCAATATTTTTTAAGCTTTTTCTTACAAAAATCAAATTTCGGGGAATGTCACTTATGAACAAAAGTTAAACATTCGTAAATATCAAAAGTTTCATTTGACAAACGGGAATTTTTATGGTATAATATTTACCGTTAAGATCATATGGAGATGTATCGAAGTGGTCGTAACGAGCTTGACTCGAAATCAAGTTGCCGGCAACGGCACGTGGGTTCGAATCCCACCGTCTCCGCCAGACGCCTGTTTTACGCAAATAACGTAGAATAGGCGTTTTCTTTTTCAAAACTATTGCATTTTTGCCGCAGAAATGCTATAATATACTCAATAATTTGACAACAAATGAAAAGTTTGGACAATAAGGGAGGAAACGCCGTGAATATAATAAAATACCCCAATGCAGACGCTGTTGATAAGACCATTTCCGAAGGAGAGCCGCTTCTTGCGCTTATCTCCTTTGACGGTAAAACCGCCATTATGTCGGATATTGACGAAGCTATGGAGCATCATATCCTGCTGATGAAGGCGGGTTACAGCGACAGGGACATCGACAAATATTTCCGCATTGTATTCAGTACCGAGGAAGCCGACTGGACATTTATCTGCCCGCCGGATTACAAAAATATCACCGATAAACGCAGAAGAATAGCAGAATTCTACAAGGACGGATTTTCCGGGATAAGTGATTTTCTTGCAGAAATTAATGTAATGGTCGGCATAAATATCCCGAAAAGATACCACCGTCATTTGGACTATCTCAAAGAAGAGTAGAATATTTCCACATATCCGAAGCTGTCCTAATCGGGGCAGCTTTTTTGTTTCCGAATTTTTTTCAAACTAATGCGTTCATTTTTCCCGCAGGATCGTATTATAATTGACGGGCAAAAAAGGGGGCTAAAAAATGCAGCAGCAACAGCTTGCCGAGATATACGACAGAAACGTTGAAACTGTCTATCGTGTATGCAGCATCTATCTGAAAAACAAGGCGGACACCGAGGACGCCGTTTCCGATACCTTTGTGCGGCTTATGAGGTCGGGGACGGTTTTTGAAAACGCCGAGCATGAAAAGGCGTGGCTTATAGTTGCGGCGAAAAATATCTGCCGTGACAGGCTGAAAAGTCCGAGATACCGCTTTGAGCCGCTCAGTGATGATATGCTTACGGGAAATATTGAGGTCGATGAAACGCTTATGCTGCTGCGGGGACTTCCCGAGAAATACCGCACCGTCATTTATCTGCACTACTACGAGGGCTACACCTGCGAGGAGATAGCAAAAATGCTGAAAATCGCCAAATCCACCGCAGGCAGCCGTCTTGACAGGGGCAGAAAAAAGCTGAAAACAATACTGGAGGATTGAGTCTGATGAAGCTAAAAAATGCGCTGGCAGAAATTTTGCCCGATGACAGGCAGAAGGAAAAAATGCTTAATGCCGTCAGAGAAAAGCTTGCGGCTGAGTCGGACGGAAAGGACGCAAAAATGAAAAAATCAAAAATCGCCGCCGTTGCTGCGGCTTGCGTGGGAGCTTTTCTTGCGGTCAGCGGGACCGCATATGCCGTATCTCCCGAAGCAAGAGAGGTCATTGACGATATTCTTGGCATTAACAGGAAGTCGGTCAACGAATATTACGAGGTCTACGGAAATGACAGCACCGATGTTGACCTGCTGGGAACTGCCCTGCAAATCACCGAAGAGGACGGTCAAAAGCCCTTTGCGGAAGGCATAAGCGCAAAGATAACCAGCGTTCTCAACTATGGCACGGGCATTGAGCTGACTGTTGAATTTACCTTTGATGAACCCATAGCGGGACAGATATATAACTGCGTAAATATTACCATTGAAGGCGGAGAAGGTCTGAACGGCTTTAGCTGGAGCCCTATGGACGTTCGGGAGGACGGCAAGGCGTTCATGCGGATAAATATGGATAAATTTGAAGAGGATCCCACAGAACAGCAGCTCACCGTTACGCTGACGGATATTGTTCCCATGGGCGATACAGGGCTGGATTATGACAGGATCATCAAGGGCGAATACACCGCCGATTTCACCGTAGGCGAAGCTATTCAGACGAAAACCATAGAGCTTGAGCCTGCTCATATCAGCTGGACGACAGAGGAAATGTTCGGTGCTGTGGCTGAGATGGAGATCTCACGCATAACCATATCCCCGAAAACCGTGGGAATAGGCATAAGAATGTTGGAGGACTGCGTTGTTGAAGGCAAAAATGACACTTGCGCCTCAAGCTATACCAACAATGCTTGTATGTTTATTACAGGTGAGGGTCTTGCTTATATGTGGCTGCCCGAGGAAGACAAGCCGCTGTGTGACAGCATTCCGCTGAAATTCAAGATGTCCGACGGAAGCATTGTTGACGCAAAATACACTAATGCAACAGTTACCGAGCCTGCATATTCCAACAAGCAGGAGCAGATTACAATGGACTTTTCCACCGATAAGGTGAACGATGTTTACTTTGAATTCCCGGGAATCATGGATTATTCGGGCGTTGAAGCCGTTATTTTCTGCGGATACGAGATACCTATCGGATAAGCTTTTTTGATATTTGAACACACCGTCCCTTCGGGCAATAGCTTGGAGGGACGGTTGTATTTTCCATAAATTAGCTGTAATCGTTACCAAAAATTCATAATATATTGATGAAAACCTTTACACGACATGCTATAATTAATATAAATTATCCACAAAATAAATTCTTTTCGGTGAAAACCGAGAAAATCATTGGGAAAAGCCGATAGTACAGTAGTTTGTGCATATGCAAACGTTTACACAACAGTCTTATCGGCGGTTTCCCCATAGCTTGTGCAAAAATATTTAAGGAGATGGTTTCGATGAAAAACTACAAGAAAGCAGCAGCCCTTTTAATGGCACTTACCATGACTGCGGCAGTTACAGCCTGCGGCGGCGGTGACAGCGGCAGCGATTCCGCAAATGCGACCACTACCGAAGCAACTACCACTACCGAGTCCCAGACCGAGTGGACAGGCGATAACATTGAAGTAGAAGGTCTTGACGAAGAAGAAAAGGGCGACGTTGACATCAGCGGTCAGTCCATTACATATCTCGGAATATCCGACATTAACCCCACCAACTCAAACCCCGAAAGAAGCGTTCCTCTGACACTTTTTGAGGACACCTACGGAGCAAAGGTCGAATATGTTGCTACTACTTCAAGCACAAAGTTCACCGACCTTGCAAACCTCATCATGAGCGGCGATTCCCCCGACATTTTCCTGTATGAATGGATGGCATTCCCCTACGGCGTCAGCAAGGGACAGTATCAGCCTATTGACGATTTGGTAGATTTCAGCCAGCCCATGTGGGAGGATATGAAGGACGTTGCCGATGATTTCGTTATGGGCGGCAAGCATTATGTTGCTCCTCTCGGCTATCGTTTCTACGATTCTCAGGTGCTTATGTACAATGCTTCTCTGTTTGAGTCCGAGGGTATTGACGATCCTCTGGAGCTTTATCAGAACGATGCCTGGGATTGGGACGCATTTATGTCCATTATGAAGAATTTCGTTGACAATGATCCCGAAAACCGTTACGGTATCGCAGGCTGGTGGTCAAATGCTTTCGTATTTACCGCAGGCGAAACCCTTGTTACCTATGACGGAAGCACCTTCTCCAACAATATCAACAGCGCAGCTCTCGAAAAGGCTGAGTTAATGCTCGAAGATATGACCAAGAACAAGCTTATCAGAATTGGCTGGACTTCTCAAGCAGACGCATTCGGCGCAGACGGAAACGCATTTTATGGTATGGGTACTTGGGCATTCAACGATGCTCAGAAGGCAAGAGAGGACTGCGACATTCAGATCGTTCCCTTCCCCAAGGCTCCCGATTCCGATACTTACTACGTTTCCAACGCTCTTCACAGCTATATGTGGGTAAAGGGCTCGGATAAGGCTGATGCTGTTAAGATCTGGTTTGAGTGCTGCCGCAGAGAGTACTACGACGATCAGTACAGAGAGATCACCAAGGCAAAAATACTCGAAAATAACCCCTACTGGACATCTGAGAAGTACGACCTTGTTATGAGCCTGTACGATCCCGATAAGTTCACTCAGGTATTTGACTATGCTTACGGTATCAGCGATGTAATGAGCAACACCGATTCCGCTAACGGCGATGCCATCGTTGAGATCATCTACGAGGGTATCGCAAACGAAAATGAGTATTCTAACTGGACACAGATCAAGAACGAATACTCCACTATCATTGACCAGGAGCTTAAGACTGTAAACGAAAGTATAGCAGCAGCTAACTGATCTCATATTATCCAAAAATAATCGGGCAGTACCGAAGCACCTTCGGTACTGCCCTTTTTCTATTTGCTCAGATCAAGACTTCTCACCTTTTCCCTTACCCTTAAAACAAAGGACGGCGAAACGGAAAGCTCGTCAATGCCCATTCTCAGGAAGGTTTCCGTAAGCTCCGTGTCAGCCGCCAGCTCGCCGCAGATGCCTATCCATGCGTTGTTGGCGTGAGCGTTCTTCGCAGCCGTTTCTATAAGCCGCAGAATCGCCTCGTGATGAACATCGCAGAACTGCTCCAGCTTAGGATTCTGCCTGTCACAGGCAAGGGTGTACTGCGTAAGGTCATTGGTGCCGACGCTGAAAAAGTCCACCAGCGGCGCAAGCCTGTCACTGATAATGGCGGCTGCGGGAGTTTCTATCATAATCCCCAGCTCGACATTTTCCGAAAAATCAATATTATCCCGCCGAAGCTCCTCCTTGACCTGCTCACAAAGCTCCAACGCCGCTTCCACCTCGCTGACATTTGCGATCATCGGGAACATTATCCCCAGATTGCCGTACGCCGAAGCACGGAACAGCGCCCTCAGCTGCGTTTTGAACATATCGGGGCGTGTCAGGCAAAGGCGTATGGCACGAAGCCCCAGAGCGGGATTTTCCTCTTTATCCAGCTTGAAATAATCCGCCTGCTTGTCCGCACCGATGTCCAAGGTGCGGATTATCACCTTTTTCCCACCCATGCTTTCCAACGTCCGCTTATACGCCTTGAACTGCTCTTCCTCGGTGGGATAGTCGGAATTTTCCAGATAAAGGAACTCGCTGCGGAAAAGTCCGATGCCGTCAGCGTCGTTCAGCAGCACCGAACCGATATTGTCAACGCTGCCGATATTTGCGAAAATACTTATTTTCGTCCCGTCAACAGTTATGTTTTCCTTGCCCTTGAGCTTTTTCAGAAGCTCCCGCTTTTCCTCGTCGGCACGGCGTTTTTCCTCGGCTGCGGCAATGGTTTTTTCATCGGGGTCAAGGATAAATTCCCCCGTGAAGCCGTCTGCAACTGCCATATCTCCGTCCTTTATCTCCCGAAGAAAATCATCTCCCAGACCGATTATAGCGGGGATATTCATAGTCCGCGCAAGTATTGCCGTATGCGAAAAGGACGAACCGTGAGCGGTGACAAACGCCAGCACCTTGTCCTTGTCAAGGGTGACGGTTTCGCTTGGTGCAAGGTCATCTGCGCAGATTATGACAGGCTCGCCGCCGCTTTCGGACTGACAGTCAGCCTTTGCCAGACAAGCGATGATTCGGTTGGAAATGTCCTTTACGTCCGCCGCCCTCGCCTGCATATAGCTGTCCTCCATTGCGGAAAACATCTGCGAAAAATTGTCGGCTGCGGCGGCAACGGCGTACTCGGCGTTCACGCTCTGAGCGGTGATGGTGCCCGTAATTGCCTCGTTGAAATCCTCGTCCTCTATCATCATAATGTGAATGTCGAAGATCTGCGCATTGGCTTCTCCGACCTCCTTCAGCGCACGCTCGTATATCTCACGCAGCTGGGAGATTGCCTCCGCCTTTGCCGCTTCAAGGCGCAGAAGCTCGGCATCGGTGTCATCTACCTTAACACGCTTGACCTGAATGTCCCGCCGCTTGAAAACGGAAATTTTTCCCGCTGCCGCCGCACCGTAAACGCCTTTTCCCTTAAAAATTTTCATAAACCTCACTCCGGATTTGTCACAGATTTGCTTCAAAAAGCTCCCTCATTGCCTTTTCAGCCGCTTCCTCGTCGCCGCCGGTTATTGTCACGGTTATTCTGTCGCCGCACTTCACGCAAAGCCCCATAATTGCCATGACTTTGGTGCAGACTGCGGATCTTCCGTCCTTTAAGATGACTATTTCGCTTGAAAACTCCTTTGCCGCTTTGGCAATAAGTCCTGCGGGTCTTGCATGGATACCCAGCCCGTCGGTGACGGTGTATTCAAATGTTTTCATTCTATTCTCCTAACTTTATTATATAGCATTATTTTCGATTTTGCAATAGTAAAACGCCGAAATGGTCGGAAATTACGGGATAATTCTCCCCGTTAAAAACGGTAAAGCAGCTTTCGGCAGACACCCGCCCGCTGTGCCATATCTGGTCAATGCGCATTTTCCCGACCGATCGCTTGTCCTTCCAGCCGTCGATCTGACCGTCGGCGGTAAAACCCTCGTCACGGAAGCGGGCGCAGGTGAAGCAGTCCCTAAAGCCCGATTTTTTCATAAGGTCATAGCCCTCTCCCCTGACCTCGGCGGGATTGTTGAAATCGCCCATCAGCCAGACACTTCCGAAGCCGTCCAGCTGAGAAAGCGTTCTCTCCCATTGCTCCGAAAATGGGTCATCTTCGTCGTCCCAACGTCCGTAATGAACGCTGAAAAACCATTCCTTCGGGCGGGCTTTTGTCCGTATCCCGAGAATTTTCCGAGTTTTCCAATTGCTGTAATCGTCGTCGGCACTTACCGTCAGGATTGCTGTTTCCAGAATCTGACTGCGGCTCATCAGGGCAATTCCCTCGTCAAATCTGCCGTAGCCAAGCTTTATGGGGACCCACGTCCAGAAATATTCGGGCAGAAGCTTTGCGGCGTTTAAAACGTGATTGTCCCTGCGAATCACGGCAGTATGGTCTGCGGGGAAATATCTTACGGTGTTGGCGGCTGTTTCCGTTCGGCTCTGATTTACCTCCTGAAGTGCGATAATATCTGGCTTTTCGGCAGAAACGGCATCTGTGAAGATCTTCAGCTTTCGGGGATAGTCCTCCTCAACAAGGCTGTGAGTGTTGAGAGTAAGCAGTTTCACGAGATCACCTCACAAAATATCGTTAATATCCGATTTCAGCACATCAGCCTTAGGACCGTATATCGCCTGAACGCCCTTGTCCTTCTTCACAAGCCCCAGCGCACCCTCGGATTTCCACGATTTTTCGTCTGCAACAAGGCTCATATCCTTTACGGTAACACGCAGCCTTGTCATACAGGCGTCAACAAGGGTGATGTTCTCCCGACCGCCCAGAAGCGCGATAATTCGTTCAGGCTGACTGTGGTTGGACTGTTTGCCGTTTCCCGAAGAAGCGGTTTCCTCACCCGAGGTGTAATTTCCAAGACGACCGGGGGTTGCATATCCGAATTTTCCTATCATAAAATATGCCACGAAATATCCTATGACGAAAAACAGTATAACGCTGATAACAAAGTTGACAATATCCCCCGTAAGCCCGGCGTTCACGGACATGGGTATTCTCGTGAAAAACTCAATGTTGCCGAAGCTGTGAAGCCGCAGGTCGACAATTCCCGAAAGAGCGAACGCACAGCCCTGCAAAATCGCATACACTATATACAGCGGCACGGCGCAGAACATAAACATAAACTCCACAGGCTCGGTAACGCCTGTCAGGAACACCGCCAGCGCCGTAGACAGGTACATTGAGCGGTAATCCTTCCGCTTGTCGGGGTCCACACGGCGGTACATTGCCAGAGCGATACCGAGAAGCAAACCGGTTGCGCCTATCATCTGCCCCACCTTGAACCGTGCGGGAGTGACAGTGTTCAGGAGATTTTCGTAAGCGGCAGTGTCACCCGAATTCTTGAAATTGATAAGGTCTGTCACCCACGCAAGCCACAGCGGGTCCTGACCGAACACCTGAGTTCCCGCATTTGCGCCCGTCAGTACCTCGTAGCTGCCGCCGAAGGAGGTGTAGTTCATGGGGATAGTCAGCATATGGTGGAGTCCGAAGGGCAGCAAAAGCCGTTCCAGAGTTCCGTAAATAAATGGTGCCAGCAGCGGCGACGTGTCCGCAGAATTTGCTATCCATATGCCAAATGCGTTTATCCCGCTTTGGATAAGCGGCCATATCACCGCAATTACCAGCGAAACCGCCGCCGACCAAACTATCACCATCAGCGGCACAAAACGCTTTCCGTTGAAAAACGCCAGCGCTTCGGGCAGCTTTCGGAAATTGTAGAATTTATTGTAAACATATCCGCCGAGAAATCCCGCAATAATTCCCGAAAAAACGCCCATATTCAGAGCGGGTGCGCCCAAAATCGACGTAAAATAGCTGTTTACAGCCATCTCGGTGCCGAAAAGCGAGTAAACCACCGCCCCCGTGTCATCAAGCATATCATTGGTAACGCCGAAAACCGCCCCCGTGACGCTGTTTATCAGGATAAAGGAAATAACCGCCGCAAATGCGCCGCCCGCCCTGTCCTTCGCCCAGGATCCGCCTATCGCCGCCGCAAACAGGATATGGAGATTGTTGATGATAGCCCAGCCGATGTTCTCAACCACGCCGCCGATCGACGAAATAACGTTCAAATCTCCCGCCGCCATTGTTATCAACCTGCCGATGCTTATCATAAGCCCCGCCGCCGGCATTACGGCAATGACCGTCATCAGCGTCTTTCCCAGCTTCTGGAGAAAATCGAAATTAACGGACGGCTTTTTCTTCTCGGACGTATTTTCGGAAACTTCTCCCAGCAGAATAAGCTGTTCTCCCTTTTTGACATCACCTTCGGAAATTCGCATATTCAGCCCCTCGCCGCCTTCACAGACGAGAACGGGAGTTATAAGGTCGATATTTCGACTTTTCAGAAAATCAATGTCCGCCTCTGCGATCAGCTGCCCCGCAGTCACCCTGTCCCCCTCTTTTACGTGAGATATGAAGCCCTCGCCTTTCAGGGAAACGGTTTCCAGCCCGAAATGGACAAGTATCTCCAATCCGTCGTCGGAGGTTATTCCATAGGCGTGAAGTGTTTCGGCAACCGTGGAGATCTTGCCGTCAACAGGGCTGTAAATTTTGCCGTCCTCGGGGATAACAGCGCAGCCGTCCCCCAGCACACGCCCCGAAAATACAGGGTCGGGGACGCTATCAAGCGGGACTGCCCGACCGTTTAGCGGGGAAAAGATCTTTTTATTGCTCATTAATATGTCCTCCCGAATTTTTGAAATACAAATAAAGTATGTATCAAACTCGGTCGAATATACCATATTAGAACAAAAACGCCCGCAAAGGGGCGACCACTTTGTCATTTCGTTATATAAACAGCGAAATGAACAAAGTTTGTCGCTCGGTACCGGTAAAACGTCTTTATCGGTACTTCCCTAAACTGCGGGCGTCATAAAATTCATTTTAACGGGAAATTATTCCTCGGAAGCTTCCTCGGAACCGTCAAGCAGAGCTCTCATAGACATGCTGATCCTCTTCTTGTCGATGTCGATCTCGGTGATCTTAGCTTCAACTTCCTGACCGATCTCAAGAACGTCCTTAACGTTTGTAACTCTCTTGTCAGCGATCTGGGAAATGTGGATAAGACCGTCAATTCCGGGAATGATCTGTGCAAATGCACCGAAAGGAGTGATGGAAACAACCTTAGCCTTAACTACGTCGTCAACATTGTACTCGCTCTTGAACTTTTCCCAAGGATTATCGGAATCCTTCTTGTAGCCGAGGGAAATTCTGTTAGCTTCCTGATCGAGGTCCTTAACGAATACCTCGAGAACATCGCCAACCTTAACGACCTCGGAGGGGTGCTTGATCCTGTTCCAGGACAGCTCGGAGATGTGAACCATTCCGTCAATGCCGCCCAGATCAACGAATGCACCGTAGTTAGTGATAGACTTAACCTCGCCCTTGAATACGTCGCCGACCTTAACGTTCTCCCAGAACTTAGCCTTAGCAGCGTCCTTTTCAGCGTTGAGGACAGCTCTGATAGAACCAACAGCCTTTTCTCTCTGTTCGTTTACGTCAATGATCTTGAACTTAACGTTCTTCTTGAGAAGTCCCTCGAGAGGTTCGTCGCGTCTTGCAGTAGCCTGAGAAGCAGGGATAAATACCTTTGCTCCGTTGGAAAGAACGAGAACTCCTCCCTTTACGACGTTTGTAACAACACCGTCAAGAATTGTTCCGTCTTCCTTTGCTTTGAGAATAGCCTCGAAGCCTGCTCTTGCGTCAAGCTTCTTCTTGGACAGATATACGACACCGTCCTGATCGTTAACCTTAGTAACGATGAAATCAACGGAATCGCCGACTTTAACAATATCGGAAGGCTTCAGGCCGGGATCATCGGTAAGTTCAGACAGAGGCGCATAGCCTGTGTGCTTTGTACCAACATCAACGACAGCTTCACTGTTATTGACAGCCACTATGTATCCTTTCACCCTGTTACCGGTATATATTTTTTTGAAGCTTGCTTCAAGTGCTTCTTCAAAGTTAATGTCTTCGTCCAGATTTTTTACGATTTCGCTCATTAGTCTTTGTACCTCCTTGATAATATAAGCCGGAGTTGAAGCGCCGGCAGTGATACCAACGGTAAAAATTGCGCCGGTATCTAAGGGAATCAGCTTTCTCATCTCGCACGGGTCGATCTCGTCTGCGCTTTCAATCAGCAGACATCTACTGCAAAGTCCGCTGCAAATATTGAAAAGCTTCAAAGTATTGGAACTGCGTCTGCCGCCGATAACGATCATCAAGTCGGCGGACTTGGCAAGCATTGCCGCTTCAGCCTGACGGTTAGCCGTTGCACTGCAAATGGTGTTAAAGACGCAAACCTCTCCTGCAAGCTCGCCGCATTCCTGCATACGGCGTACTAACTGAGTACACTTTTCCCACATACTTATATTATACGTCGTTTGCGCCATAATTGCAAGTGTTTTTTTTAGTTTTTTATAATTATTTTTCAAAAAAAGGCTGAATTCATCAAAAGTTTTGAAAATATATGGTGAATTTTCACAGAAACCCGATATTCCGACCACTTCGGGATGGTCTTTGTCGCCCATAATGATAATATCGCAGCCTTCACGGGACTTTTCGGCGGCGATTTTGTGTATCCTTTCCACAAACGGACAGGTGCAGTCAACATACCGAAGCCCCTTTTCGTCCAACAGACCGTAAACGCTTTTCGGCACGCCGTGGGAACGGATAATGACCGTTTCATCTCCCGAAAGACCGTCAAGACTGTCCACTGCCCTTATTCCCCTGTCCGCCAGATCGTTCACCACCGACGGATTGTGGATAAGCTCGCCGAAGGTGACCGCCTTCTCGCCCCGTTCCGCCATACCGAACGCCGTTTCCGCCGCACGGCTGACACCGAAGCAAAATCCCGCAGATTCGGCAGTTTTTATCTCAATTTTCATTCTGAGCCGATCCCTCCACAAGCTCGGTAATTGCCTGCATTATGGTATTTTTGATGATCTTCAGCTCCTTTGAGGACGTTCCTTCAACGTGCAGACGCTCGGCGGAAATGGGCTTTCCGAACTTCACAGTCACCTTCTGACGAAATTTCAGCTTCGGCCCCTCAAAGCAGATGCCGACGGGGATAACGTCCACTCCTGCCTTTGCAGCCACCAGAGCAACGCCGGTCTTTCCCTTGCCAACCTTTCCGTCGTAGGAACGGGTGCCTTCGGGAAAAATAACCAGATTTTCGCCGTTCTTGACCTTATCTATCGCCTTATCCAGAGCCGCCATATCTCCCGTTCCGCGCTGAATGGGAAATGCGCCCAGCATAGTTATAAAGCTGCCGAATATCTTATTCTTGAAAAGCTCCTCTTTCGCCATATAGTTGAACTTTTTCGGGACACGCATAGTTATAAACACGGGGTCGTGATAGCTTCGGTGATTTGACGCATAGATAGTCCCGCCGTTCTTTGGGATATTCTCCAGCCCCTCGAAATGCAGATCGTACATTATGCGGTAAAAGCCTTCCGCAAGCACTCTGACAACTATATTCATCAGCCTTCTCCTCCCGAAAATCCAGTTCTGCTGCGGATAAGCTTCTTGATAAGCTCCACAGACTGCTCAAAATCCAGCTCGGAGGTGTCCGCAAGCACAGCATCATCAGCCATTTTAAGGGGCGATACTTCACGTCCGGAATCCTGAGCATCACGTTCCCGCACCAGACGAAGCACCTCTTCAAAGGACGGCGCCGCATCTCCCTCACGCTCCACGAGTTCCTTGTAGCGGCGTTCGGCACGGGCAGTGTCCGAAGCAGTCAGGAAAATTTTCAGCTGAGCATCGGGCAGCACAACTGTGCCAATATCCCTGCCGTCCATAATAACGTTGTTCTCAGCAGCAATTTTTCTCTGCAAATCAAGCAGAAACGCCCTCACTTCGGGTATCGCCGATACAGTCGAGGTCGCCATAGATACCTCCTCGGTGCGGATAAGTCCCGAAACATCCTCGCCGTTCAGGAAAACCCTCTGCTCACCACCCATAAACCTCGGTTCTACGGTAATTTCCGACAGCAGCGGAATGACCGTTTCCTTATTCTTGGGATCTGCTCCCTTTCTCAGAACATACAAAGCTATTGTGCGATAGAGCGCACCCGTGTCCACATATATGATCTGCATATCGGCAGATACCCGCTTTGCAATAGAGCTTTTGCCCGCACCCGCAGGTCCGTCCACAGCAATATTTATTGACATAGCAATACTCCTCCTATATATAGATATTAGCAATATATTTATCATACCATATATTGATATGTTAATATCTCTCACCCATAGCAGTGCCCGCAGCATATCCCGTCGAAAATGCTATCTGGAGATTGAATCCGCCCGTATAAGCATCAACATCAATGACCTCTCCCGCAAAATACAGCCCGCTGCACAGCTTGGATTCCATAGTTTTCGGGTATATCTCTGACACGCAAACGCCGCCGCTGGTGATAATAGCCTCCTCAATAGGCCTAAACTCCCGAAAATGCAGCGGAAATGCCTTCAGAACGGACACCAGCCTGTGCCGTTCCTCACGGGTTATCTGATTTACCTTCTTATCCCCGGGGATATGTGAAAGCCTGATGACCGAAGATATTATCTTTGAAGGCAGCAGCTTGTCCAGCGAGTTCACAATATTTTTATTAATGTTTCCTGAAAAATCCTTTTGAAGCCTGTTGTCAAGCGTCTGAAAGTCCAGCGCAGGCTTCAGATCAATTTCCAGCAGATACCTGTCCCTTTCAGGCTCTCTGATATGACTGCTGGCAGACAGCACCAACGGTCCCGACAATCCAAAATGAGTAAACAACAGCTCACCCATCTCGCTGAAAAGCCGCTTGTTATTCTTTGTATCGGTAAGGGTAAGCGTGCAGTTTTTCAGCGACAGCCCCATCACCTCGGAAACCCAGCGTTCCTCTGTAACGATCGGTACAAGAGAAGGCTTTGGCGGCACTATTTTATGTCCCGCCGAGGCAGCAAATTTGTATCCGTCACCCGTTGAGCCTGTCAAGGGATACGACTTGCCACCCGTAGCCACACAAACACAGTCTGCGAAAAATGTCGTATTTTCGGCGTTTGCTCCAATAGCTTTTCCATCTTCAAAGATCAAAGAGGACACTTCACAATTTTTGACTGTAACGGCTTTTGACTTTACAGCATTTACAAGAGCATCGACGATAGTCATTGCCTTATCGGTGGTCGGGAACACCCGATTTCCTCTTTCTGTCTTGAGTTCTACCCCCAGATCTTCAAAAAATGCCATAGTATCCTGTGCCGAAAACTGCGAATATGCGCTGTACAAAAATCTGGGATTAACGGGGACATTTGCAAAGAATTCTTCGGACGTGCAGTTATTTGTAAGGTTGCATCTGCCCTTTCCGGTAATCAGAAGCTTCCGTCCCAGACGCTCTCTTTTTTCCAGAATAAGGATATTTTTTCCATAATCGGCAGCGGTCAGAGCAGCCATAATGCCCGCAGGTCCGCCGCCGATAATAATAACATCATATTTCATTTTTTGTAAATTCCTGTCAGTAGTCCTGATCATCTGAGGTTTCATATACCTCATATTCATCGTATATCTGCTCCAGACGCTCGAAGTTCTCGGCAACATAGTCACGCTTTTTTACACCGACAGCCACTATAAGCGCATTGATAACGCTCAGCGGTGCGACCAGCGAATCGGCGAAGGACGCCATATCGCTTCGAGCCAGAAGCATATGGTTCGCATAAGCCGCAAGCGGAGATGTCTTAGAGTCGGTAATGGCAATAACCGTAGCACCACGGGAGGAAGCGTACTTGAACGCCTTTACCGTATGCTTGGAATATCGCGGGAAGCTGATACCTATCATAATATCCCCTTCCCCAATATGTAGTATCTGCTCGAACATTTCGCTGGTACTGGTGGTATGAATAAGCCTTACATTATCGAAAATAACATTAAAATAGAAGTTCAGGAAACGTGCCAGCACCGCCGCTGAACGTGAGCCGATAATATAGATGTTTTTGGCATTCACCAGGTGGTCAACAGTATGGTAAAACTCCTCCTTGTTGCCCTCCTCAAGGGTGCGGCGTATCTTGTCGATATCCATATTCAGCACAGTTTCGTAAAGGTCGTCCTCTCCGATCTGGTCGCTCATAACGTCGATTCGCTGAACATTCGTGAGCCTGTTGGTGGTGAATTCTCTGAGAGCCTTCTGCATTTCGGGATAGCCTTCGTAGCCCATCTCGGTAGCAAATCTTACCACCGTTGACTCGCTGACACCAACAATGTTGCCCAGCTTAGCCGCAGTCATAAACGCTGCTTTGTCGTAATGCTCCAGAATGTATTCCGCAATGCGCTTATGTCCCTTCGACAAGCTGCCCAGCCTGCTGTTGAGCTCCTTAAACATTGAACCATTCATATATTTCAAGTCCTTTCAAATGAAAATCTATTATTCGGAAAACAAGCTGTTCTGCAAAGCAGCAAGCCTGCATTTCCGTTGTTTAGTCGTTGCTTCGTCGGGATAATATTCACCGTTTATTAATTGAATAACGTCTCCCTCATTAATAGAAAAGGAAATATCTGTTTTATTTAAATTGAAATGGTTATCTCCATCTTCTATTGTTACAACATTTCCCTCAATTTTCTCCACAACCAACATTCTTACTCCTCCTTTTCTTTTTGGAGATTTACTTTCTCTTGTAACTGTCACCGTTTTTCATTGAGTGGCTTTTGACAAAGGCACTGCATAGCTTTTGTCGCCGGACAGATAGCAAGCTATCGGGTAGAAAGTGGGCCGACGCAAACTGTCCCCGAAGTGTCAAAAGCAATTACTTATACTATCTTATAGAAGAAATAACACAGCTTTGCCCATATAAAAAGCCGCTGAAACCGCCTTGTAACAGCCGTCACAAAAGTAAATCTCAAAAATCAAGAAGCCCTTTCAAAGCCCGCAACAGCAGTTTCACCGTCGGTATAAACAACGACAGTTCCCCGCAGATCGGTGCGGTAAATGCGCTCGGTATACTTGCCGATGCGCTTTAGCGCTTCTTCGTTGGGGTGACCGTAGGAGTTGCCCTCGCCGCACTGAATAACGGCAGCCAGCGGAGAAACCTCCCGAAGGAACGCCGCAGAGGAGGAGCTAGAGCTTCCGTGGTGTCCCATTTTTAGGACAGTTGCAGAAACGTCCTTGTCGTAATAAAGCATATCATCTTCCGCAGCCTTCTCCGCATCACCCGTGAAAAGGAATGACACGTCCTTGTAGGTAAGCTTGGACACCACCGAAAAGTTGTTTAGATCGGTGTATTCGTCGGAGAGCGGACCCAGAATTTCAAAGGAAAGCTGCCCGCCCGCACTGTCCGACCAATCGAAACGCAGCGTGTCCGATGCCATCACCGCACGTATCTGCTTGTTGGCGATGACCGTGAGAAGCTGCTCATATGTCTTGGTGGCAGGCACCATTTCATCTGGAATTTTCGGCAGAATTATCAGACCCGCCTCAATGCTGTCAAGCACCTGCGGCAGTCCGCCGATGTGATCGGAATGAGGGTGAGTGCCAATTACAATGTCGATTTTCTTGACGCCCAAAGCGGAGATGTAATCTGTCACCTTTTCGCCGTACTCCCGCTCGCCTGCGTCTATTAGAATAGTCTTCCCCGTCGTTTCGATGAAAATGCTGTCGCCCTGACCAACATCAATGAAATGCACCTTTGTTTCGGCATTTTCATAGCCCTCGGGTACCTGTGCCTTCTCCGAAACAACCTGACCCGCAAAATACTTCGACAGGTCGATCTTGCCCATTTCGTGAAGCACACCAAGGACGAAAACCGCAGCTAGCAGAATAACAACTAATACAGTCGGAAGCTTTTTCAGCGTTTCCCACGAGAATTTCTTTTTAGTTTGTTTGCGTTTCCTTTTTGTTCTTGCCATTTTCTGTTATTTTCCTTAATGTTTCGTTTATTTCTAGCGTTATGTTCGGCAATATATTCCTTATCCGGCTGAACAAGGCAGTCCTTTCCATAGCCGATAAGGTCTGTTCTTCCGGCACGTTTCAGCGCTTCTATGACCCTTCTCTTGTTCTCGGGCTTGAAATACTGCAATAGTGCCCTCTGCATTGCCTTTTCATCGGCAGTTTTCGGTACGAACACCTTCTCCATTGTGTATGGGTCAAGTCCCGTGTAGAACATACATGTAGAGATAGTTCCCGGAGTTGGGTAAAAATCCTGCACCTGTTCGGGACGGATCTTCAGACTTTTCAGGAACAGCGCCAGCTCCACAGCCTCTTTCAGCGTGCTGCCGGGGTGGGACGACATGAGGTACGGCACCAGATACTGCTCCTTGCCCACCTGCTTGGTTATCCTGTAAAATTTATCCTGAAACTTTTTATATGCTTCGATATGCGGCTTACCCATTTTGTCCAGCACAACCGCCGAACAATGCTCGGGAGCCACCTTTAACTGTCCGCTGACGTGATACTCGATAAGCTCCCGCATAAACTCCTCGTTTTTGTCCTCCATCAGATAGTCATATCGTATTCCCGAGCGAATGAAAACCCGCTTAACACCGTCGATTTTCCGAATTTTCCGGAGCAAATCAAGATATTCGGTATGGTCTGCCTGTAAATTTTTGCAGGGAGTGGGTGCAAGGCATTTCTTCCCCTTGCAAAGCCCCGCTGTCAGCTGCTTTTCACAGGAAACATGACGGAAATTCGCAGTCGGACCGCCAACATCGTGGATATATCCCTTGAAATTGGGCAGAGTTGTTAACAGCTTTGCTTCTTTCAGCACCGATTCCTCACTTCTGACGGAAATTCGTCTGCCCTGATGGAGAGCAATGGAGCAGAAGTTGCAGAAACCGAAGCAGCCCCTGTTATGTGTGATTGAGAACTCCACCTCTTCTATCCCGGGAACACCGCCCAAAGGCTCGTAGCTTGGGTGATATGTCCGCATATACGGCAGCTCGTAAACATGGTCAAGCTCCTCGGTAGTCAGAGAACGGGCAGGCGGATTCTGCACAAGCATATAGTCACCGTGACGCTGAATTATCGTTTTTCCGTAAATTTCATCCTGCCAGTCATACTGCTGACGGCAAGCCTTTGCGTACATTTCCTTTGACTCACAAACCTGCTTATACGTTGGACACTCCACAGCCCCCAACGGCGTATTTTTCGGTTCGGTCAGATAGCATGTCCCCCTGATGTCGGTCAGACTGTGCACATTCTCTCCCGCAGCCAGACGTTTGCATATCTCCACTATCTGATGCTCGGACATTCCGTACATCAGCAGGTCAGCCTTACTGTCCAATAAAACGGACGGACGGACAGCATCGTCCCAATAATCATAGTGAGCAAAACGCCGAAGGGAAGCCTCCAAACCTCCAATGCAGACAGGCATATCATCGCCGTAAATCTCACGAAGCTTGTTGCAATACACGATAACCGCACGGTCGGGACGTTTTCCCGCCTTGCCCCCCGCTGTGTAAGCGTCGTCGGAACGCTTTCTCTTGGCGGAGGTGTAGTGTGCGACCATGGAGTCGATGTTGCCGCCCGTTACCATAAAGCCGTATTTCGGAGCG
Source organism: Oscillospiraceae bacterium (assembly GCA_017828975.1). Taxonomy (GTDB): domain Bacteria; phylum Bacillota; class Clostridia; order Oscillospirales; family Ruminococcaceae; genus UMGS1889. The sequence continues at coordinate 19,653 of JAGAJN010000023.1, read as the reverse complement.
CCAAGCTTCTTGAAATCATGGTCGCTGTGCCAGTCGGGCTGAGCGATTATGCCAACGGTAAATCCGCAGTCCTCGATCATTCTGGAAATAATGGAAATGCCAAAGCTTGGGTGATCGACATAGCTGTCCCCCGTTATGCAGATAAAATCAAGCTGTTCGATACCTCTGTCGGTCATATCCTGTTTGGAAATTGGCAAAAACGGCATTTTTACACCTCTTAAATGGAAATTTCAGTTATTTATGTGTCGCTTTCATTTACTGTAACAACTTCTTCGGCGGACGGCTCATTTCCCCCGCCCTCCATAGCCAGCTTTCTTTGCAGCCACATTTCACGGGTCATAAGAACAGCTCTCGGCTTTGCACCCTCGAAGGGTCCCACAACGCCCAACTCTTCCAGCTGGTCGATTATGCGGGCAGCACGGGCATAGCCAAGCTTAAGCCGCCTTTGCAGGGACGAAGTGGACGCCTGTCCTGCTTCGATAACGACCTCGATAGCCTTCTCCACCATATCGTCCTCGAACATATCCCCCGAAGCCGAACCGCTGTCGGACGCACCCTTTTCCCCCTTGGGAACGGGAACATTTTTCTCGATCTCACGGAGAATTTCATCGCTGTAATCGGCAGTTCCGCCGCTCTTAATGAACGCTACCACCGCTTCGACCTCCTTTGAGGAACAGAAGCAGCCCTGAATTCTGATAGGCTTCGGAATTCCCGAGGGATAATAGAGCATATCGCCGTAGCCCAGCAGCTTTTCTGCACCCGCCGTGTCGATAATAGTTCTGGAATCCACCTGAGATGAAACGGTCAGAGCGATACGGCTTGGGATATTCGCCTTGATAAGTCCCGTAATTACGTCAACGGTAGGACGCTGAGTTGCGATGATAAGGTGCATTCCCGCCGCTCTAGCCATCTGTGCAAGACGGCAGATAGCGTCCTCGACCTCGTTGGACGCTGCCATCATCAGGTCGGCAAGCTCGTCAATTGCAATAACTATCTGCGGCAAGGGTGACATTCCCTCGGTTTCTGCCGCCAGCTCGTTATATCCCTTTAGGTCACGAACATTGCTGTCAGCAAACAGCTTGTAACGCTTTAGCATCTCCTGAACCGCCCAGGACAGCGCACCCGCCGCCTTTCTCGGGTCTGTAACAACGGGTATCAGCAGATGGGGAATGCCGTCATAAATCTTAAATTCAACCATCTTCGGGTCAATAAGCACAAGCCGTACCTCGTCGGGAGATGCGTTGTAGAGAATACTCATTATAATAGAGTTCGTGCAGACGGATTTACCCGAACCCGTCGTACCCGCAATGATAACGTGGGGCATTTTGGCAATATCTCCCACAATAACGTTGCCCTCGATGTCACGTCCCACAACGAACGCCAGCTTGCTCTTGGCGGACTTGAACTCGTCGCTTTCTATCATTTCCCTGATGCTTACAACGTCCTTGACACGGTTAGGCACCTCGACGCCAACAGCCGCCTTCCCGGGGATAGGTGCTTCGATACGCACGCCCGCCGCCGCAAGATTCAGGGCAATATCATCGGAAAGTCCCGTAATTTTGGATATCTTCACGCCCGCACTGGGCTGCAGCTCGTATCTTGTAACAGTCGGTCCTCTGTGAATGTCCACTATTCTGGTCTGAACGCCGAAGCTCTGGAGTGTATTCACAAGAGTTTCCGCATTGTTGCGCATTTCCGCTTCTGCGTCCTCGGCATTTGAGGAATTATCGGAGGGTTTCAGCAGGTCAATAGGCGGGAAGGCGTACTTCATTATGTCGGGAGCGGAATTCTCATTTTCGGATATTTCCTTGGCAATATCCGCCGCCGTGGGCTGGGGAGGAAGCTCATATTCCTCGTCGTTTGGCTTGATGGCGGTGTGTGTGGTCTTAATGTCAACGGTCTTGGGCTTAACAGGCTCTGCGGGGACGGCAGCCCTTGCGGCAGCCTCTTCCTTTGCCTTCTGCTTTGCCTCGGTAGCCTTTCTGATAAGCTCCACAAGGCTGTCGTCCGCCTTTTCCGGCTCTTCGGGAACTATTTCAGCGGGCTTTTCGGGAACTGCTGCGGCAGGCTTTTCCACCGACACTTCCGCAGGCTTTTCGGGAGCTTCTGCGGGTGTTTTGGGAACAGCCATTTCAACAGGCTTCTCGGGAACAACTGCCTTCACAGGCTCAGCAGGCTTTTCTTCCTTAACGGCAGGCTTTACGGGTTCGGGCTTTAGTGAAACAACAGGGTGCTGCGGCAGCTCGGGAATATCCTCCGCAGCGTCCACCTGAACGGTTTTGTCCGCCTTCTTTTTTTTGGACATAGGTATCGGAATATCCACATTGAATTTTGCCTGAGATTCCTTCGCAACTTCCTCGGGAACATCGTCATTGGGAACGACCTTTTCCCTTGCCTGTCTGCGCTCCTCGCTTCTGCGGATACTGTCCTCACGGACATCTCTGACAGCACCCGCCACACCCTTCATAGGGTCGGACACCGCCCTTGCCACGTCAACAATGGTAACATTGGAGATCAGCATAATGAACACTATCGCCAGCAGAACAATGATTATGGCTGCACCTGTTTTCTTGAACAATCCCAGCAGCGGACCCGCAATAATAACGCTTACCACTCCGCCGCCGTCCATCAGCTTGCCTTCGTGGTACAGCTTCGGTATAATATCGGCAAACAGCTTGCTGCCCTTTATTTCACCCACCAAGAATATCTGCACGGCTGCCGACAGGAAAAGTATGAACATAACGCCGAAAAATGCCTTTCCCGCAACGGACTTATCGTCCTGCGCTGTCATCACAGACAGATAGAGCAGCAACGGAGCCACCAAATATACGGAAATTCCGAACATTCCTCTGAGAAAATTATGTATGGCAAGCCAAGCCGCCTCGCCCTCAATGAAGGTAAGCAGCAAAACCAATATTCCCAGAGCAAACAGCACGACCGAGTGAAGCACCTTGTCCTGTGCTTCCTTCTGCTTCTGTGCCGCTGCCGAGGGCTTTCTGCCGCCGCTTTTCGACTTTGAAGCGGTAGATGATTTTTTCTGAGCCGCCATTTTATCTTGTCCTTTCTTTTTTGGATAATTTACTTTTGTTACATTCGATAAATAGTATTTCTAATGTCCCCAATGTGAAAACCATCACTTTCAGTCGTCGCTAAACACTTTACTGATTTCCCGGTGCTGCGGCGATCGGCTGACACAAACTGTCCCCGAAGTGCCAAAGCTGTGCCTTATACTATCCCTGCGGAGGTAAAAGCAGAGCTTTAATGCTCACAAAAGCTGCTGCAAGCCGCCATCTGACAGCCTACACAAAACTAAATCTCATAAAATCAACCGAATATGTACTCGGGAATGGTCATACCCACACTCATCTCGAAAAAGCCAGCCGCAACGGTGGCAATTCCCAGAATAAGGGTGTAATATGCAAAAATCTTGAACTTACCGTCCTTGATAAGCCATTTCACCAGCTTGATAGCCAGCAGACCGACCAAGGCGGACACCACAAAGCCCACTGCCAACGGTGCTGCCTGAACAGCCTCCTCACCGCCGCCCAAGTCCTTCAGCTGAACGGCAGCAGCGGCGAGAATTACGGGAATTCCCAGGATAAAGGAGTATTCCACCGCAGTTTCCCTCTTCATACCGCAGAAAAGCGCAGCCGAAATGGTCGAGCCGGAGCGTGAAATTCCCGGCACCAGGGCGATACCCTGAAAAACGCCGATAGTCAGCGCATTGGGGACGGTAATTTTGTCAATATCCTTATCATTTCCGCCAAATCGGCAGCTTAAAAACAGTATCGCCGAGGTGTACAGAAACGCAAACCCCTCCACCGTAATGTCCATGTCCTGCGAAATTCCGTCGAAAAAGTCCTTGAACAGGATAAACCCGAACAACGGCAGCAGTGAAATGATGATAAGCATTATCATACGGCGGTTTTCGTTCATTTTGCTCCACTTGAATTTCCCCGTAAACAGGTCTTTTAGCAGGGAAAAGGCTTCAAGTATAAGCTGCCATATCCGGTGACGGAATGCGATAAACACCGCAGCCAGCGTTCCCAGGTGCATCACTATGGAGGCTATCCCCGCCTCTTCGCCGTTTATGCCGAAAAAATGCTGCACCAGCGAAAGGTGTCCCGAGCTTGAAACGGGCAGAAACTCCGTCAAGCCCTGGACTATTCCTTGGATTATTGCTTCAAAAATTGTCAAAAATATCAACTCCGATAAATATTAATACTGCAATGCTGCTAGTGTTAACCAGCACTTTGAAATCTTTTTGCGAAATCCTCAATAGGCTCAGCTTCGCTGTCGTCCGCTTCTGATTCTGCTATCATTCTAAGCTCTTCTTCGTCAGGCTCTATCTCCTCAACAGGCTTTACTCCCGACATTCCGCTGAGTATTACAATAAGCGCATCAAGCTGTTTTTCATCAAGCCTGTCAATAAGACTGTATGCAAGTTCTTTTGTACTCATAGAAATCCCTCTTTGTCTGATTGGCGTATTTCTATAATTATAGTATATTACCATATCGCCCGAAAAATCACGCCTTATCGGTATATCTCGGCTCCGACTGCTCTATCATTTCATAGAGTGCATCAATAGCGTCCGAAAGCCCTCCCAGACTGTCGATAAGCCCCTCTTTTACAGCGTCCCGTCCGTCGAGAGTAGTGCCCACATCAAGGACAAGCTGCTTGTTGTTCATCATCAGACTGCGGAAGCGTTCAGCGGAAATTTTGCTGTTTCGGGTGACAAAATCGGTTATCCTCTCCTGAATTTTGTCGAAATAATTAAGCGTCTGAGGAACACCCAGCACCAGACCGTTCATTCTTACGGGGTGAATGGTCATCGTCGCCGACGGCACAATAAACGACCGTTTCGCCGAAACAGCCAGCGGAACACCGATAGAATGTCCCCCTCCCACGACCACCGAAACGGTAGGCGTTTTCATTCCCGAAATAAGCTCGGCAATAGCAAGCCCCGCCTCCACGTCCCCGCCGACGGTGTTCAGGATAATCACCAGCCCCTCAATGGAGCGGTCCTGCTCTATCGCCACCAATGCAGGGATAATGTGCTCATACTTGGTGGTCTTGTCGGAGGGCGGCAGGATATAGTGCCCCTCTATCTGCCCGATTATGGTCAGGCAGTGGATAAGATGCTTCGCGTCCGAGCAGACGGCTTGCCCCATTTTTTCGATAAGCTCCGCCTTGTCAAGCTCCTGCTGAACGGGTGTGTCGGAATTCTCGTTTTCTCTTTTTTCGTTTGTATCGCTCATAATATCTACCTCGCAAAATTCAAGAATAATAGTATCATCTTGCATTTTGAGATAAATATACATTATATATTATACCACTTTTAAGGAATTTGTCAACAAGCTGAACAAAGGTTTTATATCGCAAAATTCATTTTAATAATTTATCCATTTATAGACAATTACAACAAAAAGCCTTACAACCGACTTAGCGGCTGTAAGACTTTTCTCCGCAAATATTAAACCACCGGCAATCTCCGCAGACCTCGGGCAGCCTGTCTGCGGAAATTATCCTATCTGAAACGGTATCACGAAAATCCGACCATCGAACAACATCTCCCGCCGACAGCCCGCAGATTTCCAGCACCGCACCATCATATCTCCCGACCTTATGGTCGCTTTCACAGCTATGTGTCCTGTTATTGGGACAGTTTGCGCATATCATATCCTCCCCGACAGTCAGGATAATTTCGGGATCGACCCGTTCAAGCATCTCAATGACATTAGCCATATTCCGCACGAAATCGCCGCTGTAACCCTTCCCCTCGAAAAACGCCGTGCATAGCCCGTGGTGTGGGCGCAGCTTATAGTTTGGCATATTTTCCCAGCCTTTTAGTCAACAGAATAGCCAGCACCATTTTCAGCAGATCGGGGATAATAAACGGGAAAACACACCAGCCGAGCGCAGTCCACAGCCCGATAGCTTCATTGTTTCTCGTGTATACTATCATAAACCAAATGGTACCGAAGGCATAGCACAGGATAAGTCCCACCACCATTGCCGCCGCCATAACAGGCAGCTTTTCGCCGAACAGCGAGGTCAGCACCCAATACGCCATAGCCAGAAAAAGGAAGCCGATGATATACCCACCCGTAGCGCCCAGCAGCGCACCTATTCCGTGTGAAAAGCCCGCAAATACAGGGATTCCCACCGCACCTAACAGTATGTACACCAGCACAGCAAGGCTACCCCTCTTGCCGCCCAACATTCCCACAGCGCTGAAAACGCCGAAGGTTTGCAGGGTAAACGGTACAGTTGTAGGTATGGATATCCAGGAGCATACTGCTATGATCACCGCAAACATAGCAATATATACCATTTCTTTTACAGATAGTTTAAATTTTTGTTCTTTAACAACCTTTGTTTCGCTCATAAAAAATCGCCTCTATTTGAAAACTATTTGACGGATAATATTGCAGTTTTTCCCGAAATAACAATATCTGCAACTATGTTGATAATTTGCGGGGCACAATTTAAAAAGTCAAAAATTGCCTTTTTCCTCCGTCACAGTTATTAGATTAACACAAAAAGCGGCGATTGTCAACAGAAAATCGACAATCGCCGTAATTTAACCTTTTATGCTGATTTTGTTCAAATCAGACATTGTATGGAAACATTTACTTGCTCTTAATGCACCACTTAGACGCCGCCAGCGTAGACAGGTCGCCCGTGAGATGGTCGGCATTATTCTTGAAAACTATCCTCGGAACGAAGCTTTCGTCATATTCAGCATAGGAAACCGCCGTGTTGTCCGACCAGCCAACGTCTTTCAGATGGGTAATATCGTCGCCGTTTGCATAGCAAAGATAGTTTCGCAGCGCACAACCGTGGGACACGATAACTATGGTCTTTCCCTCATTTTCACGAACGATTTTGTCAACGGTTCTCTTCATACGCTCGAAAACCTCGGTCATTTTCTCACCGTTTTCGGGGGAAAATTCCCACATTCTGTTCACCCACTGGTCGTATTCAACGGGATATTTTTCGGGCAGATCAGCCCATGCGACACCCTCCCAGACGCCGCCGTTTATCTCCATCAGACCGTCATCAAAGCGTATCTCCTTATGATGATACCGATTTATGGCTTCTGCGGTGGAAACTGTCCGTTTTAATGGACTGCTGTAAATTTCGTCAAACTGAATATCCCGAAAGCGCTCTGCCAAGCATTCCAGCTGCCGCCTGCCCTTTTCGGAAACCTCCGTGTTTATCCGCCCCTGAAAGAACTCCTTGACATTGCCCTCCGCCTCGGCGTGACGGACAAAATATACCTTGACCATACGGCTTACCACGGCTTGACCGTTCCGACAATTTCCGAAATATTGGAAATCTTCTGCTCGTCACAGTAGCTCTCCAGACCGTCAATTATCTTCACAGCCGCATAGGGATCGGCAAACAGCGCAGCACCCACCTGAATAAGTGATGCACCCGCCATCATCATCTCGGCAGCGTCCTCCCAGGTGGACACACCGCCCATTCCGCAGACGGGGATCTTCACGGCATTTGCCACCTGCCATACCATTCTCACCGCCACGGGAAACACCGCAGGACCCGACAGTCCGCCCACGTTGTTGTGAAGAATGGGACGGCGTGTTTTAAGGTCTATCCTCATTCCCAGAAGCGTGTTTATAAGGGAAACAGCGTCCGCACCCTCAGCCTCGACAGCCTTTGCAATGTCGGTTATGGACGTAACATTCGGGGACAGCTTCATCATTACAGGCTTGGAAGTCGCTCGTCTGACAGCCCTAGTGACCGCCGCCGCACCGTCGCAGGTAACGCCGAACGCAACGCCGCCCTCCTTGACATTTGGGCAGGAAATGTTCACCTCTATCATATCAACATCGGACTTGTCAATCATAGCGGCAATTTCGCCGTATTCCTCCACATTTGCCCCCGCAACATTTGCAATAACAACCGTGTCCTTGGTCTTGAGATTGGGCAGCTCAACATTCAGGAAATGTTCAACACCGGGATTTTGCAAACCAACGGAATTCAGCATACCCGACGGTGTTTCCGCAATTCTCGGGGCGGGATTACCGTTTCTCGGCTTCAAGGTCGTACCCTTGACGGAAATGCCGCCCAGCTTGGACAGTGGGAAAAACTTCTCATATTCCCTACCGTAACCGAACGCTCCCGAAGCGGGAACTATGGGGTTTTTGAACTGAACCCCCGCAAAATTTACAGCAAGCTTCTCACTCATTGGGGTACACCTCCTCCGAATCAAACACGGGACCGTCCTTGCAGACGTGGGCAAAATACTCTTTGCCGTCCCTGATCGTGCGGCAGGCACATACCAGACAAGCACCCACTCCGCAGCCCATTCTCTCCTCCAGCGATACCTGACATCTGATGCCCTTCTCGGCAGCCGCCTTGCAGATACCTCTAAGCATCACATCGGGTCCGCAGGCATATATAATATCGGGCGTGGACTCTGCCAAAATGTCCGCAAGAGCGTTTGTAACAAAACCCTTTCTTCCCGCAGAGCCGTCATCTGTGCAGAGAATGACCTCTGCTCCAGTTTTTGCAAAATCCTCCTGCAGAATGACCGCAGAAGCGTTCCGGAAACCGCTGATAACAGTAGCATTTTTCCCATAATGCTCGGCAATTCCCACCATAGGCGGATTTCCGATACCTCCGCCGATAATAACAGCCTTTTTGCCGCTGTCCGAAAGCTCAAAGCCTCTGCCGCCTAAGGGTGCGACAATATCTATCATATCCCCTTCTCTCAGACGGGATATAGCCTTTGTTCCCTTTCCTCTTACCTCGAATACTATCCGTAGAATACCTTTATCCTTGTCAATACCACATATTGATATGGGGCGGCGGAGCATATATCCGTCAGCCTTGATATTCACAAACTGTCCGCATACAGCTTCGGCGGCAACGTCGGGGCAAAGTATCTCCATATCGTAGATCTCCTTTGCCAGCGTTTTCTTTGAGATTATCGGATAATTTCCCTGAAAATACTGCAATTTACGTCCTCCTCTTTAAAAACCGAACGGCAATCTCCCGTTTTCGGAGATAGCCGTCCGAAATATTATATCTTGGTAATATCTACCATTTCCATATCCTCGATACGCTTGCCCATTGCCAGAATATCCGCAACGGCATTGGCAGTATCAATAGCAGTCAGACAGCAGATGGAACGCTCAACCGTTTTACGTCTTATCTTTACGCTGTCAAGGGCGGGTAAACGTCCTTTTTCCGAGGTTGAGATAACATAGTCTATCTTGCCCTCGTCCAGCAGAGTCATAACATTGGGCTTTTCCTCGGAAACACGGCGGACAACGTTTGCAGCCACCATATTCTTGTTAAGGACGGAAGCCGTTCCGCTGGTTGCGTAAATGTCAAAGCCCAGATGCTCGAACTTGTCCACAACATAGATTATCTCCTGCTTGTCAGTATCTCGTACGGTGACGAGAACGCCGCCGCTCTTCTTCATATTATATCCCGCAGCGATAAGTCCCTTGAAAAGTGCGTCCTCAAAGGACTTTGCAATACCCAGACATTCGCCCGTGGATTTCATCTCGGGACCAAGCGCCGTATCAACGTCATGGAGCTTCTCAAAGCTGAACACGGGAACCTTTACGGCGATATAGTCAGCCTCCTTGTAAAGACCGCTCTTATATCCCTGCTCCGCAAGAGTTTCTCCGCACATTATCTTAGTGGCAATATCCACCATAGGCACGCCCGATACCTTTGAGATATAGGGCACAGTTCTCGAAGAACGTGGGTTAACCTCGATAACATATACCTCGCCGTTATATACGACATACTGTATATTTACCAGACCGATAACGTGAAGCTCGGTAGCAAGCCGCCTTGTATATTCGATAATGGTTTCCTTGACCTTCTTTGTAAGTGTCAGCGCAGGATATACGGATATTGAATCTCCCGAATGGATACCCGCTCTTTCGATATGCTCCATAATTCCGGGGATAAGGAAGTCCTTTCCGTCGCAGATAGCGTCGACCTCGACCTCCTTGCCCATCATATACTTGTCGATAAGCACGGGATTTTCCAGACCGTTTCGGCAAATTATCGCCATATATTCGATAATATCCTTTTCGGAATGTGCGATTATCATATTCTGACCGCCGAGAACGTAGGACGGACGCATAAGCACGGGATAGCCAAGATCCTCCGCTGCCTTCAAAGCCTCCTCCTCGGTCATAACGGTATGTCCCGCAGGACGGGGAATTCCGCACTTGTTCAGCAGCTCGTCAAAACGCTCTCTGTCCTCCGCTGCGTCAATGCTGTCCGCAGACGTTCCCAGGATATTCACGCCCATTTCCGAGAGGTGCTTTGTCAGCTTGATAGCGGTCTGTCCGCCGAACTGAACCACAACGCCGTAGGGCTGTTCCGTTTCGATGATAGCTTCAACGTCCTCCTTGGTCAGGGGATCGAAGTAAAGCCTGTCGCCCGTGTCAAAGTCGGTAGATACGGTTTCGGGGTTGTTGTTGCAGATAACTGCCTCATATCCCAGCTCCTTGAGCGCCCAAACGCAGTGAACGGAGCAGTAGTCAAACTCGATACCCTGTCCAATTCTGATAGGTCCCGAGCCGAAAACTATGACCTTTTTCTTGCCCGTGTCGGTTCTTTCGATAAACTGCTTTGCTTCGTTTTCCTCGTCAAAGGTGGAATAGAAATAGGGCGTTTCCGCCTTGAACTCGCCTGCACAGGTATCGACCATCTTAAACACCGCACGGGTACGCTTGGGACATTTCTGTCCGCTCATACGCTCGATAGTGCTGTCAAGATAGCCAAATCTCTTGGCAAGGTCGTACTTTTCTTCCGTCAGCTCGCCGTCAGCCAGCAGCCTTTCCAGCTCCACAAGGTTGTTGAGCTTAGAGAGAAACCACTTGTCTATCTTCGTAACATCGTGGATATAGTCAATGGAAATTCCCCTCTTGAGTGCCTCGAATACCACAAAGGAACGCTCGTCGTCCGTATCGGCGATCTTTGCTTTTATCTCCTCGTCGGACAGCTTGGCAAGCTTTTTCAGATTCATGCTGTCAAGTCCCAGCTCGATGGAACGAACAGCCTTCATCATTGCCTGTTCAAAGGAGGTACCGATAGCCATTACCTCGCCCGTTGCCTTCATCTGTGTGCCGAGGGTACGCTTTGCATATACGAATTTATCGAAAGGCCATTTCGGGAATTTTACAACAACATAGTCAAGAGCAGGCTCGAAGCAAGCGTAGGTTTTGCCCGTAACGGCGTTGATTATCTCGTCCAGACTGTAACCGATAGCAATTCTCGTTGCCACCTTTGCGATAGGATAGCCCGTAGCCTTTGAAGCCAGCGCAGAAGAACGGCTTACACGGGGATTTACCTCGATGACCGCATATTCAAAGGAATTGGGGTGCAGTGCAAACTGACAGTTACAGCCACCCTCTACCTTAAGCTCAGAAATGATATTCAGTGCAGCGGTACGCAGCATCTGATATTCCTTGTCGGTGAGAGTAACAGCGGGAGCGATAACGATACTGTCGCCCGTATGAACGCCTACGGGGTCGAAGTTCTCCATGGAGCAGACGGTGATAACATTTCCCTTGCTGTCCCTGATTACCTCGAACTCTATTTCCTTCCAGCCGCTGATGCATTTCTCAACCAGAATCTGTGTAATAGGCGAAAGACGCAGACCGTTGGTAGCAATATCCCGAAGCTCTTCTTCATTATAGGCAATACCGCCGCCCGTTCCGCCGAGAGTGAACGCAGGACGTACAATAACGGGGTAGTCGATCACCCTTGCAAATTCGACGGCAGACTCCACGTCCTCAACGACCTTTGAGGGGATAACAGGCTCGCCTATCTTCTCCATAGTGTCCTTGAACGCCTGTCTGTCCTCTGCCTTGTGGATAGTTTCGGGATTTGCACCCAAAAGCTTCACATTATGGGCATCGAGAAAGCCTTCCTCTGCCAGCTGCATGGAAAGTGTCAGACCTGTCTGTCCGCCCAGTGTGGACAGAACGCTGTCGGGCTTCTCAATTTCGATTATCTTCTTGACAACATCAAGGGTAAGCGGCTCAATGTATACCTTGTCCGCCATAGCCTTATCTGTCATAATAGTCGCAGGATTGGAGTTGATAAGAACGACCTCCAGACCCTCCTGCTTCAATGCACGGCACGCCTGAGTGCCCGCATAGTCAAACTCGGCAGCCTGACCGATAACGATAGGTCCCGAGCCGATAACAAGTACCTTTTTAATATCTGAACGAAGCGGCATTTTACTCAGCCTCCTTATCTGCTTTTATCATATCAACAAATTCATCGAAAAGATAGGCAGTATCCAGCGGACCTCCGCACGCCTCGGGGTGGAACTGCACCGTAAAGCAGGGGAACTGCTTGTAGCGAACGCCCTCGCAGGTGCCGTCATTGGCGTTTTTGTGGGAAACCTCGCCCACCTCGGCGGGAACGCTGTCGGAAATTACCGCATAGCCGTGGTTCTGAGAGGTAACAAAGGTCTTGTCCAGACGAATATCCACAACAGGCTGATTTGCACCTCGGTGACCGTATTTGAGCTTTTCGGTCTTTGCACCGTTTGCCAGAGCCATCAGCTGATGACCCAGACAAATACCGAAGGTAGGTATTTTCAGCTTGATAAGCTCTTTGAGATTTTCGATGATCTTAACATTCTCCGCAGGATTTCCCGGACCGTTTGACAGCATAATGCCGTCGGGAGCAAGCTCCTTTATCTTTTCGGGAGTGGTATCGGAGGGAACAACGGTAACATTGCAGCCCCTTTTCACCAGCTCTCTGCGGATATTGTACTTATATCCGAAATCGAAAAGCACTACATTATAAAGGGGATCTTCCGCCTTGTACTCCTCCATTTCCTTGCAGGTAACAGAAGCAACGGCGTTCACAATGGAAAATTCCTTTATCTTTTTGAGAAACTCTTCCTTTTTCTCATAAACATTTTCCGTGGTGATAACGCCGTTCATAACGCCGTGTTCTCTGATAATTCTTGTAAGGCATCTTGTGTCGATGGAATGTATTCCGATAATTCCGTGTCTTTTCAGGAAATCGTCAATATTCCCCTCGCATCTGAAATTAGACGGAGCATTGCACCATTCCCTTACAATATAACCGCTGACAGCAGAGCCTTTGGACTCGTAATCGCTGTCATTCACGCCGTAATTTCCGATAAGGGGGAATGTCTGAGTAACTATCTGACCGAAATAGCTGGGGTCTGTCAGCGTTTCCTCGTAAGCGGTCATACTTGTGGTAAATACGATCTCACCGAATGAAGTGCCTTTAGCTCCGAAGGAATATCCCTCGAAAACTCTGCCGTTTTCCAGCATAACGTAAGCTTTTTCACCGAGATTAAAGAGCGACATTTTTTATTTCTTCCTTTCTGTTGATATGCCTGTCTGCTCTGTCCGAAGCCGTCATTATGCCGTCCGAACAGAGTATTTAAAAAATTTCTGTTCAGCGGATGTGAGAAATTATGTCGTTTTTCATGCGGATACATTCTCTGAGTGCTGCTGCCGCATATTCTGTTTCATCGCAGCCCTCCTTCTTGTATGCGCACATAACGGCTCTGGAGGAATTGACAATTGCACCTCTGCCGTTTTTGTCAAATGCATTAGCCACGCCCTCGGCACCGCCGCCCTGTGCGCCGTAGCCGGGAACGAGGAAGAATGTGTGGGGAAGCTTTTCTCTCAGCTCCTTGAGCTGTTCGGGATAGGTAGCACCGACTACCGCACCAACGGAGGAATATCCGTAAGCACCGGGAGCGGATTCGCCCCACTTCTCGCACATTTCACCCATAATTTCATATACGGGCTTGCCGTCGATAAGCCTGTCCTGAAGCTCGCCCGAGGACTTGTTTGAGGTCTTTACAAGAACGAAAATGCCCTTGTCAAACTCTTTGCAAGCGTTAAGGAGCGGCTCGATACCGTCCGAACCGAGATAGCCGTTTACGGTAAGAGCATCTGCACCGAAGGGTTCAAGCACTCTGTCCCCAACGGTAACAGTGCCGATATGAGCATTTGTATATGCCTCCATAGTAGCACCGATGTCGTTTCTCTTTCCGTCGGTAATAACGAAAATACCCTTGCTCTTTGCATATTCGATGGTCTTGGCAAGAGCCTTCACTCCGTAATAGCCGTACATTTCGTAATATGCAGCCTGGGGCTTGATAGCGGGAACGACATCGCAGACAGCGTCGATAATGCCCTTGTTAAAGCGGTAAATAGCCTTCGCAGCAGCCTTAAGGGTATATCCCTCAACCTCAAATGCTTCCTTTTTGATAAACTCGGGAACGTAATCCAGCTTGGGGTCAAGTCCCACAACGGTCGGGTTCTGAGTTTCAACGATTTTTTCCATTAATGTGTCAAGTGACATAGCAATTCTCCTTTATTCCTCGCAGGTATATCTTACTTCTCCGTCTGAAATTGTGTATATAACACGTCCTTTAAAGGTTTCGCCCTTAAATACGGTATTTTTCGATTTGGAATGAAGCTTTTCGGGAGATACCGTCCAGCTTCTGTTAATGTCGGCAATGCAGATGTCCGCCCTCGACCCGGGAATGATAGCGATCTGCTCGATACCGAGGAGCTTTCTCGGATTTGATGACATAAGCTCTGCTATCCTCCGAAGGGGCATACCGTTTTGATGATGAAGCACGGTCAGCGCCGAAGCAAGCGAAGTTTCCAATCCCACAACGCCGTTGGGAGCCTTCTCAAAATCGCTCTTTTCCTCGGCAGCATGAGGTGCGTGGTCGGTAACGATGCAGTCAACGGTACCGTCCAAAACCGCCGCAAGAACAGCGTTTCTGTCCGCTTCGGTACGCAGGGGCGGATTCATTCGGTAATCGGCATCTCTCGACATTACCTTTTCATCGGTATACATAAAATAGTGGGGACAAGTTTCGCAGGTGACCGCAATGCCCATCTGCTTTGCAGCCCTGATAATATCAATACTGCCCTTTGTGGAAACGTGGCATATGTGTATCCTAGCCCCGCAGGACGCCGCCAGCATTATCTCACGTGCGGTGATGCTGTCCTCGGAAGCTCTGTCCATACCCTTGACGCCAAGTGCCTTGGAAACCTCGCCCTTGTTAATGATACCGCCGTCAATAATGTCAAGGTCCTCACAATGGGACGCACAGAGAAGCCCGTATTTTCCCGATTCCTCCAAAGCCTTTCGCATAAGCTCAGCGTTTTTAACGGGTCTGCCGTCATCGGAAATAACCTTTACTCCCGCATCACGCAGCTCGGCGAAATTGGTAAGCTCTCCGCCCTTCATTCCCGAAGAAATGCAGGCAGCGGGATAGATCTTCACACCCGTTTCTCTCGCCTTGTCGATAATATACCCGACGACCTGCGCATTATCGGTAACGGGATTGGTGTTCGGCATACAAACAACGCCCGTCACGCCGCCCGCCAGAGCAGCCTCGGAGCCGCTGAAAACGTCCTCCTTATAGGTATATCCGGGATCTCTGAAATGAACGTGCATATCAAACAGCCCGGGAAATGCGGTCAGTCCGCCGCAGTCCAGCACCTTGTCCGCAGAAAGGCTTTCCCTGTCCGCAGGCTCCATTCGGGTGATAAAACCGTTTTCTATAAGAATATCGCAGGGATAATCCCTGTCAAAAGGAACTGTATTTTTAAGCAAAAGCGAAGCCATAAGCTCTCCTTTCAGTTTCCGCCAATTTTTTCGGGCTTTTGGATAACGACCTTGTCGCCGTCCGTTCCGCCGACCATTACCTTAACAGCCTCTTCCCGTGAGGTAGGGACATTTTTGCCCACATAATCCGCCCTGATAGGCAGTTCTCTGTGTCCCCTGTCCACCAAAACGGCAAGCTGAACGCTCTGAGGTCTGCCCCGTTCAATAACGGCGTCCATAGCGGCTCTGGCACTTCTTCCCGTAAAAATGACGTCGTCCACAAGAATGATCTTTTTGTTTTCAATGTCAAAGCTTATGTCGGAAAAATCGCTGTCGGAGATGTTTTTTTCATCGTCCCGAAACGGTGTGATGTCCAGCCGCCCGAATGGAACTGTGCAGCCCTCCAGCTCACCCAGCTTGTGTGCGATACGCTCTGCCAGCAGTTCGCCGCCCGACATTATCCCGATAACGGCAATATCCGCAATACCCTTGTTTCTCTCGGCTATCTCATAGCATATCCTTGCGACCGCCCGGGAAATGGCATTTTCGTCCATAATGACCGCAGCTTCCGTCATAAAACAAATCACCTCGCAAAAAAAGCCTGTCCGTCAAAAGCTGACAGACAGGCTGAATAAGCATACAGCACGGGCATAGAGATACACCGTTTTTCCGCATATTAACACAACCGCCTTGTCAACCTCACGGGATCGACTTAAAGGACTGAGTTTTCACTGTTTAATAGTATATCACATTTCTTCGGTTATGTCAACAGTTTTTTGGGTGACTTTTTTGTGAATTTTAACAACATTTTTAAAGCGTATTTCGAGAAATAATGTAATTGTCCGATAATTTGCTCCAATCAATGTTAGGGACGGGATGCGTCCCCTACAATAACTATCGTAAAACAAACTGCCAAAATCCACTTTTCACATTAATAACAAAGCCGCCCCCGACAAATCATATCGGCAGCGGCTGAAAATGTTCTCGATTAAAAATCAAACAATAAGCGACTTACCCGTCATTTCCTCGGGCTGAGGAAGTCCCATGACCTTAAGCATTGTGGGAGCGATGTCCGCAAGAACGCCGCCCTCTCTCAGCTTGCAGTCCTCACCGACAACGATGAAAGGAACGGGATTGGTGGTGTGTGCGGTGAACGGGCTTCCGTCAGCCTCGTACATCTTGTCCGCATTTCCGTGGTCGGCGGTAATGAACGCAGCACCGCCCTTTGCCAGGATAGCGTCTACCATTCTGCCGACACAGGTGTCAACAGCTTCAACAGCAGCCTTTGCAGCGTCGAAAATGCCTGTGTGTCCGACCATATCGCAGTTAGCGTAGTTGAGGATAATAACGTCGTACTTGTCCTCGTTGATAGCCTTGACAACAGCGTCGCAGACCTCGTAAGCACTCATTTCGGGCTTAAGGTCGAATGTGGGAACGTCCGGGGACTGAATGAGTATTCTGTCCTCGCCCTCGAACTGCTTCTCCTCTCCGCCGTTGAAGAAGAAGGTAACGTGAGCATACTTCTGAGTTTCGGCAATTCTAAGCTGTGTCTTGCCCATTTTGCTGAGATATTCGCCCATAGTCATAGTCAACTGCTCGGGAGGATATGCCACGGAAACGTTAGGCATAGCAGCATCATACTGAGCCATGCAAACGAAATGCACGGGGAAATAGCCTTTCTTTCTCTCGAAGCCCTTGAACTCGGGGTCAACGAATGCTCTTGTTATCTGTCTTGCACGGTCGGGACGGAAATTGAAGAAGATAACGCTGTCGTTCTCCTTAATAGTGCCGTTCTCGTCAACAACGGTAGGCAGCATAAACTCGTCGGTAACGCCGTTTGCATAGGAATCCTTGATAGCCTGAACGGGGTCTGTTCCCTTAACGCCCTCGCCCATAACCAGAGCGTCATAAGCCTTTTCAACTCTGTCCCAGGCATTGTCACGGTCCATAGCATAATAACGTCCCGAAATGGTAGCCACCTTGCCCGAACCTATCTTCTTCATCTCGGCAGCAGCTTCCTCCATAAACTCGGCAGCGGAGGAAGGAGGAACGTCACGTCCATCAAGGAACGCATGAACGTAAACCTTGTCAAGACCGTTCTGCTTAGCCATTTCCAGCAGACCGTACATATGCTCCATATGGCTGTGAACGCCGCCGGGAGAAAGCAGTCCCATCAGGTGGAGAGCAGAGCCGTTCTTCTTGCAGTTTTCCATAGCGGCACAAAGAGCGGGATTTTTGAAGAAAACGCCGTCCTTGATGTCCTTGGAGATCTTTACCAGCATCTGGTAAACGATACGTCCCGCACCGATGTTGGTGTGACCTACCTCGGAGTTACCCATCTGACCGTCGGGCAGACCAACGTCCAGACCCGAAGCACCGATAATAGTGTTGGGGCACTCGGCGAAATACTTGTCCAGGTTGGGCTTCTTAGCGGCAGCGATAGCATTTCCGTAATCGCTGTTGTTGATTCCGAAGCCGTCCATAATAATGAGAGCAACAGGTTTCTTACTCATTTTCAATATCCTTTCCGTAAAACGGCAGGAGCAAAAATAATTTGTCCTGCCGAAAAATGCGATTATTTATAGATTATCAGCCGTTTACAGCAGCGTGAACGATAACGCTGAAATCGTTAGCCTTAAGGGAAGCACCGCCGATAAGACCGCCGTCAACATCGGGCTTGGAGAGAAGCTCAGCAGCGTTGCCTGCGTTCATAGAACCGCCGTACTGAATGGTAACAGCATCTGCGGTAGCCTGATCGTAGAGCTTTGCGAGAGTTGCACGGATAAATGCGCAAACCTCCTGTGCCTGGTCAGCGGTAGCGGTCTTGCCTGTACCGATAGCCCAAACAGGCTCATAAGCGATAACGGACTTCTTGATGTCCTCTGCGGAAACGCCGAAGAAATCGAGCTTTATCTGACGTGCGATAACTTCTTCTGTGATGTCGCACTCACGCTCCCAAAGCAGCTCGCCAACGCAAACGATAGGCTTCAGACCTGCTGCCAGAGCAGCCTTTGTTCTCTTGTTTACGGTTTCGTCGGTTTCGCCGAAATACTGTCTTCTCTCGGAGTGACCGATTACAACGTACTCAACGCCCAGCTCAGTGAGCATATCGGCGGAAATTTCGCCCGTGAAAGCACCGCTCTTTTCAAAGTGAACGTTCTCTGCGCCGATCTTAACATTGGAGCCTGCGGTAACATTTACAGCAGTTTCAAGGTTTGTGAAAGGAACGCATGCAATGACCTCAACGTCCTTTGCGTCTGCAACAAGAGGCTTGATAGCTTCGAGAAGCTCCTTAGCCTCGGGACGGGTCTTGTTCATCTTCCAGTTTCCTGCGATGATTGCTTTTCTCAGTGACTTATTCATTTTAACTACTCCTTTAAAGCGTTTTAGATTACAAAATTAACCGATTTTATTGTAATATAAATATATGAAGCTGTCATTAACATTTCGTGTAATTACGGTATATTCTTGTGAAATTTACGAGCAGTTCAAATCCACCATTCGGGGGTAATATCTCCCAGCTTTATGACCCTCTCATTTTCATAATCCAGCATAATTTCAATATCCTTATATGAATCGGGCATCAGCTGGACCATCAGCTCACGGCAGGCACCGCAGGGCGCACCCGTTTTTCCGTCGGGCAGAATGGCAATAACCTTGTCTATCTCCTGTTCGCCGTTGGTTATCATATTGAAAATGGCGTTTCGCTCAGCGCAAATGCCGAGAGTTGAGCAGGTATCAATGCAGACGCCTGTGTATATTCTGCCCGATTTTGAGAGAATAGCCGCTCCCACCTCCCCCGCAGACACATAATCGGATATTTTCCGTGGATTCATTGCCGATTTTGCGGATTCGTAAAGTTTTTTCCAAATTTCTTCCATAATAATCACCTACTATAATAAATTTAGACGTTAAATCCATGACAAGCCAGGCATGGTTTACACGTACTTGTTACATAAGCTATAATGAAAGCAGTGATTGGACTAACGAGTATCACCTTGGGACACCACGCCCGTTCGTGAGAC
>JAGAJN010000022.1 GCA_017828975.1 Oscillospiraceae bacterium | reverse complement strand
GTTACCGATGAGGATCTGCAGCACGTTGTAGATATGATCAACAATCGTCCGAGAAAACGTCTCAATTTTCTTACTCCCTATGAGGTGCTTAAAAAGTTTTTTCAGTGATTTTGTTGCACTTGACTTGACAATCTATCATACAAAAAATAAGCCGTCCAAAGGCAGCACCGCCTAAAAAAAGTATTTTTCCTGTTTCATAAGACAACACTGTCAAACAGACTGTGCTGTCTTAACTTTTTGTCAAAAACCTGCTGTATTCGGTGACTGTTTGGCTTGGAGAAGAAATCAAAAAAAACATCACACAAACATTTTTTCAAATAAAACGATCGGTCGATGAAAGCCTGAATTTATGAAAATGCAAGCCCGATATGGACATAATACTAATAACCAATAAAAGTGTAGATAAAAAATCTGCGCAAAAACCATATACGCAAGTTTTTGCTTGATTTTTTATTCACTTTTTAATTGGTTCTTAGTATAAAACAACATATCGGGTATTTTTCTGCAATTCTTTATAAATCACCGCACATTTCACAGCAGTTATCCGTTATACATTATGAGAGGAGGTTTTCGGGTTGTTGCGGAAGATAGAAGAATTGTACGACAAAATATACCGCTATTGCTTTTACAGACTGAGAAATTCCGCTTCTGCCGAGGACATTACCCAAGAAGCCTTTCTCAGGTATTTTGCGCAGAATACCGACATAAACGCCGCATATATCTTCACGATCGCAAAAAATCTCTGCACGGATATGTTCCGTCGAAAGCAGACCGAAGAGCTTTCCGACGACTATCCGACGGAGGATTTTTCCGACAAAAGCGATACAAAAGTTGAAGTCCGCACGGCTCTTGAAAATCTGGGCGAACAGCATCGCGAAGTTCTTGTAATGCGGTATATTGCGGATATGTCGGTGAATGAAACAGCAGAAACTCTTGGAATTTCCCGTTTTGCGGTGTATCGACTTGAAAAGGCTGCCCTTGCCCAAATGAAAAAGCTGCTGAAAGGAGCATTGAAATGAATGTTAAAAAGGAATTGTACGAAGCATTTTCGCCGCCGGAACCAAAGCGAAAAGAAATATTTCTGAACGCCCTGCCATATCCAAAATTGAGCTTTTCGCAGTTTGTATTTTCCCAGATAAAGTATATCCGCAAGCGTGTGTGGGTAGCTTCGGTACTGATAGTTGCCGCTGCGGTTTTCACGGTATGCTTTATGTCGCTGAAAGCTCCTTCGTATATCGGACTGCCTGCGGTATGGATAATATCCTCCCTTACACCCTTTCTGGCAATGCTCACCGCTTCGGAAATATCACGCTCGAATATGTACGGTATGACCGAGCTTGAAACGGCGTGCAGGTTTTCTCTGCCGCAGCTTACGGGCGCAAGAACGCTTATCCTGGGTACTGTCAGCTTTGCGGTAATCGCTGCCTTGACTCTGCTCTCGGGAATATTTACGCCTGTTGGCATAGCAAATTCGGCAATTTATATTCTTACGCCTTTTCTATTGGTAAACGGAATATCCCTTGCTATATTTAGCCGCTTCAAAGGTAAGGAGAGCGGATATATCAGCTGTGTATCGGCACTTTTTGTCAGCGTATCGGGAATACTTTTGCAGGGTTCTCAGATGAAAATACCCGAAAATATCTGCAATAATTTCTGTATTGCCCTGTGCATTTTCGGGACAGTTACAATTATTTTAACTATGAAAAAAATAACGAACGGAGCAAATTATTATGGAACTCACACTTGACAGAGTAACAAAAAATTACGGCAGTAAGATCGCCTGCGACCGCATTTCGCTTACCCTTACAAAAGGAGTTTACGGACTTCTCGGTGCAAACGGCGCAGGAAAAACCACGCTTATGCGAATGATGTGCGGCATTCTTGAACCCACATCGGGAAGCATTTCCTATGACGGCATTGACGTTTCACGGGAGGAATACCGTGACGTCTTGGGCTATCTTCCGCAGGATTTCGGATATTACCCCGAATTTACGGCGCAGGATTTTATGATGTATATTGCTGCACTGAAAGGTCTTCCCAAAGCGAAAGCAAAGGTGAGAACCACCGAGCTTTTAGAGCTTGTATCGCTGAAAAATGAAGCAAAAAAGAAGATAAAGACCTTTTCGGGAGGAATGAAGCAGCGGCTTGGAATTGCACAGGCAATGCTCAACGACCCGAAGATACTTGTCCTTGATGAGCCTACGGCGGGACTCGACCCGAAGGAAAGAGTGCGTTTCCGCAACCTGATTTCACGAATGGGTGCGGACAGGATAATCCTGTTATCGACACATATCGTATCGGATATTGAACATATTGCCGACACTATTCTCGTAATGAAAAGCGGACAGCTTATCCACAGCGGCTCACTTGATGAAATTATCGAAGTGATAAGGGGCAAGGTGTGGGAATGCACCGTGCCGCAGGATGTTGCCGATATGCTGACGGAAAAATATCCGATCATTAACACACGAAATGCGGCGGAGGGCGTATTTCTGCGGCTTGTGTGTGATAAAAAGCCTTGTGAAAATGCTGTTAATACAGAAGCGACACTTGAGGATCTGTATCTTTATTATTTCAGCGTAGAGGAAAGGACTGACAACAAATGAATACATTTTGGAATTTGGTATCATATGAATACAAAAAGATTTTTAAACGCAAGGGTGCGGTAATAACGCTGATACTCGCCGCAGCAGTGTCATTATTCAGCGTGTTCGGCACGATAATCGGCTATATTTACGACAGTAACGGAGAGCCTGTAATGTCACGATATGACGATATGAAAACAGACCTTGAATATGCAAGGGAACTGTCGGGACGGGCTATCGACACCGAGCTTATAATGGAGGCTTCCGAGGCATATTCAAAGCTTGAACTGAATTCCGCCGAAAAATATACCGACAGCGAGGAATATGAAAATTACGCAAGAAAATACAGCGAAATATATTCCATAGTCCGCAGCGTTTACAATACATCGTCGGAACTTTTTGACGTCCAAACTTTCGGGAATATGACAAAGGAGCAGGCGGATAATTTCTATGAAATTCGCCGTCAGAAACAGGAGCAGGCAATCATGCAGACCAATATGAGCGATGCGGCAAAGCAGTCTGTTATTGGGTTGGACAGTGGTGTGGAAAAGCCCATTGTATTTGAAGCGTCCGAGGGATACACAAGATTTTTTGCAATAATGTACACCACTGGAATTATTATCGCTGTTGCTGCCGCAATAATTTTCGCACCGCTTTTTTCGGGGGAATACACCAGCGGCGCTGACAGCCTGATATTATCCTCAAAGCACGGAAAAAGCCTGCTTGTGTGGGCAAAGCTGTTTGTAAGCTTTACATTGTCCGCAGGATTATCCGTAATACTCACGGTGCTTACATATGCCGAATGTATGGCAATATGGGGCACAGACGGAGCAGATGCAGCAATACAGCTTCAAGTGCCGATGATGTCCTATCCGCTTACCATGGGACAATGTGCGCTTCTATATTCCGTCAGCGTTTTTGCGGCGTGCATTATGACAGCGGCGCTTACGGCTATGCTGTCCGCAGCTATAAAAACACCTTCCGGAACTATCGTTATTATGTCCGTCATAATTATTGCGCCTATGATGCTAAATGTTTCCGAAGATATTGTATGGCTCTATAAGCTGTTCTGCCTGCTGCCTTCAAATATGATGGCATTCTGGTGTATTATAGACAGTATACAGTTTGAGCTGTTCGGTTTGGTAATTCGTCCGTACATTTTTACGCCTGTATTTGCTTTAGTTGCGGCGGTGTTATTTGGAATATCGGCATATCGCATATTTGGGAAAAAGCAGGTCAACTGATTTCTCGGACTTTCACCACCGAGTTATACTAATCCCCGATTATAAAGCAGAGAAAAAATCTGTGCAAAAGCTTGCGTTTATGGGTTTTGTGCAGCTTTTTTGTCAATACTTTAATGAGGGATTAGTATTATACTAAACACCATTTAAATCACGGAGAAGAAATCGGCGTAAAAAACTTGCGTATATGGTTTTTTACGCCGAGAGATTCCCGTGATTAATGGGTGTTTAGTATTACGCCCCATTCGGGTCAAACCTAAAAAAGCTGCCACAGCATCGCTTTGAACGATTTCCTGTGGCAGCTTTATCATTTATCCAATGTATTTGTCATTAACGTGATTGCGAAAACTTATTTATTGCACCTCATATAAAGGCGACTCCTTTGTCATTTCGTTGGCTGATTTGCGAAATGGCAGCGTTTGCCGCTCGGTGCCGATATTTTTTACCGACACCTTCCTGATGGACGGCTAAAAACACGAAAGATCAGAAGCCTGCGCCTGCACGGAGAGCCTTCTCCAGCTCTGCCTTGTCGGTGGCATACTCCATAGCAGTTTCGTAGGAGATGATGTTTTTCTTGTACAACCTAACAAGGCTGTCCTGCAGAGAACACATTCCCTGACGGGAGCCTGTCTGCATAACGGATTCCATCTGAGGAACCTTGTTCGACCTGATAAGGTTCTTGACAGCGTCTGTTCCCGTGAGTATTTCAAGAGCGGCAACACGGCTCTTCTTGTCCGCTGTGGGAAGAAGCAGCTGGGAAACAACGCCCTGGAACATATTTGCAAGCTGAGCTCTTACCTGATCCTGCGCGTGAGGAGGACAAGCATCGATGATTCTGTCGATGGTTTCCGCAGCACCCGAGGTATGCAGTGTAGCAAGCACCAGATGTCCTGTTTCGGCGGCGGTCATTGCCAGGGAAATAGTTTCATAGTCACGCATCTCACCGACGAGGATAACATCGGGGTCCTCTCTCAGTGCGCTTCTCAGGGCGTAGCTGAAGGAGGTAACGTCCTTTCCGACCTCACGCTGATGAATGGTAGCCTTGTCCTGAACATACTTATACTCGATAGGGTCCTCAATGGTGATGATATGGCACGCACGAGTTCTGTTGATGTGGTCGACCATAGCGGACAGAGTGGTGGATTTACCCGAACCGGTAGGACCTGTTACAAGGATAAGTCCCCTCTTCCTTTCAGCCAGCTCCGACAGAACAGAAGGCATTTTCAGCGATTCCAAAGTGGGAATATTATCGTTCAGAAGTCTGATACAGCAGGCAAGGCGGCCGCTCTGTCTGAACACGTTGACACGCTGTCTTGCACCGTTTTCCAGCTGGAAACAGAAGTCGATGTCATTGCCCTTGGTGAGCTGCTGCTCCTGCTCGGCGTTGAGTATTGCAAGGATAGTTCTGTTTACCACCGTGTCGGACAGATCCTTGAACTTGCAAAGCTCGCCGTTAATACGTGCAACGGTAGGTGCGCCGACGGTCAGATGTATATCGGAAGCGCCCATTTCACGGGCTTCCAGAATAAATTCTTCAAAGGTCATATTTTTTGCTCCTCTCTCTTACTTTATCTGGAACTGTATTCCGCTGGCGGACAGGTAAACCTCGTTGGACATATTGGCGATACGCTGATTAACGTTTCCGAGTATCTCTCTGAACACTGCCTGTGTCCTGTCCTCGGGGGTAACGGAAAATCCCGTTTCAAGGGTGATGGTTATCATATTTCCGTCAATTACCATTATCTTGTCGTACATTTCGGTAACATCGCTGATGACCTTTTTCTCGATAGCCTTCTTTGTAGGCTCGTCTATCTTGGAAACATCGGGACACATCTGCGAGATCACCAAAGAAGTGTATGCCGCCAGATTATCGAAGATAACAAACTTGTGGTCTGTGATCTGCTCTGCGGGATTTTCCGTAATGCCCGTCCTTATGTCCCATTCAACGTAATTCTGCTTGTTGCTGTACTCGATACGATTCATAGTGTCCGCATCGACCGCATCGGCGGTGCGAAGGTACAGAACATAGTCACAGGCTGCAAGATAGGAAACTGCCCATCTTGATTTACCGCTTGCGGCTCCTCCCGTAATAAGAATAGTCTTTGACATTTGAATATCATTCCTTTCGGTTGATTATTATATGATAACTCTGTTTCTGCCGCTTTCCTTAGCTTTGTAAAGCTTTTCGTCGGCAACCTTTATATTGTCCTCAGCAGACATCACAGGGTCGAGAGAAGTAACGCCGAAGCTCATTGTCACCTTGATATCAAGATCCTCGAAATGGCATACCGAATCCATTATGCAGCATCTCAGACGTTCGGCAGCCTCGGCAGCCTGCTCGGCAGTGGAATCGGGAAGAACAACAATGAATTCCTCTCCGCCCCATCTGTAAACGCCGTCGCAAGCTCTGGAATTTCTGCGGAAATTATCGGCAACATGCTTTAACACGGCATCTCCCGCATTATGTCCATATGTATCGTTCACCTTCTTGAAGAAGTCGATATCGCAGATAAAGAGAGATACGCTGTGGCAATTTTCGGTATCAAGCAGCATCTTCTCGTAGATCTTTTCGTAGTCGCTGTAAAAGCCCATTCTGTTTTTCAGCTCGGTCAGCTTGTCATGTCGGGAATCGTCAAGGAAGCTGTCCGACTCAAGGGTGATACCGCAGATAAATGCGGCAAGGGACAGACGCCTTACGTCCTCTTCCAGGTCGAAGCCGTTTCCATCCAGCTTGTTGATAGCCTGATATGCTCCGATAAATTCGCCCTTGCAGTCACAGATAGGCATAACGAGGATAGACTTGGTAACATACCCCGTCTTTTTATCAACATCGGAATTAAAGTTGGGATCGTTGTAGGGGTCATTTGTGACGATAGCGTGCTTTTCGGCAAGAGCCTTGCCCACAAGACCGGTTCCCTCGGGAATGGTTATCCTGCCTGCTCCGACAGCGGCGGTAGTCCACAGGGAGCGGTTGCGCTTGTCCCATTTCCAGAAGCTGGCTCTGTCGGCGTTTACAAGTATCCTACCCAGATCGGTAAGCAGTCTGTATATTTGATTATGGTCATTTTCAGCATCATTGTCGCCCTTGGACATTTCCCTATAAAGGTCCTGTGTAATGGTAAAAATATGCTCAAGCAGAGCATCGGACGAAACCGAACAATTGCTTCCGTTCATCTATGCAACATTCCTTTCTCCAAAAGACGAAAAGTATTTTCTTAAATTATACCATAAACATTGGCATTTGTAAATAGAAAAATAAAAAAATATTTTTTTATTACAAAATTATAGTGACAAATGCGTTAGTTTATGTTATAATACTATAAAAGCAATAAAAAACGATATTAAAGTTGTAATATCTATACTAATCGGGGGCTGTAAAATGGAAAAAAAGTTCAAAGCCGCTTCAGTTATCGGCACTGCTATTGTATTTATTGTCACTTTTCTGTTAAGCTTTTTTGATGTATTTTATTCCTTTGACAATCTTATTCGGGATAAGCTTTACCGTCAGCCCAGAGGAATAAACAACAAAATTAAAATTATCGCTATCGACGACGAAACGCTCAGGGAAATAGGTCCCTTCGGCACATGGTCAAGAAGCGTATACGCCGACGTTATCAACAAGCTCGGTGACTATCCCGCTGTTATCACCATGGATATTATGGTATTCGGAGATATGGACAGCGAAGGGGACGAAACGCTCCGACAGGCATGCCTTAACAGCGGACGGGTAGTTTCCGGCTCATACATCAACTACTCAGCCGCTTACAAGACCAACGAAAACGGCGACCCCTACATTGACTACTATAATATAGGCTCCATCGAGCAGCCTATCATTGAGGACTGCGTATCTACGGGCTTTGTAAACGCCGTCCCCGACGATGACGGTATTGTCCGCACAGCCTATATGTCCGTGGACTATGAGGGACAGACACATCAAAGCCTTGCTGCACGCACCTATTCCCTCTACTGCGAAAAAATGGGCATTGAGCAAAACGTTCCCGCCCTTGACAGCCGAGGACGCATGCAGATAGACTACGCAGGCAGACCGTACGATTACGAGCATATCTCCCTGTGCAAGGTCCTTGACGGCTCGGTGGACCCCCGCATCTTCACCGACTGCGCAGTTATCATCGGCGCATACGCATCGGGACTTCAGGATCAGTTCTCCGTCCCCTGCAGCTCTGACCAGATGTTCGGAGCGGAAATACACGCAAATATCCTTCAGGGACTGCTGGACGGAAAATATCCCGTTTATGCGGACAGAACGTTCACCTCTCTTATAGCGGCAGTCATCGCAGGCTTTATGTATGTATTCTCCCGAAAGGTCAGGTTCAGATTTTCGACACCCGTTGTCTTTGCGGCAGTTATCGGCTGGTTTGCCGCAGGTATCGGAATATATTCTGCGGGACTGATAATCCCCGCACTGTACGTCCCCCTCGGTTCTCTTGTCACATACCTTATAAATCTCGGACGGAAGTACATGGAGGAAGCCGCCGAGAAGAAAAAGATCACCACAGCCTTCAAGAAATATGTTGCTCCTCAGGTCGTTGAAGAGATCGCCAAAAAAGGCGGCTATCAGATAAAGCTGGGCGGAGAAAACAGAAATATCGCCGTGCTTTTCGTAGATATCCGAGGCTTCACCCCCATGTCGGAAAGTCTTGAGCCTGAACAGGTCGTTGACATTCTCAACAGCTACCTTAATCTCACCACAAACTCCATTTTCAAAAACGGCGGCACTCTCGACAAGTTTATCGGAGATGCCACAATGGCGGTTTTCAACGCTCCCTTCGACCTTGACGACTATATTTACAGAGCCGTTCGGACGGCATGGGATATTGTCAGCGGCGGAAATGCAATAGAAAGCAAATTCCTCGAAAAATACGGGAAATCCGTAAGCTTCGGCGTAGGCGTCAACTGCGGTCCCGCTGTCGTGGGAAATATCGGCTGCGACTTCCGAATGGACTACACAGCTATCGGCGACACGGTAAACACCGCCGCCCGTCTTGAAGCAAACGCAAAACGAGGTCAGGTGCTTATCAGCGAATATGTCTATGAGCAGGTAAAGGACAGAGTTTCCGTTGAACCCATCGGCGAGATACCTCTTAAAGGCAAGTCAAAGGGAGTTTTCGTTTATTCCCTGACAGCCCTTAAAGAATACGAGGAAGAAAGCAATGAAAAGGAGCCTGAACATGAGTAAATTTCTTATAATCCCGCAGATAAACAATATAGATGAAAGTTTAAAGCTTGCGGAGAAATACGGCTTTGGCTTTGAATTCAACGACTTTTTCTTCCCCGATGTTCTGGACGATAAAAGACGCACAGATGAGATTATCGGGAAATACAAAGCATGCGGTCTGCCCGAATACTGCACCATGCACGGAGCATTTTTCGATGTGCTGATTTTCAGCGATGACAGGGAAATACGTAAGATCTCCGAAATGCGCATCAGACAAAGCCTTGACATTGCAAGACGGCTGGAGGTCAAGGGCGTCGTTTTCCACACCAACCACACCCCCGATATTACCACCAAGTTTTATCTGAACAACTGGCTTGACCGAAATGAGGAGTTCTGGCGGAGGATACTTTCCGAATATCCCGATGTCCGGGTCTACATGGAAAATATGTTTGACGACTCCCCCCGCCTGCTTTCGCTTCTGGCAAGCAGAATGGCAGATGTGAGCAATTTCGGCGTATGCTTCGATTATGCCCACGCCGTTATTTTCGGCTCGGATATTGATGAATGGGTCAACTCCCTTGCGCCTTATGTGAAGCATATGCACATTAACGACAACGACCTGAAAAACGACCTTCACCTTGCAGTCGGCGAAGGTAAGCTGGACTGGAAGCATTTCAAGGACAGCTTTGAAAAGAAGCTTTCCGGGGCAAATTCAGTGCTCATTGAAACTTCTTCTCTCGAAAGACAACAGCGTTCCTCTGAATTTCTTAAGGAACTCGGCATGATATGAAAATATTCCCCCGAAAACGCTTCGGGGGAATGTTTATGTGTCCGTTAAAAGGGACAGTTTAAAATAATTTCCTATTATTAATTGGACAAAAGAGCTTGCGTTTTTTGTCTAAACTTTTATGAGGAATACTGACAAATCAACCTTCTCTTGCGGAAATCAAGAAAATACTGCAAAGGAAAATATAAGCTATGAAAATATTTATCTGCGATGACGAGCCGAAAATTTTGTCGGACATTTCGGCAAAAGTAAGTTCAGTGCTTCCCGAAGCGGCTGTTTCCGAATTTACAAACGGAACCGCTCTTCTTAAATCAATTTGCGAAAATAGCTGTGACATACTCCTGCTTGATATTGATATGCCGGAAATTAGCGGACTGGATATTGCTTCACATCTTACCGCACTTGCCAATAAACCCCTTCTTGCATTTGTAACAAGCCACGACGAGCTTGTTTATGACAGCCTGCAATTCCACCCCTTCGGATTTGTCAGAAAAGGCTATATGGATAAGGAGCTGCCCCGAATACTTGCAGACTGTGTGATCGAGCTTAAAAGCTGTGAGAAGCATTTTTGTTTTCATACTGCGAGTGCTGACATCAAATTGCAGCTTGATGAAATATTATATTTTGAATCGGAAGGAAATTATTTGAAGCTGTTTTCCAAAGACAAGGAATACCGTTTCCGTGACACACTTTCAGCTATTGAAAATACCCTGTCGGACAGCGGATTTGTACGCATACATAAAGGCTTTCTTGTAAATCAGGCGGCAGTAAAAATGCTCACCTCCGATGAAGCGGAGCTTGTAAACGGAACAAGAATACCTATCGGCAGAAGCTATTCCGAAGCGGCTAAAAAACAGCTTATGAGGTATATGTTAAAATGAAAAAGTACAAGGCTCCGGAGCTGGAATACAATGCTCTTGACGAAAAATACAGCAGGCTGTTAAGCGAAAAATCGGAGCTTGAATATGAGCTTGCGGATTTAAGATCCACCGCCGAAAATATACAAAAGCAGGACGATGAAATTCGCACTCTTCATGAAAATGTCCGCCGAATAAAGCACGATATGAAAAATCATCTTATGGTGATAGCTTCTTATCTTAACGGCGGCGATTATGATTCCGCAAAGGCATATACGTCGGAAATTCTGGACAAGCTCAACGCCGTTCACAGCTATATCGAAACTGGCAATTCCCTGTTAAATCATATCCTTAACGAAAAGCTGAACATGGCTCGTGAAAAGGGCATTTCCGTCAAGGCTGGAATTGAAAATCTGTCCTTTAAGCAAATGGAAAGCCTTGATTTTTCCGCACTGCTTTCAAATATTCTCGACAATGCGATAGAAGCCTGTGCAAATCAAAATTCTCCCGAAATATCCGTTGTAATTTCACAGCGCAGAGGATATGAAACAATACTTGTAAAGAACAAGATAAGTTTTTCCGTTCTCAAAGAAAATCCGGGATTATCCACGACCAAATCCGACAGCGCAAGTCACGGCATGGGTATCCCGCAGATCAGAGCGATAACCGAAAAATACGGCGGTATGTGCGATTTCTATGAAGAGGACGGCTGCTTCTGCGCCTGTGCGTTTATCCCTGTGTGAATGTCATTTGTCCCAATCCCTTGCAAATGCTTTTTGCAGGGGATATACTTTTCTTATGGAGGGTTTATGATAAATTTTGAAAATGTGAGCAAGTATGCGCTGAATAATGTTTCCATACATATTCCCAAGGGTGAAATTGTGGGGCTGATAGGAGCGTCGGGGGCAGGCAAGACCACGATGATAAAGCTTTCCTGCGGACTCCTTGCGCCCGAAAGCGGCAGAGTTTATACCCTTGATAAGAACCCTGTTTTAAACCGTAAGCTTTACAAAAATAACATCAGCACATTCATTGCGGGAGTACCTCTTCTTTGCCATGATGATACGGTTTCACAAGGCTTTGAGCTTATTCGGAATATGTACGGTATTGAAAAAACGGAGTTTCACAAGCGGTATGAGAAATTGTCCGAGCAGCTTGATTTCGGGAAATACGAAAGTCAGTCCGTGAAAAATCTTTCCTTAGGACAGCGTATGCGTGCGGAGCTTGGTGCGGCACTTATTTATGAGCCGAAGCTATTGCTCCTTGATGAGCCTAATGTGGGACTTGACGAAAACGGCAAGTCTGTGTTGTGCGAAATACTTACCGAACGCTGCAAAAACGGGATGACCGTGCTTATGACCTCTCACGATATGTCGGGAGTGTCAAAAATGTGCGGCAGAATTGCACTCCTTGACGGCGGAAAGCTAGTCTTTTACGGCAGCGAGGATAACCTCAGAAGCCGCTATGCTCCCATTGATGTTATGAGGGTAAAAATCTGCGGAAACATTCCCGATTTCGAGGACCTGCCGCTGAAAAAATATTTCGTACAAGGCGATATTCTCACTTTATCATATAACTCCAACCACATAACCTCGGCGGAAATTTTAAAGCTGATTTTACGTCAGACATCGGTTTCCGAAGTCAGCATAAGAAAGCCGAGCCTTGAAAGCATAATTTCACAGCTGAAAAAAGGGGGATATTATGAGCTTTATTGAAGTCAAAAACGTCAGCAAGACCTTTAAGATAAGCAAGCGCCGCAGCGGTGTTCCCGGTATGCTTGCAAATCTTTTTGTGCCGAAATTTGAGAAAAAAGAGGCTGTAAAAAATATCGGATTTAACATTGAAAAGGGCGAAATGGTGGGCTTTATCGGACCTAACGGCGCGGGAAAATCCACTACAATAAAAATGCTTTCGGGCATCCTCTATCCCGACAGCGGCGAGATAAATGTGGGCGGATATATCCCCTACAAGCAGCGCAAAAGCTATGTGGGCAGGATAGGCGTTGTTTTCGGGCAGAAATCCCAGCTTCAATGGGACCTGCCCGTTATCGACAGCTTTGAGCTGATGAAAGCTATTTACAGCGTGCCCGATGATGTTTACAAGAAAAATCTGAGCCGCTTCACCGAAATGCTTGATATGAGCGGTTTTATTGAGCAGCCTGTCCGTCAGCTTTCCCTGGGTCAGAAGATGCGGGCGGATATTGTCGCAGCGCTTATCCATTCCCCCGAAATAGTGTTTTTTGACGAGCCGACTATCGGTGTGGACGTTGTGGGAAAGGAAACTATCCGCAGCTTTATTCGTGAGCTGAACGAGCAGGATAATGTGACGATGATATTCACCACTCACGATATGCAGGACATCGAAAAGACCTGCAAACGGCTGATAATCATTGACGAGGGTTCAAAGGTCTATGACGGCACACTTTCGGGCATTCGTGAAAAATACGGCACCTCACGCCAGCTTGATGTTGAATTTGGCTGTATGGAGGATATTTCATCTATTGATAAGGTTGACATTATCGAGCTTGAAAACAATAAAAAACGCTTTGTTTTTGAAAGCAGGGACGTACATATAAACGAGCTTATGAATCACCTTTTAAGCAATTACAGTGTCCGTGACATCAATATTTCCGAGCCCGAAATTGAAAGCATTATCCGAAGGATATACAACAAGGAAGTGGTGGAAGCATGAGATTATCACCCTATATCGCCTATGCGAAAAAATGCTTTTTAGGCAGGAGCGCATACCGTTTTGACCACATTATGGATATAATTTCCACCTGTATGCAGTTCTTTATCTTTTGTGAAATTTACAAGGCGCTTTACGGCGGCAGCAGCGAAATTGACGGAATAACAATGCCAATGATAACGACCAATTTTGTCCTTGCAATGGGACTTAACGCCGTATTTTATCCCGATGATTATTTCCTCCCCAATAAAATATGGGACGGAAGCATTGCAACTGAGCTGCTCCGTCCTATCAGCTTCAAGGGCAGAATGATAGCCGAAAATCTGGGCAATGCGCTTTTCAGCCTTATATTTCATTTTCTGCCCGTGCTGATAATTGCGGTGCTGACTGTTGGAGTAAGTGCACCTGCAAGTGCGGTGATGTTTCTGCTGTTTCTGTTAAGCGCAGCTCTCGGCTTTGGAGTGCTGTGGGCGATAAGCTTTGCAGTGCAGATGACAGCGTTCTGGCTCATAAATATATGGAGCCTTATCACCATAAAGAACGTGTTCGTCAACGTGCTTTCGGGCTCCATGATACCTCTTTGGTTCATGCCCGAATGGATGAGAGGAGTGCTTGATTTTACGCCCTTTTCATCTATATATTTCACTCCCGTTCAGATATATCTGGGGCAGCTTTCCTACGGCGAAATCGCACTGAAATGCGCAGTTCAGCTTGTGTGGATAGCGGTGATATATCTCGTCGGTGACATACTTTGGAAAAAGGGTCAGCAGAAATTAGTGGTGCAGGGAGGCTGATATAATGAAAGACGTTTTGCACCTGATCGGTATGTACACAAAAACTACCGCAAAGTCATGGTTTCAGTACCGTGTTGACGCTGTGCTGAAATCGCTGGCTGTGTTCCTTCGTGAAGCTACGGGAATAATCGTAATATGGTTTACGCTTCTGAAATTTGACGACCTTAACGGCTGGAACATTTACGAAATGCTGTTTTTGTTCAGTCTGCTGTTCCTGACCTACGGCATTATGATAATATTTTTCACAGGTCTGCGGGACTTCGGAAGCACCGTCCGCAGCGGCAATTTTGACAGGTTTATTCTCCGTCCGAGAGGGCTTCTGTTTCAGATAATATTTGTAAATTCCGACTGGTTTGCCGCTTTGGGACATGGTGGTTTAGGGATTACATTGTTTCTTATCTCCGCTGGAAAGGTGGGTATCAGGTGGAATATGTACAATGCTGTGTATTATATTTTCACCGTTGCAGGCGGCGTTCTGATTCAAGGAGCGGTATTTCTTTTTCTTGCCACGCTGAACATTTATCTGCTTCAGACGAACAGCCTGAAAGGGCTTATCTACTGGAATATGCGAAAATTTGCAGGCTATCCCATAAGCATTTTCCACAAGGCAATACAGTTCTTTATGATATATGTTATGCCCTTTGCTTTTGTAAATTATTTTCCTGCGCAGTATCTTCTCAGAAAGGACGATATGTCCGATTATCCCGAAATATTTATGTATCTCACGCCTGCCGTGGGAATTGTAATGTACCTGATTGCATATCTGTTCTGGCGGTTCAGCATAAGATTTTATAAAAGCTCCGGGAATTGATAATAGCAAACAACGGACTTGCCGCCAAGCTGACAAGTCCGTTGTTTTTATTCATCAAAAATTGAAAGCTGTTCACCAACATCAGGCATTAGCTCGCTGATATTGTCAACATTTCCGTCCCAGCTATCGCCTATCGGAACAGCTCCAAGCTTGATCAGTCCCATATTTCCGGGATATTTCTTGTGGTCGCGACAGAGGACCGGGCAATACTCCTTTTTTAGTGCCTCGGTCGCTCCTCCCCATGTTCCGCCCTTGTTGTAGTCGGATTTCACTACAATGGTGACTTCAGACTGAGCATAGATGTACTTGTTGCGCTGCATTGCCATACCGGCATTAAAGCCTGCATCGGGCTTTGCCATAGACATAAGGAGAAGCTTTCCGTCCTGTATTTCGGTGATGACTTCTTTTTTCTTTATCTTCCGTATAAATGAGTCGGAGATGTACTCAATACAGAAGCTGCCGTTTGCAAGGGAAGCGGCGGAGGATATGCTGTCTATTCCCTTTGCTCCGCCCGATACAACTCCGAACCCGTGCTGATTTATTTTGCTGACCATATTTTCCGCAAAGACTGTATCTTCATCGCCCACCGTTCTTGAACCGACAAAGCCCACCGTTTTCTGTTCAAGCAGGGACAGATCTCCCGCAAAATAAAACAGCGGAGGGCAGCTGCCTTTGAGCTTGGCTTTAAGTGCCTTTGGGTAGCCCTTGTCGGCGCGTGTGATTATCCTTATCCCCATAGATGAGAGCTTTTCCAACTCAAAGGTAAGGCTCCCCGAACGGTCAAGCAGCCTTTTTATTCGGTCAATATCTTCCTCACTGTATCCGAAATACTGCTTCATGTCTTCATCGGAAAGCTCGGGAATATCCTTTGGCCGAAGCTCCTGAGCTATCATTTTATCGGCAAGCTTCGTCCACTCGGACGGCTCTAAGGGGAGGCAGCTGTCCGCACAGAGATGACTGCACAGAGCCACTATTATTGAAGCATTATCATTCATCATATCAACTATCCTTTTTTGATGTGGCTGCAAGGGCAAAGGGATAAACATACTGCGCTCCTGCCCTTGTAAGAATATCGCCGCAGACGGTCATCGTCCAGCCGGAATCCACCATATCATCAACAAGAAGAATTCTTTCGGGAACCGCAGCATCTTCATAAAGGCTGAATGACCTCTGAGCATTTTCACATTGGAATGAGCTGTTTTCCATTTCCTTTTGTTGCTGTGCGGATGTCTTTTTGAGTAAGCACAGACAAGGTATCCCAAGTTTATTTGCAAGCTTCTTTGCAAATTCCCGGACAATATCGCTGCGAAGTGATGGAACGTATGTAAGTGCTGCTATTTCATTCTCTGTGATATAAGGAGTAAGTATCGACGCACTCCTTTCAACCAATCTATCACCGAAACCATTGTCCTCGTACTTGCCTTTTTTGACAAGCTCACCATATATGGGATGTCCATAACGTGAAAGACATATCCCTGTTTCGTTTGGCTTTTCGATTTTTATGCGTTTTGTGAAAGAAGTGTTAGCCCATTGTACACGAGGCTCTATAAGCATGTAATTTCCGTCAAGGAATTTTGCGGCTTGTTCTATTGCGTTTATGGACACTTGGGACGAGATCAGCTCATGTTTAAGGCAGTTGGCACAAATGCCGCAGTTCTTTTCAGTTTTGTCATCAAGAGCATTTACAACAAAACGGCTGTAACACATGTCTGTATCAAGCAATTCCATCATTTGAGCAAACTCTGCTTCACGCTGTTTTGTTATCGCTTCATAATGCTCTCTGTTATAGCAATAAGCTGTCGCCGACGGATAATACCTGGATTTTTCTTTGTAGATAAAGCCTTCGTTGACAAGAAATTTCAATGCGTTTTCAATTCTTCCGTGTTGGATATTCAACCTTTTTTCAATATCATAACTACTTGCATTTCCTTTATCAAGTATACAGTTATATACATCTTTTGATTCACTTTCGCTGGGGAAAGCTGTCCTTCGGAAATATTCAAGTATATCAGCATCCTCTTTTCCGTTCATCAGAAAGGTGTAAGCATGGTCAAGATTTCTTCCCGCTCTTCCTATCTGCTGATAATATGCAACTATACTCGGCGGTGTCTGATAGTGGATAACAAAGGCAATATCGGGCTTGTCATATCCCATTCCGAGCTTGACTGTGGCGACTATCACCTTTATCTGATTATTCATGAACAGGCGTTCAGTTTCTTCGTTGGGATCAATTTCATCGGAGTTCTTTGTTTTTTTCCCACTGTAATATGCCCTTGCAGATATTCCGTTTTTATTGAGAAAATCGGCTATTTCATCGCAATCATCGCGGGTAAGGCAATATACTATTCCAGATCCCGGAATTTTCGGGATATTTTCACACAACCATGCGTAACGTTCTGTCTTTCCATTCAGCTTTAATATTTGTATCGAAAGATTATCCCTCATAAGAGGACCGCGGGAAACATAAACATTTCCGCCCAGTTGTTCCTTTAAATCGGCAATAACACGGTCGTTTGCTGTGGCAGTAGTTGCAAGAAGCGGAACGCCTGCAAGCATTGTACTTATGACCTTGTTAAGGCGACAATATTCCAGACGGAAATCGTGTCCCCAATCGGAGATGCAATGGGCTTCGTCCACAACGAAAAGCCCGATATTTATCTGAGGCAGCGCCTCCTGAACAAGCTGCGTGAAAAGTGTTTCGGGCGTGGTGAGGATAATGTCCACGGTCCCATTTTTCATACGTTCGATTATCTCGGCTTTCTGCTCACTGTTCTTGGTGCTGTTGAGCACATCACACCTGAGTCCTGCTCTTTCTGCTGCTTCTATCTGATTTTTCATCAGCGCTAACAGCGGGCTGATGATAAGCGTGATGCCCTTTCCCTCGTTTCGGAGCAGCTTTGTGCAGACGAAGTAGACCATACTCTTTCCCCAGCCTGTTCGCTGGACCACAAGTGTCCTCTTGTTCGTAAGTGTTGCTTCTATCGCTTCATACTGACCCGGACGGAAATCCGTTCCCTCGCCGATGAATTCATGAAGTGCCTGTTCTGCTTTTGTTCTGATGTTGATCATTATATCCTCCTGACAAATTTATTGTTCTTACATTTTTGTTATACTAATGCCGGTCATTATTTATTTTTGGACAATAAGCAAACGCACTCGACGTGTTCATCATTGTCCAAACAGATATCCATATCCTCCTCAATAATAGGAAGTTTAAATTTGATGGACTTTATCCACTGACCGTTTGGCTGACGTTCTTCATATATCTGTATCTCGGAAACAAGTGCTTCGATAAGCTGCCGCCTTTCCGATTCGTTCATCACTGCGTACAGCTTTTCAAAGTAAATCAGCACCTTGTAGATATTGTCACTTGTCAGCTTTTCGGCTTCAATGGATTGTTTCTTTGCTCTTGCGGCAATGAGCTGATTTTCAATACCCTCTATCTTATCATACATATTATAAAGGCGGTTGTCAAGGTCTGCCTTTCGATTTATATAGTGCCTGTCATCGGGGTCAAGGGAGTCTATTTCCTCGATAAGCTTTGATTTTACCCCGTAAGCCTGACAAAGCTGTTTTTCGTAATTTGCAAGCTCCTGTTCAATTGCTGTCGTATCGACCTGCATATTGATCTTATCCTGCATCATAGAGGCAAATTTCGGATTACTCACTAATTTAATTATAATCTCAGAAACAGAATTGTCAAGCAGTTCTTCGTTTATCTGCTTTTTGTAATCACACTTATAGCCACGGTTCATATTCCGATGCTTGCAGCCGTAGTAGAAGAAATCCTTGTATTTCGTGCCGTCTTTCTTGTGCTTAACACTCTTGTTTCCGTACATTCCCGCTCCGCAGACGGGACATTTTACAATACCCGAAAGCAGATGTACCTTTGTATCCTTACCAGTATTTACACGTTCATACTTTTTAGCCTGTGCAAGCAGCTTTACCTGTGCAGAGTGCCAGAGTTCTTCGGAAACAATAGGCTCATGAATTCCGTCTGCAAGCAAGAATTTTTCTTGTTCAACAAGATGATAGTCGTTTCTTGTTCCGTGTATCTTTTCCATCTTTCTGCGACCGTAAGCAATCTTGCCGCAGTAAACGGGATTTTTCAGTATCTTGCGGATAAGCGAAGCATCAAAAAGCGGTGTTTTTCCGTTTTGACGTATTATCTTGTGAATACCGTGATCTTCAAGATATTTGGCAATTCCGTTTGCACCTGTATCTGTGTTCACATACTGACTGAAAATAACACGGATAGCCTCGGCTTCTTCTTCGTTAATTATCAATTCGCCATTTACCAGCTTATAGCCGTATGGAGCAAAACCGCCGTTCCATTTACCTTCACGGGCTTTCTGAATACGTCCTTCCATTGTCTGAACACGGATATTCTCTCTTTCAATTTCAGCAACGGCAGACAATACGGATATCATCAGCTTGCCTGCGTCCTTTGAAGAATCAATGCCGTCCTCAACGCAAATAAGGTTTACGCCGAAGTCCTGCATCACCTGCAGAGTGGATAACACGTCAGCCGCATTTCTTCCGAAACGTGATAGCTTGAATACAAGCACATAGGATACGCTGTCCTTGCCCGACTTAATATCTTCCATCATCTGATTGAACTGCAATCTGCCTTCAATGGATTTTCCCGATTTGCCTGCGTCCTCGTATTCCCCAACGATTTCATAGCCGTTATAATCGGCAAAGGCTTTCATTCGTGATTTCTGAGCATCTAAAGAGTAACCGTCGATCTGCATTGCGGTTGATACTCTTGTATATGTATAGACCTTCGTTGCCATATTGCTAAGCTCATCTCCTATGTTCATAACAGGTTTGGACATAATTCTCACGACTATTATATCATTCACTATTGCTTTTGTCAACAGGCAAATTCGTATCTATATGTTCATTGCTGCTATTTTCATAGGATTCGGTATTTTGAGATGTCGGCATATCATCAAAGGACAGTTCCGCTGCGTGTTTTTCAATCAACTCTGCCAATAAGCTTGCAAAACCGTCCCATTCATTTGTCATGGGCATTCTCCTTTCTTTGGTGTTTCTTTTGTTCTTATTTTTCTAATTAAAAAAGATCCGCAACTTTATCAGAAACAATTACTGATAAACAAAAAAGAGAGCCAAGAAACAAATCCGCAGATTTGCTTTTAGCTCTCTTTCGCTGTTCCGCCCCGCTCCTTTGGGACGCCGTTATTCAATTTTTGAAAATCATTGTAATGTTGATTCTGACTAATCCTAAATGTTTAACACTATTATACTATACAAATTTGCTTTTGTCAAGAGATTTCAGAAAAACTCTTTAACTTTTTTGATTAGGCTATTGAGAGAAATCGAAAAATATGATATAATCTATTTGAGAATAATTTTACGGGAGGGCACTATGACCATAGGCGAAAAAATCAAAAACGCAAGAAATCTTCGTGGGCTAACACAAAGAGAACTTGGAATGAAACTCGGCTTCGATGAAAAATCTGCCGATGTCAGGATCGCTCAATATGAAAGCGGCACAAGAACACCGAAGTCGGAATTACTGTCGGAGATAGCTTCCATACTTGACGTAAATATTAATTCTCTGATAAATCCGTCTTTGGAAAATGCTGAAACCTTCATACATCTGCTGAATGAGTTTCTTTCGGAGTGGCAGCTCCGCAGAAAAGAACTGAGCGACGAAATTATCACCGAGGAAGAATATGCGGAATGGATGTTGAACTTTCCTGCGACTTCCGATGATTGCGGTAAAACTGAGCCGGTGAAAAAGTGGCGAAAATGAGTTTCAACCCGGTTGAATACGATTTGTGATGAAGATATCCGCAAGCGTTGAAAAGTCATATGACTTTATCGGTGAAAGCCCGCAAGCGTCGAAAAGGTATATACCTTTTCGGAAACACTCGCAAGCGTTGAAAAACTGTACAGTTTTCGTTTTGGATAGCGGTATATAGGCATTATGCTTGCAGGACAGCAAGCGTAGAAAGGACAGTCGTCCTTTTGTTGCCGATAGCTGCACATCGGTATTTTAAAAAAATCATATTTTCTCATTTTTACAAAATATCTCATGTGGGTATTAGGAGCATTTATCCCTAATAGGAGTTTTCAGAAATGAAAAAACATGTGCTTTTCCACATTTGCAAATTTGCAACACTTTTCCAAAACTTCATTTCTCGGATTCGCGCATTACTTGAATTTCAAAGTTGATTGTTTATCAGTAATGTACTGTTTGGAAGGAACAAAATAGACTTTTGGGCAGGACGGTGTTTTTCAAGTAGCTTATGCTGCTTCTTGACCGAATTTTAGATTTGGAGTATAATGAAAAAGATGAATAAAACTATCATGAATATGAATCGGTTGATGATTACAATATGAGATGAATTATTGAATAGAGTAATACCGTAAAACAGTTGGACTTATATAACATAATCCTGCGAATCCATTTTTATAACATCTATCACAAATATGCTATCCTTATATCGGAGATGATAAAATGAATAATATTCTTTCCGAGTTGACTAACGATGAATATACGGAATTTCTTTTTGATAAATACTGTTTTGAAAAGCCAAGTGAAATAGATACTGACGAAGAAATTCAGGATGCGATCGGGTTGGCTCTTACCCTCGAAAGTCGGAATGTATTTCTTGAAGG
Organism: Oscillospiraceae bacterium; assembly: GCA_017828975.1. Classification (GTDB taxonomy): domain Bacteria; phylum Bacillota; class Clostridia; order Oscillospirales; family Ruminococcaceae; genus UMGS1889. Next base: position 95,963 of record JAGAJN010000022.1, on the reverse strand, counting down.
TTTGTCCGAAAGGCTTACGGAGCTTGGTGTCAGATGCAATTATGATGAAACGGAAATTATGCTTGCCGATATGAAAAGCCGATATAAACGTATCCTGAATAAACCCTGTCCCAGAGCGGTGATCGATTGGATAAAGGGTATCACACCGCCGGGCATAACTAATCGTGCCAACAATTATGATGTGTGCTATGCTCTTGAAATGGATCATCTGCAGACGGCGGTATTTTTTCAGAAGCATTACCTGACTATCCCGTATAATAGCAAAAACAGGACAGACGCTGTATATCTTTACTGCATTTATCACAATAAGCCGTACAGCACAGTGACTCGAATGCTGGAAAGTACAAAGGACATAAAACCGCAGCCCCAGGCACACACGTCAACATCGCAGATCTCACAGACTATAGTCAGCATAAATAATGATGAAGAATTTACGGAGTATATTTCAAAGCATTATTACAGCGAAGAACAGCATTATCTTGCCGCAAAGAAGATAATTTTTAAAGAGATAGCTGCCGTTAAGGAAAAGCTCCTGAATGACTCCGCTGTAAAAAAAGTGACCGATGACAGGCTTAACAGTCTTACCGTTGCAGCACTTCTCGGATATCGGTCGCAGGCAGAAAAGAAGGATAAACCAAGCAGAAATCTCCCGAAAAGATTCAAGGAATCACTTCCCAATGATGTTACGATCGGACAGATACTCAGAGGAGAAAAGGTGTCATATGAAGTGCTTCGCAAAATGCTGATGCTGTCAAGATTTTATAATTTCTATTCTGAGGCAAAGAACGAAAATGAAAATGATGTATGCGGAAATCTTCTCGATTTTAAGGACGAACTGAACTCGATACTTTTGTTCTGCGGATTTGCACAGATATATATGCGTCACCCCTTTGATTGTCTGCTGATGTATTGTGCAAATTCTTACGACCCGATTCAGACGCTGCATTGCATAAATGACCCTGAGCAGAATCCGGATTTATAACCTCAGCGATATATAAGGTATAATGGTTACAGAAAGAAGGTCGAAGCCATGAAGAATATCGGTGATGTGATCAATACTGATGATCGCAGGTACAGGATAATTGATATTATCGGCAGAGGTGCGTCCTGTATTGCTTATCTGGCGGAACGTTCCGAAAATAGTTTTGTATCAAAATGTATTCTTAAAGAATATGCACCGCAGAACACCTATGATTTTGAGGACGGAAAAAAGAGGTTTATTGATTCGGGAAAAAGACAGAATCAGATACGTCAGTATTCCTGTCTTAATAATCAGACGCCTCCCGTCAGCAATATTTTTGAAGCGGACGGGACTGCATATATTGACGTTTCCTGCTATAACGGGACTACCCTTGACAAACTTTCGGAAATATCTCCTGCCGAATTTATGCGTATTTGCAGAACTGTTGCAAACACGGTAAAATATTATCATAAAATGGGATTTCTCTGCCTTGACCTGAAACCCGAAAATATCTTTATTATGCAGAATGCTCCCGATGATACCATTACGCAGATAGTTGAGTTTATCGACTTTGACAGCATAAGAGAGATAGGTTCATTATCGTCACAGGGAATATCCTATACAAGAGAATGGGCAGCTCCCGAGCAGATGAACATTTACAGCGGTGAGATATCTTATTCGACCGATATTTATACATTAGGCGAGATCGTATTTTACCAAATTTTCGGCAGACATTCCGAGGATAATGAGCATCGGGGATTTTCAAAATATCCCTTTGACAAATGTCAGAAATATGAGAAATACATCACTCGTCCCGAGGTGCAAAGCCTTTTTGCAAAGCTTTTCAGAAATACACTGCGGTCATCTCCGAAAAACCGTTTTCCCGATATGGAAAGTGTTGTAAAGCTTATTGATAAGATCGTAGAAGAGCTTGAAAATAAAGAATTTATCGTTCCGCTGTTGCCCCCTGTCACTCCCAATTTTGTAGGCAGAGAAAATGAACTGATGGAAATATCCAAACGTCTTAAAGCAAACAATGTTCTTTTCATAAACGGTGTGGGCGGAATCGGAAAAAGCACATTGATACGCAAATTTATCCATGATAATCGGGACGAATATGAGGTAATGCTCTATCTCGAATATGAAGGCGATATAAAGCATACCATATCCGACGATGATCAGATACATATCAGTACGATTAGCAGATATTCGGGAGAAAGTATTGATGACTATTATGAAAGAAAAATCACTGCTGTAAAGAATATTTGCAGCGGAAAGAAGGTTCTGCTTGTTATTGACAATTTTACGGACAGAGTGACAAAAGAGCTTAACAGCATATTATCTATAGGATATGATACCATAGTCGTTACCCGAAATAACATACCAAAAAACAGTTACCCTGTTATGACAATAGAAGCAATAGAAAACAAAGACGAACTGCATAAGCTGATTTCCATTGATCTTGGCAGACAAATGTCCAAAGAAGAAAAAAAAGCCTTTGACAATATCATTGAGCTTACAGAGGGACATACCCTTGTTATTGAACTTATTGCAAGACAGATATCGTCGGGCTGTATTTCGGCAATGAAGGCTGTTGATCTGATAAAGAAAGAGGGATTCACGCATTATTCCTATGATAAGATCGGCAACATAAAAGACGGGGAAGAAGTATATGCTACTATCGGCAGGATAATTTCTGAACTATTTAAGTCAGGAAATATGCCCGAGTGTCATGTAACGGCACTAAAAACGCTGGCGCTGTTGGGTGTCAGAGGATTTGAAACAAAGCTTTTTTGCGATATTCTGAAGGTGATAAATATCCCCGATCTTTTGAATCTCAGCAGTCAGGGCTGGATTTATTTTGATGACAGAGTTCGTGTTCATCCCGTAATTGCCGAAGCGATGAGAATGTGGGATTGGAATGATTTACCCAATGAGCAGATAATGGAACTTTACGGTTCGATCGTCGATATATACAGCGGTCTTAACAATGCCGAACAGATAAAAACGGTCATAAAAAATGCAAAGGAGTATGTTTCAAAAAATCCTCTGCACTATAATATTGCCGTGTATTATGATATGTGGGGAACATATTATGATGTCATGCTTGGCGGCGGATATGTTACCGAGAACCGCAAGGAAGAATATTATCTTGATAAAATGCTCTCAGCAATAGAAAAATCTATTCGCCATACGGAAAAAGTAAGCTGTGCAGATAATAAGCTTCTGAAGTTATATTTTTCCCAAGCATCCGTACTGATACGAAGCTATCCGCAGGAAAAAAAGCTAATCTGTGATATACTCAGAAAGTCAAAAGAATCATTGAAAAAGGAGGATAACGAGAATATCTGCTATTTTTACATGACGAATGCCTGGTACTATACACTATGCGAAAAAAAAGCCAAAAAAACGGCAGATTGTCTGAACAAAGCATTTGTCATCGCAAAGAAAGCATTTCCGACCGAGCTTGAACTGATAGATATTTTCTATATTCCTGCTGCGAATTGTCTGTACTACCATTTTGATTATGACAGCAGTATTGCAAAGCTGAATGAGGCTGTAAAGATATGTGAAAAATATCCGAATGCTCTTTCGTATATTGATAAGAAAGCGGAAATTCTTAACTGTATGCTTGATGTGTACTTTGAGATGCAGGATCATGAAAAGTGCAGTAAGATTATTGCTGCCATAGATGAGATCAACGACCAATATGAAGCTCGGGGAATATACAGAGAGGTATCCGAAAATATTCGTGAACAAGTAAAATGAACAAAAGCAGACTTGCTATTGCAGGTCTGCTTTTCTTTTGGAATCCGTTTTTATAACCTCATTTTCAAATCTGATATACTTATAGTTACGAAAGCGAAAGGCTCTTATACTAAACAGCATTAGAATTATGTAAAAGAAATCGCCGCCAAATCTTGTATATATGGATTTTGCGGTGAGAGATTTCAATAATTCAATAGGTGTTTAGTATTAGTATAAAGAAAATCAGCAAAGGAGGAACTTTTTAAGAAAATATCCCGCAAATTTTCAAAACTTCAAACTATTTAATACTAAACACCCATTAATCACGGGAATCTCGGCGCCAAAAAACATATATGCAAGCTTTTTGCGCCGATTTCTTCTCCGTGATATAAATGGTGTTTAGTATAAGGAGGAAAAGATAATGGCAAAGTTCAAGGTTATTTTTGATGGTGAGGAACAGGACGAGGTATTCAGGACGGAACAAGCTGCCGAAGATTACGGACTATATCTGTGCTCCTGCGCACAATCGGGTGCAGAGATCCTGCATATGTCAAATCCCGGTGATTACGATTATGACGAAGATGAATACGAGTCGCCCGAATTTGAAGTAGTCGAAATTGATTAAGGAGGACAATTTTATGAAGAGATCATCAGCCACAGCTTTGGCACTTGCATTGGTGCTGAGTCTTTCCGCCTGTGGAACATCTTCCGATGTGCCGCCGCAAAGCAGCAGTGAAGGTCAGAACGCCCTTCAGTCAACACCGTCAGCGGAAATCGAAGCATCAGAAACAACATCTTCAGCCGCAGAAGAAGAGCCCAAGGGGAAATTAGGCAAATTTTCCGAAACAGCTACGATCGAAGAAACTGTTTTGATAGATGAGGACGATATAAAAATTACCGCTAAGGAATTAGTGTATACGGGCGGCCTTGCGGAAGTAAAGCTGACCATTGAGAACAACAGCGATCAAGACCTGTCATTTTTATGCGCTACTATTTCATACTGCTGCAATTCCGTTAATGGATATATGGCAGGTGAGGGATATCTGAACTGTGAGGTTGCCGCAGGAAAAAAAGCAAATGATTCTATCAGCTTCAACACCGATGAATTATTGCTGCACGGCATTACGGAAATTTCCGATATTGAGCTTGGTTTCTTTACTCGTGATGAAGAGTATAACTACATATATTACCCGCCCTGTCAGATAAAAACCTCTGCATTTGAGCATTACGATTACAGCGAAAACAGTTATCAGGAAATCATAACAAGCAATGCGGCTATGAACACCTTTGATTATGATATGACCTATTTTTCAACGGACGAACTATATAATGAAAACGGCGTGAAGCTTCTTTCAAGCGGCATAATGGTCAACAGCGACGGCGAACCCGCATTGCTTGTCGAGCTTGAAAACTCAAACGACAGCAGGATAGATATGTCCATAGCGGACATTGCAATAAACGGATTGGTCGTAAGCAGCTCTACATGGTCTTGCAAAACTATAAATGCAGGAAAGCGAATCATTATGGAAGTTGACCTTTCATCTGCCTTAGATTCGCAATATTGGGATATCTACGGCATCAAAGAGGTTGGCTCTGTTTCTTTTACCCTGCAGCAGGATAACGCTGACGGAGATGAAATTACAGAGGAAACACCGATTGAGATCGCAGTCCCTAAAACGAAAGCGGAATTTGACAGAACCGGAAAAGAAATTTATAACAGCAATGAACTCAGAATTGTATACAAAACCATAGTGGAAGACACATCTGAGTACAGTCTGTATATGCCTGTTCTTCTGCTTGCAGAAAATATCGGCGAAAAAACGCTTAATATTGAGGATATCTATGATTCGCTGTCCGTAAACGGATATATGACAGATTACGTCTGCTACGGCAAGGAAATCAAAAGCGGTGAAAGTGCCGTGCTGGAGATACTGATTGAAGAATCATCCTTGGAGGATAACGATATTGGAAGCGCTTCTGAAATAAATGAAGTGGAAATTGGATTTGAAATAAAAAGCGGATCGAATACAATAGATGAGCCTTATGTTACTATTTCGTATGAGTAATACTAAACACCCATTGATCAGGTAGTACGGCACAAATTTTTGATTTGAGCCGCTGAAAATACTGTTTTACAGGATTTTCAGCCAACAACTGCCATTCGAGCAGTTGTTGAGTACGGACTAATTACGGGAATCTCTCGGCGTAAAAACCCATATACGCAAGCTTTTTACGCCGATTTCTTCTCCGTGATTTAAATGGTGTTTATTATAAAATGAACACAAGCAGACTTGCGATTGCAGGTCTGCTTTTCTTTTTTGAATCTGTTTTTAATGTAATCCATCCCGAATTCAAGGAATTCATGGACAGCTAATGATGCTTTTCAAGTTTTAAATATCCAAGCAGAAACAGGTGTGTTACAAATGCGGCAATAATCATTCAGAAAATTGAAAGATATTATTCTGTTGAATGAACTCCAAAAAAGCAGATATACAAGATCTACACCCGGTTGCAAGAAAAAGCTCTCGCAGCCGGGTGAACCATTACTTAACCATCTTAAAAAACTTCAAAGCCCCAACAATAGCCTCTTCCTTCTCCTTAGTACACTTCGGCTGTCGGGAGTCCTTAGTCTTAGCCTTGTTGTAATTCTCCCTCTCAATAATACCGCACTCCTGCTTAACCTGTGCAATATTCAGCGATGATACCGTCAAGCCTGCATGCTCCTTGACATAAGCCTTGATCTCATCGTATGTTGCCTTGCTCTCCGCAGAGGTCAGATCAAGCTCGTCTGTTTTCAGCTCAACCTCGATATGCTGGTCACTTTTGAGTTTGGACAATAAGCATACCGTTTCAACGTGCCCCGTCCTCGGAAACATATCCACCCCCCTGACGGACAGAAGGAAGTACCCGTTTTCACGAAGATAAGCGCAGTCACGGGCGGCTGTGGCGGGATTGCAGGAGATCATAACTATCCTTTCGGGGGACATCCTTACGCAGGAAGAAAGCGCAGCCTCACCGCAGCCCTTTCTCGGTGGATCGACTACGATGACATCGGGTCTTGTCCCGTCATCGGACAGCTTTTTTGCAATATCCCCCGCATCTCCGCAGAGGAATTCCGCATTGTCAACGCCGCTTTTTCGGGCATTTTCCCGAGCATTCTCAACTGCCTGCGGAACCACCTCAACGCCTATGAGCCTGTCAAACCTGTCCGCCATAGACAGACCTATTGTACCCGCTCCGCAGTAAAGGTCCAGCAGCAGACCATTCCCGCCGCCAATCGCAAACTCCTTTGCAAAGCCGTACAGCCGCTCCGCCTGAGCCGTGTTCACCTGATAAAAGGAATGTGGGGACAAAGAAATATTATTCCCGCACATTTTGTCGGAAATATTTCCCGTGCCGTACAAAACAATATTTTTATCCCCGAGAATAACGTTGGTATTCTTCCCGTTTATGTTCAGCAGAATGGTTTTTATCCTCGGGAAACGCTTTGCCATTTCCTCGCAAAAGCCTTCTGTTTTAACCTTTTTTGCCACCACAAGACAAAGCATTATCTCCCCCGAATGATACCCCGTTCTCAGGTAAATATGCCGTAAAATTCCGCTGCGTGTTTCCTCGTTATACGCGGGAATACCATGCTTTTCGGCATATCCGAGAACAGCCTCGGCTATCTCCGAAAAGATCTTCGGCTGTAATGAACAATTCATACAGGGAACAATGCGGTGACTGCGTTTCGAGTAAAATCCGCAGATAAGCTTGCCGTCCTTTTCGCCCACGGGATACATTGCCTTGTTGCGGTAGCCCTCGGTTTCGGGGCAGCCAAAAAAGTCAAGGAAAGTAACATCTTCCTCGGAAAAGCCGCCTAAACGCACAAAAGCGTCCCTGACAATTTTGTCCTTTACCCGACATTCCGCTTCATAAGAAATATGGCGGAAGCAGCAGCCTCCGCACTTTTCCGAAACGGGACAATCCGCCGAAATTCTGTCCTCGGAAGGCGTGATAAGCTTCTCGATAATGCCGAAGCAGTGGCTTTTCAGCACCTTAACGATACGGCAGAGGATAACGTCACCGACAGCGGCGGAGGGAACGAACACTGCCATTCCCTCCGCTCTGCCGACACCGTTTCCCTCGGCGGTCATACCCGTTATTTCCATCTCAAAAAGTTCGTTTTTCTTCATAAGACCGCCGTTTTCCTCAGAGCTTTTCGCCGCACTTTGAGCAGTAGGAAGCGGTCTGAGGATTTTTCGCATTACAGTAGCGGCACTCCTTGAACTTGGCAGTCTTTTCGGATTCTTCCTCAATATTGTGCAGATCCTCCTTTAAAGAGCGGATATCCGCAATAAGCTTCTTCATGGTGCCTGTTTCGTCATCTCCCGATTCTGACATATCATAGCAAAGCTTACCAAGCACCTGATACTTCTCCCGAAGCTTCACGTTTATCGACGCCTTGTCAAGCCTTGACTTTGAATAATCAAGCACATCTCCCGTTTTCTCAACAACGGTGTCAATACATTTGCCGCACACATTCAGCACATCATCAAATAAATTCATAGCAATTCCTCCTGAAAAAAGCGTTTGATCTCGGCTTTTTTCCCGCACATAGTATCAAAGCGGGAAATATATTCGTATGGGTATTTATAGTTGAAGATCCTCTCGATTTTGCCTGTCTGCGGGTCAAAAAGCTTTGTTGAAGCGGAAGCACCGCAGGCAATAATAGTCTGCGCTTCTTCCATTATGTAAATGTTGTAAAGCCCTTCTTTTCCCGCCTTTGCATATCCGACATTTTCGAGATTTTTCAGCGTATTCTTCTGACGGTACAGATAGTAAGGCAGATACCCCGCTTCCGTCAGACGTTTAGCCGAAAAATCAACCATTTCCGCAATATTTTCGTCGCTGACAAGCTGATCGTCACGGAATAGATTTGCAGCCCGCTTCAGCGTCAGCGTGTGTACGGTTATCTCCTCCGGGTCAAGGGAAATAAGCTGTTCGATAGTGCTTTTGAAACTCTCGGGCGTGTCGGTTGGAAGTCCCGCAATGGTGTCCATATTAATGTTGTCAAAGCCCGCCGCCCTTGCCTGTTCAAAGGCTTTCACGACTGCTTCGGGACTGTGCCGCCTGCCGATAGCTTTCAGCACATCTGCGTTCATGGTCTGCGGATTTATGGAGATTCTGTCCGCACCGTTTTCCTTGATAACACTCAGCTTTTCGGGGGTAATGGTGTCACATCTGCCCGCTTCTACAGTATATTCCCGAATTTTAGAAATGTCAAAGAATTTTTTGACGGTTTTCATAATTTTTTCTATCTGTTCCGCAGAAAGCGAGGTCGGCGTTCCCCCGCCGATATAAACGGTATCAAGAAAAAGCCCCGTTTCATCGGCAATTTTTGCGGTCAGCTCCAGCTCCTCGCAAAGCTTGTCCACATACTGCGGGATAAGCTTTTTTGCATTGGGCGTTTCGATGGAATGTGAAACGAAGGAACAATAGCTGCATCTTGACGGACAAAAGGGAATAGCAATGTACAGGCTGTAAGAATTGTTTTTCAGCGTTTTCAAAGCGTCCCGCTGAGTTACCGCAGTCAAATATGCAAGCTCCAATTTGTTGTCGGAGGTGTAGTATTTTTCCTTAATATCCGCAAAAATTTCCGCCTTTGAAAATCCCCTGTCAAGCAGCGCATTTACCTTTTTCACGGGACGAATACCCGTAATGCAGCCCCACTCGGGAACTATCCCCGTTATCTCGTTCATACACTTGTAAAGAAGCTGACAAAGGGGCAGCTCCGTGTCCTCACCGGTCGCAATTTCACGAGATTTTTCACAATGCTTTCCCTCAAAAAAGACCTCACAGGACAACACTGTTTTATCTCCCGAATTATCCGCCGAAATAAGTGCATGATCTCCCTCGGAAACGGTTTCCTCATAAAGAAATTCAAAGGTTTCCACGGGGATAAAAAGCTTCATCACCGCTTCAATTTCGTACTTGCAGGCAGTGCCCTTAAAGCATATGGTCATAGCCGCCGTTCTCCTGCATAAATGCGTTATTTTCCTTTTCGTAGGACAGCCTTGTGGGGTCGCCGTGTCCCGGGAACACCACATAATCGGGCTTTTCGTCCAATTCGGCAAGGGCTTCAAGGGAGGCTTTCAGCGTCGGGAAGCTGCCGTCCCGCATATCCGTCCTGCCCACGGAAAGTCTGAAAAGCGTGTCACCGCTGAAAATAATATCGTCAATAATGTAGCATACAGAACCGCTTGTGTGTCCCGCAGTAAGCATAACCTTGAAAGTCAGCTCGTCCAGGGTCACGGTGTCGCCGTGGCTTAAAATAACGGGGTCTGTGACCTCGTCAACGGGCGGCAGATGAAAATATGTTGTGAGATTGGAGTTCTGATTTGTCAGCTTCTCCGCATCATTTCTGTGGATGTAAATTTCGCAGCCCGTCTTTTCCCGAAGCTCCGCAGCAGCGCCGATATGGTCGCAGTGACCGTGAGTAAGCAGGACTTTTTTCAACGAAAAACCATTCTCATTCATCATGGAAATGATACCGTCCGCATTGCAGGGAGCGTCTATCAAAACGGCATTTTTCTTCTTGGAAACCACCGCATAGCAGTTCACGCCGAATGGTCCCATATTATCAAAAGTAAAAAGCTCCATATATAATTCCTTTCGCTATTTTCCCGTTCTGTCAACGGAGGTTATGCCGTGGATTTTTCTTATCTTTGAAATGATATTGTTAAGCTGCTCCACGCCCGCAATGCTTATGGTGACTATCATATTCGCATTGCCGTTTTTCAGCTCTTTTGCGTTCATCTCCGTGATAGGAACGTGCATCTCCGACATTACCGCAGCCACATTTGCGATAAGACCGTTTCCGTCCTCCGCAACAATGTCAAGTGTCGCACGATATGTCGCATTGCTCTGCTTCTTTGCGTTATCCTCCCATTTAAGCGGGTGCCATCTGCCAAGCTCGATGTTATTTTTCAGCGCAGACTGATAATTTATGCAGTCCTTTTTATGGACGGAAATTCCGTGTCCCTTAGTGGTAAAGCCGACAATCTCATCACCGGGGAGCGGGTTGCAGCACTGAGCATATTTCACGAGAATACTGTTGTGACCGTCCAGAATAATGTCCCCGCCGTGCTTTGAGGGATTGTATGCGGGAATTTCAAGAGGCTGCTCGGTGACCTCCTTGTCCATATAATGCTTAGTGTAATTGTCCTTTAAACGCTGCATCATTCTCGAAAGGATAATGCCGCCGTAGCCCACAGCCGCATAGAAATCGTCCAGCGTTGCGCAGTTGTGACGCTTCATATCGTCTGCCAGGAAATCCGCCAGCTGCTCCTCGGGAACACGGATAAAATTCCGCTTGAACTCCTTTTCCACCTCAGCCTTGCCCTGTACGATATTTTCCTCACGGCGTTCCTTTTTGAACCATGAGCGTATCTTAGATTTAGCCTCGTTGGTCTTGGCAATTTCCAGCCAAGCACGGTTAGGCGCATGGTCGGGATTTTTCGATGTGATAATTTCAACGATCTCACCGGTTTTTATCTGATAATCGAGAGAAACGAGCTTCCCGTCAACCTTTGCGCCCGTCATTTTATGTCCGACAGCCGTGTGAATAGCATACGCAAAATCCACGATAGTCGCACCCAAAGGCAGTGAGATCATATCACCCTTCGGCGTGAATGCAAAAACGTCCTCGGGAGCAAGGTCGCTCTTGATGGTGCGGACTATCTCCTCAACATCGTCGGTCTCCTGCTGTGCTTCGATAATCTGACGGATCCACGCAAGCCTGCCCTCCAGCTTGTCCTTGCCGTTTATGCCCTCCTTGTATTTCCAGTGAGCGGCGATACCGTACTCGGCGGTGTAGTGCATATCCCACGTTCTTATCTGCACCTCAAAAGGCGTTCCCTCACGTCCCAGAACGGTGGTGTGCAGGGACTGATACATATTTTGCTTAGGCGTTGAAATGTAGTCCTTGAAACGGTTGGGGATAGGCTTGTACATATCGTGGATAACACCCAGCGCATTATAGCACTCGGGAACGGTATTCACGATTATTCTCACCGCATATTTATCATATATCTCCTCAAAATTCTTTCCGTAAACATATGCCTTTTTATAAATGCCGTAAACGCTTTTTACTCTGCCGTCTATCTGCATATTGTCGGGAAATCCTTCCTCCTCAAGACGTGCTTCTATCTTTTCCTTGATAGAACGGATAAACGCCTCACGCTGGTCCTTTCGCCTGTTGAGCATCTGCTCTATTTCGCCGTAAGCATAAGGGTCAAGGTAACGGAAGGACAGGTCCTCCAGCTCGTCCTTAATGGAACGTATTCCAAGACGGTGGGCGATGGGCGCATAGATATTCATAGTTTCCAGAGCGGTATTTCTCTGCTTGTGTGCGGGACGGAAATGCAGCGTCCTCATATTATGCAGACGGTCGGCAAGCTTTATGATGATAACACGAATATCCTGTGACATAGCCAGCAGTATCTTGCGGACGTTTTCCGCCTGCTGCTCTTCCTTTGTAAAAAGCGGGATCTTGCCCAGCTTGGTAACGCCGTCCACCAGCATGGCAACATCGGTGCCGAACAGCTTTTTCAGATCCTCCAGGGTAGCGTCCGTGTCCTCCACAACATCGTGGAGCATAGCCGCACAAATAGTGTCCGTATCCATACCCAGCTCCAGCAGGATAAAGGAAACTGCCAGCGGGTGTGTAATGTACGGCTCGCCCGAGGAGCGCACCTGATTTGCATGAGCCTTTGCCGCAAACTCATAAGCGGAAATTATCTTGCTTAGGTCATACTGACGGTCGCCGTCGAGAATTTTCTGTATTAAAGCGTCTATTGTACAGACAGACTCGTTATTCTTCATCATAAAAATCACACGCCTTTTACCATGAAAATGCTTTATTTTTCATTATAGCACATTTTGCGCCGAAAATCAAGATTTTTCTTTTGAATATAACACGGGACTGCTTGCTTCAGCAGTCCCGTGCTGTGTTTATTTTCCCCTGACAGCCCAATAAATATCCGATTTACCCGCCCGCAGAGCCTTTAGTATCTCCGAGGATTCAATATCCACACGGGCAGCCCCCTCAACAAGCCTTGCCGTTAATAAAAATCTGTCCGTTTCGATAAGTCCCTTTTCCTCGAAAATGTCGATGCAGACCATAAATTTGCAGAAATTCATACTGTCATCGGAAACGGCTGAATAGATGTTATCAAAGGGCAGAAACTCCTTTTTCACCGCCTTGTAGACCTTCACAAGCTCTGCCCTTTCGGGAGCGATCCTTGTCATCAGCGCAGGCGAAACGGCTTCACCCCTTCGCAGTACTTCGTAGGTGTCCTTAGCGGCAAAAAATTTCTGCTGGGAAACTCCGCATTTTCTGCATTCGGTTATCCTGACATTCACAGATGTCCTGCCATTGTATGTATTCAGCTCGGGATATACCAGCATATCCATCATATCCCCCGCCGCATAACCGAATTTATCCGTCGGCTGACCGAACATCAGCCCGCTGACGGTCACACCACCGTAATCAAGACTAAGCTTCGTATGCTTACCCTCGGAAAGCGCCTGAACAGCATTTATCTTCGCCCCGTGCATAAGGAACAGCGGACGGGGATTTCCCGCTCCGAACGGCTCTAAGACCGACAGCGAACCGACCTCCTCCGCCGAAAGATCATCGGGCAAAAGTGCCTTGTCCGCCTGAGAAACAGAGTTTATCTCACCGCAGCATTCCGCCGCAAATTTCTGCAAAAGCTCGGTAAACTCCCCCACCTTTTCGGGCAGCAGCGAAAAGCCTCCCGCACCGCTGTGTCCGCCGAATTTTGTCAGCACGGAAGAACAGTAAGAAAGCGCTTCAAAAACATGAAATCCCTCGGGAGCTCTTGCTGAGCCTCTCGCTTCACCGTTTTCCTCGGAGATGATGAACGTAGGCTTTCCCGTCCGCTCCATCACTCTCGCCGCCGCAATGCCGATAACACCGTGGTGCCAGCCCTTTCCGTAAAACACCGACACACGCCTGTCCGCAATAAACGGGTCAGCCTTGACAGCTGCCGATATTTCCGACATTATCCCCTTTTCGGTTTCCTGACGGGTTTTGTTGTATCCGCAAAGTATCTCCGCCAGCAGCTTTGCTTCCTCCTCGTCCTCGGTGAGAAGCAGCCGTACCGCATCGGTGGCAGAACCGAATCTTCCCGCCGCATTTATCCTCGGTGCAAGAGTAAAAGCCAGCCCCGTTGAGGTGTACGGCGGCTTCATTCCCGACGCTTCTATAAGCGCTTTCAGACCGATATTTGCCGTGTTTTCCAGATAATGAAGTCCCGTGGAAACGATGTATCTGTTCTCGCCCCGAAGCGGCACAACGTCCGCAACTGTGGCAATAGCGGCAAGGTCGGAGAACTGCTCCATAGCCGCCGTGTGATCTCCGTCCTCCATAGCGGCAATAAGCTTCAGCACCACTCCGCAGCCGCATAAGTCCTTAAAACGGGACAGGTCGTCCGCACGGTGAAGGTCAACAACAGCCTCCGCACGGGGCAGCTTTTCCGACGGCTGATGATGGTCCGTAACTATCAGCCGCATGCCCAGCTCATAAATAAGGTCAGCCTCGGCAATTGCGGAAATACCGTTATCCACCGTAACAATAAGCTCCGTGCCACGCTCATGCAGCTTCCTGATATTGTCGGCGTTCAGACCGTAGCCCTCCGCCCTTTCGTTGATAAAAAAGGAAACATTCGCACCCAGACATTCAAGGTAAGAATAAAGTGCAGCGGTCGCCGTGATACCGTCGCAGTCATAATCTCCGTAAATACATATATTCGTCATAGCGTCAACAGCTTCGGTAATAAGCTGCGCCGCTTTGTCCATATCCTGCGCAGTAAACGGGTCGGACGGCTCACTGTTTGAAAAGAAAGCCGCCGCTTCGTCATAGCCGCCTATCCCTCTTGCAGACAGCACATCCGCACACAGCTTTGACAGCCCGCCCTTTATCATAAGCTCATCGGAAACCGCTTTCACAGGCTTCCCTATTTTCCATTTGTGCATAGCAATTCTCCCGTTTTCAAATTAAGTATAATATGATTATACCATTTTCCGACAAACTATTCAAGTTAATTTTCTGTATTTAATATGTATCAAATGGACAGCAAAAAGTCCGTAAGTTCAGCAATGTTCTCCACAACCATATCCGCATGAATGTCAGCGGGAATATCCGAACAGCGGAAATTGTTAAGAACGGCAAAAATCCCCATTTTCTGAGGAACTTCCGTGTCCCATACGGGATTGTCCCCGACCATTACAGCTTCTTCTGGAGAAACATTCAGACGGTCAAGCGCAAGACAGAAAATGCGCTCATCGGGCTTTGAAAATCCCACTTCGGTGTCAATAAGTATCTCATCAAAAAGCGGTGCAAGCCCGAAACGCTCTATCTTTTCACGCTGCCCCTGCGAGCTGCCGTTTGTTATGAGAGCAGTTTTTATCCCGACATTTTTCAGCCTTTTTACAGCGTCATATGCACCGTCGAAAAGACATATCATTTCCTTTTGCAGCGACGTGTAGGAGTCTGCCGCTTCGATAATTTTTTCCCTGTCCGAAAATCCCAGCCGCTCCATTGCAAGCAGCAGCACCTCCCGCCGTGCTTCGGTGAGATGCTCCCGTCCCCACTTGTGACGTGCGGGGTCTGACCAGTAGCTGTGCTTCACATTGTCCAACGCTTCAAGCATTTCTTCCGGCGAAAATGCCGTTTTGTTTTCTTCGGTAAATCGGGCGCAGATGACCTTCCACGCTTTCTCCGATGCGCCGTCGTAGGAGATTATGGTGTCGTCTAAGTCGAACATTACTGCTCTCGGGCGTTTGGTTATTGAGTTTATTTTCATTTGCTTTCCTCCGTTCGGACAGTTCAAAAATCAGCGGACAATTTTACTGATTCCCCTCAACAACAATGACAGAGGTATGTTTCAATGCTTCCTTTACCCATTTTATAAATTCCTCAAAAAACTTCTTTTCATCATCGTTAATGTTTTCAAAGTCCTGTTCGATCTCATGAATCAGTTTATCCCAATCTTCCTTGTCTATCCAGTTGGTAAAGCAAACATCAAAAATCGGGTTGGGTGTTCCATCAGATGTGTACCTGGTCGGTAATACTTTATTGAAATAATCAAGCAACAGTTCGTAATCCTGTTTGTAAATTCGGAGCGGTCTGTAATAACAATGCCACTCCTCCCATTTTGGGTCCCAATCATAATCATCGGAGATCTTCAAAGGATTAAAATCCAATAGTATCTTTTCGCTTTTAGGTGCGTACAATCTCAACTCATCATATACTTGTTTTTCATATTCGTCCGGGTTTAGCCAAATAATCTCTTTCATTTCTGTTACCTCCAATATATTAATTTCAACAGGTCAAGCCGATACTCCCTATGCAATTCAACCATTACCGCCTTCGGACGTTTGGTGCTTTCATACGTTCGGACAGTTCAAGAAATCATTGGGCAGAAGTTGAATTTATCATTTTATTTGCCTATTATACCATACCCATATGAACAAATCAACATTCCCCGCCGATTATCCCAAATATGCGCACACGGCTGTTTTCCGCCGCCCGACGGACATACCCGCTGCCGAAAAGTCCGCTGCATTTTGCGGAAATATCCGCTTTTGCAAAACGCCTTTCGGTTTCGTCCATTTCCGAAAAACGGCTTTGCAGCTTTGTTATCTCTTTTCGGTCAAAGGGCGTTAAAATATCCCCGCCGCTTATGGTCTGCCAGAGGATATTTTCGCAGAATATGCCGCAGATATTGTCAAACAGCTCGTAATATCTCAGCCCGCAGCCCGCCGCATAATTTTTCAGCACGGTAATTATCTTTTCATCGCCGAACTGACGGCAGAAGCTGTTTTCCGCATAAAGCCGACGGTAATACTCCCGCATATACCACGCTCCCCATATGTCCGTTATATCGGACAGTAAGGGATAATCAATGGACGTGAAAATGTTCCCGCAGTCAAACCGTATCTGCTTATTTGCCGCCAGAAATTCGCCGAACGCCTTCTCGCAAACAAACCGATAGGACGGCGTTTCCACATTCAGACGTGTCTTATAAGCCATTCGGGACAGCCTTTCGCCCTCACCGATTATCTCCGAAAGCACCCCGCAGCCCTTCATATAAATATCGTGAAATTTCTCGGAAACAAGTGCCGCCGCAGCAGCCCTGTCCCCCACAGAAAGCAGATAGGAATCCGCCGTGTACAGCACGGAAAACATTATCATCTCGGCATTTTCCTCCGACACGGAGCCGCTCTCCCTCCTTGTGAACTGCCCGCACAGCTCCGCAAATTCCGCACTTATCTCAGCTTTCAGATGTGTAAGCCGTTCGGCGGGAACAGCACCGCTTGCCATCAGCGACAGGACGTATTTTCCGGGGATCCTGTTTATCCCCACAGTGTTAAGCTCAGTCATCATACACATCACTCCATCTGAAATCCGCAGCCATATCATCGACCTCACGGTCAACGCCGTTTTGCCGTATCATATTGCAAAGGCTGTCCATATCCCGTGAAACAAGCAGCTCCATGGTCCCCTCCGACTGATGCTCGAACAGCTCAAACATAGCGTCGATAAGCTCGTCATCGGTGAGGTCGTCGCCGCATTCCTCCTTGGCGGCATAGAACGCTTCAACCAGAAGGCAGAGCGTTTCACCGAAGCTTTCGCTGTCCACGTAACGGCTCTCGGCAAATTTTTCCGTAAGCTTCACCGCCGCCGATTTCCCGAAGCAGACACGGCGGTTTTCGGAAATGCAGCTTTTTTCCGTCACCGCTATCTCACGGGCGGCCTTTTCCGTCAGGCGAATGCCGTATTCTGCGGTTTTTTCGGACACTGCCATTATCTGTCCGACCGTATCACCCGAATTGTCGTTCAGCAGTTTCAACATATTGCTCATAAACGCCATCTCCTTTTTGTTAAATATCACTATTGACATTCTGCTAAAAATGTGGTATGATATACTTGTAGAATTATATGTGTAACAATATACATTTATTGACACATAAACATAATATCACGTTTTTTCTCTCTTGTCAATAGGCAGGAGATTTTTTATTTATCTGCAAAATACTGCTCGTGAAAATGTTTTCCCGTAATTACTCAAAAAGGGTTGACAAATGATTACCTGTGTGCTATTATATTGATAATACTAAACAGCCATTAATCACGGGAATCTCTCGGCACAAAAAACCATATACGCAAGTTTTTCGTGCCGATTTCTTCTCCGTGATTTAAATGGTGTTTAGTATAGCCAAATAATTGCGGGGGAATGAAAATATGAACATCAGGAAAATCAGATTTATCGAGCCGGGCAATCCGCCTTACAGACCATCACTGAAAAATCTCTATGTCTATGACAAATATATCCGCACACCGTCTGTGGGGCTGCTGACACTTGCGACTATCGCAAAAAGAGAAGTTTACGATACATATATGTACAGCGAATCCATCTCAAAGATAAAGTGGGACGATGTTCTGGACGCAGATATTGTCTTTATCGGCATATTCACATTCAGCGCAAACAGGGGCTATGAGCTTGCCGAATACATAAGGAAACATTCCAAAGCAAAGGTCGTTATGGGCGGACTGCACGCTTCCATGAACTATCCCGAAGCGGTCAATTACTGCGACTATGTGCTGCTTGGCGAGGGAGATGAGTCCGTCATAGAGCTTATCTGCGCTCTTCGGGACGGCAAGCCCCTTGATTTCCCCGGACTTGCATATCTCGAAAACGGCAAATGTGTCACAACGGGACAGCGTGAGCCGCCCCACGATATTGACACTATCCCCGACAGAAACCTGCTCTACCGCTACAAAAAAATGGCAGGCCACAACACTATCTGGGGACAGGTGCATGCGTCCAGAGGCTGCCCCCATAACTGCGATTATTGTGCGCTTGTCCGTCATTTCGGCAGAAAGGTTCGCACACGTTCGGTGGAAAATGTGCTTGAGGATATACGAAGCTGCATAAAATTCCACGACGAAGGTCATCACAGGCTGTTTAAGCTGCTCTGGATAACCGACGATAATTTTTTTGCCGACCGTGAATGGGCAATTTCGGTGCTGAAAGCTATCATCGACAGCGACATTGATTATCATTTCACTATTCAGGCGAGATATGAAGTCGGCTTTGATGATGAAATGCTGGAGCTGCTGAAAAAAGCAGGCTTTGAGGAGTTGGCGCTGGGCATCGAATTTCTGGAGGACACGGCGTTTGAGCAGTATCACAAGAAAAGCACATATCAGGAAATACTGCGTTCGGTGAAAAATATCCAGAGTCACGGAATGAGAACACGAGGTCTGTTCATTGTCGGTGCGGATAATCACGAGATAGGCGTCGGAAAACGGCTTGCGGAGTTTGTTATCGAAAACAACATACAGGGCGTGCTTATACAGTCAATGTACTTCGTTCCCGGAACGCCTGTCTACGACACTCACAAGGACAAGCTTATCGACAACGACTGGTCAAAATGTATCGGCAATGTGGTGCATTATCCCGAAAAAATATCTCCCTACGACCTGCAAAAGGAGATAATCACCGCCAGCCGAATGATATATTCAAGAAAGCGTCTGCTTGATGCGATTTTGCACAAGCGGGGTTCGGAGCGGCTGCTTTTTGTGGGAGAATACTTCTGGCAGAAAAGCGTTCGTGCGGACCTGAAAAAGGAGCTTCCCCGCCTGAAAGCCGCCTGCGAGAAAAAGGGTATCCCCATAAAAAATCCGTAAATACAAACATAAAGGGTGTTTCTCCGTTTCGGCAGAGGAACACCCTTTTTTACTCTATATTTTCAATTTACACACTCAACATTCAACACTGATTCCGCATCTTCCTTCGGGAATTTCCGCCGCATAAATATGAAGCAAACAAGATGCACCAAAAAAGTAATTGTCCACGATATGGGATAGGACAAAAACAGCATAAATTCCGTGTGATATTCGGGGATTTGGAAGATGGTGAATATCCACAATATGCGCAGTCCGCAGGCACCGAGAAGCGAAACTATGGTGGGCGTAATAGCATATCCCATTCCCCTGATAGTTCCCACAATGCTGTCCATCAGACCGCAGCAAAGGTACAGTCCGCAGACAAGGTACATTCGGGTAAGTCCCGGCTCGATTATCTCGGGACGGGGGTCATATATCCTCAAAAGCTGTTCCCCGAACAGACAGACGAGATTTCCGAAAACAAGCCCCGTCACCGCCGCACAGGTGCAGGAGATCACCGCAATCCTGTTTATCCTGCTGTATTTTCCTCCGCCGATGTTCTGGCTTGAAAAGGTAAGCGCACCCTGTGAGAAGGCGTTCATGGACACCCAAACAAAGCCCTCAATGCTCGCCGCAGCCGCACTTCCCGCCATAACTATCGGTCCGAAGCTGTTTACCGAGGACTGTATCACAACATTTGAAAGGGAGAAAACCACGCCCTGAAAGCCTGCGGGAATACCTATCCGAAGTATCTTCCCCGCAATGCTTCGGTCAAGTCCAAGCTTTTTGAAATCGAAGCGGAATGAGTCCTCCTCCAGCATAAGACAGCGAAGTATAAGCCCTGCCGAGATGCACTGTGAAATGACCGTAGCCAGCGCAACACCCGCAACGTCCATTTTCAACGGGATAACGAAAATCATATTCAGGATAACATTTATCACGCCCGACAATGTGAGAAAATAAAGCGGACGCTTGGTGTCGCCCTTTGAACGCAGCAGTGAACTGCCGAAGTTGTATATCATCATTGCGACCATTCCCACAAAATATATCCGCAGATAGGTGGCAGACAAACCGAGAACCTCTTCGGGCGTCTGCATAAGTGTCAGCAGCTTTTCCGCAAATATCACGCCCGCAGCTGTCAGAAAAAGTCCGCAGGCCATGCTCAGAAAAATCGAGGTATGCACAGTTTTGCTCACGTTTTCGCTGTCCTTTGCGCCCATATAATGCGAAGAAAGGACATTTGCGCCCGTGGATAATCCCAGAAAAAGGTTGGTCATCAGGTTAATAAGTGCAGTCGTGGAACCCACCGCAGCCAGCGAATTCTCACTTGCAAAATTTCCCACGACGATAATATCCGCCGCATTGAACAGCAGCTGCAAAACGCTTGAGAGCATCAGCGGAAGCGTCAGCCGCAGAAGCTTCGGAAGTATTGCTCCCGAGCACATATCTATCTCATATTTTTTGTCACTCATATAAAAATCCTCCAAAAGCAAAGAAATACCGCCGGGGCGTTGGCGGTATTTCCCTTATTTATATAATACTACACTTTTGGAGAAATGTCAATCTATCCGAATAAATTTCATCGGCTCATCTTCCCTGCCCGAGGGAATATCTGTTATGGTACCGTCCGACGAATATTCCAAGCCAATGTCACCGATATACCGGAAGCAAACCTCAAAATAATCCTCTGCGGCAAAGCGTTCGGGGGGCGGCGGGGCAAATATCAGCAGCCTTTCGCTTTCATAGATAAACAGCTTTCCGTCCTCCCCAACCTGCTCAAGATCTCTCTCAACCGCCGAACAGTAAACCTCCTCACCGTGTTTTTGAGCAAACATAAGCTCGAATATCCCGCTGTACGGCAGAGTGCCGTCGGTGCCGTATTTTTCCTCATAAAAGCTGTAAAACTCCTCAAAGGTCATTCCGCCGCAGGTGGCTTTGCCGTCCTCGGAAAGCTCCATATATAGCCCGTTTTTGTTTCCGTCAAGATAATATCTGCCTGCCTTGGGAGGGTCGGCTGCCTGAACTGTCATCAGCGGTGAACGTGTTTCTAAATCTCTTAATGCAGTTTCATCGGGATATTTTCTGCTTGTGATATAAAATGCGTCTGACGTGTCAAGTTCTGCATACGCCGCTCTGTCGGGATAATAATTTTCCCACCAGACCACAATATCCGTTACCAGATAAACGCCCGCTCTCATTCGTCGGGTGCGAAGCTGCACCGTCAGGTCATAGCTTTCGGTTTTCGCCTTGCCATTGAAAACCACCTCGCCCGTAATGTCACTTTTCGTGCGGTCATATGTGACGGAAAAGCTTTGCGGCAGTATTTCAGCCTGATACAGCTCCCGCCGAAGCCTGTTATATTCCGCAAGATCACATTCAATATCATCTGTTTCAAGAGCGGCAGTCGTCACGCCGTACTTGATAATATCAATGCTGTTTTCCATAAGCTTTTCCTCGGATATGCCGAAAAGCCGCTTGTCCGCAAGGAAATATCCCATATTTTTCCCCGTTAGATGATATATGCCGAAAAGCACGGCAACCAGCACCGCTATCCCCGAAACCACAGCCGTCACAAGAAATTTTCTCCTGACTCTGCCTATAATTTTCCGAGATTTTATGTCCGTTTTTTGGGACACATTTTTTAATTCCGCCGAACAGCTTTCCAGAAGCTGCCTGCATTTTTCACATTCCGCCGTATGCTCCTCCACCGCCGACCTGCTCTCAGCGCTGCACATATCATCGCAATAAAGCGGGATAAGATCGCCGACAATATTGCAGATATTTTTTTCAAAGCTCATAGCCGTCCTCCTTTAGCCCATCGATTATCTTTGCCTTCGCACGGAAAAAGGTCACCCTCGCCCAGTTGTCCGACCGACCGAACAGACTGCCTATCTCGCCAAAGGTCAGCTCCCCGAAAATTCTCAGGGTGAACACCTCCTTGTAAGGCTCGTCCAGCTGATGAAGCCGTCGGTGGACACTTTTGCAAAGCTGTTTATCGGACAATTCCGACTGAATATCGCACCCGTCCGACAGCTCGGGAATATCCTCTATATCTACCCTTTTCCCCTGCTTTTTCAGATGATCGAAATACAGATTTTTCCCAATGGCGCAGAGCCATGTAAACACGGAGCCGTTCCCGCGAAAGCCGCTGATACCCGTCATTGCCCGAACAAAAACCTCCGAAGCCAGCTCCTCCGCCAGGGACGGATCGCCCGTCATTCCCACAAGATAGGAAACCAGCCGCCCGCCGTAAAGCTCATAAATTTTTCCGATGTCGTCCATACTCTGCCCCCTTTCTGTTGGTGTATTGGAAGCCTTCCGATATTTAGACGTTAAAACAAGGAAAACGTTACAAAAAAATCTGCCAACACAGTTTTCTGCATTGGCAGATAAAAATCTTTGCAATAAGTCAGCCGTTATTCAACGAGATATTCCTTAGGAACATTTACGGTATAGAAGCCGTCCTCATCTGCATGAGCGGAGAAGCGAACGCCTATAATCCCGTCATCACGATAGTATGTAATGCCGTTTATCATAGTGATTGCCCTGTCGGAAATGTCGGGTGCATCGCAGTCGCCCATAAGCTCGCCCGTTGCCTTTTCATATTCCCAGACAGACGCTTCTCTCCAGCCGTCCTTTAGAAAATCATCGGGAGTGAGCAGCCTGCCGCTGTCAATGTCATAGTAAATTCCCGCATGCGCAAGCATATACGCTTCCATGTCAACAGTGTAGCCAATATCACCGTAAACAGTTGCACTTACACGAACAGTAGCTTCCGAAACGAATTTGTCAAAATCTTCTATCTCGTAAAGCAGTTGGAGATTCTTCTTTAAGCTGTCAACAAGCAGCTTGTTTTCCGTAGCCTTATCAATTTCACCGTTTATTCTTTCGGCTGTTTTGCTGTCAATAAGTGCTGTGTCATCTCCGAAATAAGAGTAAACAAAGCCCGTATCCTGAGTGTAAACAGGCTCGGTATATTCGGTGTCGACAACGGTATTCAGCTTCGCCTGCACCTCGTCCTCAAACATTCCGCTTATATCCCGTCTGGCAGCGGTAACCATATCACCCATCATTTCATTGTAATAGTAAATGTAGGTCTGATATTCCGTGTAAGGATTGTTAAGGTCAAGCACCAGAGTGTTAAGGTCAAAATCATAGATACCCTCTCTCAGCCCCGCATATTCCCTGACAGGCTCACCATAGGGCATATTTACTTCTTCTTCAATAAGACTGTTGAGCCTAGTCAGGAAATCCGTTCCCTCAAAGAACATATCCGAAAGCTTTAACATTTCGCCCGTTTTCAGGTCAAATACAGCTGAACGCTGAGAACCGTCCTCGTCTGCCATTCCGTCAGGGGCTCTCAAAGTAAGTGACAGGTAACCGTTTCTGAATATTGCATCAACAAAAACAGGAGTGTTGTAAGACACCGTTTCATTTTCGGAAAGATAATATTTGAAATAGCCCAATGAGTAATTCTCTTTTTCGGGGTCAAAACGGCTTTCCATCTCCGCATAGTTTGTGTTCAGCCAGTCATTTACCGCGGCACTTACCTTTTCGTCCTTTATGGAATTTTCAAAGGTAACGCCTGTGAAGGTTTTCTCTTTCTCATAAGAGATGCCGTGAGATATTTTCCCGTCATATTCCCAGCCCTCATCATAAGGCTCGGCAAGTATTTCCTCGGTGGGGATAGCCTTTATAATGCCTATTTCAAAAGCGTCCCCCGCTTCGTCACATCTCGGGGATACGGTATATCCGTCGGGACGCTTCATTCCCGTTCCCAAAGTGTCAAGAAGGGGTGTGAATATATCCTCGGAGCTTCCGCCGTTTGCGGGGATATAGCCTGCTTCTCTTGCCGCCTGCTGACCCTCGGGAGATGTCATCCACTTCACCATTCGCTTAACGGGACCGTCCTCGGGGAGAGTTCCGTCATAAAGTGCATATGTGACCGAAAGCAGAGGATAGCTGCCGTTTTCCATAGTTTCGTTTGACGGTGCAACGCCGTCCACGGCAATGAATTTAACGTCCTTGGTGTTTGCGTACATCTGCGCCGCATAGGAGTAAACAGAGTAACCGATGGCACCCGCAGCATTATCGTAGACCGCCACGGCGTCCATCAGCTCGCCCATAGCCATAGGAACAAGCTCGGTGGGTGCGTCCATCAGCGGAGTATCTCCCATAAACTTGTTCATCAGGGTCTGGCTGCCCGAATCCTGATTTCGCTGATATGCAAGGATAGCCATATCCTCGCCGCCAACGTCCTTCCAGTTGGTTATCTTGCCCGAGTAAATGTCCTTTATCTGCTGCATGGTCAGGCTTTCAACAGGATTGTTTTTGTTCACGCAGAACACAAAGCCCTCCATTGCCACGGGGGTCATTTCCGCACCCTTGTCCTTCGCCTGCTGCTCCTGTTCATCGGTCATGGGAACGGTCAGTACAATGTCCACCTCGCCCTTCATAAACCGATTGAATGCTTCATGTGTCTTGGTGTGATAGACCTGAGCTTTTGCTTCTTCCTCGGATATGCCGAATATCTTTGAGTGGAAGGACGCTTCAAGCGGTATTGCCGAAGTTGAGCCGTCAAATTCGGGGAAATTGTTTTTGAGATATTCAAGCTCTGCGAGGTCGCTGTCTATGGGTTCGGTGACAGTTTCGGAAATTTCCGAAGCGGCGGTTTCGGACTCAGTTGTTTCCTCGGAATAAGAGTTTATTTCCGACGTTTCTCCGTCCTCTGAAGTAATTGTGGAAGAACAGCCCGTTGCCGAAACTGCCATAAGTACCGCAAGAAAAAGTGCAGCAGCCTTGTTTTTATTCATAATACCAGCTCCTATTCATTGATAAGCTTCTAGGAATATAATACCACATTTACTGTAACATTTCAACATTAATTAGTTTACATTTCAATTACAATTACCATTGCAACTGTAATCATTTTGTGATATAATAGATATATACAATACTAAGAACCAATAAAAGTCTAAAAAAATCTGCACAAAAACCATATACGCAAGTTTTTGCTTGATTTTTTTCACTTTTTAATTGGTTCTTAGTATAAAAGGAGCAAAATCTATGTCCAAGGAAGTTAAAACCAACGCAATGCGTTTTCTCGATACAAAGAAGATACCATACAGCT
Organism: Oscillospiraceae bacterium; assembly: GCA_017828975.1. Classification (GTDB taxonomy): domain Bacteria; phylum Bacillota; class Clostridia; order Oscillospirales; family Ruminococcaceae; genus UMGS1889. The sequence goes on along the minus strand of JAGAJN010000022.1, from coordinate 70,385 downwards.
TCAAAAATTACGACGTAGGCGAGTTTACCGACGGAATAACCGCCTCGGAAATAAGCGGGACGCCCCTCGAATTATCCTACAAGACCCTCGTGACCTCGGGCAAAAGCGGCGGATATTTCGTTTTCGTCATACCCGTAGAAGCGGAGCTGGATATGAAAAAAGCAGCAAGAGCCGCCGGTGAAAAATCCGTGGAAATGATACCCGTCAAGGACATTACCAAGGTCACGGGATATGTCAGGGGCGGGTGCAGTCCCATCGGAATGAAGAAGCTTTACAAAACTGTCATCGACATTTCCGCCGAAGACTTAGAGGAATTTTACGTCAGCGGCGGACGGATAGGCACATCAATAAAGGTTTCACCGAAGCTGCTGGCAGGCTCCATAAACGCAATTTTCGCTGAAATTACAGCATAAAAAGGGAAAATAAAAATGAACGGTTCGGATATTTTTTCTGTTATCATCTCAATTGCTGTTTTTGCGGCAAGCCTTGGGGACTTCCTTTTTATCAGGAAAGTGATAAGGGAAAACGGCGGTGTTCCCCGTGTGATATTATCGGGAAATCCTTTTTTCAAGGCGTTCACGGCGCTGATTGCGGGAATTTGGCTTACAATTATAGGCGTAAAAAATATGGGTGCAGCTCCCCTGCCGGAGATAATTCAGATATTCTCGGGACTGTCCGCTGCGGCAGACGGAATATTCGGGCTGTATGTCACAATAAAATATAGGAAGCTCTGATTTTTTCGGAGCATCTGCGAGAGGAAAATCAATTTCAAATGACAGATAATAAGAAAAACAACAAGCGGCTTACTGCCGTTCAGCGGAGAATGTTGTTTATGAGCGGGTCATCGGCGGCGCCGTTTATTGCAGCTTTCCTGCTGATGAATATCATATTCAGGTGGCATTTAAAGCTGCCCATACTTATCGGGATATGCTTTGTTATCATCGGAATTTCATTTCTGATGATGAAGCTGTCCCTGAAAAACAACACCTTCATCAAGCTGATGGAAAAGCTTAGGAAGGACGGCTACACCGACGAATATATGGACGGAATGAAAGCCGAGATAGCCAAAGCCGAACGCCGTATGCGCCTGCGTGACGCCGAAGGATATAAGGCAATGCTTGGCTTTGCGCAGCTTTTCCGAGGCGAACTTGACGAAGCATATGAGCGTTTGAAAAGCATAAAAATGCCCCTTCTGCGAAAGCCCATGCGCAGCAAATACATAAACAATCTTATCGCAGTCTGCTTTTTTCTCGAAAAATATGATGAGGTCACCGACCTGTATACCGAGCATGAAAAGCTGATAATCTCCGACCCGGGGGCACTTATGAAAAGAAGCCTTGGTATGCGCGAATATGCCCGAGAACGGTACGAAAACGCCGTTACCATATTCATAAAGCTGATGGAGCTGGAAAGCAAATCGGATACGCTGTTTTCCGACCTCTGCCTGATGAAGTCCATGTTACAGCTGGATATGTACGAAAGCAGCCGTCCGTTTTTGAAATTTCTGGAGCGATACAAGGGGCTGCATCAGCTGAATGAAATTGCATCGGAGGTGCAGAGAAAGACTCTGGCAGGGCTTCACAGTCCCAATAAAAATCAGAAAAAACAAAAGAAAAAGCATTAATTTTAAAGGAGAGATCTTATATGTCATTCAAAGAAATCAATGTAAACGAACTGTCCATTAACCCGTTTGAAAAGGTGGGAAAGCAGTGGTTTTTAGTTTCTGCGGGAGATGAAAAAACGCTGAATATGATGACCGCCGCATGGGGCGGAATGGGCGTTATGTTCCACAAAAACGTGTTCACCACCGTTATCCGTCCCTCGAGAAAAACCTTTGAAAATGTGTCGGAAAACGAGAACTTTGTTATCTCCTTCCTGCCCGAAAAATACCGTGAAAAAATGGCATTCTGCGGCAAGGCATCGGGTCATGACTGCGACAAGGTTAAGGAGTCGGGGCTTACTCCCGTGAAGCTCCCCTGCGGCGAATTTACCTTTGCAGAGGCTGAGCTGGTTTTCGTCTGCAAAAAGCTTTACACACAGCCCATGGACCTTTCCGGTCTTGCAGAATCGGAAATGCACTGGTACACGGGAGGAGATGCTCCCCACGTTGCATTTACGGGCGAAATTTTCGCGGCATATTCCAACGAATAAGTTTTTCCAAACAAAAAATCAGAGCCGTACAACGGAGAATTTTCCGCTGTACGGCTCTTTTATCTCGGGGCGTTTTTATGTAACGCCGCCAAGACCGAAGCTGATGGAAAGCGCATTATCCACCCTGTTCATGGAGGGCGTATCAAGCTCTCCCATACGTTCTTTAAGACGTTTTTTATCTATGGTCCTTATCTGCTCAAGAAGCACGATGCTGTCCTTTGCAAGTCCGCAGGAGGACGCGTTCAGAGAAATATGCGTGGGAAGCTTTGCCTTTTCCTTCTGGCTGGTTATGGCAGCCGCTATGACCGTTGGACTGTGCTTGTTTCCCACGTCATTCTGAACAATAAGCACAGGTCTTATCCCTCCCTGCTCCGAGCCTACAACGGGGCTCAGGTCGGCATAGTATATCTCTCCTCTTTTTACAGACACTTTAAGCACTCCAATCCGAATTTTTTGAATTTGTTTCGCAAATTCTACTTGTATTATTGCCTGTAAATTCTGAAATAATCATTCGGGACAAAAAAATCGGACAGGCGTTGGGACAGTCCGAAAACCGTCCCTAAAACAGTATATGCAGTTCGTCGGATTTTGTCATTCTTCCAGAACAGCCGCACCCAGAAGCTTGCCTATGGAGCTTCTGAAAACATAGTCCGCCGAACCGTCATACTGCGTTTCGCTCTTGTTTATAAGCACGAGAGTTTTTCCTTTGAAATATCTTATCATTCCCGCAGCAGGATAAACCGCAAGGGACGTTCCGCCGACCATAAGCATATCCGCAGCGGAAATTTCCATTATCGCCGCTTCAATAGCACGGGAATCAAGCTGTTCCTCATAAAGCACCACATCGGGCTTGATATTGCCGCCGCACTCGCATTTTGGAATACCGTCGGAATTCAGTATGTACTCCGCAGAATAAGATTTCCCGCAGGACATACAGTAATTTCTCAGCACCGAACCATGCAGCTCAACAACGTTTTTGCTGCCCGCCAGCTGATGCAGTCCGTCAATATTCTGCGTAATTACCGAGGACAGCTTTCCCGACTTTTCAAGGCTTGCCAGAGCATAATGTGCGCTGTTGGGCTTAGCGTCAAGGCAAAGCATTTTATCCTTGTAGAATCGGTAAAATTCGGACATTTTGCCTTTGAAAAAGCTGTGAGAAAGAATAGTTTCGGGCGGATAATCATACTTTTGATTATAAAGCCCGTCAACGCTGCGAAAGTCGGGAATTCCGCTTTCCGTGGACACTCCCGCACCTCCGAAAAACACTATTCTCGAATGTTCTGCGATAAGCTTTTTCAGCTGAATTTTTTCTTCGTCAAATGACAAATTTCCCATTGCAAACACTCCTTATTAAAAATTATTTTTCCGAAAAAAGGCTGACGCAAACTATCTCGGGACGGTTGAAAAGACGTATCTCACCAAGCCCCCTGCTGACCGCAAGGAAGCGACCGTCTATCTCGTAAACGCCCTCCTTGTATTTGGGAAACAGTCTGCGTTCGGGGCTGAGAATACCGCCGATTTTCGGCAGCCTGATAAGCCCTCCGTGAACATGTCCGCCGAAGGAAATATCCGCCCCCCATTCCGCATAGGTGTCAAAATCCAGCGGATTATGAGCGAGAAGTATCGTGAAATTATCCGCAGATTTCTCGGGCAGCAGCCTGTTCATTTCGCCGATGTTAAAGGTTTTCCAGCCGTACCTGAACTGCCGCACTCCTCGGTAAAAGCAAGCATCATAACACAGCCCGCAGATGTTTATCCTTTCCCCTCGGAATTCAAGCACAGCGGTACTGTTGTCAACGCAGACAGCGCCCGCATATTTAAGCTCACTGTCAAGCTTTTGCTTCTGCTCCGGGGACATATCCGAGCACTCGTGATTGCCGTTCACATAGTAAACGGGATAACCTTTGCAGAGCTTTTTTACAAAGGATATATAACCGTCAAGGTCGGGAATTTTATGGCTCACCATATCTCCCGTAAGCAAAATTATATCGGGCGAAAGCTTGTTTATCTCGGAAATAAGTCGGCAGTTTTCTTTGCCGAATTTCTTGTTATGCAGGTCGGAAAGCTGAACTATTTTCAGCCCGCTTGCCGCCTTCGGAAGATTTTTGCTGTACACCTCAAAGCGTGAAATTTCGATGGAATTTTGCTCAAAATAAAAAAATGCACCCGCAGAAACCGCCGAAATTACCGCAAAAATATGTTTAAAAGGTACTTTTATCACACTTTTCACCTCGCATATATTGTACACTATTATAAAAAAAATTGCAATTGACGTTTTTTATGAAAAAAATACTTGTTTTTTATTTTAGAATGTGATATAATCATTTTGTAAATTAAATCATGGAAATTTTCCATTGATTTTGAGTCAGATTATTTTGAATTAATGAAAGGCGGAATTTTCAATGTCTTTTGAGTCAACAGTTAAAAAGGTACAGAAAGCATATTTCGCAGATGCAACAGTTGACGCAAGCGGTTATGCTAATTTTGGTGTTACTGTAAACATCGAGGATGGAAAGAACGACGGTAAGTTTTTCATTGCAGTAACAGACGGTCAGTTCAGAGTTGAGCCTTACGCTTACGATGACAGACTCTGCGAACTCAAGCTTACAGCAACAGTTCTGAACAGCGTTATCAGCGGCAAGACTACTATCCCTTCCGCTATCGAAAAGGGCAAGATCACTTGTGAGGGCAGCCTTGAGGGCGCAGAGCTGGTTCAGAAGCTCATCTCAAGTGCAGTTCCCGCAGTTAAGGCAGCAGAGGTAAAGACTGAGAAGCCCGCTGCTAAGAAGTCTTCTAAGAAAGCGGAGGAAAAACCTGCTGCAAAGAAGACCGAAGAGAAGCCTGCTGCAAAGAAGGCTGAGGAGAAGCCCACTGCAAAGAAGGCTGAGGAAAAGCCCGCAGCTTCCAAGGCTGAGGAATTAAAGGCTGAAGCTCCCAAGACCGAGGCTCCTAAGACTGAAGTTAAGACTGAGGCTCCCGCTAAGAAGGCTGCTAAGCCCAGAACCAGACAGAAGAGAAAGTAATTTTTCAGCTATCTGCAAAACCCGCCGCCCTTTTCTAAGAATCGGGCGGCTTTTGTTATTTTCGGAGGAATTACCGGATGGATAAAATTCGTTTCAGCGAAGCCTTAAAAAAAGTGTCGGACGGCGAACAGCTTAAAAGCGGCGTCGGAACTCTTGGAGAGAAAACCGTTCACGCTGTCCTGAAAAACTATTTTGAACCGTTTACCGACAGCCAGGAGCAGAAGATCGGCGGATTTGTTGCGGATATTGCGGGAGAAAACGGCATTATTGAAATACAGACAAAGGGCTTTGACAAACTGCGGAAAAAGCTGGACGTGTTCCTGACAGCCGCCCCCGTGACCATTGTTCACCCCGTTTACAGTAAGCTGAAGATAATCAAGCTGGACGAAAACGGAACGGTCATCTCCCGAAGAACATCTCCGAAAAAGGAAAGCTTTTACGATGTTTTCCCCGAGCTTTACAAGATAAAAAACCGCCTTTCCGAGGAAGATCTTACGCTGCATATCGTTATGCTGGAAGCGGAGGAATACCGCATTACGGGGGACGTGAAAAAGCCCCGCCGTTCACGGAAGGACTATGTGAGATACGATAAATATCCCACCGAGCCGGTTGACGAGCTTATCATAAAGCGTCCCGCCGATTACCTATATTTTGTCCCGAATGAGCTGCGTTCATACGAGTTTACCGCAAATGATCTTGCAGCGGCGGCAAAAATAAATCTGCACCTTGCACGGCTTACCCTGAACATTCTCACAAGCCTGAATGTCACGGAAAAGGTCGGCGCAAGGAACAGACGAAATCTTTACTCGGTCAACAAGGAAATTTTGTAGGAGAATACATAGCTTTCTCCTGCCGCAAGCTTCTTTGCGTGGGGCATTTCGGTCAGCTCATCAACCTTGTCACAATAAACGGGAACGGAGCTCCAAGGCTCTAAGCAAACGAAATTTGCATCATTTCGTGCAGGCGACCAAACGGCGATACAGCCGCTGTTGTCATAGTCCAGACGAATCATTCTTGCGGACTTTTTGCTTTTCAGCGAAATGGAGGACGAGTTTGGCTTGTCCTTCATAAACACGTCGCGAGCAAAAAGCTCGTGTGTAAGCGGCACCTGTCTGCCGTTGTCAAGAATGGTTCGCTCACCGTCCGGTACAGGCTGGGTGATGGTTTCATTTTCGGAATATTCCACATAATAATCCTCGAAATCCTCGCCGTCGGTCATGGGACAGTTAAATGCGGGGTGTCCGCCGATGAAGAAGAAAATGTCCTTGTCATCGGTATTTTTCACCGTTACAGATGTGGTGAGAGTGCTTCCCGAAAGTGCGTAATCTGCTGTCAGCTCAAATTTGTAAGGATATTTTTTCAGCGTTTCATCGTTTGAATTAAGAACAAAGCGAACGCTTCCGTCGGTTTCCGAAACGCACTCAAAAACCGTATCTCTGGCAAACCCGTGATTTGACAAAGAATATTCCGAGCCGTTTACCGTGTATTTCTTCGACTCGGTGTTGCAGATAAACGGGAATAGCAGGGGCGCATGACGCTTCCATATTTCGGGGTCTGCCTGCCAGATCAGCTCTGTGCCGTCAGCAGTTTTCAGCGAGGAAAGCTCCGCACCGAAGTCGGAGATCTGCGCTGTGAGCTTGTCGGAAGATATTGTGTAAAGCATAAAATTTACCTCCGTTTGCAAATTAATTTATCATAATTATACTATATATACGGCAAACTGTCAATAGAAAGGACGATACTATGAAAATTATGTCTGTGGATTACGGCGACGCAAGAACAGGGCTTGCCGTCTGCGATAAAACCGAGTTTCTCGCCTCCCCCCTGACCGTCATCAACGAGTACAATGCCGACCGCTGCGCCGAAAAAATTGCGGGATATGTCAAGTCGGAGAAGCCCGAGCTTATCGTTGTGGGACTGCCGAAAAATATGGACGGCACCGAGGGCGACCGTGCCGAAAAATGCCGTGATTTCGGCAAGCTTATCTCAGAAAAAACAGGCGTTGAGGTGGTTATGTGGGACGAACGCTGCACCACCGTTTCGGCACATCAGATACTCAACGAAACCAACGTCAGGGGAAAAAAGCGCAAGGCTGTTGTGGACGCCGTAGCCGCCGTTATTATTCTTGAAAGCTATCTGGAATTTCGCAAAAACAGAAAGTGATTTTTGGAGATTTTACCTTAGTAGTTTTCGAAAGCTTACATTCTTCGCGCCCGCAGGATAGCTGTGGTCCGCAGCTTTTTCCTCACGCGCTGTAAACTCTGATATACGGAAAGGAGCGTCATAAATGGACGAAATAATATACCAAAAAATACAGGAAAAGCTTGATGAAATTGAAGAAAAGGAGAATGTGGAGATACTTCTCTGCGTTGAATCGGGCAGCCGTGCATGGGGCTTTGAGTCCCCCGACAGCGACTATGACGTGCGGTTTATCTATGTCCGCAAAAAGGATTTCTATCTGAAGCTTGAGAAAACACGGGACGTTATCGAATGGCAGCTGGACGATGTTTTCGACATTAACGGTTGGGATATTCAGAAAACACTTCGGCTTCTGTACAAGTCAAATCCCACTGTTTTTGAGTGGAACAACTCCCCTATCATTTACCGTGTGTCCGATAAATGGGACAGTTTTAAATCGCTGCTTAACGATTATTTTGATGTAAAAAAGGGGCTTTACCATTATTTCAGCACCGCAAAATCCGACTATCGAAAGCATTTAAGCGGCGATAAGGTAAAACTGAAAAAATATTTTTATGTACTGCGAACTTTACTTGCCTGCGAATGGATATTAGACAAAGGCACTCCACCGCCAATGTTGTTTTCCGAGTTATGCAAGACGGAACTTCCACATGAACTGCTTCCCGTTGTAAACAAACTGCTCGAAGTGAAAATGAAAACTCCCGAGATGGGCAAGGGTGACAAGATAAAAATTCTTCACGACTATATCAAGGCGGAATTTGAGAAGATAGAGCAGATAATAAACAGCACGGAAACAGTTAAGGACAACAGCTGGGAACCCCTTAACAAGGCGTTTCTGCAAGTCATTGCGGCAGAAGGTGAGAAAATATGAAAAGCAAATATTTTGACAGATTGCTTGACCTGCTGTCGCTTGAGTTTAACTGTTCCCCCGATGATTTTCGGAAAAATGAGAACGTTCTGACAGTTTCCAAAATCAGGGAGGGACGGCGTGTCTATTCCCCCGAAAAATACTTTTTTCATATGGTGACAACAGGAAAGAATGCTGTCATCACGGCAGATGAACAGCTTCATCGTTTTCTCGGAGAGTTTATGGAAAGCAGCAGCGGTCACGCACTTTTTGAAATTCCAAAACTTCTGATGCTTGAAAAAGAACTGAATGGATTTGGATACACGCTCACATCAACCTATCATATGTTTCTGCCTGAAAGTGATGTCAGTCCGCAAAAGGATTATAATGTAAAATGGTTTTACAACGAAGAGTTTTTCGGGTTTTACGGAGATGAGCGTTTTCCGAATGCCATCTGCGGAGAATTTCTCCCACACCGTCCCGACAGGATAGTTGTCTGCGCATATGACGGCGGCGAGATTATGGGAATGGCGGGCTGCTCCGAGGACGCTCCTCATTGGCAGCAGATAGGCATTGATGTAATGCCGAAGTACCGTTCGATGGGTGTGGGGACGTATCTTGTCACTCTGCTGAAAAATGAAATTATCCGCCGTGGGGACATTCCCTTTTACGGCACGAGCCTGTCCAATTATCACTCGTGGAATATTGCTTTAAACTGCGGATTTCGCCCTGCTTGGGTGGAGATAGGGGCGAGTAAGATAAAATCGGTTTCCGACACGTGAGCTACTTACTATCCGATTTCCCAAACAATTCTTTAAATCCGGCAATCATAATAAACCCGCCAAACAGCTTTGACAGCATTTCCGAGCCGACAACCTGCGCTGCCGCAAAGCCGACTGCCGCCGCTGCCAATCCCGAAAGGATTACGGGAAACAGCTTTTTCCAATTGATCAGCTTGTTTTTGCTGTGGATAACAACTGCAATGGCGGCGATTGGCAGAAAGCAGAGCAGATTTATCCCCTGGGCTTCGAGCTGGGAAAATCCCCCAAAAATTGTCAGCCACATTATCAGCAGCATACCGCCGCCGACGCCCATTGCTGCAAGCATTGCAGAGAAGAAAGCCGCAATGTATATCATCGGAAAATAAGCCTCCCACCTGCGATTATCATCATTATCCCGAATAGCCGTTTCAGCGGTTTATTCGGGATTTTTTTCAGCAAAACACCTCCGATAAGCGCTCCGGGAATACCTGCGGGTATCAGGCGGAGTGCGTCCTGCCAAGGCAGTTCACTTGTTCCGAGATAAAGCAATGCCGACAATGCGGACAATGGCAGGGTGACTGCCAGCGAACATGCGTGGGCGGACTTTTGGTCTGTCCCGCAGGAACGCAGCAGCGGGACAGCGACTATTCCCCCGCCCGAACCGAACAGTCCGTTCAGAAATCCGACTGCGCTGCCTGTCAGCACAAGCTTTGTCTTGGACCTTTTTCTATCTGACATAATATCACCTGTTTCAAGCGTTTTATGTAAAAAGTCGGATAGTTATACAACTGCGTTCGATTATGATATATTTTTGAAACTTATGATGATACAATAGTGGTGGGTGGTCAGAACGGTAATATGCAAAGTGTCAGTAGGGTGGCAAAGGCGGAGTAACTGTCTATCGCCGGGGGGACTGAACATAGGTCACAGCGGTCACTAAGGCTGCGGCTGCATTAGAAGGCTGTGCATTTCACAAAGTAAATCTCCATAAATATTATCCCGAAAAAACTTCCGGATATACAAAAAACCGCTGCGGACGAACCACAGCGGCAGATTGCGTATAAATTGGGGATTAACCCTTTACACCACCCATAGTAACACCCTTGATGATGAACTTGGAAAGTGCGATATAAACCAGAACAACAGGGACGATGGAGAGCAGGATGAACATATAGATCTCACCGAGGTCTCCGTTACGTGAGTTCATTTCGCTTCGCAGAAGTGCAAGCATAATAGGAACAGTTGACTTATCCTTCTTACTGATGATCAGCGCAGGAGTAAAGAAGTTGTTCCAAGACTGAACGAATGCGAAGATCATCTGAACAGCCAGAGCGGGCTTCAGCATAGGAAGTGCGATAGCATTGAAGGTGAAGAACTCGTTTGCACCGTCAACACGGGCAGCTTCGATGATCTCCAGGGGCATTGTACTCTCGATGTTTTGCTTCATGTAGAAGAATACCGCGGGAGATGCGATGGAAGGAATGATCAGAGGCCAGTATGTGTTCATAAGACCAACCTTGGAAACCAGCTGAATGAAACCAACTGCGGATACCTGTGTAGGGATCATCATTACAACCATGATGAAATTGAACGCTATCTTCTTGCCCTTAAAGTCGTAAACATGGATACCGTAAGCGGTAAGAGCGGAGAAGTATGTACACAGCAGACAGCAGGATGCAGCGATCACAAAGCTGTTCAGCAGTCCCTTAGGGATAGCGATAAGGGAAGTATCATTCCAAGCGGTTTTCAGGTTTGTCAAAAAGTTTGAGCTGGGGATCATTGTAAAACCTGCCTGCAACTCAGCATTGGATCTGGAGGCATTGATTATCAGCAGATAGAACGGGAAAAGACAAAGGATCGCAACGAGAACCATAAAGATGTATACGCCTGTTCTTGCAGCAGTCAGCTTGATTCTCTCGTTCTGTCCCTGCATATCGGTAGCATTACTCATAATAACTCAGCCCCCTTTGATTTCTTTACCTTTTTCTTAGGGCTGTCGTCAGTTACAAGTGACTTGTAAACAACGAAGCTCAGTGCGCCGGTGATAACGAACATAATTGCGGAGATAGCACCGCCCATACCGAAGTTCTTACTTGTTGAGATGTAGTTGTTCAGATACATTACAAGCGTCATAGAAGTTCGGTTCGGGTTACCGTGTCCTGCAGTAAGGATCTGGGGAACATCGAACATCTGCAGACCACCGATAAGAGCGGTGATAGCAACATATACGATGATAGGCATCAGAAGAGGAAGAGTGATCTTGAAGAGTACCTGAGTAGAAGTTGCACCGTCGATGGAAGCAGCCTCAAACAGGCTCTGGTCGATACCCATAATACCTGCCATCAGAAGGATGGTGGTATTACCGAACCACATCAGGAAGTTTACAAATGCGACCAGGCTTCGTACCGATACAGTCTTTCCGAAGAAGTCGTAAACTTCACCTGTCATTGAAGAAATGATCTGGTTGATAGGTCCGACATTGGAGAACAGTGTAAAGAACAGCATCGAGAAAGCGGATGCCATGATAAGGTTAGGCATGTAGATAACTGTCTTGAAGAATGCCTGTCCCTTGATGTTAAGACGGTTTGCTGTGAAGAAAATAGCTAAGAGGAGCGCTACAACAAGCTGAGGAATCGCACCCATGACCCACATGATCATTGTGTTCACAGTATAGTCGATAACCTGTATATTACCACTGTTATCCGGTGTGAACAACTTTTTGTAGTTTTCTAAGCCAACAAAATTAGGTCCTACCTGTGTCAGACCGTCACGGTAATTCTCGAAGAAGCTGTTATAGAACGTCGAAACCAACGGAATGAGCGAACAGAAGATAAATACAATAAAGAAAGGTGCGATGAATATGTAACCCCATTTTGCATAGCTGATAGATTTACGCTTGTTATTTGACATTTTCGTACCACCTCATACGTAAAAATATCCGGTATTATTACCGCTAAACATCTGAAACTGCGCTCACAATTAATTCTGCATTTCTTTATATTTATTTTTGCAGCTGCACGTCAATGCGGCTGTCATCAATAATTCGTGCATACTGCACAAAAATGTACAACTATTTGTGAAAAAAGTTTCAAAATTTGCTTAAATGGATAAAATAAGGGGGCAAGACAAGAATTTGCCTTGCCCCACAAGTGCTTTTAAGTTACGTTAGAAAGAATTACTGAGCGGGAACTGTAACTGCAGGATACTTCTCAGAAACGAACTTGTAGAAGTTAGCGTAAGCCTCTTCCTCAGAGATTGTGCCCTTGAAGTAATCAAGGAATACAGTTGTGATGTTCTCGTTGAGGAGCTGGTCGTACTTAGTCTTGTTCTCGAACTTGATGTTCTTAGCAAGCTCACAGAATACAGCGGTATCGTTCTGGTTGCCGAGGAATGCATTGCCGTACTCAGGATCAGCAGCAACTGCTTCATTTACCTTTGTATTGTTGGAGAACTGCATCTCGTTCTTAACGAGGTTTGTGCAGACTTCTTCGTTAACTGTGAATGTGTTCATGATGTCAGCAAGCATTGTCGGGTTGTCAGTGCCGGTAGCACCAAGGAGCCATGTGCCGCCCCAGAAGTAAGCCTGAGGACCTTCAACGATAGCCCAGTCGCCGCTGCAGCCCTTTTCGGGATCCTGAGCGTTGCCCATGCTGAAGTTGTAGTACCAAGCGGGACCGAAGAAGCACATTGTCTTACCGTCAGCAAACATCTGAGCAGTCTTTTCATCATCCCAAACGCCGGCTGTCAGTGTGTAGCCCTTATCCATGAAGTTCTTAGCCTGTGCGATGTAATCCTTCATTGCCTGAGGAACAACGAGGTTATTGTTAGCGTCAACCCAAGCCTCAGTAGCGTTGTTGGACCATGTACGATATGTTTCAGCGTAAGAAGCTGTCATGTAGTAGCCCTTTTCCTTAGCTGTTGCAGCTACGGACTCGAACTTGCTCCAGTCGCTGAGAGCATCCTGTACAGCAGCAGGATCATCTGTGCCGAGAACGTCCTTAGCGATAGAACGTCTGTAAATCAGAGCAGCAGGGCAGCACTGGAAGGATACACCCTTCATAACGCCGTTAGCGTCGGAAGCAGCGTCTACTGTGTACTGATACATTGTGTCAGCCTTCTGAACACCGATAGATGTTACGTCGAGAGTAGCATCTGTATCTGTGTACTTCTTGATATAGTCAGCCTCTGCGAGGAACATATCGATCTTGTCGTCAGCAGCAGCATCAGCCTGAGCAAGGAGAGCCTCGTCGAGCTTTTCCTGATATACGCCGCCATCGGAAGGATTGATGATCCAGTTTACAGTGATTCCCTCGGGAACAGTGTAGTACTTCTCGAAGAAGCCCTTGAACTCTTCGTTCCAAGCGTAGATGTTGAATACCTTACCCTCGTCTGCAGCAGCAGCGGAATCGCCGCCCTCAGCAGCAGCTGTTGTTTCAGCAGAATCGCCGCCTGCAGCAGCAGTTGTGTCAGCAGAATCGCCGCCTGCTGTTGTTGTAGCAGTAGTATCACCGCCACCGCCGCAGCCTGCGAACATTGTACCTGCCATTGCGAGTGAAGAGAGAAGTGCAAGTGTTTTCTTAAAATTTCTCATTGGTTTTTTCCTCCTTAAATATATAATATATTTCATTGTTGAAATATATTAGCGTGAATTAAATTTCCGAAGCCTTATGTAAGCTCCTTTACGGAATCGCCCTCCAGAAGATACCCCGGAATTATAACGGGCGGCGTATCAGAGGATATTTCCTTGCGCATCAGGGAGATAAGAAGCTTTGCCGCTTCACTGCCCAAGCGTTCGGTATCCTGCTTGATAGTGGTAAGCTTCGGACGCAGAACCCTTGACAGCAGAATGCCGTCATAGCCTGCAATTGAAATATCATCGGGAACCGACATACCCATTTCCTCCAGCGCATTCATGGCGCCCACTGCCGAAAAATCATCGGGGAGTATTATACAGGTCGGCGGATCGGGAAGCCTCAGAAGCTCCGTCATCACCCTTTCGGTTTTTACGGGATCCTGGTATTTGCCCTGGACCATGTATTCGTCCCGATATGTCAGCCCGAGCTGCTCCAGTGCTTCCTTATAGCCCTTGATACGGGCTTTGGTAACATCGGAAACATCTCCGTAGATGTATGCGATCTTTTTATGACCCTTGCCGCTGACGTATCTCACCAGATCGCCCATTCCCTGAACATTGTCAGACACAACCGACGGCTTCTTGTCCGAAATATAATCGACCGTAACAAGAGGCAGCGGACTGTCCAACAGGGATCTTACGTTATCCGAGTAGAAATCGCCGCAGGCAATGAACACGCCGTCAACATTTCTGTAAAGGCAGTGCTCATAGTAGGTCACATCAAGCTCACCTACATTGCTGCTGATAAATGTTATGTCATAGCCATGCTTCTCGGCTTCTCTTTTGAAGCTGTTGAGGACTGATGAAAAGTAGCTGTGCTCAAGACCGCTGTCGGCATTTTCCACCAGCAGAACGCCGATGTTATATGTCTTGTTGGTTTTCAGCGCCCTTGCCTGAGAATTGGGCAGGTAGCCGAGCCTTTTTGCGGTATCTCTTACAAGCTGCTTTGTAGCCTCGCTTACGTCCTTGTGATTGTTCAGTGCCTTGCTGACGGTAGCGATCGAAACACCGCACTCGCCTGCAATATCCTTGATTGAGATCACACGAACACCACACTTTCACGAATATACCCTAAAAGCATATTCATACTTCAAGGTGTAGGGCATAGCATAATGAACTTAAATTCTGTCAGCGGAGCCTAGCCCCGCAAAAGAGTTTAAAACGTTTTCGTGTCTATAAATATACAACTAACAAGCCGATATGTCAATGCTTTTTAAAATTAATTTATAAAAATTAGTCGTTCTGCACAAATATCAAACCTGTTTTTGCACATATTGGCAGATGGTTTTGTCATTATATGGAAAATTGATGGACAAATTGCATTTTGTTTCCACGTCAAATTTAATAAACCAAACTACATTTAACATTTCTTTTTGTGCAAAAATTATACCCTGCATAAAAATCAACTTAACGAAAACGATTGAAAATGTAAACGTTCACAAAATTTTCTGTCAGACAGGCATTTTGTTAACTCTGCCGATTGCAAAAATTTTCACAGGACCTCGTAAGAAAAATTTTCAAACCGAAGTCTGATGCCCTCATCGGTTTCCGGCGGAAGGAGAGCCATTGCCACAGTGACAATTTCTCCGTCCCCGTCAGTCCTGCGCAGCTCGGCATAATCGCCGTTTATCCTCTCGACAACATACTCAAAAGGACCCATAATGCTCTCCCTCAGTCAATGACAATATAGTTGTCGGCAGCGTTATCCTTAGTTGCGTATTCGCTGACGGAAAGCACCTTGACCTTTAATGGACGCTGACCGAGATTTATCTCGATAATATCGTCCACCTTGACCTCGTAGGACGCTCTGGCAGGCTTTCCGTTGACGAATACCCTTTCGGCATCGCACGCTTCATTTGCGACGGTCCTGCGCTTTATAAGCCTTGTTACCTTGAGATATTTGTCAAGTCTCATTCAAAAACCTCCCAAAAAATCAGGGCGCAGCTGCCTGCACCCCGATATCTGTATTCAAAGTTAACAGCAAAAACTTCCAAAGAGCGGAAATTACTTAACGTCAACAGCTTCCTTAAGAGCCTTGCCGGGCTTGAAAGCAGGAGCCTTCTTAGCGGGAACTTCCTTCTTCTCCTTGGTTCTGGGGTTGATGGTCATCTTAGCCTTCTTGTCTCTTACCTCGAAGGTACCGAAACCAACGATCTGAACCTTCTCACCCTTAACGAGCGCGTCGGTAACAGCGGAAGTGAAAGCTGCTACTGCCTTCTCAGCGTCCTTCTTGGTCAGCTCGCTCTTTTCAGCTACTGCATTGATTAAATCTGCCTTTGTCATAATATTTTACCTCCAACAAAATGTTATTTCTTAGCCCGATCCCAATAGGCATCAAGCTCATCTATGCTAAGGGTCTTCATATCTGTCCCCTGCATCCTGATTAAATTTTCGGTACGTTCAAATCTGTCCATAAACTTACCGATGCCCCTTGTAAGGGCTTCCTCTGCGTCATTTTTAAGAAGTCTGGAAACATTCACAGCCGAAAACAGCAGATCTCCCAGCTCGTCGGAAATATCGTCCGCATTTCCCGAAGCCATTGCAGCCCTGAGCTCTGCGGCTTCCTCTTCAAGACGGACAAGCGCCTCTTCTGCCGACGGGAAATCCATGCCCGCCCTTGCAGCCCGCTGACCGACCTTCTGTGCCCGCATAAGCGCAGGCAGCGCAGGAGATACCGAACGGAGAGTTTCCGCATAGGTTTCCTGACCCTTGGTTTTCTGCTTGATGTCATTCCAGTTTTTCAGAACCTGCTCGCTGGTTTCCGCAGTAACATCTCCGAAAACGTGGGGATGCCTTACTATCAGCTTTTTGCAGATACCGTCAACAGCATCGCCGAAGTCAAAGCTGCCCTTCTCCTCCTCGATCCTGCAATGGAACACCACCTGAAGCAGCACGTCGCCCAGCTCCTCCTTGAGAAGCTCGGAATCGCCGCTGTCGATAGCCTCGATAGCTTCATAAACTTCCTCGATAAAGTCCTTGCGAATGGACTTGTGGTCCTGCTCCCTGTCCCAGGGGCAGCCGTTTTCCGAGCGGAGAATTTTCATTATCTCCAGCAGGTCGCCCATTTCGTATTTATCCTTGAATTTAAAATCCACCGGGATAGCTCCTTCCGTTTAAAGGCTACTTATTTATATTAACCTATCTTGCGGATAAATTCAAGCCTTTTTTGAAATTTTTTATGATTTTAGCATTTTCAACATTCTTTTCATCAATTCGGGCTGCAAAAATATACTAATTATGTAAATCAGACCGCCGAAAATGACGGAAATTCCCAGATTTACCACTCGGGAAACTCTGTCAGCCAGCATATCGGACACAAGTCCCGCACCCAGAGCGCAGAGCATTCCCGAAAAGCATATGCCGAAAAGCGGGGACAACGCTTCCCTGAGCCCCGTTTTGGTGTGATGACAAAGCACCGTGACCGACACCGCCGACAGCAGACCGTAGCAGACCGTTGTTGCCATAGCCGCCCCGGAAACATTCACCGACGGTATGGGAACCAGCAGGAGATTTAACAGCAGCTTCACCGCCGCCCCCGCCGCCATCAGCTTTACGGGGATATCCGCCCTGCCCGCCGCTTGCAGCATCGCAAATATGGGCGCAGTCAGGGAGAGGAACACGACCCCTATCCCCAGTATTTTCAAGGGCATTACGGAGATAGCCGCTTCATCGGGACGGGACGCAAACAGCGTAAACAGCACAGGCTCAGCCAGCGCAGAAATTCCCAGCCCGCAGGGGAACGCAACCGCAGCACAGGCGGTTATGCCGTCACAAACGCTTCGTCGTATCCTTTCGCTGTCCCCCGCCGCCCATGCTTCGGACATGGCGGGTATCATTCCCTTGCCGAACATATTCGTGAACGACGGAACAAGGTTGAAAACCGTCACGGCAAGTCCCGTGAAGCTGCCGAAAATGAAGTTTGCTATCTGTCCCGGTTCGTCAAGCCCGCCGCACATTGACGAAAAATAGTCCAAATTCTCGGCAGCCGTTTTCCCGATAATGGCGGTAATTGTCGCAAGATCGGCAATGGAGGTCAGATTAGTTATCAGCGAACCCACCGCCACGGGAACCGCCACTGAAAGCAGCTGTCCTATGACCTTTTCGTCCGTATTTTCGGGAATTTCCAAGCCTATTTCCCGCCGCAGACAGCCGTCCTTTATAGCGAGATAGAGTGCGGAAAATATCCCCGAAACGGTTATCCCCGAAACCGCAGCCGCCGATGCCGCCGACAGCACCGCTTCCTCCGACAAAGGGTCATCTCCCATAAACGCAAACAGCTCCGCATACAGCATTGGTCTTTCACGAGCAAGGGCTAATGTCAGCCCGCAGAAGGAAAGCCCCCACAGCAGCTTCACAGCCGCCTCTATGACCTGCGAAATTGCCGTGGGATACATATTCCGCATGCCCTCCCACAGCCCCCGATAAACCGCCGTCAGGCAGCCTGTCAGGATAGTGGGCGCTATCATCAGCACCGACGGAAGAACGTATTCCGTCCCCGACAATCGGCAGATGGGAACAGCCAGCAGCATCAGCAGCAGCGAGGCGGCAAGTCCGAACAGACCGAACACCGCCACAGCCGTTTTCCGAATTTTAAGGATATTTCCGTAACGTCCCAGCGCACGGTTTTCCGCCGTGACCGCAGCCACAGCCGTGGGAAGTCCCGTGACGGAAACGGCATAAATAGGCATAAATATTCCGTATGCGCAGGAAAAATATCCCATTCCCGTGCCGCCCAGCATATTTGCCAGCGGTATCTTGAACACCGCACCCAGTATCTTCACCGCCGCCGCCGACACCATAAGTATCGCCGAACCGACCAAAAAGCTTTGTTTTTTCATAAAGCATCGTCCTTAATAATACGAATATCAGCAGACAAATTCAACAAATCGGTAAGTTGTTTTCATATTTATGTTGCTATTTCCGAAATTATGTGTTATAATGGATACATATAGCTATGAAAGGACGCTTATTTATGGATTATATTTTCTCCGAAAAGGTATCGCATTTACAGGCTTCGGCTATCCGTGAAATATTGAAATTCACCGCCGACCCCGAGGTCATTTCATTTGCTGCGGGCAATCCCGCACCCGACACCTTTCCCGTTTCCGACGTGACTAAGATAATTGACGATATTATGAAGGAAAACCCCATTGCCGCTCTGCAGTACAGCGTTACCGAGGGCTACACACCCCTGCGTGAAGCCCTGAAAAAGGAGCTTGCAGAGGACGGCTGCTTTGACCCCGAGCTTGACGACGTTATCATCACCTCGGGCGCACAGCAGGCAAACGAGCTTTCCTGCAAGGTAATGTGCAACGAGGACGACACCGTTATCTGCGAGGCTCCCAGCTTTATCGGCAGCCTTAACGCATTCAAGTCCTACAAGGGCAGCGTTGTGGGCGTTCCCCTTGAAAGCGACGGAATTGACCTGAACGCTCTGGAGGACACTCTGAAAACCCGCAAAAACGTCAAGCTCATCTACCTTATCCCCAACTTCCAGAACCCTACGGGACTTTGCATGAGCTTTGAGAAGCGCAAGACAGTTTACGAGCTGGCAAAGAAGTACGGCGTGCTTATCCTGGAGGACAATCCCTACGGCAGACTGCGCTTTGCGGGGGAGCCTATCCCCTCCATCAAAACCCTTGACAAGGACGGCATCGTTATCTATTCCGGTACATTCAGCAAGGTGCTTGCCCCCGGAATCAGAGTCGGCTATGTCTGCGCTCCCAAGCCTGTTATCCAGAAGATAGTTGTCTGCAAGCAGGTTTCCGACGTTCACACAAATATCCTCTCTCAGATGGTCTGCCACAAGTATATGACCGAGTACGACTGGAAGGGACATCTCAGAGATCTCCCCGATATTTACAGAAGAAAGAGCGGACTTATGCTCTCGGAGATGGACAAAAATCTCTCCAAAAAGATCACCTACACCCGTCCCGAGGGCGGACTGTTCATCTGGGCAACTCTCCCCGACGGCTGCGATATGATGTCCTTCTGCAAGCGTGCCGTTGCGGAATATAAGGTGGCTGTTGTTCCCGGAAGCGCATTTATGATCTCCGAAAACGACAAGACCTCCTCATTCAGACTGAACTTCTCCACCCCCACCGACGAGCAGATCGTCAAGGGAATAGAAATACTCGGCAGACTTTCCAAGGAAATGTTTGACTGATAACCGAAAGGAACGATAAAAATGTCAGAACAGAACACACAGCAGGAGCAGAAGAAGATAATTTTCAGCGGTATCCAGCCCACAGGCACATTTACCCTGGGCAACTATATCGGTGCGGTTTCCCATTGGGGCAAGCTGCAGGACGATTATAACTGCATCTACTCCATAGTTGATATGCACGCTATCACAGTCCGCCAGGACCCCGCAGAGCTGAGAAAGCACACCCTCGAGGCGTATGCTCTTATACTTGCCTGCGGAATTGACCCCAAGAAGTCCATTGCCTTCATTCAGAGCCACAACCGTCACCACGCAGAGATGAACTGGATACTCTCCTGCTCCACACAGTTCGGCGAGCTGTCCAGAATGACACAGTTCAAGGATAAATCCCAGAAGCACCCCGACGACATAAATGCGGGACTTTTCACCTATCCCGTGCTTATGGCGGGCGACATTCTCCTGTATAAGGCAGACCTGGTTCCCGTGGGCGTTGACCAGAAGCAGCATCTGGAGCTTGCAAGAAATGTTGCACAGAGATTCAATCAGAGATATGGCGAGCTGTTCACCGTCCCCGATGCGTATATCCCCAAGGTTGGCGCAAAGGTAATGTCACTTGCCGATCCCACAAAGAAAATGTCCAAGTCCGACGAAAATCAGAACGGCTGCATTTACATTCTTGACGAGCCTGACGTTATCATCAGGAAGTTCAAGAAGGCTGTCACCGACTCCGAGGCCTGCGTTCGCTATGCCGAGGGCAAGGACGGTATCAACAACCTTATGAGCATCTATTCCGTTGTAACGGGCAAGTCCAACGAGGAGATAGAGCATGAATTTGAAGGAAAGGGCTACGGAGATTTCAAAATCGCCGTCGGTGAAGCAGTTGCCGACCACCTGAAGCCCGTCCGTGAGGAATACAAGCGCCTTATCGCAGACAAGGCTTACCTGAAGGAATGTTACACCGCAGGCGCCGAGGCCGCAATGCGCATTTCCGCAAAAACTATTGCAAAGGCTTACCGCAAGGTCGGTTTTGTGGATTTTAAGTAATTTTTCCGAAGTAAAACAAAAAAGCCATCTGTCCGAATTATGGGACAGATGGCTTTTGGCGTTTTTGTGAAGAACAGAATTATTCCTTTGTATCCTCAACGGAAACATCGGCAGGATCAACTTCCTCGTTTTCTGCGGGCTGCTCGGGTCTGATACCGCCTGCACCGCACTTGCAGCAGTAGATGTTTTCCATAGAATTTTCCGCACCGCAAGCAGGACAGTAGAAGATGCCCTTAAGCTGGGAGATCTGGCTGCGCAGAGATGCGATGCTCATATTCTCGTTAGCGATCTGAACAAAATAATCGTCATAATCGGTACCGGAAATATGCTTGTTATCCTCATAGAATTTCTTTCCGATAGAAACATAAGCATCTCTCATTCTGGACTCACACTGTGAGATCTGATGATTGAGCTTTGTCACCTCGGCAAAGGTTTTTGCCTTTTCTGCAGCGTCCTTGCCTGCTTCTGCGGCTGTTTTTCCTGCGTCGGTGAGAGTTTTGCTGATTTTATCGAACATTCCCATAATAATACCTCCTGATAGTATATTATACATTGTATATTATGATTATAATATAGCTTTTCAATTTTGTCAAGACTTTTTGCCAAAAAAATTCAAAAATTATCTTAATATTTTTCTGACGATTTCCATCTGTATGGGTTTTTCGTGTGAAAATGTGAATACCTCGGAAAATCTCGCCACAGCCTCAGCGGTGGTTTTTTCGTCGGCGGACGAGCTGTAAAGCCGACCGAGGACTTCGCCCTTTTCAACATGATCACCGACTGTTTTCGAAAATACTATGCCCGCTGTGCTGTCAATCCTTCCGCCAAGCTCCGTCCGTCCCGCACCGAGAGAGCAGGCAATAAGCCCCGTTTCCTCGCAGTGAATGTGGGTGATATATCCGCTTTCCGACGACCTTACCTCCGTAACAGCCGCTGCCCGTGGGAATTTCCCGTAATCGTCAAAAACATTGGTATCTCCGCCCTGAGCCTTCACGGTCCGACGGAAAACATCAATGGCACTGCCGCTGTCAAGTGCTTCCTCTGCGGCTTTTCGGCACTCCTTGGCTGTCCCCTTGCCGGACAGAAGCAGCATTTCCGCCGCAAGTGTCAGGGACAGCTCACGCAGCCTTGCTTCTCCCCTGCCTTTGAGCGTTTCTAAGGCTTCGATGACTTCCAGCGAGTTTCCCACAGCCATTCCGAGAGGCTGCTCCATATCGCTGATGACCGCCGAGCATTTTCGTCCCGCTGCTTTGGCGGTCTTGACCATAAGCTCCGCCAGCTTCACAGCGTCGTCATAAGACTTCATGAATGCGCCGTCCCCCGTTTTTACGTCAAGGACAATGCCGTCAGCGCCCGTTGCCAGCTTTTTGCTCATAATGCTTGAACAGATAAGCGGAATGCTATCCACGGCTGAGATGCTGTCCCTTAAAGCGTACAGTTTCTTATCCGCGGGAACAAGCTTTCCCGTCTGTCCCGCAATAGCAAATCCGCAGTCACGGACTATCTCCTCAAACCTTTCCGCAGACAGCGCCGTGTTAAACCCGGGAATGGACTCCAGCTTGTCGATGGTGCCGCCTGTGTGTCCCAGACCTCTCCCCGACATTTTGGGGACAAATATCCCGCACGCCGCAGCAATCGGTCCCACAATAAGCGTTGTCTTGTCCCCAACGCCGCCTGTGCTGTGCTTGTCGGCAGTGAAGCCGTCCACCGACTGACTGAGAATGTCCCCCGAATGTTCCATTTCCTGTGTCAGCAGAACAGTTTCCCGCTCGGTCATAGAGTTGAACCATATTGCCATGACCAGCGCCGCCGCCTGGTAGTCGGGGATCGTCCCGTCCACATAGCCCTTGACAAAAAAAGCTATCTCCTCGCCGTTAAGCTCACCGCCCCGCTTCTTTTTGGTGATGATCTCGTACATATTCATTGAAATGCCCCCTTTGAAAAAACCCCCGAGATATGCAGATCTCGGGGGTTATTTAGTTTGCAGATGTTTATGCAACGGTAATTCCCGTGAAATAATATTTGAGTATCTGAACATAGTCATAACCCATATTGGCGAGAATATTCGCACCGTTCTGGCTCATGCCGACACCGTGACCGTAGCCGTATGTGGTGAAGGTGAAATAGCCGTTTGAGTAAGAAATATCAAAGCTTGCGGAACGGATCTTGTAACCGAAAACATTCTCTCTCAGCTGTCTGCCCGTAACAGTATAAGCATTGTCAACAGTCACCGTTCCGACATAATTTCCGTCGATTTTGGAAGATACGACCAGCCAGTTTTCGGGATCATCGCTGAGCTGAGTTCCAAGATAACGCTCCAGATAATATCTGACGTCGCTCTCACTCATGGTCATAGTCAGCCCGTAGTTGGGGTCATTTCCCGCATCAAAGGGACAGTCAACGCTTACCAGATAAGGTCTTGCGCCGCCCCATACATTTACGGAGGAAGCCGTTGCACCCGCAGAGGACGCACTGTAACAGGACAGAGCCACATCGCCGTTATAGTAGCAGGTCTTTCCCCATACAGCGGAAACACAGTTAGCGATCTTGTCGGGAACTGTATTTGCCAGCAGCACATCGGGATACTGACCGTGAATGTTGTTGTATTTTACATAGGAATACGCCGCAACTGCCTGTGCCTTGATAGCTTCGTCGTTAAACCTTGTGGACACCTCATTTGCAACTATCTTGCATACCATTGTGTAAGCGTCAAGGGTGACAGTCGAACCGTTAGCCCTTACCGTAAGAGTTTCCGCATAATTCACCGCAGGAACGGTCACCTCGGGAGCTTCGGTTTCTGTGGGAGCGGTAGTTTCGGGGAAATAGTCAAAGCCGTAATCCACATCATCAAAGGGATCGGACGGCACAGCTACCTCGTCCTCTGTAAACGGCATATACTCAACATCATTGGGTATATCGTAGGCAGTCAGTGCCTCGGTCTGATAGAAAGATGTTTCGGGAACGGACGTGGTGACCGCAGTAATGATCTCAACCTCCGCTCTTTCCGCATAGGGCTTTACGGGGACAGCGTCCTCGCCCTCGGGAGCACTTTCCTCCAGGGGGGACTCATACTCTCTTTCGGTAACCGCATTGTCATCAGCCATATCCTCGGTGATGATCTCGACATCGGGAGCCTCAGTTTCGGGGGCTTGTGTTTCAAGCTCGGTTTCGGGAAGCTCTTCCTCGGTTTCCGCAGAGGACATTTCCGAAGGGATAACAGGTTCACTTTCGGGAGCCTCGGTACTGCTCTGAGTTTTCTCCTCTGTAATAACAGCTGCTTCCGTTTCCTCGGTAATATCCGCTTCCGTATAAAGCTTATCTGTCTCCTGCGGTACCTCGGTATTTACCTCCGCTTCTGCCCTGGGGACATCGTTTTCCATATTCTCATAAGCACCGTAATCGGGAGAGATTTCATCAAGCTCCCCAACCATACAGTTTGCAAATGTAAAGAACGCCGCTACTGCGCATACCGCAGCAATAGTGCCAAGTCTTGACTTATGTTCCATAAACAGCAAACTTCCTTTCAATGCACTTTGTGCCGATTGGTCATTCTTCTTCAATATATGTTCCGCCATTGTACTTATAGTATATAGCGGGCCACTTGGGATTCGGGTTGATGCTGAACAGCGACAGATCCACCTCAGTGCTTTCGCCGGGACGGACCTTTCTCGCAACGATAACATGCCTTGACGGCTCCCATTCTGTGGAACAGGTGGAAAGCGTCAGGAACTTATCGTTCTCATTTACGTCGGTACCTGTAATGATAGTGCTTCGCTTGGTGATTTCATCTATGAAGGTATCATAAGAATATTCATCATTGAAGTTGATATAGTTATGATAATCAAAGACATTTCCGTTGTCATGCTCGGGCTCAACATTTACCACAAAGGAAGAGATTATCTTATAAACTCCCTCCTCATAGTTGGAGTTGAAGTAGATAAGCGGATTCTTCTTGTAATAATTGTAATCCCACCTGTAATAGTCCATTTCGCCGAACATAGTGCCGTCCGCCTGATTATGACCGTAGAGGATAAGGTTATCCGACTGCTCATAATCGGTAAGCGTGCAGCGCATATCCAGGAAAATGGTGCCGCATTGTGCTTTTTTGTCCTTGAAATTGTGATTAAGATAATATTCGTTTCCGTCCTCGGATTTCCTCTGAACAACAGCACCGTCAATATGCGTGTTGGGTATACGGACGTAACCGATAGTGTCCCGGTTAATGTTAAGAAGCTCCTGTGCATTGGGCATGATGGGCTTCGGTACTCTGACCTCGGGTTCATCGGTGTCACCGGGCTGCGCAGGCTCCGTTACAGCGGGCAGAGTGACCTCCGCACTGCCCGACTGATTGTAGATATAGCTTATCTCGCTCTGGAGATTTTTTGACTCTATCATCTCCGCAAAATAGCAGATAAGCACAATACCGCAGACAATGACTGCCAGCAGAGCCAGAAGCGTTATGCACTTGGCAATGACTGTGTTTGTGCTGTCCGTTTTAAGCGGAATGAACATCTCAGTAAAGCTTTTCTTCTTTTTTTTCTGAGCTGCCGCGGGCTTTGATTTAGCGCCGCTGACCTCATCTGCCATTGCCATTGTGAACCCTCACTTTAAAAATATTTCTATCGTTAATCGGCTTTTCCCATTTTATTATTGCCGCCTGTCTGAGGAACTGTTGTGGCAGCACTTTCGGTTTCCGAAGGCCATGTTTCGACCTCACCTGCCTGGGACGTGGTAGTCTGGGGAACACTTTCTGTAACCGTCGCAGAAGTCCTTCTGGTAGGCGCACTGGGACGCCTTGTCACGGGAGCGGTAGTGCCTGTGGTGACGGGGGCTGTCCTTGAAGTGACCGTTGTGTCCTCCGTAACGGGGACCTCGGTGACCTCACTGCCGTTTTCATCGGTCATCACGGACGTTTCGGAATCCTCGCTATTGGAAGTGCTGCTGTCGCTGACCTCGGGAACAGCGGTTTCCGCATCGGTATCCGACGTGTCCTCGGGCGGCTCGGTAACAGCGGAGGTACCGTCACTGTCGGTAATATCCGTATCGGAAACGCCCTCGGTGTTCTGCCAATCCTCGGTATCTGAACCGTGTATAGACTCCAGCGCCTCGCCGATGGTAGCAAACCATTCATCGGCAATGCTCTGATGAATTGAGCTTTCAATTTCGCTGCTGTCAAGAGTGGTGGTAATATCGGAAGTAATGGCGTACCAGTCGATCTCGTTAGAGCCGTAGTTCAGCTGTGTATCGGAAACATCTATCTCGCTGACAGACTCGCCGGGACGCAGCTTTCTTGCCATAACGACAAATCTGGAGCCTGAATACTCGTTGCTGCAGGTGGACAGCACAAGGAACTTATCCCCATAGGTAACATCAATGGGAGAAATTATCTCGTTTCTCTTAGCGACCTCTCCCATGTACCAGCTGTAAACCTCCTCGCTGTAAAGCTCGGGGTAATCGTGGTAATGGAAGACCTCGCCGTTGCTGTCGTGCTTAGCAAGAGTATTGGTCACAAAAAATCCAAATATAACATATTTCTGTGAACCGTACTCCGTTTCAAATGTAAGGAAAGGATTTCGCTTGTAGAAATCCACATTTCTCTTGTACTGTTTCAGGTTGCCGAACATAGTGCCGTCCCGCTGGTTGTGACCGTAAAGGACAAGCATATCCGACTGCCTGTCAGCGCTTATTTCCGCCCGATAATCGAGGAAAACTGCGCCCGCCTTATTCTCTGTGCCGTCAAATGCGTGAGTAAGATAATAGGAATTATCCGTCGTCTGCAAAATAGGCTCGTAAACATCTACACCGCTGATGGTAAGATAACCGACAGTGTTGGGATTTTTGCTCTTAAGGTATTCGAGCTTATCTATGGCGGCAATATCCTGCTGCTCCTGAGTAGGCTCGATGGCAATAACATTACCGTTTTCGTCAATGGAAGTGACCGTGCTGACCTCGAACTGTTCCAGCTCGGAGGTAAGCGAATTTTTCAGGTCAACAGCCCTCTTGGACTGTATAAGCGTGACCGCCAGCATCACTCCCGCTACCACAAAAACGATAACCGCAATCAGGAACACAAGCTTTCTGATTATCTCAAAAGCGCTGTCCTCCCGCCTTGGGAAAAGGTCTCTGAAGCTGCTTTTCTTCTTTTCGGGAGATTTTTCCTTCTTTTTTCGCCCATGCTTTTTGGGAGATCCTTCCTTTTCATCACCCTCGGAGGTATCGTTCGCCTTTTCGTTCGGGGACGCTTCACCTTCCTCCTCAAAATAAGCGGAAGAAAGCTCCATATCCTGCGGGTCGGGAACAATCTCATCAAATCCTGTGAAAAGGTCTATCTCGTCGGGCTCATATTCGTCGGGGTCATATACGCAGGGCGGCTCCTTCCCGACAGGCTTTTCCTCCTCATGGGAAATGGCGGGAACGCCGTCGTCCTCGAAATCGGGGTCAACGGGAGTATCCTCCAGAAGTTCCTCGCTGCGTTCCTCGGAGAGCCCATTGCCTGCTTCAACAGTAATAGCGTCCTCGTCGTCACCGATAAGAATATCGGGAGGAGGGGTGGCGGTTTCACCGGAAAGCTTATCCTTGAATTCCATAAGGATATCCTCGGCAGTAAGCTTACGGTTCTTTTTATCATCAGACATAGGGATAACCTCTAATCATCGGCTGTAAATGTAGCTCCAATCGGGCTCAATGGCATCTTCATTGAGAACAGCCGCAGAAGTGTCGACAGACGGGTCCTCGCCATCTCTTACACGTCTGCCGATAACGACAAAACGGGACGGCT
This sequence comes from Oscillospiraceae bacterium, assembly GCA_017828975.1. Classification (GTDB taxonomy): domain Bacteria; phylum Bacillota; class Clostridia; order Oscillospirales; family Ruminococcaceae; genus UMGS1889. The sequence continues at coordinate 42,786 of JAGAJN010000022.1, read as the reverse complement.
CAAACTCGTTGCTGCAGGTGGAAAGTGTCACGAACTTATCGTCCTCGTTCACGTCAACTCCCGTATCAACGGCAGTTCTCGCCATAACGTTCTCGATAAAGGTATCGTACTTCCACACGTTATCATCAAAATATATGTAATTATGGTAATCGAATATCTGACCGTCCCTTGTCTGTTCGGGGTTTACTTCGGTAACGAACATTGCGATTATCTTATATTCGTATTCCTCGTAAAGGGTGGAGAACTTAAAGGTCGGGTGCTCCTTGTAGAAGCTGAAATTCGATGTGTTCTGCTTGGTGATCTTGTATTTTTTCAGGGTGCCGAACATTGCGCCGTTTGCCTGATTATGACCGTAAAGCACGATGTTGTCGCACTGGTTATAGTCGTTGAAAATGCCTCTGAAATCGGCATAGATAGTTCCCGGCTGTGACTTGTTTCCGTTAAAATCCCTGTCGAGATAGTAATCATTGTCGGCTGCCTGAACTACAACATTGTTGATGTTCGTCCCGGGGACGGTTATCCAGCCCGCCGTATCGGGATTCTGCGCCAGAAATTCATCAAACTGCGCCAGAGGAACAAGCGGCGGAGGTGCGGTTGTAGTCGTTTCGGACTCCGTTTCGGGCGGAAGAGTTTCGGTTTCGGGTGCGGCAGTAGTCGTAATGACCGCACTTTCGTACTTTTCTGCCAGCTCCTTGTCAAGCTGTGCCGCACGGTACTCGTTCAGTGCCTGAAAAGCCACAACAGCCGCCACAATGAGCAGCGCAGGGACTATGATAAGCACTGCTGTTTTTCTTACTATCTCAGCAGCGGAATCGGTTTTCTGAGGGATAAACTGCTGAGCAAAGCTCTTTTTTTCGGACATAGACTAACCTCATTATCTGCCATAAATTACGTCCCACTCAGGCTCCTTTGCGTTGGGATTCACATACGCCGCCGAAGTATCGACGGAAGCGTCCTCGCCCTTGCGGACCTTTCTTGCGATAACGACAAATCTGGACGGCTCAAACTCATTGCTGCAGGTGGACAGCGTCAGGAACTCGTCCCCGTACTTAATGTCAACGCCTGTGATTATCTGAGTGCGTTCCATCGCAAGATTATAGAAGGTATCGTAATCGCTGTTATCATCAAAATTAATATAATTGTGGTAATCGAATATAAATCCGTCGCTGGTCTGATAAGGCTCGACGGGTGTCACGAACATTGCAAATATCTTGTAAACGTCCGTGCGGTAGTTGGAGCAGAAGGTCACCGTCGGGTGCGCCTTGTAAAATTCGATGTTATGCTTATACTGAGCAAGGTCGCCGAACATTGACTTGTCCCGCTGATTATGCCCGTAAAGCACCAGATTTTCCGAACGCTCCTTGGCATTAAGCGTCGCTCTGTAATCAAGGAATATGGTGCCCGCCTTATTGCTCGAACCGTCAAAGGAACGGGTAAGATAATACTCATTTCCGTCGGGAGTTTTCCGCTGAACAACCGGGAGATTGACATTTGTGCCGTCAATAACTACCCAGCCGACCGTATCGGGGTTAAGCTGCAAAAGCTTTTCGGCAGCGGGTGTAAGCTTGTCGCCGCCCACAGCATCGGAAACGACGGTGGAAAAATCCTTTACAATAGTCTGCAGGGAGGAATTCAGCCGGAAATTTGCAAGCATGAGCCTTGCCTCATTTCCGAGGATAAGAATACATCCTGCCAGCACCACACAGGCTATCTGCGTGATTATCTTGCTGACTATCTCCTTGAAGCTGTCACCCTTTTGTATAAGAAGCCAGTGACCTCTTTTTTTCTTTTTCTTCGCTTTGACAGCCTTTTTGTAAGCTGCCTGAGCGGATTTAGACATTGCCATCTGCTCACCTCATTTGCAGAAAATCAGTAAGAAAACAGCAAAACCGACAAAAGGTTACACTTCTCCCCCAGTTTCTATATAATCTAATAATACTACTTTGTAACCGTTTTGTCAAGTTTTGAGCCGTTTTATTGTCGATTTTAACAAATATCAGTTGTTTGATTTTACGTTTTGTATATCTCTTTACCCGCGGTAAATCCCCCGTATACAATTTGTATTCAAGATAATTATAATTTGATAACTTTAAGCTCCGTATTCTCCACAGCCTCTGCGATAAGCGGTTCAAAATCAAAGCTTTCCTGTGCCTTGACGACCTCCTCCAGAATGGGGCGTGTCTTGGGGTGCTTGGGCGTGAACACGGTGCAGCAGTCCTCGTAAGGCTCGATGGACGTTTCAAAGGTGTCTATCTTTCGGGAAATCTCGATAATTTCCGTCTTATCCATACCGATAACGGGACGGAACACGGGAATACGGCAGGCAGCGTCCGTGCAGACCATAGCCCCCAGTGTCTGGCTTGCCACCTGACCGACACTCTCTCCCGTAATAAGCGCCATGCAGTCCTCCTTTGCGGCAACTCGCTGAGCAATTTCCATCATCAGACGGCGCATTATGATAGTGAACAGCTCCTCGGGGCAATTGTCCCGAAGTGCCTCCTGTATCTTCGTGAACGGAACGCAGAAGAACTTGATGTCGCCACAGTAGGGCGTCAGCTTTTCGCAAAGACGCTCAACCTTCAGCCTAGCCCTTTCGGAGGTATAGGGAGGTGCGGCAAAATGTATCGCTTCAACGCATATGCCCCGCTTTGCCATCATATACGCCGCTACGGGGCTGTCAATACCGCCCGAAAGCAGCAGCATAGCCTTGCCTGAGGTTCCCACGGGGATACCGCCTGCGCCGCTTACTCTTACGGCGTGAACATAGGCGTTGGTGTCCCTTATCTCCACCGTCACGGTTATTTCGGGATTTTTCACATCTACGGAAAGATTTGTAAATTTATCAAGCAATATACCGCCCAATTCTGCGCATATTTCGGGAGATTTCAGCGGGAAATGCTTGTCGGAACGCTTTGCTTCCACCTTGAAGGTCCTCTTGCAGGACAGCTCATCTCCGAGATATTCCACAGCCGTTTCCGCAATGCTTTCCATGGACTTTTCGCAGACTGCCGCACGGCAAACCGCAGCCGCACCGAACACCTTCCGGCAGCGTGAAAACGCCTCATCAACGTCCACGTCCTCACCGGGAATTACATAAACGGTCGACTGCGCCCTTGTGTATTCAAACTTTCCGAGGGGTTTCAGACGATGACGCAGATTCTTGATGAACGCCTCCTCGAAATTCCTTTTATTCAGACCTTTAAGAGCGATCTCGCCCTCTTTTAGAAGAAAAATCTCTTTCATTTATGTGCTCCTTTTATCTTTTTACTTTTGCAAGACTTTCATAACCTAACTGTAAATATTTAACAAGCATATCAATGTCGCCGTAAGTGGTCATTCGGCTGAACGATGCACGCAGAGCCGAATCCGCAAGGCTGTCCTTTAGCTTCATAGCGGCGATAACGGGACTTTTTGCGCCCTTTGAGCAGGCAGAACCGCTGGAAACATATATCTCATTGGACTCCAGATAGTGAAGCATGGTTTCCGAGCGGACGCCCTCCGCAGAAAAATTCAGTATATACGGGGAAATGCTCTCCGCACGGGAATTTATGGTAACAAACGGCAGCTTTTCCAACTTTTTCCGAAGATAACGGTTCAGCTCCTCCGCATTGGAATACGCCGTTTTTATTCCGGGACGCATGGAATTCACCGCCGCACCGAACGCAGCAATAAGCGGCACCGACTCTGTTCCCGGACGGAACCCCTTCTCCTGTCCCCCGCCGTAAATAAGCGGAGCAACTCTTGTCCCCTTCTTCACAAACAGCGCACCTGCGCCCTTTACGGCGTGTATCTTGTGTCCGCTGACGGTGATAAGGTCTGCGCACAGGTCGGCAGCCTTGAACGGTATCTTCATAAATCCCTGCACAGCGTCGCAGTGGGTGACACATTCGGGAAAGCTTCTCTTGACCGCCGAAAAGATTCTCTTGACGGGGTGGATCGCTCCCGTTTCGTTGTTCACCAGCATACAGGAAACCATAAATGTGTTCTCGTCAACAGCGGCTATAAATTCATCGGCAGAGATCTCTCCGCTTGAATCGGGATATATCCGCACAACCTCGTAGCCCATATCCTCCAGATGCTTTGCGGGGGCAGCCACGGAAGAGTGCTCCACAGCGGTGATGACCAGCTTTTTGCGGCGTTTTCCGTAGTTTGCGGCAATTCCGAAAAGAGCGGTGTTATTGCTTTCGGTAGCGCCCGAGGTGAAATAAACGCAGTCCGGCTCGCAGACAAGAGCGGCAGCGACCGCCTTTCTGGATTCTCTGATGACCTCCTCAGCCTTGAGTCCAAGCTTATGCAGCGAGGACGGGTTTCCGTAATCCAGCGTAATATTGTTAATAACCGCCTCGACCGCAGCCTCACAGGGCTTAGTGGTCGCAGCATTGTCAAGATAAACTGCCATATTATCAGTCCTTTATTGATAAATCGTAGGTATTTGAGTAACTTATTTATTATAGCACAATGTATAAAATAGTTCAAGACCATTTTTTTGACATTTTCGGAAATAAAAGCAGCCCGAGAAACCTCGGGCTGCCATATATGTCACTTGACGGTATGTATTCTCTCAGATGAATTTACTTCATTAGTAAAGACCGCAGAAGTTTTTGAGTATCTCACAGATAGATGCGAAGAAATTGCACATATTTTTTACCTCCTAATGTTATTTCCCAAGAGGCGACCCCTTTGTCATTTCGTTTATTGCATTAATAGAACGATAAAGTTTGTCGCTCGGTACCGCTAAAAGTCTTTTACCGATACTTTCCTCAAAGGGATACTCTAATTATAACAAAACGGTTACAAAAGTGCAATGCAAAGATTCTTCCATCTATGGGAAATGATGCCTATGCATACAGCAAAAGGAAAAGGCACCGCAAAACGGTGCCTTAATGGTGGAGATGAGGAGAATCGAACTCCTGTCCGAAAGCCGATCCATACGAACTTCTACGGGCGTATTCCGTCATTTGCGTTCCCTTGCATCAGCGCCGGCGGACAGGCTCAGATGCTTGGTAGTCTGCTGATACATCAGAGGAGCGCAGACGAATTCCCCTGACGTTCACCGCTAGTCGACGCCCGAATCAGAGACCGCGGTACTTCTCTGCCGGACGAGCAGCAATTAAGCAGCTGCTAATTCAAAATTAGAGTTGTCGTTTAAATTTATAAACGTTTGCCCCGTTTAAAGAGATGAGGCGACCTCTGCCCGCTTATCGAACTTCACAACCCCCGTCGAAACCTTTACATCCCCGTTAATGGTTGCGTTCCTTAACGGCTCTTTCGATCTCACGCTTGGCATCTCTGGAAGCCATATCGGCACGCTTATCGTGAAGCTTTTTACCCTTGCACAACCCGACCTGAACCTTGACTCTCGAACCCTTGAAGTACATGGAAACGGGTATCAGCGTAAGCCCCTCCTGCTTCACCTTGCCGAAAAGCCGCATTATCTCGTTTTTGTGGACAAGCAGCCTTCGTGTCCTCATAGGGTCCTTGTTGAAGATATTGCCGTGGTCATAGGGAGATATGTGCATCTGCTTGACGAACAGCTCGCCGTCCTCAATGGAACACCAGCTGTCCTTCAGATTTACCCCGCCCTGACGGATAGATTTTACCTCCGTACCCACAAGCTCAATGCCTGCTTCAAGGCTTTCGATAATAAAGTATTCGTGCCGAACCTGACGGTTTTCGGCTATCGTTTTGAAATTTTCCTTATCCATCATCGGCACTCCTTTCATCGTTTGGGTAGTATCTCATTATAGCACAGCAATATTGTTTTGTCAAGAGTTTTTTAAAATAAAAATGCGGCAACTTGAAAACTGCCGCATTATATTGGCTTAAATAGGTCGGAATGACGCTTTTCGGGAAGTCCGTCACCCATAGTTCTCTTCATTTCTTCCTTGTTACTGTACATAGCACTGTCTGCCCGACGGAAAACGCTCATATAATTGTCGTCGTCGGAATTATACTGCGAATATCCGCTTGCCACCGAAACAGGCAGCCTTGCCTGCGCCGAATTGTTGAAACGCTCAATACTCTTTGCAAAATCGTTCAGAAGCTCATTGTACATCGCCGCATTATCGCCCTCAAGGATAACGCAGAATTCGTCGCCTCCTATACGATAAATGCCGTTAGGCTCGAAGGTCTCCCGAATAAGCTTGCTTGCGGAGGTAATGAGAATATCGCCGAAATTATGTCCGTAACTGTCATTTACCTTTTTCAGGTTGTTGATGTCGAACACTATAACGGTAAATTTCGGGATACTTTTCCTTATCTTTCCATTCAGCTTCATAACAGCTTCACGGTATGCCGCAGAATTTCCGACGCCTGTCAGAGGATCTCTGTACGCAATATCGTTTATCTGACTGCTGTTCTTGCGGAAGCTGTCCCTTTCCTTGCGCAAAGCGTCCGCAAAAAGTCCGAACTCATCCTTTGAACGCCAGGAAATATCCGTATCCAGCTCACCGTCGGAGATCCTTCTGATAGCGTTGTTCATCTCCCTCAGCGGACGGATAACATGCCGATCGGCAATATACGCAGCAGCTGCCGCACCGCCGATGGTCAGCATAACAACCACCAGTATATGCCCCGAAAGAGCCAGCGGTTTTGAAGCCTTTGCCGAGATCTCCTTAGCGGGAACAGCGTAAACCAGCCGCATATTTCCCGAAAGCTCTCCCAGACAGAATGTATAGCTTTTCCCCGACACATTGCAGGCAAAAAGCTCTCCCGGCTGTCTGCCCACCGAAACCGACGAAGCAAAAACGTCTGCCTCGTCATCGGTCAGACCGCCCTCTGTAAGGAGCTTTCCCTCGGAATTTGCAAGCATAACAAATCCGCCGCCGTCAAGCACGGTGTCTGCACGTTCAAAAAATCTCTGAAAATCAATATCGGCACCGATAACGCCAGCACGCTTGCTTCCGTTATACACCGGGAAGGCGCAGCTTATAACAGTCTGACCAATGTCCGAATTTTCGTGGGGCGCAGACCATACAAGCCCCTTTGCGTCCTTATTATCATATTTGGACAGCGTAATGCCGCTCTTTTTCTCCAGATCCTTTGCAGCGGCTTCTCTTGCATACAAACAAGAGCTGTCGTCCGAAATAAAGTAAACCGCCGTTGCCTCTGTGTTTTCCGCAATACGGGCAGCGGTCCTTCCGATGTCCTCTGCATCACAGCCCGCCGTCAGAAGCTCTCCTGCAGCCTTTGCAGCGGCCTCTACGGAGGCTTCTGTATCCGAGAGCAGCTTATCCAGCTCCGCAGCCTTAACACGACATTCCAGCCCAAGATTGGTGCCAAGGCTCTCCTTATGAGAATATTTTTTATCCAACACGCTTATACCGCCGACTACGATCGCAGTAAACAGCACGATCAAAGCAGCTGCCAAAGCAAACCTGTTCCTGACAGACCTCAAGACCGTTCCCCCTTTCCGCAGGATAATGCCGTCAACGCCACGCCTTAATCTCTGTAATAACGCTTTTTCGTCCGCATAAATTCCTTATACTTAAAGCAGGCATTCAGATGGACTATCTGATGCCGTGTTGCAGGCATAAGCATAAGCCCTGCAACGTCCTTGCCGCCCCAGAAATCCAGCAGCCACGCAGAATTTTCCTGCGATGTAACGCCGCCCTCCTTGAAAATGCACTCAAGTCCGCTGTCGGAGACCCTGCGGCGCATATCCTCGGGACGCAGTTCACCCCAGATCTCACGGGTGCGTTCTCCCACGTCGCTTCTGTAACGCAGCAGTTCCTCAAAATCAACAGTATTGCTGAAAAGCAGTATCTCATCATCGCTCATAGCATTTCCGGTATCGGAAAACGGCGATCTCATCAAGCTTTTCCGTTCATCGTTAAACACCTGACGTCCGCCGGCAGCCAGAATTCCCATAGTCAGGTCCTCAATTCTTGCAATATGCCAGATGGACCATGCGATAGTTTCGTCCCGCGAGGTAGGCATAATATGGTACTCCTTCTCGCTGAGATCGGCTGTCAGGCTATCGACCGCACCGCTTTCGCCGCCGCTCACCTCCGCAAGATGCAGCTTTCCGTGAATATCCAGAAAAAGCTCCTTTGCCTCGTTGAAGCAGTCGGATTTGCGAATAACAAGCGAAAGCTGCTTATGGAGCGGGGACAGATCATCTCCGAAATATTTCAAACCAACACCACCGTTCATATATAATGTATTATTGCCTTTTTATGGTATCATATTTAAAAGTCATTGTAAACAAATTTCTTTTTCTTGCCCGTAAATTTTTTCGTAATTCCCATAAAATGCGGTAGATACGTCATCGGTCGTCTGCGACAACCTATAATTTTGTGAGTAAATGACAACTAATTATCGCACTTTTTAAACAATATCTTCATAAAATATTCGACTTTTCTATTGTACTACTATATTATGAACGTCAAAAATACGCATCGTTAATTTACTTGATTTGTTTTGAGAAGCTTTTGTGACAAGCAGTCAATGCCCCATGCACCCAGCGGAGCCGTGAGAAGTATCGAGATAACAGCCGCCGTAAGCACCGTTTCGCCGCAGCCAAATCCCATTGCCAGCGGAACACCGCCGATAGCCGCCTGAACCGTCGCCTTGGGCATATAAGCGACCATACAGAACAGCCGCTCCTTGAAGTTCAGCGGTGTTTTTATCAGACAGCATAGCACTCCAATCATTCTGAACAGCAGTGCGCAGGGGATTATGAGAATGACCGCCGCTCCCGCCTTTGCTGCATACGTGAGATTTACAGCCGCACCCACCAGCACGAACAGCAATATCTCCGCAGCCGTCCAGATCTTCGAGAACTTCGCCGCCATTCGGGAAGCCGCAAAGGGCAGCCGGACACGCACTGTAACACCCATTGCCATAACAGCGAGCAGTCCCGAGAAGGCAAAAATACCGTCCAGCGATGATTCCAGAGCCGTCAGCAGGAAGGAAACCGCCAGAAACACCACGATCTTTTCCGTATCACGGAAGTGGAATTTCCCGAAAAATGCCGAAAATATCAATCCGCAGAGAATACCGCCCAACGCCCCCGAAATTACCGAAACGGGCACAGAAGCAATTCCCGCAGCGGAAAAATCACCGCTTCCGAGCAGCCCCGCAACTGCGGAGAACACGGCGATGACGAACACATCGTCCGCCGCCGCACCCGCAAGGATAAGCTGCGGTATCCCCTTGTCCGTGCCGCAGTTGTCCTCAATAAGCTTTGTCATTCTCGGTACCACAACAGCGGGAGATACTGCGGCAATGACCGAACCGAGGAGCGCCGCTTCGGTCAGGGACAGTCCGAGAAATTTCGGCGCAAGCAGCATAAATCCGCCTATCTCAAAAAGTGCGGGCAGAAAGCACATCAGCACAGCGGGACGTCCCACCCTTTTCAGGTCGGCAGCATTAAGCGTCAGCCCTGCCTTCGCAAGGATTATCACAAGTGCGATTTTCCGAATATCTGCCGAGATGGTCAATGTCACCTCGTCGAGAAGGTTCAGGCAGTACGGACCTATTATCATTCCCGCAGCTATCATTCCTAGAAGCGGCGGCAGCTTCAGCTTTCCCGTAAGCTTGCCGAGTATCAGCCCCGACATAAGTATTATTCCAATGCTTGCTATCATAAATACCCCTCCAACAAAAAAGCCGACAGCTTCTGCGTAAAGTTCGCAGAAGTCATCGGCTGAAATTTCAGCGGTTCGGGACAAGTGTCCGCAGGAAGAACCTCATTTCCTTTATGCTATTGTATCACAAAATGAAGTATTTGTCAAGCACCAAAGGTAAGTGTTCCGTTTAAAACCAGAACGAACATTACGCAGGTAACAAGCACAAACGCAACGGCAGCATACATACCGATAAGCTGTCTTTTGCTGTTAACGGAAGCTTCATTCTCGGAAGGAGGAAGCATTGAACCCTTTCTGAGTGCATTTACAAGAGGCTTGTAGATAAGAAGAGTAAGTGTGCCGTTAATGAAGCCTTTAAGCAGATTAAAAGGCAGGAAAACCGTAGGCAGCATTGTAACGACAACTTCTCTGGGAACGCCCATATACAGCGGTGTGATAAGGTAATTCCACAGGAGCATCATAACCGTCATAAGCAGGATACCGCATAACAGTCCGATAACTGCGCCCTTCATAGTGCGGTATTTCTTGTAGATAAATGCAGCGGGAACAACAAATGCACATGTGGAAATAACGTTCATAACTGCACCGATAATTCCCGTGTCGCTGATGGTAACAAGCTCAATTAGCGAAACCACCACCGAGATAAGCAGTGCCGCCGCAGGACCGAACAGAAATCCACCCGTAACGATAATAACGTCCTTCGGCTCATAGCTCAGAAATGAAACCACAGGTATGCGGATAACGAACACGGATATGTACGCCAGAGCGCAGAAAACCGCCATTATTACCATTTTTCTTGTCTTGTAGGAATCTCTCTCCCCAATTGCTGTGTTTGCCATAAAAATACCTCTTTCCTATCCGTAAATCTGAAACAAAAATCCCCCGAACGCACTTGTTCGGGGGACAGACAGTTCAGCGGCAAACTCCCGCAATGGGGAAAAATACCGTTTACTCCTCTGGTTTCTTTCATCCGGACTTTGACCGTCGGTTTCGGAATCGCACCGAAATCAGCGAAACAACTCTTTATCAGTCATTTCGGTCGCGGACTAACGCAAAAGCGCATTACCGCCGGTGAGGAATTTCACCCCGCCCTGAAACAGATTTGCAGATATTTTTTATTTTATCTCAAAGCAAATGCCTTGAAATATGCTAAGTTAAATTATTCCTTATCGGAATCCTCTTCCTCTTCTTCGTCCTCAAGGTCGAATTCGAGAAGCTCACCGCAGTTAGGGCAGTTCATGGTACCTTCCTCAACCATCTGCTCGTTGAGCATAATGGAATCGCCGCAGGTGGGGCATACTACCTCGTAAAGGTCGTCGTCCTCGTCGAAGTCGAAGTCGTCATCATCGTCGTAATCATCATCGTCGCAGCAGTCGCAGTCATCGTCGCCGCAGCAGCAGTCGTCCTCGTCGAAGTCATAGAAATCCTTCTCGACCTCACCGAGATCCTCATCGATAGCGTCAACAACGTCAACTACCTCGTCAACCTGATCCTGAATATCCTCAATATCCTCAGCCATTTCACCGAGAATATCGGCGATCATTGCAATGACCTTACCCTGCTTGGAGTCCTTGATCTCCATACCGTCAATAAGACCTCTCAGATAAGATACTTTTTCAGTCAGCTTCATAGCCGCAGCCTCCTTTAATTCAATATATTCGTAAATGAGAATTCATGCCAAAAGCTTACGCTCTTTCCATGTACTCGCCTGTTCTTGTGTCGATTCTGATAGTTTCGCCCTGGTCGATGAACAGGGGAACCTTGATCTCTGCGCCTGTTTCGAGAGTAGCGGGCTTAGTTGCATTAGTAGCTGTATCGCCCTTGAAGCCGGGGTCTGTTTCGGTAACTACCAGCTCAACAAAGTTGGGGGGCTCTACGGTGAATACCTTGCCCTTGTAGGAGCAAACCTTGCAGATCATCTCTTCCTTAACGAACTTGAAGTTGTCGGGAAGCTCAGTGTGGCTGATAGGCACCTGCTCGTAGGTCTCGGGATCCATGAAATAGTAGAGATCGCCGTCGGTGTAGGAATACTGCATATCCTTTCTCTCAACGAATGCAGAGGGGAACTTTGCGGAAGGGTTGTAGCTCTTTTCAACTACGGAGCCTGTAATAACGTTCTTTACCTTAGTTCTTACGAAAGCAGCTCCCTTGCCGGGCTTAACGTGCTGGAACTCAACTACCTGAAGTACGTTGCCGTCCTCTTCAAAGGTTACGCCGTTTCTGAAATCGCCTGCTGTTATCATAAATTACCTCCAAAATTTTCAATACTTATCGGGAAAAGCATTGTTCCCGATGGCTTGCTTTTATTTTACTATATTTTTCAGCATTTTGCAAGCCCTTTTTTATAAAAATCATATAAAATTGCACAATTAAACACATTCCGTACATAGTTGCGGAATTTCACTGTCTTATTGCACAAAAATCACTTCCGATTTTTTGTCATTTCATCAAGAGCATTGACGCCAAGGAAGTAAGAAAGCTTGCCGAAGCCCGCTATCTGTCCCGCACAAACGGGTGCAATGACCGATTTCGAGCGGAACTCGTCCCTGTTGTGGATATTGGAAATATGCACCTCAATGACGGGTATCTTCACCGCAGCGATAGCGTCCCTGATAGCATAGCTGTAATGAGTATACGCACCTGCATTGAGGATTATACCGCACATATCCTTCCTAGCCTCGTGGATCCTGTCGATAATTCCGCCCTCGTGGTTGGACTGGTAAAACTCGCACTCCATTCCAAGCGCCGCCGCCCTCTCGCCTATTTCCGCGCAGATGGACGCATAGCTTTCGTTTCCGTAAGTTCCCGGCTCTCTCTCCCCCAAAAGATTGAGATTGGGACCGTTGATAACAAGAATTTTTCTCATAAAAATTTCCTCCGTTTATTTTAAAAAGCCGTAATAGCTGTCCCGCATAGTCTTTGCGTCCTCGGTCTGAGTTCCCGCCGATTCGCAGATGAACGTGGGGTGCAGATTTTTCTTCGCAATAAGCTCCATAAGCGGCTCAAAATCGGGACCGAAGCCCTCATTATCGGCAAATGTGAGATGCTTTTTTTCGCCGCCGGGGTTTGTGAACATTATCTTCGAGAAATGGGAATGGAAGTTAACAAGGCGGTCGTGTCCCAGCTTATTTTCCACCATATCCAGCATTTTTTCGTAATCAGATGCAGAGGTTATCCCACCGAAGGTACGAGCGTTCAGATGCCCGAAATCAATGCATGGAATGAAGCTTTCGTCCACCGTGCATATCTCCAGCACCTCTTCAAGAGTGCCCAGCTGATTTACCTTGCCCATAGTTTCGGGACAGCAGTGGATATGGGACAGTCCCTCCTCGTCAAGGGCTTTTTTGGCAAGGCGCATAGTGTCCTTTGCCAGCTCCAGAGCCGCTTCACGGGACATTTTCGAGCATGAGCCGCTGTGGATAACTATCCTGTCCGCACCCATTTGATCGGCTGCCCTTGCAGACTGAAGTATGTAGTTGATACTGTTCAGCCGCTTCTCCTCCTCAACGCTTGACAGGGAGATGAAATACGGTGCATGGACGGACAGCGTAAGCCCGCTGTCAGAAAATGCCTTTCCTATTTCCTGTGCCGCCTTCTCAGTAACTCTAACGCCCTGTCCGCACTGATATTCAAAGCAGTCAAGACCAAATTTCCCGAGATATTCGGGCAGCTGAACGGACTTTTTGTAGCCCATTTCCTTAAAACTTTCCGCAGTACCTGCGGGACCGAATTTTGCGTTCATTTTATCATTCCTTTCGCAGTCTACTGTCTGTCAAAATAATCCTTTCCGCTGTTTGGCTTAAAATATGTGCGGATAAATCCGTCGGTTGACACTATGACAAATTCATTGGTGCTTTCCAGATAATAAACGTCGTCGTTGTCCTCTTTTTCGTATTTATGAAGGACATCGGGCGCATTGATAACGGCAGCGGCTGCTTTCTCATACTCCTCCGCCGAGGCAAAGCCCATTTCAATGCCATGCTTTTCGTAATGGGAAATCAGCAGATCCGAGTTTCTGAAACGATACTGCTTTGCAGGACTTTCCGTTTCGGTAACTTCGGCAGTCGTTTCGACCTCGGTCACGGCAGATTTTTGGGTCACCTCGGAAACCGTTGTCCGAACGCTTTCGGCTATATCGGAAACATCGTTGTTTGACAGCTTTGCGCCGTTTATCTGCGAGATGATATATCCGAATACCAATGCTGCTATTATCAGCAGAACAACAGCAACGATAGCTATCGGACGATTTTTACCGTTAGCTGCGGGAGTGTTCTTTGCCGCCTTGTTTTTCTTCCTGCAATCGGCACAGCGGTTCGGAAGTTCAAGTCCCTTGCTCTTGAAAAAATCTATTTCGCCGTCGGTCAGAGTGAACTCTTTTCCGCATTGACGGCATTTTTTGGTTATCATAGATTTTCCTCCCTATTTCAACAACAATCCCAAGTAAACATTACTTCGGAGAAATCGCAGTTTTTAAGCTTTTCAAGGGGAATAAAGAAGCTCCCCACTCCCATATCACCCCACATAATTTCATCACAGGTTTCACGGTCATAGAAGCTGTTTATCTGCAAAAGCAGCGTGTCAAACCGCTTGTATGCGTCCGCAAAACGTGGGTCGTCCTGCGTAAAATAGGGATAACCGCCTATGCAGGAGTATTCGTTGCTTCGCTTCTCCCATAGAAATTCCAAGCTGCCGAAGCCCGCCTTTTCCAAAGCACCGACAGTATTAAACTCGCAGCCCGCAGCCTCTCCGCAGTACTTCATAAGCCTGTCCCAAAAGGAAACATCGTAAATCGTCGCCGCACATTCGGACGGATCCTCTGTTTCAAGGAGAAATTCCCCGTCAAAGGGAAATGCACCGTATTCGTCCGAAAACTCAGGCAGCTCGTTTGCAGAAATGAGCAAGCTTTCATCCGTCAGAATATTTTCATGGTAAATAACACGGAAACCGTTCTGCACTGCAAGATCATCATAATCCATTCCGAAAAGCATATACTCATCGCCGTCAAAGCCGAAAAACTGCAAAATGCCCTTTTCGGGAAAATACGGGATATGCGGCAGCTTCTCAAAATTCAGCTGTGCAAGCAGTCTGAGGGGTTTTCCTTCGTACTGACCGCTTTTTACCGCGGGATACGGAAAATCCTTGGGCAAATAGGGCACGCCGCCCAGCTTATTCTCGAAAACGCTGAGATTTTCCGCCTTTTTCGGGGTCAGCCTGACCATAGGCTTTGGCGGCAGCTCACTGTCTATCCTTGCGATAATTTCGTCAATGTCGTACTTCTTATTGTCATTTGAAGCCTGTATCTGCTCCTGCTTTTCACGCTCGAACTCGGCTTTCTGAGCATCGGCAAGCTTTCTCATTTCGCCGTCCAGCATGCTGATGATCTCGTCGGAGGAATGGCTTTTTCCGTCCTTGAATATGGAGGTATCACCGCCGTGCTGCTCGATAGCGTCCATCATAGATTTTGCAATAATGTCTTTGATAGAATCAATGTCCATAGCTATTCTCCTTTATATGACTTTTCCGTCAATGGTCGGCACCGTTTCCCCGAGATATTCCTTCGGCAGAAACAGTTTCTCCATCGCCCTCTTGAACTTGAAAAACCTCGTCCTTTCAAGCTCAATAGGCTTCACAAGGATAGATTTTATCCCGAAAAGCTTCGCCCCCAGAATATCCGTAAAAAGCTGATCACCGATAGTGACAATGTTCTTTTTCGGAACACCAAGCTTCTCCGCCGCCTGCCTGTAACCCTTTGTAAGCGGCTTTGCCCCCTCGGGAACGAAATCTATCCCCAGCATCTCCGCAAAGGGCGTCACCCTCGGGACGTGATTGTTTGACACTATCATCAGCTTTACGCCATGGCTGCGCATACTGTCCAGCCAGTCGAAAAGCCCGTCAATGGGACGGGGATTGTCATGGGTGGTCATAGTGTTGTCTATATCGAGAATAATTGCGTTTACGCCCATTTCATCAAGCACTTCGGGCGTAACGTCAAGTATGCTGAGATATGCTTTTGTGGGTGTGAACAGCAAATTTTTCACCTCAAAAATAAAAAAGCGGACAGTTTGCCTGCCCGCTTTTTCGATGTTTTTTAAGCTCCGACAAAAGCCAGAGCCATTACGAGCCGAAAACGACCCGGAGTCTGACACTTGCTATCAGAACTTACGCTTACGAGCAGCTTCGGACTTCTTCTTACGCTTTACCGAAGGCTTCTCATAGTGTTCTCTCTTACGAACCTCAGCGATAACGCCGTCCTTTGCGCAGGA
This sequence comes from Oscillospiraceae bacterium, assembly GCA_017828975.1. Taxonomy (GTDB): domain Bacteria; phylum Bacillota; class Clostridia; order Oscillospirales; family Ruminococcaceae; genus UMGS1889. Next base: position 26,933 of record JAGAJN010000022.1, on the reverse strand, counting down.
TCTCTTAAAACGCTTGAGTGCTGTTTCGAGTGATTCGTTTTTGCCAACACGAATTTCTGCCATGTATGATTCCCTCCCTTTGCCCTGCGGCAGAGGTTTACAATAACTGCAAACCGCAAAGCCGTCCGGCTGAACGGTTTTGCAATATCAAATGTAACAATTTACATTATACTACACCTGAGCCGCATTTGTCAAGTGTTTATCAAAAATTTTTCGGATAAATCTTTTTTAAACGCCGAAATAGTTATTTTACGACGATATTTACAATTCTGCCCTTGACGTAGATCTCCTTGACTATTGCCTTTCCGTCAATGAACGCCTTGACCTCTGGAACAGCCTTTGCCTTTTCAAGAGCGGAATCCTGCTCCTCGTCAACGCCCACAAATATCTTGCCCTTGAGCTTGCCGTTTACCTGAACAGCTATCTCAATGGTATCAACTACCAGTTCCTTTTCATCGTAAACAGGCCAAGACTCGTAAGCAATAGTCTTGTCGTGACCGAGAACGCTCCAAATCTCCTCGCAGACATGGGGAGCAACGGGAGAAAGCAGCTTGATAAAGCCCTCTGCATACTCTACGGGACACTTTCCTGCCTTGTAAGCGGCATTTACGAATATCATCATCTGGCTGATAGCAGTGTTGAATGCAAGTGCCTCAAAGTCATCGGTGACCTTCTTAACGGTCTGATGGTAAACTCTTGTAAGTGCGCCGTCATTGTCCTCGGTAAGGTTAGCAGGCTCTGTGAAGAAGTTCCATACTCTTGCGATGAACTTTCTTGCACCCTCAACTGCCGAGCTGCTCCAGGGCTTTGAAACCTCCAGAGGTCCCATGAACATCTCATAAAGACGGAGCGTATCTGCGCCGTAATCTCTTACGATGTCACTGGGATTTACGACAAATTCGGGGTATCTCTTACCCATCTTGATGCCGTTTTCGCCAAGTATCATTCCCTGATGAACCAGCTTCTTGAACGGCTCCTTTGTGGGAGCAAGTCCCTTGTCGTAAAGGTATCTGTTCCAGATTCTGGAATACATCAGATGACCTACCGCATGCTCGGGGCCGCCGATATACAGGTCAACGGGCATCCAGTGCTTTAACAGCTCGGGGTCTGCAAACATCTTGTCATTGTGGGGGTCAATATATCTGAAATAGTACCAGCTTGAACCTGCGGAACCGGGCATTGTGGAGGTTTCCCTTGTGCCCTTAACGCCGTTTTTGTCGTACTTCTTCCATTCCTCGGCATTTTCCAGAGGTGCCTTGCCGTTTTTGCCCTTGTAGTCCTCCAGCTCGGGAAGAATGAGGGGCAGCTCTTCATCGTCGAGAACATGTATCTCACCGTTTTCCGTATGAACAACGGGAACAGGCTCGCCCCAGTAACGCTGACGTGCAAATATCCACTCTCTGAAATGGTAATTCACCGTACGCTTTGCAACGCCCAGCTTTTCAAGCTTCACGGTGATGGCTTCCTTTGCTTCCTCAACGGTAAGTCCCGTGAATTCCTCGGAATTTATCAGCTTGTAGCCCTTTCCAAGATATTCGCCCTTTTCAAATGCCTTTTCGGAAACATCAACATGACCAAGCTTTTCATCGCCGTCGATTACCTGAATCATATCAATGTTATGCGCAACTGCATACTCAAAGTCACGCTGATCGTGAGAAGGAACAGCCATAACAGCACCCGTACCATAGCTTGCCAGAACGAAATCGCCGATGAACATTCTGACTTCCTTGCCGTTTACGGGATTTATGCAGGTAACGCCCTTAAGCTCACAGCCGGACTTGGTCTTGTTAAGCTCTGTACGGTCCATATCATTCTTTTTAAGAGTTTCGTCAATGTATGCCTGAACCTCTTCCTTGTTGGTGATACGGGGCATAAGCGACTTAACGATGTCACCGTCGGGAGCAAGCACCATAAAGGTGATACCGTAGATAGTTTCGATACAGGTGGTGAAAATGCTGAACTCACCGCCGCCCACAATGTCAAACTTAACCTCAACGCCTGTGGACTTGCCTATCCAATTGCGCTGCATAGCCTTTGTGGACTCGGGCCAATCGATCTCGTCAAGTCCTTCAAGAAGCTTTTCGGCAAATGCGGGCTGATCTATTACCCACTGCTTCATATTCTTTCTGATAACGGGATAGCCGCCGCGCTCGGATTTTCCGTCGATTACCTCGTCGTTGGAAAGGACTGTTCCCAGCTCCTCGCACCAGTTTACGGGCATATCAACGTACTTTGCATAGCCGTCCAGATAAAGCTGCTTGAATATCCACTGAGTCCACTTGTAGAACTCGGGGTCGGAGGTTGCCACCATTTTTGACCAGTCATAGTCGAAGCCCAGCTCTTTCAGCTGCTTTGAGAAGGTCTTGATATTTTCCTGAGTAAAGCCGTTGGGGTGATTTCCGGTCGTTACCGCATACTGCTCGGCGGGCAGACCGAAGGAGTCATATCCCATAGGGTGGAGGACGTTATAGCCCTGCATTCTCTTCATTCGGGAAACTATATCCGTTGCTGTGTAGCCCTCGGGATGTCCCGCATGAAGTCCCACGCCCGAAGGATAGGGGAACATATCCAGAACATAGTACTTAGGCTTGGAGAAATCCCACACATCGGTCTTGAAGGTCTGATTTTCCTCCCAATATTTCTGCCATTTTGCTTCAATTTTTGAGTGATCGTATTTTTCTGCCATTTTTAACCATTCCTTTGCATTGTATATAAATTAATTTTTTACGCTTATTTCTTTGAAAACAGTTCCTTGATGTCCTTATTGAACAACAACATCAGTACAGAGAATATGAATATAAGCACCACCGGGATAAAGATTATCGGCACCATGATATAGTCAATAAGCTCCGCCGGACCGTCATCCGGGAAGAGAACGCCCAAAGCAATCGGTATTGTCATTAACATTCTCAGAATAGACACAAATATCGTGTAACCCCTTGAAAACCGATTTTTCCTGCGCAGGAGAAAAGCAGTAATAACATCTGCTGCTCCCACGATAATACCAAAAGCAGCTCCGAATCCAATCTTGAGAATCACGCCTTCTATAAGACCATAGACCATATTCAATGTAGACAGAGATTGTACATTCTTCTCTGCTTTTTTCAAGCGTTCGTCCATGCTTCCCGAAAGCATACTGTTATCCATATCAAAGCCAATATCGCCGCTTTCGGTCTGACTATCTGCGACCTCATAATTCAGCGTTCCCGCTTCTTTATATTTGTGAAAATCAACTGCCATAGAGATACCTCCCATTTTCGGAGATCAATGAAGCGCCCCGCAGTAAGCCTTGACCTTTTTGCTGAACAGTGTGCCCCAGATGATAAATACCATCAGAGCAATGGAAGGCAGCATGATCAGCAGTATAAAGCCCATTCCCAGACCGACAATTGTTGCCGCCTGTGCTCCCAGCAGCGCACCCGCACCGCTGACAGTGAACACAACTATGGCAATTACAGCTATCAGCGCAATCAGATATATGACGCCGAAAAATATCCTGCTCTTGTTTCCGCCCTTCATAAAGCAGACAGAAAGATAGATGTTTAACGCCTGCGGAAGGATATATCCGATAATTTGCCCAAGTGCATAGGCGCTGCCATTATCAAAATCAACCTTTGTGCTGACATTTGAGATAAGCGACAATATCGAGCATACTATCAAAATTATTCCTATGACCTTTGCAATCTTTCTGCCGCCCTCTGCCATCAGGTCATACTCGGAAAACTGCCTTGTCGCATACGCCTGTATGTACTGCGGCGGTGCATTGTACGGCTGAGCGTACTGAGGAGGAACATTCCCCTGAGGTGCGTTATACTGCGGAGGAACATTCCCATTATAGGGCTGCGGCTGAACAGGCTGACCGTTCAAAGGCGGCAAACCGTTCGGCTGTCCCCCATTATCCTTTGACTGACCGAAAAACGGCGGAATGCTTCCGTCAGCATAGTACGCTGCTTCCTCCTTCTCAGGATTCAAGGGCGGCAGACCGGACGGCTGCGAATAGCCCATATCGTCCTTTTTCGGGGGCTTATACATATCATCAAGTGTTGGCAGACCGCTGTTATCATCAATACCTATGCCTGTTTTATTGAAATTATCTGACATCTCAAATCACCCCAAGATATTTTTATGTTTGTCCCAAATTAATGCTTATTTTATCAGCCAATCGGAAATATCCATCTCCGTGCCATCTCTCCAAAGGCGCTCCAGATTGTAAAAATCTCTGGTTTCCTTATAAAAGATATGCACAACGAAATCGCCGTAGTCAAGCACTATCCAGTTGGACTGACTGTTTCCCTGCACTCTTGCGGGAGATTTGCCCAATTCCTTTAACTGAAACTCAACTTCATCGGCAAGCGCTCTCAGCTGTGTGGAGCTTGTACCGTCGGCAATAATAAAGTAATCCGCAATGATAGTCAGATCACCGATGCCGATAACTCTTATATCCTCTGCGTGCTTGCTGTCAAGCGCCCTGACAGCGGCTTTTATATATTCGATCTGTTCCAAATATTACACTCCTTGAAAAAATCATTTATCTTCCTTGCAATAGCGGTTGTAAGCGTTGATAGTATGCACGGGAATAAGCGAGCCCTTCACCATAACGTCGGAAACGGAAAACTTTACCGCCTCCAGCATAGCCTTTTTCAGGTTGGACGATGCCAGCTTTCGCATACGGGAAACGTCCTTGTAGCTTCGGTCGGCGGAGGTAAGATCTGCCATATACACTATCTCCTCCAAAAGGGACATCTCTCCCCGTCCCGCCGTATGGTATCTCACCGCATTGAGAATATCCTCATCATGACAGCCCAGCACAAATTCCGCATAATACGCCCCCGCAATGGAATGCCAGAGCGCCGGAACTTCCTTTTCGGCATCGCAGACATCTCTGCGGCTGAGAAGCACATAATTTTTCTGCTCCTCGGGCGGTATCTCCTTGCAAATATCGTGAAGCAGCCCCGCCGTATACGCCTTATCGGGGTCTTCGCCGTATTTTTCGGCAAGCCTTTTGGCTTCATCTGCAACATTCTTGCTGTGCTGCAAACGTTTCTTAGAAAGCCTAAGCCGCAAAACCTCTAAAAGCTCATCATTTCCTATCAAAGCAATTCACCCACCGGTCAAACTTTTTTATCCAAAATATATTTTACAACTTTTTCGGGCAAATAGCAAGAGAAATCCTGCTTGTTTTCAATTTTTTCACGAATTTCTGTGGAGGAAAGCGGAAAGGGCGTTATTTTTATCAGTATCACCCTGCCGAATTGGGACAGCTCGTCTGCGGTTTTTCGGAGAGTATCAAAATCCCCGTCCTCCCGTGATGCCGCCGCAATGGTGGCAAGCTGCATTATTTCCTCAAATCTGTACCATCTTTTCAGGGACAAAAGCATGTCGCTGCCCACTATGAAAAACAGTTCATCATCGGGGTACATTTCCCGAAAATGCCGCAGGGTCAGCACCGTGTAGCTTACGCCCTCATTGTCAACTTCATAGGAACTCACCAAACACTCGGGAAATCGGTCGAATGCCAGCCTGCACATCTCAAGCCTGTCCTCTCCCGAAAACATCGGCTTTATCCCCTGCTTAAACGGAGAAATGCCCGTGGGAACAATAATAACTCTGTCCGGGTGAAGCTCATTTATCATCTCCCCGACAAGGTTAATATGCCCATTGTGAACGGGATTAAAGCTCCCGCCGAAAATTGCCGTTTTTCCCATAGCTTACAGAGTTATCTTAGGCTCTTTGGGATTTCTGCGGTAAAGCACGAACTTACTGCCTATGACCTGAACGACCTCCGAACCCGTCTTTTCAGCCAGCTCGTTTGCCGCCTCGGCGGGAGAAAGCATTGCGCTGTCCAGCACTCTGCACTTGATAAGCTCTCTTGCCCTGAGAGCGTCGTCCACCTGAGCGGTCATTGTATCGGGAATGCCGCCCTTGCCCACCTGAAAAATTGTATCCTCCGTAGAAGCAATGCCTTTGAGCTTTGCACGCTGTTTGCTTGTAAGCATATTATCAGTCCTTTCCGCCGAGGTATTCGGCAAGCTGTAAAAGTGCGTTTGCACGATGACTAATCTTATTCTTTTCCTCTGCAGATATTTCCGCAAAGGATTTTTCGCCTACCATAAAAATAGGGTCATAGCCGAAACCGTTTGTGCCCCGCTTTTCAAGTCCGATGTGTCCCTCGCATTTGCCTGTAAAGGTCTTTGCCTGACCGTCCTTGCCGATATAGCAAATGCAGCAGACAAATCTCGCTGTGCGCTTGTCATATTCCACGCCCGACAGCTTATCAAGCACCTTTTGGCAGCGATGACCCGGCTCTGCATATCTTGCGGAATATACCCCCGGCTCGCCGTTTAAGTAGTCCACCTGCAAGCCGCTGTCATCGGCAATGCAGGCTTCATTTGTCAGCTTGTGGACGGCGTTTGCTTTCAGAAAAGCGTTTTCCTCAAAGGTAACGCCGTTTTCCTCAACATCAATGTCAACGCCGGCCTCCGACTGCGAAACGACCTCATAGCCCAAAGGCGAAAGTATCTCTCCCACCTCACGGACCTTGTTTTTGTTGTTGGTTGCAAGTATTATTCTCATATTTATTCTCCATCCTTTTTCTTTTTGCCGAATGTGATCTCCTTGAACAGAAAACCGAATTTGCCGTCCTTCAGGCTCTTTTTGCCGTTATTTTCGGAGATCTCTGCGGAGGAATTTTCGCCCGACGCTTCCGTGTCCTCCCCGTCGTTTTCATCGCCGCTGTCCTCGGGAACAACCATAACATCGTCCTCTTCCATAGACGGTATCTCCGTGTCCTCTATTTCCTCGGGAGCATTTTCTTTGGGAATCTCGTCAACCGTTTCAGACGCTTCGACAGCCGCTTCTTCCTGTTCGGGCTGACTATCTTCGGGAACTTCTTCATTTGCATCTTCCTCGCTGTCGTCAAGACGGTGATAGTTATAGTCAAAATCCGTTTCCTCGTCAAAGAGAGCGCCCACAAAGGCTTCTGCGGAAAATTCCTGCAAATCGTCCAGCTTCTCGCCAACACCCACAAGCTTTACGGGAATACCCAGCTCCTTGTGAATGGAAACGATGATACCGCCCTTTGCCGTGCCGTCCAGCTTAGTCAGAACGATACCCGTAATGTCCGCAACCTCGCTGAAAAGCTTCGCCTGATTTACAGCATTCTGACCCGTTGTGGCATCGAGAACAAGCAGCGTTTCCAGAGAACAGCCCTCCGCCTGCTGATGGATAATGCGGCTAATTTTCCGAAGCTCCTCCATCAGATTTTTCTTGTTATGAAGACGTCCCGCCGTGTCGCAGATAAGAACGTCCATATCTCTCGCCTTAACAGCGGTAACAGCGTCGAATACTACCGAAGCAGGGTCTGAACCCTCCTCATGCTTCACAATATCAACACCCGCTCGCTGTGTCCATACCTCCAGCTGCTCAACAGCCGCAGCCCTGAATGTATCCGCCGCAGCCACCAAAACCTTTTTGCCCTGACCCTTTAAATTAGCCGACAGCTTGCCGATAGTGGTGGTCTTTCCCGCACCGTTTACGCCGATAATGAGAATTACCGACGGCTTTGTGGAAAGGTCAAGCTTTTTGTCCTCGCCAAGCATTTCCACAAGAATGGATTTGAGTGCCTTTTTTATGTCATCAGGGGAAGTAAGTCCCTGTTCCTTGACAAGCTTTCTAAGTTCATCGCAGACAGCCATGGAGGTTTCCGCACCTAAGTCGGACATTATCAGTGTTTCCTCCAGCTCCTCGAAAAATTCCTCGTCTATCTTGGTAAAGGAATTGAGCACCCGCTCGATATTTCCCATAAGGCTGTCTTTTGTTTTCTTAAGACCCGCCTTGATTTTTTCAAAAAATCCCATAAAACTATCCCCTTTCAGGCGATTATTCGGCTTCAATGTCCGCAGGAGGCTGCTCCATTCTCAGAAGCCTTGAAATGCCCTTTTCCTGCATGGTAACACCGTAAAGAATGTCAGCTTCCTCCATAGTTCCCCGACGGTGAGTGACCACGATAAACTGTGTCGTATCATAGAAATTGCTGAGATACTGCGCATATTTTGTAACGTTCACATCATCAAGCGCCGCTTCGATCTCATCAAGGATACAGAAAGGCGCAGGCTTAATTTTGAGGATAGCAAAGTAAATCGCAATAGCCACAAACGCCTGCTCACCGCCCGACAGCAGCGACAGATTTTTGATGACCTTTCCCGGCGGCGCAACATTTATCTCAATGCCCGATTCCAGAACGTCCTCGGGGTCGGTAAGGGTAAGCTCAGCCCGTCCCCCGCCGAAAAGCTCAACGAAAATCTGCTTGAAGTTGGTGTTGATAGCCTCAAAGCTTTCGGAGAACTGCTTTTTCATATTCTCCGTAAGCTCCTCAATAAGCCGCTCTATCTCCTTCTTTGATACCTCCACGTCCTTTATCTGACCGGACATAAACTCGTATCTCTCGGAAACCTCCTTGTACTCCTCAATAGCCGCAACATTAACGTGTCCCAGAGAACGTATCTTCTGCTTGACATCGTTCAAGTCACGCTGGGCAATAAGCATATCCTCCACAGGCTCGGCTATCTCCGCCGCCTCAGACCGTGATATATTATACTGCTCCAGCATCTCGGATATGATGCCGTCCTCGGTTTTCCGAACGGAAGCGCAACGCTCTTCAAGCCTTGTTATCTCGGTGGCATAGCTTTCTCTTGTACTGTTTAGCTCAGAGGTCTTTATGCGGTTTTCATTGGTTTTCCGCTCAAATTCGGAGTGCTTGTCACGCAGCTGTGAGATCTGCTCGTTTATCTTCAAAGCATTATCTCCCGCCGCTGCAAGAGCCTGCTTGCGCTCCTCGATAAGTGCCCGCTTTTCCTCGATTATTTTCTCCTGCATTTTGATACGCAGAAGCTGATTTGCGGAATCATCGTTTAGCTTTTCCGCATTTCTTTTTATCTGTTCGACTGCATCTTGAGCCGCCTGTTCGTCCTTTTCAAGGGCAATCTTTGACAGCTTCATCTCGGAAATAAGGTTTGACAGCTTGTCCCTCTCCGCAGCAAATTCGTCGTTCTTTTCCCGTCCGACGGACACCTCCGATTCCTTTTCGGAAATTTCCGAAGAAATTTTTTCCAGCTCCTCCGATTCGATTTTCAGAGTTTTTTCCTGTTCGGAAAGCTTTTCCTTCAAAAGCCTTGACTGCTCTGCGGCAAATTCCGAAGCATTTTTTGTCTGCTCGGAAACTCCGTCAATTCGGCGAATTTCCGCTTCAAACCTAACCCTGTCATTGGAGATGACCTGAAGCTGCTCTCTGGCGTCCTCGGTGTCGATCTTCAGCTTGTCCGTTTCCGAACGAAGCTTGTCTGCCTGTGCCTGAGCCGTCCGCTGCTTTTCGGCAAGCTTCTCGGCTTCGGCAGTCAGAGTTTCTATCTCATTCTTTCTGGACAGCATACCATTTGACCGATTTGACGAACCGCCCGTAAAGGAACCGCCCGCATTTATCACCTGTCCGTCAAGAGTAACAATCTTAAATTTGTAACCGTATTTTTTCGCAATAAGCGCCGCAAGGTCAATATCCTCCGCAATTACGATTCTTCCCAGCAAGGAGGCAAATATTCCCTTGTATTCGTCATCATATTCCGCCAGCTCGGACGCAATTGCAATAAATCCGTCGCAGTTCTCCAGCCCGTTTTCCCGCAGAACATTTCCCCTGACCGAAGTTATCGGCAGAAATGTTGCACGTCCCGCCTTGGACTCCTGCAAAAATCTGATACACCGCTTTGCCGTTTCCTCATTGTCAACGATGATATTCTGCATAGCACCGCCCAGAGCCGTTTCAATGGCAAGACTGTACTCGGGATCGGTGCTTACAAGCTGTGCGACAGAACCTCTTATGCCGCCGATACGCCCGCTCTGCCCCGCCTTTATGACCGTCTTGACGCTGTGCGCAAAGCCCTCCATGCTGTTTTCCAGGTCGGAAAGAAGATTTATCCTCTGCTGCTTTTCCCTAATAGCAAAGCTTATGTCGGACAATTCCTTTTCCGCCGCCGACAGCTTCTCCGCCTTGCCCTTGTAAAGCCGTTCCAGACCGTTTAAGCGGTTGCTCTGCTCGTCCGCCCGTTCCTCCAGAAGCTTGATGCCCTCGGTTATCTCGGCACGTTCCTGTACAAGCTCTTCTGCCGCAACACGCTGCTGCTCCTCATTTTCCGCCGCACGGACAATGCTTGCCTTAATGTCATCAAGTGAAGTTTCGCCCGCCGCCAAAGAAACCTTTAACTCCGACTGACGTATGTACAGCTTGTTAAGCTCTGCGCCCGCCGCTTCAAAGTCCTTTGAAAAGCTTTCCTGCTCGCCGATAAGCCTTCGGAAATCCTCCTCCGCCTTGGCAGCGCCCTCGGTACACTCTTCTATTTTCCGCTTTATCTCGTCAATTTCAGCAAGCTTTTCGGTCATTAACCGCTCATTTTCACGGTTGACATTTTCGGAATTCTTGCGAATTTCCTCTATCTCCTCAATAGCCGCATTGCAGTGGCTGATGTCATTTTCAAAAACCGCAATGTCCGAATGAAGCTGCTGATTTTCCTGCTCCGCTTCAAGCAATCTGCTGCGAAGCTGCTCTATCTTCGCCGTTGCCTCCTGCATTCCCCTGAAAAACTCGGCTGCCTCCGTTTCGGTGCGGTTAAGCTCAGCGGAGGTGTTTTCGTGACCTGCCTTGCTGATAAGCAGCTTTTCGTTCAGTTCATCGAGATTTTCCTTTAATTCGTCCAGCCGCTTCATCCATACGGAAATTTCCAGCGACTTTTTCTCCTCGGACAGCGTGATAAACTTCTGCGCCTTTTCCGATTGTATACGCAGCGGTTCAACACGTCCCTCCAGCTCTGAGAGAATATCCCGCAGTCTTACGAGATTTTCCTCAGCCGCCGCCAGACGTCTTTCCGCTTCTGCACGGCGATAACGGAACTTTGAGATCCCCGCCGCCTCCTCAAATATCTCACGGCGTTCTGCGGACTTTGCGGAAACTATCTCCGCAACACGTCCCTGACCGATAATGGAATATCCGTCACGTCCCAGACCCGTGTCCATAAACAGCTCCAGAATGTCCTTCAAACGCACCTGTCTGCCGTTGATAAGATATTCACTTTCGCCGCTTCTGTAAAGCTTTCGGGTAACGGAAACTTCGGGCTCGTCAATGGACAGCAAGCCCTTGTCGTTGACAATATTCAGCGTAACGGAAGCAAAGCCTACCGCCTTTCTGTACTGCGTTCCCGCAAAGATAACGTCCTCCATCTTTGCCCCTCGCAAGGTCTTTGAGGACTGCTCGCCCAGCACCCAGCGAACAGCGTCACCAATGTTGGATTTACCGCTTCCGTTAGGTCCCACAACGGCGGTCATACCCTTGCCGAATTCCAGCTTTATTTTATCGGGAAATGATTTGAAGCCTTGCAGCTCAAGTGATTTTAAATACATTTTGCACTTCCTTGTTTATGGAAATTTCATTGTCCTTTAGGTTATTATCTATGGAAATTTCAACGGGTATACCCTTCTCTTCAAAGTATATCCGATTAGATTTTTTATGACCGTAAACAGCACCTATCAGCCTGCTGTTTGCGCATATTTCAATAGGGAAACTGTCCTTTTTTTCGGACATATAGTATTTCAGAATAACATTTTTCACAATATCCGAACGAACTATTTCCCCGAATGAAGGGTGATAAAATCCCGCAACAGCATTGTCCTCAACACCGTCCTCGGCGTGAAGTCCCATTCGTATCACCCGAATACCGGCGCTTGTAAATGCGCAGTAGATGACACCGCAGATGTTTACCGCCTTTTCAAAGGGATAGAGAACATACTCACCGCTTTTGTACAGTTCCGCAAGCTTAGTCCCCCGTAAAACGGAAACGGGATAGATCCTCGCCGTGTCGGGACGAAGCTTTATTATCTCGGTCATTGTGTGATATTCGTCAGTTTCCGTGCTGCCGTAAAGCCCCACCATCATCTGCAAGCCCAGCTCAAAGCCAAACTCCCTTATCATGGCAGACGCAAGTCGAACGTCCTCGGCTGAATGTCCCCGCTCGTTCATTTCAAGGACCCTGTCGGACATGGACTGTGCCCCCAGCTCAATTGCGGTAACACCGAAGCCTTTTGCTTCTTCAAGTATCTCCCCGTCAATACAGTCGGGACGGGTCGAAAAGCGTATCCCTTTAAAACAGCCGCCCCCCGTTTCCGTAAACGGAAAAGCCGCCGAAAGCAGTTCTCTGCGGTATTCACGGTCAATTGCGGTAAAGCTGCCGCCAAAGAACGCTATCTCGGTGTTTTTCCGGCGCTCACTGTCGGTAATGCGCTCTGTCTGCTCCGAAAGCAAACGTGTAACATCTTCTCCGTGAGGAATCTCGGTTTTTCCGCTGATAATCCGCTGATTGCAAAAGGAACAAGCGTGAGGACAGCCCAGATGCGGAACGAAAATTGAGATGTTACTGTGTATCATAGCCCATAAGCTCCAGCGCTTCCTTAGCCGCCATCTGCTCCGCCTGCTTTTTGCTGTGACCTCTGCCCTCGCCGATAACATTGCTGTTCAGACAAACCTGTACCACAAACGCCTTATCGTGGTCGGGACCCGACTGCTCTTTTAAAACATATTCCACCTTTTCCTCGGGATTTTTCTGGATTATCTCCTGAAGAATGGTCTTGTAATCGTTAAGGGTGCTGCCCTTCTTGCTGTCGATGTCCTCGGGCATAAATCCGAGAACATAGGGCTTTGCGGCTTCCATTCCGCCGTCCAGATATACGGCTGCAATGACCGCTTCAAAAGCGTCCGAAACGATGGAGGGACGCTCCCGTCCGCCCGAATTTTCCTCGCCCCGTCCCAGCAGAATAAAGCTGCCCAGATCTATCTTCCTGGAAAATTCAAACAGCGCCTTTTCGCACACCAGCGACGCTCTTATCTTGGTAAGCTCTCCCTCGGGCAGATGCTTGAAATGGTCAAACAGATAGCGAGAAACAATGATGGACAAAACGCTGTCCCCCAGAAATTCCAAACGCTCATTTGAATGACGCTGCCGCTTGTTTTCATTTGCAAAGGAGGAGTGAGAAAGTGCCTCAAAAAGCAGCTCCTTATTTTTGAATGTGTATCCGATCTTTTTCTCAAAAGCTTCAAAATCGGGCTTATTATTATTACTCATTTTTAAACGCCTTTCGTCACCATAAATATTCTTTCAGCGAAACATCATCTTTATCGGTTATCTCCCTGATGACCCTGCACGGATTTCCCACAGCAAGGCAGTTATCGGGAATATCCCTTGTAACAACGCTGCCTGCACCGATAACGCAGCCATTTCCGATGGTCACACCCCCGGTTATAGTAACATTTGCCGCTATCCAGCAGTTATCTCCTATGGTTATGGGCTTTCCGTATTCCAGATCGTAAAGCTCGCCGTTTTCCCGAACTCTCATATTTCTGTCAGCATATCTCAGCGGGTGAACGGGAGTCATTATGGAAACATTCGGTCCGACCATAACATCATTGCCTATCTTAACGGGGCAGACATCGAGAACAGTAAGATTGAAATTTGCATAAAATCTCTCGCCTATCTCCGTAAAAACTCCGTAATCAAAGTAAACAGGTCCTGTAAATCCCGAATATTTTCCCATATTCGGAACAAGCTCTTTCAAAATGGTGCTGCGCTTTTCTTCCTCGTCCTCAAAGGTATCATTATACATTTTGCTGAGCCTGTGTGCCTTTGCTCTTAACTCCGAAAGCTCTTTGTCTGTCGGGTCGTAAAGCTTTCCCGACAGCATTTTTTCCTTTTCTGTCATAGTTCCGACTCCCTTCCGAATTATGTACGAAAATATTCAGCCCGATTATTTCTCCTGTGCCTTTACAGCTTCAAGTGACTGTGAAATTGCGTCAATGACCTTTCCGTCAACGCAGTTTTTCGCCTGACGGATAGCATTGTAAAACGCCTTTGCATTGGAGCTGCCATGCGCCTTGATAACGGGCTTGGAAATACCCATAAGCACCGCACCGCCGACCTCGGTGTAATCCAGCTTTTTCTTGAACTCCTTGACCTTTGGCATTATCATAAGTGCGGCAAGCTTTCCCGAAAGACCGCTTGTGAGCATTCCCTTTAGCTCCCCCGCAAAGAAGGAACCCATTCCCTCGTAAAGCTTCAAAGCAATATTTCCCGTAAATCCGTCGGAAACAGCCACCTGACAAACGCCGAAGGGCAGCTCTCTTGCTTCAAGATTTCCGTAAAAATCAACAGGCGCATTGCTAAGCAGCTTGTATGCTTCAATGTCCATTTCTCTGCCCTTAGTGTCCTCCGCACCAACGTTCAGAAGTCCTACCTTGGGCGATTTCAGACCCATAACACGTTCCATATAGCAGGATCCCATAATGCCGAACTGCAAAAGCATTTCGGGGCGGCAGTCAACGTTTGCGCCGCCGTCCATAAGAATAACATGACCCTTAGCCGTGGGAAGGATAGGAGCAAGAGCAGCCCTCTTTATGCCCTTCAAACGCTTTGCGATAAATGTCGCACCGACTACCAGCGCTCCGGTGCTGCCCGCCGAAACAAAAGCGTCGCCCTTGCCCTCAGCCAGAGCCTTCAAGCCAACTGCCATTGAGCAGTCCGACTTGCCCTTGATAACTTCGGTAGGCTCCTCGTGAATGTCAATGACCGACTCCGTGTGGATAATGGAAATGCGGTCAAGGCTGATGCCGTTTTCCTCGGCGGTCTTTTTGATGATGCTTTCATTTCCCGTCAGAGTAACGTCCACATCAAGCTTTGCAACGGCGTCCGCTGCACCCTTTATTACCTCAAGAGGAGCATTGTCCCCTCCGAATGCGTCAACGATTATATTCATAGCTTCAATTCCTTTCTATGTATTTCGGCGGAACGTGATCTGTCAGCCAGACTCCGTTTTCGGAGATGAGAAAGCTGAATCCGTCCCTCTCCATTGCTTTCGTGTCAATAGTCAAAACCTGAGGCTTTCCGTGCCTCTTTCCAACATTTACGGCGGTTTCATACTCGGCAGACAGATGAACATACTGCCGTGACATAGGCTTCAAGCCCTCGTCCATAATAATGGGAACAGTCGCCGCTGCCGTCCCGTGATAAAGTACCTTGGGCGGCGAAACGGGTTTCAGTTCAAGGTCAATGCCAGCCACCGAATGTCCCTGATTTGCCCTTATTTTCGTTTTATCTTCATTGAAAGAATAACGCTGCTTGTTGTTCTCCCTGACTATCCTTTCAAGATCGTCCATATTAAAGCCGTGAAATTTTTTTGCAACCCCGTAAATAAGCTGTGACACGTCCGCATAACCGTGACTGTCCAGCGTTACACCCCCTTCTTCGGGGTGATGACGGAGTATCAGGCTGATAAATCTGCCCGCTTTCACGTCGTCCATATCACTTCACCTCTTTGCTTGGTGTGACAACTGTTCGTATAAACTCCATTTCCTCCTCGGTCAGACCTTCCTTCGATATGACAGAAGCAATTCCCGAACGCTTTTTTACGTCGTCCGTCCTGACCGCCCTCACATCGTAATAAACATAAAATGCAGTTTCCCGCTCAAACACTCTTGTTATTCCGCCGTAAGGGACGGTAAGCGTAACGCCCTTTTTCTGCTCGGTGTAATATGTGCCGAAAAATTCAAATCCCACATTTACGCCATAGGGCGGCGGTGCATTTTTCTCGGCGGCATATGCGGGAGAGCTTACAAAAATATTGAAAATCAGCCCCGCCAGGAAAATCACGCCCGCTATGGGTACGATAATGCTTTCCCACGTCTTTGCCGCCGCCAAATAAATGAGAACGGCAATAGCTATCATTACGATATACCAGACTATCCGCTCGCTGTGCAAAACATCGAACCGATAGAACCGTTTCAGTTCATCGCAGGTCAGCCTGACGGTTATCCGCCTTGACTCAGCCTTTTCCATTTCGCCTTTCCTCCATAATAGCCGTAATACCCCCGACTCTCGGCAGAAAAATACTCCCGCCGTGACTGCTTTTCACCTCGGCTGCACCCTTGCGGTATTTCACATCGGTTATCTCGCTGTAAAACACCCTGTCCGTCCTGTTTCCGCAAACAAATTCAAAGCAGCTGTCACGGAAAATGACCGACGTTTTGCCGCTGTTTTTGGCGAAATGTCCTTCCAGTGAACAGCGGACAGTTTGCAGATTTATGACGGACGTAATGACTAAAAAAGCCGCCGCAGATACCACGGGGAAAGCGTAACTGCGAAACGCCGTCACACCTATTCCCGCAATTATCGCAAACATCATTGCCGCCTTTGAAACAGTATCAAATGTAAAATATCTCGCCGCCGCAACGGTTTTTATGTAGCCCTTATCGGGAATAATTTCAGCTTCGGAAATAACGCTTTCATCATCAAAAAAGAAACCCTCACAACGCTGACCGCCGAATTTTTCATCGGAAAGCTTTCCCTTTTTTTGAAGCTTATTTCCGAAATACCGACGGATATTTTCCCCCTCGTAAACAGTCAGATCACGCTTGGGCAGAAGATACGCCACGCTTTTTCCTGTAAATATCAAAAACATTTCCGCTGACTCTTCGCAGCTGAAAAGCTCATTTCTCGGGATAAAATTCATTGCATATTTCTCAAAAATACACAATCCGTCCTCTGAAAAACGGTACTCACCTTCGCCATAATAGGTCGTCTTTTTTATCCTAAAATAGGAAGAAAATATCAGACACCAGACGGACGCAACATATATTGTCAGCAAAACGCCAAAATTCAGCCGAACAGCACCCATAAAAAACCAATAGCTTGGCATAAGCACAAAAAACAGCAGAAAAGCCGCCATCATGACCGCCGTCCCCACGTTCCTTTTAAATAGCGAATAGAAAAACAGCCTTTTGCTGTCCTCGGTATTCAGCTTGATATTCAGCGTGAAATCTTCCATATTATAACCTCATTTTTTGTCGCTCATATACTCCTCAAATGCCGTCAAAGCCCTGTCCGCAACCGCCTGATAACGCTGCTGCTTGTCCTTTATGCGAACGCCGATGTCGGGCAGAATGCCCATATTTGCGCCCATAGGCTGGAAATTCGTCACGGTCGGGTCGGAGATGTATCTTGACAGCCCGCCTATCATTGTTTCGGGCGGGAGGATAAGAGTGTCCCGACCGTTTAAGCGTCTTGCCATATTTATGCCCGCCATAATTCCCGAAGCGGCGGACTCGGTGTAGCCCTCAACGCCCGTTATCTGTCCCGCAAAGAAAATATTCGGATATTCTCTGAGAGAAAAATCTCCCGAAAGTATCTTCGGCGAATTGATAAAGGAATTTCTGTGCATAACGCCGTAGCGGACAAACTCGGCATTTTCCAGACCGGGAATAAGCGAAAATACCCGCTTCTGCTCGCCGAATTTCAGATTTGTCTGAAAGCCCACAATGTTGTAAAGCGTTCCCGCCGAATTTTCCTTGCGAAGCTGAACGACTGCATAAGGACGCCTTCCGCTGACGGGGTCGGTCAGTCCCACGGGCTTCATTGCCCCGTAACGCATAGTTTCCTCGCCCCGCTTTGCCAGCACCTCAATTGGCATACAGCCCTCGTAAACGGTGAAATCGTCCCGTCCCGAAGCGTCCTTTTCTCGGTCAAAATCGTGGAGCGGAGCAGATTCTGCGGAAACTATCGCCTCATAAAAAGCCGTATATTCCTCCTTGGTAAAGGGGCAGTTGATGTAATCATCATCTCCCCGTCCGTACCGTGCTGCAAAGAATATCCTGTCCTTGTTAAGTGACTCATATGTGACAATGGGAGCGGCGGCATCGTGGAAGCTGAGATAATCTCCCGTCAGCCGCTTAATGTCCTCCGCAAGACCGCCCGATGTCAGCGGACCGCTTGCGATAATAACATTTCCCTCGGGGATAGACTGAATTTCGCCGCTTACAACGGTGATATTCGGGTCATTCACAATAGCGTCCGTCACACTGTCGGAGAATTTTTCACGGTCAACAGCCAGCGCACCGCCCGCAGGAACAGCGGTCTTTTCCGCACATTCCACAACGACAGAGCCAAGCCTGCGCATTTCCTCTTTAAGCAGACCCGCCGCCGAATTTACCCTGCTTGCCTTCAAAGAATTTGAGCAGACAAGCTCCGCAAATCCGTGATATTTATGTGCGGGGGAATATTTTTCGGGCTTCATCTCACAAAGCCTGACCTTTATCCCACGCATGGACAGCTGATGAGCCGCCTCGCAGCCCGCCAGCCCCGCACCTATGACCGTAACTGTATCATTCATCTTTATTATCCTTAAAAAGCGTTGCATCTGCCGCATAAAGCTCGATCTTTCCGCATTCGGGACAGCAGAAGCAGTTTACCTTTGAGCTTTTCTTAACAGAAAAAAGCTTGTTGTCCGCTTTCTCGTCATTTGCTATATAAAGCACGCCGCCTGTCGCCGCATTCATAACAGCTTTTTTCATATCAACCTTGCAATTTGAACAAATCATAATGCGTCACTTTTCCTTTCTGACAGCCACCTCGTAGCCGCAGCCCTCTTTGAGGCAGAACATTTTTCCGCCCTTTTTGAACAGCGTTGTGCCGTCATTGCACTTGGGGCATTTGTCGGAGGTCGGCGTATCCCATGTCATAAAATCACAGGTGGGATTATCCTCACAGCCGAAATATTTCTTGCCCTTCTTGGACTTTTTCTGTAATACCTTTTTGCCGCACTTGGGACAAACTCCGCCTGTGTCCTTGACGATACGCTTGGTGTTTGTGCAGTCTGGGAAGCCTGTGCAGGCAAGGAATTTTCCGAAGCGTCCGATCTTTATTACCATAGGCTTTCCGCAGACCTCGCAGACCTCGTCGGTTTCCTCGTCGGGGACTTTGATACGCTTGCCGTCCATCGCCTTTTCGGCTTCGCTGAGGGTATCGGCAAACTCCTTGTAGAACTCGTCAAGTGTCTGCACCCAGTCCTTTTTGCCCATTTCAACCTCGTCAAGGCTGTTTTCCATTCCCGCTGTAAACTTTGCGTCAACTATCTTCTTGAAATGGTCCTTCATCAGCTGAGTTGTGACCTCGCCCAGACCTGTCGGCTTCAACGCCTTTCCGTCCTTTTCAACGTAAAGACGGTTGATTATGGTCGAAATGGTCGGTGCGTAGGTGGACGGTCTTCCGATGCCGTTTTCTTCAAGAGCCTTGATAAGCGTTGCTTCGGTATATCTTGCGGGGGGCTGTGTGAAATGCTGATTTCCCTCGATGGATTTCAGCTTGAGAATGTCACCCTCGTTAATTTCGGGAAGAACGGATTTCTCCTCGTCCTTGGACTCCTCATAAAGCACGGTGAAGCCGTCAAACTTCACGGAATATCCCGTAGCACGGAGATTTACGCCGTTTGCTTCTATCTCAACGGAAACGGTGTCCATAAGAGCATTTGCCATCTGAGAAGCGATAAATCTCTCCCAAATAAGCTTGTAAAGCTTGTACTGTTCTGTGGTCAAGCTGCTCTTTACCTTTTCGGGTGTAAGGGACGGCATTGAGGGACGAATTGCTTCGTGAGCGTCCTGTGCATTTGCCTTGGATTTGTAAATTTTCGGAGATGACGGAATGTAATCCTTGCCGTAAACGCCCTGGATATAGTCGTAAGCGGCAGCCCTTGCTTCATCGGAAATACGCAGGCTGTCCGTTCTCATATATGTGATAAGACCGACAGCGCCCATGCCCTCTATCTCAACGCCCTCGTAAAGTGTCTGAGCGGTTTTCATGGTCTTTGATGCACTGAAGCCCAGCCGCTTTGAAGCGTCCTGCTGCATGGTAGAGGTGGTGAAGGGAGCAGCGGGAGATTTCCTTCTGACGGACTTTTTCACGCCCGTTACCTTAAACTCCGCACCGTCCAGCTTTTGGAGAATTGCATCTGTTTCCGCCTGACTGTGAAGCTCGGTCTTTTTTCCGCCGACGCCCCAGAATGACGCACCAAACTGCTTCTTGCTTGACGGAGCGGTCATTTTTGCGTCGATGGACCAATATTCCTCGGGCTTGAAATTCTGTATCTGCTTTTCCCTGTCAACGATAATGCTGACGGCAACCGACTGAACACGTCCCGCAGAAAGACCTCTTCTGACCTTTTTCCAGAGGAAGGGCGAAAGCTTGTAGCCCACAATTCTGTCAAGAATACGCCTTGCCTGCTGAGCGTTCACCAGGTCAATGTCTATCTTCCTCGGAGCTGCCATACCTGCCTGAACTCCGCTCTTTGTTATCTCGTTGAATGTAACTCTGTCCGCAGCGTCAAGTGGCAGGTCAAGCATCTGCGCAAGATGCCATGAAATAGCTTCACCCTCACGGTCGGGGTCGGTTGCGAGATAGACTTGATCGCTTTTCTTTGCTTCCTTTTTCAGGGATTTTATTAGATCTTCCTTTCCCTTGATGTCGGTGTAAACGGGTTCAAAGCCGTTGTCAACATCAACGCCCAGCTTGGACTTGGGAAGATCTCGGACGTGTCCCATGGAAGCGACAACTTCAAAATCATCGCCCAGATATTTCTTGATGGTTTTTGCCTTTGCAGGTGACTCAACTATTACTAATTTCGACATAATCTATATCCATTTCTCCGCTTTAATGTTCTGAACTATTGCCGCAGATATAAGCGGAATATCCGCAGCGTTCTATCTATAAAAACGCATAAAAGCGAAATTAACCTATCGAATAATGCTGACCTGCCGACTGACTTATTCTCCCCATAAGCTCCAGCTCGGTCAGAACGGAAAAGAGCTGTGAAACATCGCAGTCCAGCGCATCGGCAATGTCGTCGGCAGCGGTTTCGCCGTTTTCGCTGAGATATTTCACCACCGCAGCCTGTTCCTCGGTCAGCTCCGAAAGATCAACGGGCTTTGGCTTTGCGGGCTTCTCGGAAATATCCGCCGCATCGTAAACAGGTCTGTCCGCATTGGGATTCATCGTATCAAAAAACGGCGAATGACGCTCCGTTTCGCTGAGCCTTGCAAGCCTGTCGGAATAGTTTACGCAGTATTCGTCGGTAATATCACTCACCGACGCAACGTATTTTGCACCGTCCCTGATAAGTGCCGAGTTTCCCGAAAAACGGCTGTCAAAAATATCCGCAGCGGGAATACAGAAAACGTCCTTCCCCTGCTGAACAGCCAGCGAAGCCGTTACCAAAGAACCGCTTCTCAGCGAGCCTTCCACCACAACAGTTCCCAGCGAAAGCCCCGAAAGGATTCGGTTTCTCAGAGGAAAGCTTGTTTTTGAGCCTTGCTCCAGCGGCAGCTTTTCGCTGACAAAAACGCCGTTTTCCATTATCTCCTCACGATACTGAACATTCTGTCCGGGATAATCCACGTCAAGTCCGCAGCCCAAAACGGAAACTGTTTTGCCGCCGTTTCTTACCGCTGCCAGATGGGCTGTGATGTCAATTCCCACGGCAAATCCGCTAGCTATGGTAAATCCCAGCTCAGCCAGCTGCCCTGCGAGCCTATCGCAGACCCTTACGCTGTAATCACATGGGTGCCTTGTGCCGACGACGGTCAAAGAAAGCTCATCCGCAAGTATCTCCGTTTTACCTCGGCAAAACAGTAAAGGGGGCGGATTGTAGATGTTTTTCAGCCGTTCGGGATATTCATCTGAATGATCGGGGATAAGCTTGATATTCTTTCTCTCGCAGTAGCCCAAAATATTTTTGCTGTCCTCAACAGACGAAGCGGCAGCTGCACGCTGTTCATATGCGGTAATTATCTCAGCTGCAAGTGCTTCTCCCCCCGTTACGGCGCAATATGCGGCATATGCGCTTCCGTAAGCGGAAATTATCTGAGAGATCCTATGATTTCCGCCGCCAAAGGTCTGAACGAACCATATCAGATACAGCAGCTCTTCGGTATTCATATTTCACAGCTCCTCAATAGCATCAGTTCATAAGCTCCCACATAAGTATGGAGGCGGCAGCGGCGGCGTTCAGCGAATCGGCTGTGCCGTGCATTTTTATGGTGATGCGTTCGTCACATTTTTCGGCAGTTTCACGGGGCAATCCGCTGCCCTCATTTCCGATAATAACCGCCGCACCCGAGGAAAAATCACATTCCTTCACCGAGACCGCATGTCTGTCAATAACTGCGGCACAGGTTTTTATGCCCTTTGAACGGAGTGCGTCAAACATTTCCTCTTCGGACATTTCCATAACGTTTACCCGAAGCAGCGCACCCATTGCCGACCTGACCGTTTTCGGGTTATACAGGTCACAGCAGCCCACAGTGATAACACCGTCAACGCCGAGAGCATCTGCCGTCCGAATGACAGTGCCCATATTTCCCGGGTCCTGTAAGGTGTGCAGAACAACATATTTTCCGCCGCTGATCATTTCGTTCACGGCTGACGGAATTTTGCACACCGCAAAAACTCCCTGAGTGCCCTCCGTTCCCGAGATCTTTTCGCCCAGCTCATCGGGGATAACAAATCGGGGGACACCGTCAGGCAAATTCAATGCTTCGCCGTATTTTCCCTCTCCGTTTTCCGCCTTTTCCAAAGCGGTCCGAGTGAAAAAAACAAGGTGAAGCTCTGCATTTTCCTTTAGTGCATCGCAGACAAGTCTTGCGCCCTCCAGCAGGAACAAACCCTGTTCCCTGCGGGCTTTTCGGCTGTCGGAAAGCTTTCTGCAAAGCTTGATATTGGCGTTATCCTTCGATGAAATTTCCTTAAATTTAAGCATAAACACCTCAATAAAAGCAAAAAGCCAGAAGCAGGCGGCAATCTTTACCGCCGCCGTTTACTTCTGACTTTATTTTGTTTGATTAAAGAGCAGCCTTAGCCTTTTCGGTAAGAGCTGTGAAGCCTGCCGCATCGTTGATAGCGATCTCGGAGAGCATCTTTCTGTTGAGAGTAACGCCCGCCTTCTTAAGACCGTTCATGAATGTGGAATAGTTCATTCCGTTCATCTTGCAAGCCGCAGAAATTCTTGTGATCCAGAGCTTTCTGAAATCACGCTTCTTCAGTCTTCTGCCGATGTAAGCGTAGTTGCCGGATTTCATTACGGCTTCCTTAGCCATCTTGAAATGCTTGCTCTTTGCGCCCCAATAGCCCTTAGCAAGCTTTAAAGTTTTATTTCTTCTCTTTCGAGTCATCATTGCTCCCTTAACACGAGCCATAATCTTATACCTCCATTAATAAATTTTAGTTTAAAACATCACCCGTGTCGATTACTTGTAAGGGATCAGCTGCTTGATTACAGGTGCATTTGCAGAGCCGCAAACGCCTGCTGTTCTAGCTATTCTCTTTCTCTTGTGAGCCTTCTGAGTGAGTCTGTGTCTTTTGTTGGTCTTCTGGTATTTAACCTTGCCGGTGCCTGTGAGCTTGAAACGCTTCTTTGCGCCGGAATGAGTCTTCTGCTTTGGCATAATATATTCCTCCTTAATATTAGACATACTATTTGAGTCAGCTGCGAAACAGCGTACTCCGGTCAATAGCTGTATGCTCTGTGCAAACGCAGATCATTTTCCCGATTTCGGAGAAATGAACATAACCAGGCTGCGTCCTTCCATTTTCGAGGGCTTGTCAACAACGCCCGCCTCTGCACAAGCAACCTTGAATTTCTCCAGCAGTTCCTCTCCGAGATGGGGATGTGCAATAGCTCTTTTCCTGAACCTTACGGAAACCTTAAGCTTATCTCCCGATTTCAGGAACTTGATCGCCTGATTTACCTTTGTTTCAAAGTCATGTGTGTCGATAGTGGAGAACATTCTTATCTCCTTTATCTCAACGACCTTCTGGTTCTTCTTAGCTTCCTTTTCCCGCTTGCTCTGTTCAAAGCAATACTTTCCGTAGTCCATGATGCGGCATACGGGCGGTTCTGCCTGCGGAGCGATCTTTACGAGGTCGAGATTCTTTTCATAAGCGATCTTCTGAGCCTCTTTTGAGGAAATAACACCCAG
Source organism: Oscillospiraceae bacterium (assembly GCA_017828975.1). GTDB lineage: Bacteria > Bacillota > Clostridia > Oscillospirales > Ruminococcaceae > UMGS1889. Next base: position 3,049 of record JAGAJN010000022.1, on the reverse strand, counting down.
CTGAGTGCCGTCAACGTCGATGACACGGATCTCTTTATCCCTGATCTCTTCGTTGATCTGCAGTTCTTTGTTGTTTGTACTGATGGCAAAGCACCTCCAAGCAAAATAAAAATGAGCGAAAACGCAGAAAGTTCTCACCCATACAAACACCGACGCCAACGTATAGCACGCCCGCCATATCGGTAACTGTATTGACCGTATACATTTTAAACGATACGGTGAGAAGCGTTATGAACGTTCTGCTTTATTAACCTTTGACATTATACACCATTGCGCTCGATTTGTCAATAGGGTTCCGAATTTTATTTGTAAATTATCCGTGAACGAAGCCGCTATTCCTATTATAATGTCCCGAAAAAATTCGGAAAAAAATTTTCCCGTCTGCGAATATAGATAAAAAATCTGTCAAAACTAATGTCAGCGGCAAGGAACAGCCAACACAAGAAAGGAAGGAATGTTAATCATGAAAAGTATTTTAAAGGGCAAGGTACTCTACATTTCAACGGCGGCAGTGCTTACAGCTGCGGCTGCGGCGGGATTTTTCGCATATAACAGTATGCAGGAGCCTGAAACCGAGCTTCCCGAGGTGCTCCACGGCGAAGCGGAGGTGGTGACCGAGCCTGTCATTGCATCAGAACCTATCATCACCGAAGCTGACGTTATCGTCACAAACGTACCCGAAGCTGAGGTGTCCGCAGCAGTCACCGTCCCCGAAGCGGAAAAGGAGATACTTCCCACCGAAGCCCCCTCCTATCAGCCTATGGTGCGTCCCGTAAACGGCGAGATAATCGGCAGCTTCTCAAACGGCGAGCTGGTGAAGTCCACCACTTTGAACGTCTGGAAAACCCACGACGGCGTTGACATCAGAGCCGATGCGGGAGCGACCGTCAAGTCCATGAGCACGGGCACAGTCACCGAAGTCCGTGACGACCCCATGTGGGGCGTGTGCGTCGTTATCGACCATGGAAACGGCATTGAGGGACACTACTACGGTCTTGACAAAACCGTTTCCGTCAAGACGGGAGATACCGTCAGCGCAGGCAGCGTTATCGGTGCGGTGGGCAGCGTCGAAGCGGAAATCGCCGAGCCGTCCCACCTGCATTTCGGCGTTAAGCAAAACGGCAGCTGGATAGACCCCGCTTCCGTTGTTTCCTCCATCGGAAGCTGATTTTCCGAAAAAATACGAACGAAGCCGTTCCCCGACATTTTGTCGGGGAACGGCTTTTCATTGCTCCTCGTCCTCGGCTTTAATTCGGAAGATAGAACTGTTCAAGCCGCTGTATCGGGTATATCCCGTATCGGGTTCACAGATATTATCGGCATACAAAACGCTGCCGTCCGACATTTCCATTACCATAGCGATAGTGCGGTGACTGTTTGACGGATTTTCCGAAAATGTCAGCAGCCGTTTTCCCGGAGAATTCAGCGGGATTTCCGCTTGCAGTATATATTTTCTTTCCATAGACTCGACTGTTTTACCGTCTGTCGGGGCGAGCCTAACCGACCAGTATTCGTCATAGCCCGCACTGTAAAGCAGACCCACCTCGTTTTTGTCGTAATCCACAAGAATACAGTCGTGAATACAATCCTTAAAGCCGAAAATGCCGTCAAGATCATACTCCGCCATATCGTATTCTATCTTTTCCTCGGCGTTTTTCAACATTCTTTTTGCGGCATTTTTCTGAATTGCGGCACTTATTTCGTATTCGAAACTGTTTACAAGTATCACCCCGATAATGACCAAAGCAATGCCGCCCGCAACAGGTGCAAATTTTTTAAACGGTATCTTTTTCAGGAATTCCACCTTGCTTCTGATAAGGTAAACTATTTGATAGATAAGACAGGCGGGTATTATGGGGATATAGATCATTGACATACCCGCTCCCAGAATACCGATAAGAAAACCGTCCAAACCATAGACCGTATCAAAGAAAAATCCCACTCCGAAAATCGCACCGAAAATGCCGCTCAAAAGCACCAATCCATAAGGAACAAAGGAAATTATCAGGATAATTTTTGCGGCTTTCTGTTTGTCCATTACGTCACGCTCCGTTTTATTTGTTTGTATACCAATCCGTCAGCAGCTTTTCCGCTTTTTTGCCGTGAATGCCGAAATCGGTGTCCTCGGCGATCTTTTCGGGCGGCAGCAGGAAGGTTTTCCAATCCCACCAGAAAAATCCCGCAAAATACGGTTCGTCCCACATAGCCTTTAATGCGCTTTCATAGAAATTATACTGCTCGTCCTCGTCACGGGGATATTCCACGTGAACGAAATCCCACGGAATAACGGCACAGCCCCTGGCGTTTCGGCAGCCTATTTCCATAAAAATTATCTTCTTGCGGAACTTTTCGGCGATATATTCAAGACCCTTTTTGTGATGCTCCCATGCTTTCAGCATTTCCTCGGAGGACGCTCCCCCCTCCCTTGCCACGGGATAATATGCCGATGTTCCGATATAATCCAGCGCATCAAACCAATTGACATTTTCCTCTTTACCGTGATTTGCATTGTACACAAGCGGGCCGTGATATATCTCACGGACCTTTGCGATAAGCTCACGCCACTCCGCTTCCTTATGCTCCGTGCCTATCATTTCACAGCCGATACAGAGCATTTCACAGCCCGTATACTCCGCAATTTCCGCATAATGACAGATAAAAGCGGTGTAGCAGGAAAACCACTCGTTCCAGTAGCTCACAAGCTTTCCCGTCTTGTCGTAAACGGGAAATTCTCTTTCGGGGAATGTGATATTCGCTCTCCATGTACCGTCCTCACAGTTCAGCATAGGCTTTAAGCATACCTTCAGACCGTTTTCCTTCAGCTGTGCAATGCCCTTTTCTATCTCACGGTCGGTATTGCACCATCTGTAATCGAAGCCGAAGCGGGTGGAGGAAAATTTCTCCTGTGTCACCGCAAAGGCAAGACACGCCCAGTTTCCGCCCATTGCCGCCATTGCCTTTATGGATTCTGCCGATTTTTCCGTGCCGAGCATTCCCTTGTGACTGTCCCAGCCGTATGTATAGCCTTTGATTTCCATAATATTCACCT